>JAFXGM010000031.1 GCA_017513195.1 Clostridia bacterium | reverse complement strand
GACGACCTTGCCACCTTCTCTGTTGCAGATATGCAGATTAGTGGTGAGTTTAATTTTGTGTATTGCAATGAACGGGTCGCAAGGGAGAAAATAAACTTGCTTTTCTCCAGCTAGGAGCTGTTCTTCAAGACACAAACATTTAACATTTATAAAAACAAAAAAAGGGGGCAGACTTTACAAAATTAATCGTAAAATCTGCCCCTTGATATCTGTTGAATTTAGTTCAAGTCCTCCCCGAAAGCCGTTTTGGCTTAGGATATCTACCCAGTTTCACTTTAAAAAAGGGATAAAAAAATCCAGTAACCGCCCAGGTTACTGGATTTCTTGCCCCGATATCTAAATCGGTTCGCAATGTTGGTTGCGGGACGACTTGAACCAATTATCGCGCGGCTTTGCCGCTTGCCCTCTTGCGGTGCCCAAAGTTCATAACGGCTTGGAGCGCCTATGAACTTTGACCGCGACGCTTCGTTTTGCTCGCTTCTTCGTCCACCGGACGCGCTCGCAACCTCACCCCGTCTTATTCGCCCTTCGGGCTCATAACCCGAGAGCGTAACACAAAATCTTACCTCTTAACCAAAAAGAAAAAACTCGGCACACCAAATGGTGTTCCGAGTTTTTTTGGTTGCGGGGGAAGGACTTGAACCAACGACCTCCGGGTTATGAGCCCGACGAGCTACCAACTGCTCTACCCCGCGATATTTATGTGCCTCTTGTGAGTGCTAAAGTATTATACTACATAACTTATTATATTGCAAGTGTTTTTTTGTTAGAATTAAAATTTTTTAAAATAACACCGCAACAATGTATCGCTGCGGTGTTATTGTTTACAGCCTTATTCAAAATATTCTTTGTGCCATACCAAAAACGTATAAACGGTCCATATTTTTCGGCTTAAATCTATTTTACCATCTCTATGTGCGTCAAGCAAACGAAGCAAGCCCTTGGTATTAAAATACTTTTCGGCCGTTTCACCTGTAAAGGCCTCTTTTACGGTGCCGTAATATTCGTCCTGTCTTAACCACTCGCGAATAGGCACAGGAAAACCTAGCTTGTCCTTTTGTGCAGTGATGCGTGGCAAGGTTTTTTCTGCTGCACTGCGAAGCGCTAATTTTGTGCTAACCGTATTAACGCGGCAGTCAAGCGGTAATGTGGCCGCCAATTCCATAACCTTTTTATCAAGGAACGGTACTCGTAACTCAAGTGAATTTGCCATGCTGGTTTTATCGGCTTTAAGCAATATGTCACCCATAAGCCACATATTTATGTCAAGATACTGCATCTTGGTAACGTCATCTTTATTTGCTACCTCATCATAAAATTTGTCACACAAAATTTTAGGCTGTGGTGCTGATTTTGCCGCCTCGCTTTTTAGTAGTGTGTCTCTCTCTTTTTTGGTAAAAATGTTTGCGTTGCCTATGTAACGCTCTTCAATGGTTTTTCCGCGGCGAATAAGATAATTAATGCCGTGTACTTTTGGTAGATATTCGCACACCTTTGATATAACGCGGCGAAGTGCAAAGGGCATTCTGTCATAAAAGGTAAGGGTTAACGGCTCCGCGTAAATACGATAACCGCCAAACAGCTCGTCTGCCCCCTCGCCCGACATTACAACCTTTACGTGCTCTGACGCCAATTTACTAACAAAATAAAGTGCAATAGCGGCAGGGTCGGCAAGCGGCTCATCCATATGGTACTGAATTTTTGGAAACTCTGTCCAATACTCCTCGGGGGTTATTACCTTTGAAATGTTTTCAACACCAATAGTATCGGCAAACTGCTTTGCAAAACCAATTTCGTTGTATCGGTCGCCGTCGCCGCTCTCAAAGCCTACGGTGAAGGTTTTATCTACCTTGGCGGCCTCAGCAATATAGCTTGAATCAATGCCGCTTGACAAAAACGAGCCTACCTCTACGTCGGCAATTTTATGTGCCTCTACCGATTCACGAACGGTCTTATCTACCTCGTCTGCATAAAAGGGTAAAACGCCCGGAACCACGTTAAACTCGGGTTTGAAATAACGTGTTTTTTCGAGTTTGCCGTCTTTAAAAGTAAAATAATGCGCAGGCGGCAGCTTATACGTACCCTTAAAAAACGTCTCCTCGGTAGGTGAATATTGGAAAGACAGATAATGTGCAAGTGCTTGCTCGTTTAGCTGCTTTTTAAATTCGGGATGCGCAATAAATGCCTTGATTTCGGAGCCGAAAAGAAAACTGTTTTCGGTAAAGGTGTAATAAAACGGTTTTATACCAAACATATCACGCGCACCAAAGATGCTCTTATCATCCTTGTTGTAAATCACAAACGCAAACATACCGCGAAGACGGCTTACAACCTCACTGCCCCAAGCCTCAAAGCCGTGAAGCACAACCTCGCTGTCGGCATTGGTGCCAAAGGTGTGACCTAACTCTGCAAGCTCTTCTCGAAGCTGCTTGTAGTTGTATATTTCACCGTTAAAGACCAATACCAATGTACCATCCTCGTTAAACATAGGCTGATTACCGCCCTCAAGGTCTATAATGCTTAACCTTCGAAAACCCAGAGCAATGTCACTGTCGACATAACTTCCTGCTGCGTCCGGACCGCGATGAACAATTTTGTCCATCATACTGCCAAGCAGTACGCCATCATCATTTATATAGTTTGTAAAGCCTACAAATCCACACATACCGTGCTTCCTCTCTAGTATTTAAAAATTTTACTTTTGATAAAAATAAGCTGTGCCATTACACCGCAAAATGCGCCACACACTCCGCCCAATAATAAGAGTATCGGCAGATAGTAAACAACCCCGGCTCCTGTTATGAACACAGCGGCAACAAGCTGAAAAACGTTATGTAATACGCCGCCCGCAATGCTGATACCTATAATACTCACACTTTTTAGCCTGCTTAAAAGGCACGCAACAAGCGTTGAAGCCACACCACCCGACAGCGACAGAAAAAACGATATCGGCGAGCCAAAAAGCAGCGCTGATAGGCATATACGTGCAATATTTATTGCCCACGCACCCTTTATGTCTCCCGTACAAATAAGCGTTAGTACCACCGCGTTTGAAAGTCCGATTTTTATACCGGGCGCAATGGCGGTAAGGCTGATTGACAAAATGCTTTCTAAATAGCCTACTATAAGACACACTGCTACAAGCATTGCATAAAGGGTAAGGCGTTTTATATTTATTTTATTTCTACCATCACTTTGTTTGGAAGACATATAATGCTTTCACCCTTTTTTGAAATTTTACCACTTGCAACACAAACCTGATTTTTACAGTTAGCCTCACTTACAAACACCGTTCCGTCTTTTACAACAACCACGTTTGTGCCTGTATTAAAGTTAACGTTTTTGTCAATGCTTTCGTCGTAAACAACCTCATTGTTTTGCTTTATTATAACTCGGCTTCCCTGTTTTGAAAGAGAAAATAATAACACTACCGATAAAATAGCCGCCAGAGCTACTGTAGCAATTATTATAAAGTCACCCTTTTTCAAAACACTCACCGCCTTATACCACAATTATAATGATTGTTGGATGTTGAAATAGCTAAATTAGCTATTTCCACCTTCGATAACCATTATAATTATTTTAACATATCTTTACAAAAAAGTGAAGATATTGTATAATACTTTTTATGAAAAAGATTATATCTGTTAATTTAACCCTTGTCCTGCTAATGCTTTGCGGATGCGCTTCGCAGGAAAATAAAGATACCCGCTTTTTGCTTGACACCGTAGTATCGCTGACCGCCGATTGCGACAGCGAAACGCTTGACGGTGCTTTTGCACTTTGTGAGGATTACGAGAAGCTGCTAAGCCGTACAAAAAAAGGAAGCGACGTATATAATCTTAACACTTCAACCGGATTTGTAGAGGTTGATGAGCACACCGTAAAAATTATAGAAAAAGCTATATATTACGGCAATTTATCGGGCGGTAAGTTTGATATTACCATCTACCCTGTAAGTTCACTTTGGGATTTTAATAACGAAATTATTCCCTCGCGCGACGAAATTGCCGCGGCGCTTAAAAATATTGATTATCAGAGCATAGAAACAGACGAAAACTATGTAAATTTAAACGGCAAAAAAATAGACCTTGGCGGCATTGCCAAAGGCTATATTGCCGATAGATTACGCGAATATTTTAAAGAACAAGAAGTATCAGAGGGTATCATAGACCTTGGTGGAAATATAGTGGTTTTTGGTGAACGTGATTATACCGTGGGTATTAAAAAGCCATTTACCGAAAACGAAATTGCCGCTACATTAAAGTTGCGCAATAAAACGGTGGTAACGTCGGGCACTTACGAGCGATATATTCCTGCCGATATAAAATTGTATCACCACATTTTAGACCCCAAAACCGGCTATGCGTGCGATAGCGATTTGACTTCGGCTACTATAATAACCGATTCATCTATGGATGCTGACGCACTTTCTACAATCAGTATTTTATTAGGTCTGGAAGAAGCTAAAAAGCTTATCGAAAAAACACCCGATACCGAGGCGGTTTTCATAGACCAAAACGGAAAGTTACACTACACCTCGGGGCTTTCTTTTAGCAGTGGTGAATTTACCCTCAAATAACACTTTATTTCTTAACGATTATGTTATATAATATATATAATTATTTTTACAAAGAGGTTAATTATGGGATTACTTAAAGCCATTTTTGGCAACTACAGCGAAAAAGAGATAAAACGCATTAAGCCGCTGCTTGACCGCGTTTTGTCTTATGAAGAAGAATATCGCGCTTTAAGCGATGATGAACTTCGCGATAAAACAGAGGAATTTAAAACCCGTCTTAGCACAGGCGAAACATTAGACGACATTTTGCCCGAGGCTTTTGCCGTTTGCCGTGAAGCCGGCGACCGCGTACTTGGTATGCGCCACTTCCCCGTTCAAATTTTAGGCGGTATCATATTGCACCAAGGCCGTATAAGCGAAATGAAAACCGGTGAGGGTAAAACACTTGTTGCTACCCTTCCTGCATATCTAAATGCACTTACCGGCAAGGGTGTTCACATTGTAACAGTCAATGACTACCTTGCAAAGCGCGACTCGGAGTGGATGGGTAAGTTATACCGTTTCTTAGGTCTTTCGGTCGGTCTTATCATACACGGTATGAACAAGGACGAAAAGCGCGAATCATACAATGCAGACATTACCTATTGCACCAACAACGAACTTGGCTTTGACTATTTGCGTGATAATATGGTAACGTACAAAGAGCAAAAGGTTCAGCGTGAGCATAACTTTGCCATTGTCGACGAGGTTGACTCTATACTAATAGACGAGGCTCGTACTCCGCTTATTATTTCGGGTCAGGGCAGCAAATCAACCGACCTTTACACCAAGGCAAATGCTTTAGCAAAATCACTTAAAAAAGTTATAGTTAAGGAAATGGATGATAAGGCCAGCGATGAGGACGCCGCTTACGATGGCGACTTTGTTGTTGACGAAAAGGCAAACACCGCAATTCTTACTCCCGATGGTGTTAAAAAGGCCGAGCAATATTTCCAAATTGAAAATCTTAACGATAGTGAAAACATTGAAATAGCACACCACATCAACCAAGCAATCCGCGCACACGGCATTATGAAGCGTGACGTTGACTATGTTGTAAAAGACGGCGAAGTTATCATTGTTGATGAATTTACCGGTCGTCTTATGTACGGCAGACGTTATAATGAAGGCTTGCATCAGGCTATTGAAGCAAAAGAAGGGGTTAAGGTAGAAAGAGAGTCAAAAACACTTGCTACTATTACCTTCCAAAACTTTTTCCGCCTATATAATAAGCTTTCGGGTATGACCGGTACCGCTATGACCGAGGAAACCGAATTTCAAGAAATTTATAAGCTTGACGTTGTTGAAATTCCAACCAATAAGCCTATTGCACGTATTGACGAGAACGATGTTGTTTACAAAACCGAACGTGCTAAGTTTAATGCCGTTATAGAGCATATCGTTGAGTGCCATGCAAAAAATCAACCTGTTCTTGTTGGTACAGTTACCATCGAAAAGTCAGAGCTTTTGTCAAGCATGCTTAAAAAGCGTGGCATAAAGCACAACGTGCTCAACGCAAAGCATCACGAAAAAGAGGCCGAGATAATCGCTCAGGCAGGTGTACCGGGTGCTGTTACCATTGCTACTAATATGGCAGGTCGTGGTACCGACATTATGCTTGGCGGTAATGCAGAATATATGGCAAAGTCAGCTCTCCGTCACGATGGACTTAGCGAAGAGATGATACTTGAAGCTACGGGCTTTGGCGAAACCGATAATGCCGACATTATTGCCGCACGAGAAAAATTTAAAGAATACTATACACAATTTAAGGCCGAAATCGCCCCCAGCGCTGAAGCAGTAAGAGAAAGTGGCGGTCTTTGTATAATTGGTACCGAGCGTCACGACTCACGTCGAATTGATAATCAGCTTCGTGGTCGTGCAGGTCGTCAGGGCGACCCCGGTTGCACTAAGTTTTATATAGCGCTTGACGATGACCTTATGCGTCTATATGGTGGTGAGCGTATTGCCGCAATAATGAGCACCATGCATATCGACGAAAATATGCCGCTTGAGAGTGGTATGCTTTCAAAAACCATTGAAAATGCTCAAAAGCGTAAGGAAGGCATGAACTTTGCTTCACGTAAGAACGTGCTTGAATACGACGACGTTATGAATAAGCAACGTGAACTCATCTATTCCCAGCGCAACCGCGTGCTTGAAGGTGAAAGCATTAAAGATAGCGTACTTAAATACATTGATGACACGATTGATATCTACACCAAGATTTATCTTAACGACGAAGACGACGAGCGTGATATCAAGGGCCTACGCGAGCATTTCGCAGGCTGGATTATAGATTTAGACGATACCGAATTTACAAGTGAAAAGTTGTTTGGTGTCGAGGCTGAAGAGGTTGCTGAAAAACTAAAGGCAACTGCACACAAAAAATATGAAGAGCGCGAAGCTGAATTTGGCAGCGACGTTATGCGCGAAATTGAGCGCGTAGTATTGCTTCGCAGTGTTGACTCTAACTGGATGGATCATATTGACGCTATGGATCAGTTGCGTCAAGGCATTGGTCTGCGCGGCTACGGCCAGCACAACCCTGTTGTAGAATATCGCAACGAAAGCTATGATATGTTCTCGGCTATGACCGATTCTATTCGCGAACAGACCGCAAAACTTGCTCTATCGGTTCGCGTGCGCAAAAACGAAGATGTTAAGCGCGAAAAGGTTGCCGAAGAAACTGTTGCCGGCGACAACAAGCCTTTAACCGTTCGCGGTAAGGGCGTTGTTAGCAAGAACGCATTGTGCCCGTGTGGCAGCGGCAAAAAGTATAAGCGCTGCTGTGGCAAGGATGAGGAATAATAAATGAGTAGTTTCAAAAAAGCGTTAAAGCTTTTTATCACCTTTTTTAAAATAGGTGCATTCACATTTGGTGGCGGTTATGCAATGATTCCGCTAATTCAACACGAGGTTACCGTCAAGAATAAATGGATAACCGACGATGATATTTTAGAAATTGTTGCTATTTCCGAATCCACGCCCGGACCAATTGCGGTAAACTCTGCCACCTTTGTGGGTTATCGCGTGTGCGGGGTGTTAGGCTCAATTGCCTCAACGCTTGGCGTGGTTGTTCCATCATTTTTGATAATGTTGGTTGTGTTTTTTGTTTTGGATGAATTTCAGCATCTAAAACCCGTACAATACGCATTTATGGGTATTCGTGCCTGCGTTTTGGCACTGGTGCTTAAAGCACTTGTATCTATGTATAAAAAATGTGAAAAAACCTGGGTTTCATATACCGTTATCGCCTTTTCTGTTATAACGTCGGTAGTCATAGCAAAATTTGTTCCGATAAACACTTTTTATATTATTATAGCCTCCGCTGTTTTTGGACTTGTCAGCTACTCCATATTGCGAAGGAGGGCTAACAAATGATATTTTGGGATCTTTTTTGGACCTTTTTCAAAATAGGGGCGTTTACCTTTGGTGGCGGACTTGCAATGCTGCGCATAGCGCAAGAGCAGGTTATAGCGTGGGGGTGGCTGGAAGAAAGCCAAATCGTTGACTTTGTAGCGCTTAGCGAATCAACTCCCGGCCCGTTTGCTATAAATATGGCGACCTATGTCGGTGCATCACAAGAAGGAATTCTTGGTGCAGCTTGTGCCACACTTGGTGTGGTTTTGCCGTCGTTTATCGTAATACTAATAGTTGCGCATTTTTATAAGCAATTTCAAAGCAGCCATATCGTAAAAGGCGTTATGACAGGGCTAAAGCCAACGGCTATTGGTCTTATTGCTTCGGCGGTAATTTCAATGGCAATTACGGTGTTTATCCCTGCGGGATTTAGCCCATCTCTCTTTAGATCTACCGAATTTTACGTTTCGTTGGTAATATTTGCGTTAAGCTTGTTTCTTGTGTTTTCAAAGAAAATCAAAATACCTCCTGTGCTGGTTATCTGCATTTCGGCAGGCCTTGGTATTGCGGCAGGCTATGCATTTGGACTTTAATAAAGCAAAAGCGTTGATGAATTTCATCAACGCTTTTTTATTATTTATTTATTTCTTTTATATCATACGGTGTTGTCTGATATACAAAATAGTTAAGCCAGTTGCTATAAAGCAAATTAGCGTGTGAACGCCAGGTAACAAGCGGCTCATTTTCGGGGTTATCATCGGGAAAATAGTTTTCGGGCACTTTAATGGGCAATCCTGCATTCAAATCACGCAAATACTCATTTTTAAGGGTATCGGCGTCGTATTCGCTGTGTCCTGTTATAAAAATTTGCTTACCACCTTCGGTGGCTATGGCATATATACCACACTTTTCGTTAGATGCAAGTATTTTAAGCTCTGGCACTGCCGCTACATCCTCGGTTTTTATGGTGGTATGACGGGATTGCGGTACCATAAACACATCGTCAAAGCCACGCAAAAGCATAGACTTTTTATAATCGGCTTTGTGTGGGAATATGCCAAAAAGCTTTTCAGGTAGCGGATATTTATTTACACCATAGTGATAATAAAGACCTGCCTGTGCGCCCCAACAAATATGAAACGTGCTATGAACGTGGGTTTTGGTCCACTCCATTATCTCGCAAAGCTCCGGCCAATATTCAACCTCTTCAAATGGCATCTGCTCAACCGGCGCCCCCGTAATAATCATACCGTCAAATGTTTTGTCTTTTACATCATCGAAGGTTTTATAAAAGGTAAAAAGATGCTCGGCAGATGTGTTTTTTGAAACGTGGCTTTTTGTGTGTATAAACTCAAAATCCACCTGAAGCGGTGAGTTGCCCAAAAGACGCGAAAGCTGTGTTTCGGTTTCAATCTTTTTAGGCATAAGGTTAAGCAATAAAATTTTAAGCGGACGAATGTCCTGTGTAATGGCACGAGTTTCGGTCATTACAAAGATATTTTCATCATTTAAAATCTTTACCGCAGGTAAATCGTTAGGTATTTTAATGGGCATTTTTATGCTCCTTTTAATCAAATATTATCTAAGGCTTGTTTTATGTCGGCGATTAGGTCGTCGGCGCTTTCAATACCGCAAGAAAAACGAACAAGGTCGGCTGAAATTCCTGCAGCTTCAAGTTCGGCATCATTCATCTGACGGTGTGTAGCACTTGCAGGGTGCAAGCAACAGCTGCGCGCATCGGCAACGTGGGTTTCAATAGCGGCAAGCTTCAGGTTTTTCATAAAGCTTTCGGCCGCTTTTCTGCCGCCCTTTACACCAAAGCTAACAACACCACAACCACCGTTTGGTAGGTATTTTTTAGCAAGGTCGTAATACTTGTCGCCTTCAAGATTTGGGTATGTTACCCAAGCAATACGATCATCATTTTTAAGGAATTTTGCTACTGCCAAACCGTTTTCACAATGCTTTTTAATGCGAAGGTGCAAGCTTTCAAGTCCAAGGTTTAAAAGAAATGCGTTTTGCGGTGACTGGATTGAGCCAAAGTCACGCATAAGCTGTGCGGTTGCCTTGGTGATATATGCGCCCTCAAGACCAAAACGCTCGGTATAGGTGACACCATGATAGCTGTCATCGGGTGTGCAAAGACCGGGGAATTTGTCAGGGTATTTTGTCCAGTCAAATTTACCGCTATCTACAATACAACCGCCAACGCCTGCACCGTGACCATCCATATACTTTGTGGTAGAATGGGTTACGATATCTGCGCCCCACTCAAAAGGACGGCAGTTTACAGGAGTAGCAAAAGTGTTATCAATAATTAGTGGCACGCCGTGTGCGTGAGCCGCATTTGCAAAACGCTCAATGTCAAGAACGGTAAGTGCAGGGTTTGCTATTGTTTCACCAAATACTGCTTTTGTGTTTGGACGGAAAGCCGCCTCGAGTTCCTCATCAGAACAGTCGGGGCTTACAAAGGTAAAGTCAATGCCCATACGCTTCATAGTAACGGCAAAAAGATTGTAAGTGCCACCATAAATGGTAGAGCTTGATACAACGTGGTCACCACAAGAAGCAATGTTGAATATTGAGTAGAAAGACGCTGCTTGACCGCTGGACGTAAGCATAGCGGCGGTGCCGCCCTCCATCTCACAAATTTTTGCAGCTACCGAGTCATTGGTTGGATTTTGAAGACGCGTGTAAAAATAGCCCGATGCTTCCAAATCAAAAAGCTTACCCATATCTTCACTTGTAGCATATTTAAAGGTTGTGCTTTGTATAATCGGTATCTGGCGTGGCTCACCGTTACCGGGGGTATAGCCACCCTGAACACATTTGGTTTCTATATTATAGTTGCTCATAATTGTTTCTCCTTTTTATATAATATTAGCAGAGTATTGCTTTTAATTCTTCGGTTTTATCGGTCTTTTCCCAAGTGAAGCCTTGATCTTCACGGCCAAGGTGACCGTAGTTTGAGGTCTTGCGGTAAATCGGTCTGCGTAATTGTAGCTTGTCAATTATTGCAGCAGGGCGAAGGTCAAACACCTTTTGCACTGCATCAGCAATAACAACATCGTTATATTTACCGGTACCAAATGTGTCAACCATAATTGAAACAGGCTTTGCTACACCGATAGCATAGGCTAACTGCACTTCACATTTTGATGCGATGCCTGCGGCTACAATGTTTTTAGCAACGTAACGGGCTGCATATGCGGCACTGCGGTCAACCTTTGTAGGATCCTTGCCCGAGAATGCACCGCCGCCGTGACGAGCTGCGCCGCCGTATGTATCAACAATAATCTTACGGCCTGTAAGACCCGTGTCGCCCTGTGGACCGCCTATAACAAAACGGCCTGTTGGGTTTATAAAGATTTGTGTTTCGTCATCCATAAGCGACTCTGGAATAACCGGCTTAATTATCTTTTCCAAAACGTCTTTTCGCAGTGTTTCAAGGTCGATATCGGCACTGTGCTGGGTAGATACAACAACCGCATCAACACGCTTTGGTGTACCGTCCTCGTTATACTCGATAGTAACCTGTGTTTTACCGTCAGGACGAAGATATGAAAGCTCGCCCGACTTGCGAACACAGGTAAGTTTATATGACATTTTATGCGCCAAAGAAATAGCAAGTGGCATAAACTCGGGTGTTTCGTCACAAGCGTAACCAAACATCATGCCCTGATCGCCTGCACCGTGTTGGTTATATTTGTCGTCTTCACCGTCTTTTAATTCGAGCGAATTATCGACACCCATCGCAATATCGGGTGACTGCTTATCTAGGTTTACAATTACCTTGCAGGTCTTACCGTCAAAGCAAGCCTCTTCCTTGCTGTTGTAGCCAATATCGCACAAAACCTCGCGAACAACTGCCTCAATATCAACATTAGCGTTTGTGGTAATTTCGCCCATTACGTTTACAATATCGGTGGTGCAAAAGGTTTCGCACGCTACACGAGAATACTTGTCCTGCGCGAGCATTGCGTCAAGTATCGCGTCAGAAATTTGGTCACACACCTTATCGGGATGCCCTTCATTTACCGATTCAGAAGTAAATAACTTTTTATACATATTCTATTCCTCCATGCAAAAATCAAAGCCGCTTACCAAAAGATAAACGGCTTTTAAAAAATCTTATCTTTCGGATAATCCGCAGGATTTGGCACCTTGAATAGCTCAGGTTGCCGGACTTCACAGGGCCTGTACCCTCCGTCGCTCTTGATAAGGACTATATATTTATTTGTCGTGTAGTATTTTACTACTACTTTTTTTATTTGTCAACTGTTATTTTGAGCCAAACATTTGGAATTCGCCGTTTAGCATAAACAAAATTACCAAAACAGCTATTACTAAAAGCGTTATTGCGCCTATTGCAAGTAAAATAAACTTTTCAACATCGGTTTTTTTAGCGGAAGGAGCAGATAGTCCAACTCTTTTCAATGCAGACGTAATCGGCTTATAAATAATCATAGTAATTGCGGCATTTACTATGCCCTTGAGAAGATTAAACGGCAACAAAAGCGTAGGTATCATGCTTGCTACCTCGTCGCGTCCAACGCCCATATAAAATGGGGTTATAAATATATTTGCCACAAGCATTACAGCGGTCATTGCAAACACTGCCGAAACACCCCCCATAATAGCCCCTAAAAGCGTTCTTCTGTATTTATAAATCACGCCGCAAGTGCCGGTAAACACCACGCTAGACAGCGCGTTCATAAGCAGCCCGTAAACGCCGGTATCACTTACCGTAACAAACTCAAGCAAGGCTACTAAAACGGCCGATGTCATACCGTAAATAGGTCCGTATAAAAACGCTACAACGGTAAGCACTGCATCCTTTAAATCAAAGGTTAAAAAACCTGCCTTGAATTTAAAAACAAACATACAAATATATGCAAGTGCGCAAAGCATAGCCGTAACCGACAGCTTTTTTAAATTTGTTTTTTGTGCCATATAACCACCCCAAAAGTAAAACCCCCACAAAAAATGTGGGGGCGTAAAAATACAAAGTATTACTTTTCTTCTATCATCCGGACTGTACCGTCGGCTTTGGAATTGCACCAAATCAACCCGTAAAGGCTCGCAGGCTTTAACTGCCGGTGGGGAATTGCACCCCGCCCCGAAGAATATTTTGTTTTACTTATTTTATATCACATTATATGCTTTGTCAAGCGTTGCGTTGCAAATAAAGCAGTATTGCAACCACATGTACGAGAATGAGAAACGGCAGACCTATCATAAATGTCTTGTGCTTGGTCTTGTGGCGTATGATAAGCATGGTTATATACATACCTAACGCGCCACCGATAACACTAATTGCCAAAAGCGTTTTTTCGCTTATGCGCCATTTGTTTAATTGTGCTTTAATTTTATCGGCTGTGCAAACTATTATTGCTATTATGTTAATAGCGCAAAGATATATTTGAAAATAAATCATTTATTATCACCGATTATATTTTACACCGATTACACCGCTTTTTCAATTTGTTTTTTTAGTTTTACTATAATTCGCTTTTCGAGCCGTGATATATATGACTGTGATATACCAAGCGCGTCAGCCACCTGTTTTTGAGTGTATTCCGGGTAGCCGTTCATACCAAAGCGCATTTCCATAATTTGACGTTCACGCGGAGGCAGCCCACAAACAAAACCGTTTAGCTGGTGTCGCTCATCCTCTTGTTCTATTTCTCGTCCTACTTCGTCAGGGTCGCTACCTAAAACGTCAGATAGCAGCAGCTCGTTACCGTCCCAATCGGTATTTAGTGGCTCGTCTATCGAAATTTCGCCCTTTCTTGAAGAGATTTTTCGCAAATGCATTAAAATTTCGTTTTCGATACAGCGCGAAGCGTAGGTTGCAAGCTTTATATTTTTATCGGGGCAAAAGGTATTTACCGCCTTTATAAGACCGATGGTACCAATCGAAATTAAATCCTCTATCGCGGTAGGTGCCGAGTCAAACTTGCGCGCTATGTATACCACCAATCGCAAATTGTGTACTATAAGTTTTTCCTTTGATTTCTCATTGTTTTCGTGTAATAACCTATTTTCTTCTTCCGCGGTAAGCGGCTCCGGCAATGTTTCGGGTCCGTTTATATAATATAGTGCTTTTTGCGCAAAAATTTTTACGAGTATATTTTTTATGTATTTTATAATGTTCATAACCAAACCTCTTTACTAATTTAAGCTTTCGGGATTTACTATTATTTGCGAATCTATAAGCGGCGCCAATGATACGGCTAATACGGGATTTTTAAAGCCGTATTTTTTACTGTTAAAGCCTACCTCGGCATAATCTATGCGATAACCGTCAAGCAGTTTTTCGCCCGTTACCGTAATGCAAGGAATTTTTCTAAATCGAGCGGGATTATTTATCTGCTCACCCAAAAGCGCATCGACTGCCCCTTTTTCGGTTATAAATATTTCCGATGTTCCAAACACATCGCTAATACTGTTTCCCGTGTCGGCTATGCCGGTAAGCATAAGGCTTTTATCTCCACAAAAAACGCTGACGGTGCAGTACGTACTATCGGCAAACGGCTTTTTGAAAATTTTGCGTAGCAAAACAACAGCAAAATAACCGATAACTGAAAATATAATTAAAAAGAGTGGCGATATATCGAAATAAACCACCGAGTTGTTTATTGCCATACCGTGCGGCTTAAAGATTAGCCACACCGCAATCATAGCGCCGCTATATGCAAAATTAACAATAAACAGAACGGCTGTACTTTTCAAAAAACTCTTTATATTGCCAAACCCCAGCGCTATAAGGCACAGCACCATAGACATAAAAATTTGAATAACCGTTTGAAAAAGCACATTGCTCTCGGGTAAAAATATGTAAAGTGAAAATATGCCGCCTGTACCAGCCGATAAAAGAAGCCGCCATAGTCGAGGCTTTTTGTTTAAAAAATGAGCAGCTATAGAAATTAAAAAATAATCAACCACAAAATTTACAATTATTAAAATATCGGCATAAACTACCACTTCGCCCACCTCGTAACAATATTATATATGGCACACACTAAAAACCCTGTCGTAAAAAGCGCATAAAAAAAGACGAAAGCTGTAAGCTTTCGCCTGAAAATTTTATATTACACTTAAAAAACAATTTGTAATTTGCTCGGGTGAAAGTCGGCATTTATCGTCTGCCCACCATTTTACCGTTTCTACAAAGGTAGATGCTATATGATTTACTAAAAAGTCATGCGGCAATTCATCGTATTTTTCTTTTTTTAACGTTTCAAGGTTACTGTCAACGAGCGTTAAAAGCTGTGATTTAAAATAACGCAAAAAGAGCTGATTGTTCTCACAAGACAGTAGCTCTAAAAGCTGATTGTCATTTTTTGCTATATGCTTAAATAAATGTAAAAAGAGAGAATCGTTTGCATCACAGCTAAAAATATGGTGATGCCCCTTTTCACCCTTATCGGTGTCAAATAAATGACAAAAAAGCTCTTCACACAGCTCTTTTAGCAGATAATCCTTTGTTTCAAAATGGGCGTAAAAGGTGGCTCGGCCTATGTCGGCGCGTTCTATAATTTCGCCTACAGTGATTGAGGCAAAATCTTTGTGTGATAATAGTTCTATAAACGCTTTAAATATGGCATCACGGGTTTTGCGCTGTCGTCTGTCCATACAAATCTCCTTTTTTGTTCGGTAATTTACAAAATTCAGAAACAATATATTGAGATACCGAACATTTTGTTCTATAGTAAACATATTGTATATCAAACAAGAAAATTTGTCAACGGAGTGAAGTTATGAAAAGCGAAAAAAATATTTTAATTGCATTTATTCTTAATTTGTGTTTTTCAGTATTTGAATTTATTGGCGGCATTTTTACAGGCAGTGTGGCCATAATGTCCGACGCAGTACACGATATTGGCGATGCGGCAAGTATTGGTTTTTCTTATTTCCTTGAGAAAAAGTCGCGCCGTCAACCCGACAAGAGTTACACCTACGGGTATGCCCGTTATTCGGTGTTAGGCGGTGTAATTACCACCTTTGTTTTGCTGTTCGGCTCGGCGGCTGTAATTATAAACGCTATCGAGCGAATTATAAACCCGACAGCCATTAACTACGACGGAATGATTATATTTGGTGTTATTGGTGTTGTTGTAAACTTTTTAGCCGCTTACTTTACCCACGGCGGAGAATCTATAAACCAGCGCGCAGTAAATTTGCATATGCTTGAGGATGTGCTTGGTTGGGTTATAGTGCTTATAGGTGCTGTTGTTATGCGGTTTACCGACTGGGCACTGCTTGACCCGATAATGTCTATCGGAGTTGCAATTTTTATTTTAATAAACGCTATAAAAAATCTAAAAACCGTTCTTGATATATTTCTTGAAAAAACACCCGACAACATTTCGGTTGACGAAATTAAAGAGCATATTTGCGAGATTGAGGGCGTAATTGATGCGCATCATATACATCTGCGCACACTTGACGGACACAATCTTTACGCTACAATGCATATTGTAACCGACGCTGAGCCTCACGAAATAAAAGAAAAGGTGCGAGAAGAACTTAGCGAACATGGCATAACACACTCAACACTTGAGCTTGAGCGTAGCGACGAGCACTGCCACCATAAGCATTGTCATATAGAGCATAGCGGCGAACACCATTGTCACCATCATCACTAAAAAGCTCCCGACAAATTTGTCGGGAGCTTTTTTAATTAAATAGTATTATCAAACCAAGCTTTAAATTCATCAAGCCAGTTGCTTGCCAAAATAACTTTTGATCCCAATCTACAATCATCATTTGTAAGATGATCCACAGTTGAAAGTCCGTGCTCGCCGTATGGGTATATATGTAAACTAAACTGAACGTTGTTATCGGCAAGAGCGGCAGCGTAAGCCAGACTGTTTTTAACAGGCACTACCTGATCCTCGGTGGTATGCCAAATAAATGCAGGCGGTGTATCACTGCTTACCAGCTTATCGCAAGAATATTTTTCTACGTCGTCGCCTGTGGGATATGTACCCAACAAATTCACAAAACTGCCCTTGTGGGCAAAGGTTTCGTCGGCCGAAATTACAGGGTAGCAAAGCACGCTAAAGCTTGGCTTTTTGCTCTCCGGAAACACTTCACGCACGGCGTCACTATTATATGCGTTGCTGTAATGTGCCACTAAATGTCCGCCTGCCGAAAAACCGATTATACCAATTTTTTCGGTGTCGCAATGCCAATCATTTGCGTTTTTATAAATCTCTTCAAAAACTGCTGCCACCTCACGAAGCTGAACAGGATAACGGTGTGGCGCACAGGAATAACGAAGCACACACACGTTAAAGCCCCAATTTAAAAACTTTAACGCAATAGGCTCTGCCTCGCGTTCAGAGCAATGGGCATAACCGCCGCCGGGACATACCACCATTGTAGGACGCATTTCATCTGCTCGGCCCATTTCTACCAAATTGTATGGCAAATAGCAGGTAAGGGTTGGGTTGCGACCCTCATCACCCAAAAATTCATATTTTTCCTTTAAATTAATTTCAAAAATTTTCATACTGTCACCTATTTCAAGAACACTTCATTATAGCGAGCGATTGCCTCTTCAATAATTTTTATAGCCTCGTCTGCATTTGCAACCTCTTCAACGGCTGTTTCCTTTTCTTCAAGATTTTTATATACCGCAAAGAAATGACGCATTTCATCAAATATATGGCGCGGCAACTCGTCGATAGATTTATACATATTGTAATTTGGGTCATTGCACGGAATTGCAATAATCTTTTCATCGCGTGAACCGTTGTCAACCATGGCGATAACACCAATTGGGTACGCACGCACTAAGGTTAGCGGCTCTAAATCCTCAGCACAGATAAGCAATACGTCAAGCGGGTCGTTATCGTCACCATAGGTACGCGGAATAAATCCGTAGTTTGCAGGGTAATGAGTAGATGTATAAAGCACGCGGTCAAGAATTATATAACCCGTTTCTTTATCAAGCTCGTACTTTTTACGGCTGCCCTTTGGAATTTCAATAACGCACAAAAAATCGTTTGGCTTTATTCTTTCGGGTGAAACGTCATGCCAGATATTGTTCATAAAATCACCTAAACCTTTTTATTTATGTTATCATATTTTTCTCATAAAATCAATGCAAAATACTTTACTTGACTAAAATAAATATATTTGGTAAAATGTTTGGGCAGTTTTTTATTTAGGAGTAAATTATGGAAAGAGAAAAATTAGGTAGCAGACTCGGCTTTATACTACTAAGTGCCGGTTGCGCCATAGGCTGTGGCAACGTGTGGAAATTTCCGTGGATGTGCGGCGAATACGGCGGCGGTGCCTTTGTACTGATATATCTGATGTTTTTAATTATTATGGGACTTCCCGTAATGGTTATGGAATTTTCGGTAGGTAGAGCCAGTCAGGCAAGTGTAATAAGAAGCTATCAAAATCTTGAAAAGAAGGGCCAAAAGTGGCATTATCACGGCAAGGCCGCATTTTTAGGCAATCTTTTACTTATGATGTTTTACACCTCGGTTGCAGGGTGGATACTTTATTACTTTGTAAGCTTTGTAAAGGGCGATATGACCGGCATTTCCGACACCGCATCGGGTGAGCTTTTTGGCAATATGCTGTCAGACGTACCCGTTATGGTGGGCTTTATGGCAATAGTTGTTGTCCTCGGCTTTACTATACTGTGCTTTAGCCTGCAAAAAGGTCTTGAAAAAATTACCAAATATATGATGGTGCTAATGCTGGTGCTGATGGTGGTTTTAGCGGTTCGCGGATTTTGGCTTGACGGCGCAAAAGAGGGGTTAAGCTTTTACCTAAAGCCTGATTTTAGCGAAATAAACGGCAACGTAATTGTAGGCGCTATGAATCAGTCATTCTTTACGCTTAGCTTGGGCATAGGCTCTATGGCAATATTTGGAAGCTATATTGGTAAAGACCGCACGCTTTTGGGCGAATCCATAAACATTTTGGCGCTCGATACCTTTGTTGCACTTCTTGCAGGTCTTATTATATTCCCCGCTTGCTTTACCTTTGATATCGAAGCGGGCGCAGGTCCTAGCCTATTGTTTGAATCAATGGCAGGTGTTTTCAACAATATGTCCGGCGGCAGAATATGGGGCTCGCTTTTCTTCTTATTTATGTTCTTTGCCGCAATATCAACGGTGCTTGCCGTATTTGAAAACATACTCGCTTGTGTGCGTGAAATCACCGGTTGGAAACGTATAAAGGCTTGCATTATCTGCTGTGTAGGAATGCTTGTGTTAGCTCTACCTTGTGCGCTTGGCTATAACGTTTTAAAGGATTTCCACCCCTTTAATTCATCAAGTCAAATTTTAGATTTGGAGGATTTTATTGTAAGTTATTGCCTGTTGCCTTTGGGCTCGCTTGTATATATACTGTTTTGCACCACCAAAAAAGGTTGGGGATTTGATAACTTCCTTGCCGAAGCAAACACCGGTCGCGGACCAAAGGTTGCACGCTGGCTTAAGCCATATTTTAAATACGTATTACCGCTTATTATAATCTTTGTTTTTATAACGGGTATTGTTACGTTTGAGTTTGCCGATGATTTTACAATTTGGAAATGGTTTAAGTCTTTGTTTTAAAATATAAAAGCCGTACAAAAGTACGGCTTTTTCTTTTTTAAGCAAATAATGCTGTTGATACTACGTTTAAAATAGGTATTGTAAATACGCAAAGCAGTGTGCTAAGCAGAACGCAGTTTGCGGCAAGCTCGGTTTCGCCATCGTACATTTCGGCAATATTTAGCATTACCGCGGCACAGGGTGTGCCACCCAATATAAACATCGCGGCTTTAAACACGGGCGAAAGTGGCAAGAAATATACAATAGCAAGACAAGCAAATGGGAATATAAGAAGTTTGCACGCACAAATTATATAAACGTAAATACGGGTAAATAATTTTTTAAATGATACCGACGCAAGTCTTATACCCAATATAATCATACAAAGCGGTGTTGTTGTGCGATTAAGTAAATCGAGTGCGCCACCCAAAAGCTCGGGCATAATACCTGAAAAGTTTACGGCATACAATACAAGCGATACCAAAAGGCTGATAAAAGGTGGGTTTAAAAACGCTTTTTTAAGTGTCATACGTTTTTTATCGCCCGTAAGGCAGTATGCACCAATAGTAAATGTAAGCATATTCATACCCACTATGTAAACGCAGGCAAAGCACGCAACCTCGGGGTGACCGGGCAGTAATGCCTTTATGATCGGTATGCCAAAAAATCCTGCGTTGCCAAGGCCGAAGCTAACGGTAAGCATTCTGTATTTTACGTCGTGGAATTTCTTGCGGAATATGCCGTATAAAATAAAGGTCAGCACCGTTTGAATTGCAAGCGACACCACAAAAAACAGCATTATTTGACCAAGCATTCTCGGTGTGCGCTCTATCTGCATAAAAGAGTTTACGACCATACAGGGCGAACAAACGTAAACAAGTATTGCCGACAGTGTAGATAAGTGGTCGGCCTTTGCAATTTTTGTTTTACAGCATATAAAGCCCGGTATTATGTATAAAAGCGTTACAAGCACGTTACTAAAAGCAACTTCCATTTTTATCTCCTCGGGGTTTAAATTTATCGCTTAAAATAATAACATACAAAGCCGTCTTTTTCAAGTGACATTTATAATAAAACAGGTAGCGCTCGGGGGAAGTGCTACCTGTTTTGTGGGTTTTATTGGGGTGAGAAACCGTCGATTGTGTTGTTTTTATCCAGACGCGGAACCGTCACCGGTGTTACCTTATGTGTTATCCCCTGTGTTATTTGATTTGCAAATATCAAAAATATACTTTGATCTTACCCCATATTTAATTTTCACAGTATCACCCTCACCAATATCTCTTCCAATAATAACAGCAGGGATGACACTGCTATCAACCATTGTATATTCTACGTTGTTTATATTTAAATATATACGATCTTTGCCATCTTGCTCTATGCCATCAATAACACCGATCTTTTCCTCTGCAAAATCATGATTATATTCATAATAGGCCAAAGAAATCGGGTATAGATTCACACAAACAAAAAACCACGTCCAAAAACAAATAAATACACTACTTATACTAAAGCGTAAAATTGTTTTCATTTTTATATTTTTAATATTTTTTGTGTTTTTAAATATACCATAGACAGCCAACAAAACCCAAAGTCCTGAAAATGCTGCCACAGCGGCATAGGTCCAAAAACTACTTTTTATTAATTCATACACCGGTACTGTTCCTCCAAAGCCTAATTAACAACACAAAGATCAGTCCCCCTGTGTTATGTGTTATGCCTTCTAAAAGCCTTTCAAATATTCTTTATCAACTATAATTTGAATTTTTTTTACAAACCTTTTGTACGATATTGCACCGCTTTCTACAATTAATTTTTTATTAATTGTGGTTTTTATGATAATTCTCTCAGAATTCGCTCTGTTTTTCTTTGTTTGACGCACCACTGAAGTAATTTCGCTAAAATTAAATGAATATGTTTTTCTAAAGGGAAGAAAAACAGTTATCGTTTCATCCTTTACAATAACTTTAAATGTAAGTGTTTTTACGATCAAATACATTCCGAGCCAAAAAAACAATCCAAAAGCTATATAGAAAATAGTATGAGGCGGTTTGTTTAATAAAAATGTAAAAAGAAGCAAGATAATTATTGACATAACCGCACACATCGCTCCAACCACCGAAATGATGTTCGGTAGCGTGAGTGTGAAGTTTTTATCAGACATTGTTTTGTTGGATTTAATTTTAGTCTTTTGTATTATGGAAAATATAAGCGCTACACAAGCTGGAAGAAAAATAATTATTAGAATTGTTTTAACGCCCACACTATCATCCTTTCTATTATGCGGCATACCAATAAACACAGGGGACGGTTCCTTGTGTTCCTCAATCCCTTTTGAAATCTAAAATAGCAAAAAGCGACCTGTAAAAAAACAGATCGCTTCGACAAAACTTGAATATATAAATTTTAACAGACCGCGATCTGCTACAAATCTTTATGCTATACCTAATATAGCATATATAAAATATTTTGTCAAATACAAACGAAAACTCAAAAAAATTAAGCCGCCCTTTCGGACGGCTTTTAATTTTTAATTATGCACCAAAACGAGCAACGTTAATCTTAACTCCAGGACCCATTGTTGTAGCCACTGTGCAAGATTTTACGTACTGACCCTTTGTTGCAGCAGGCTTAGCCTTGATGATAGCACCCATAAGTGCGTCAAGGTTTTCCTGAAGCTTTTCTGGACCAAATGATACTTTGCCGATTGGGCAGTGAATGATGTTGGTTTTGTCAAGACGGTACTCAATCTTACCAGCCTTTGCTTCGGTAACTGCCTTAGCAACATCAGGTGTTACAGTACCAGCCTTTGGTGAAGGCATAAGACCACGAGGACCAAGAACCTTACCAAGACGACCTACCATACCCATCATATCAGGGGTAGCGATAACTACGTCGAAATCCATCCAGTTTTCTTTCTGAATCTTTTCAACCATATCTTCAGCACCAACATAGTCAGCGCCTGCTGCAAGAGCTGCTTCAGCCTTGTCAGCCTTTGCAAGAACGAGAGTTCTTACAGTTTTACCTGTACCGTTTGGAAGAACAACAGCACCTCTAACCTGCTGGTCTGCGTGACGTGAGTCAACACCGAGGCGAACGTGAAGTTCAACGGTTTCATCAAATTTTGCAGAAGCGGTCTTAACTGCTACTGCTACTGCTTCTTCAACATCGTAAAACTTACCGGCTTCGATAAGCTTTGCGCTGTCGTTGTATTTCTTTCCGTGTTTCATAGTCGTTTACCTCTTAATCTACAACTTCAACGCCCATGCTGCGAGCTGTACCAGCAATCATGCTCATTGCTGCTTCAATGCTTGCTGCGTTAAGGTCGGGCATTTTAGTTTCTGCGATTTTTCTAATTTGTTCGCTTGTAATCTTAGCAACCTTTGTTTTATTAGGTGTACCAGATGCAGTTTCAATACCACATGCTTTCTTGATGAGTACTGCTGCGGGTGGTGTTTTTGTAATAAAACTGAAAGAACGGTCTGCGTAAACAGTGATGATAACAGGTATAATCATACCTACGTCATTTTTGGTTCTTTCGTTGAATGCTTTGGTAAACTCCATGATGTTTACACCATGCTGACCGAGTGCAGGACCTACTGGTGGAGCTGGTGTTGCTTTACCTGCAGGAATTTGTAATTTAATATAACCTGTAATTTTCTGAGCCATAAATAGCACCTCCATTATTCGTGGTAACCGTGTTTAGTCAAAGTTTTTGCTTTGCTAAAGTAACACTTGGCGGAACGCTCATATACGCGCTCCTCCCACCGTGACATATAGATGCTCACATTTTCACGGACGGTTAACCTTGACCGCAAAAAAATCTATATGCCGGAAGTTAATAAGCATTTCTGCGTATTAACACTAATTATTTGTCCAGTGAAATCTGATCAAGCTCTAGCTCAACCGGTGTTTCTCTACCGAACATTGAAAGCACAACACATACATTGTTGCCAGCCGCGTCAATTGACTTAACAACACCGCTGTAGCCTTCAAGCGGACCGCTAATAATTTTAACGTTGTCGCCCTCACTGTAGTCAAGTTTAACGTTGTGCTCTTCGACGTTATTACCTTCAAGACCCAGTTTTGAAACCTCTGCATCAGTTAGAGGAATTGGTTGTCCGGCCGGTCCAACAAAACCTGTACAACCACGGACGTTTCTCACTAAATACCAACTTTCATCTGTAACTATCATTTTGATATATACATAAGTTGGAGTGATTTTTCTTTCGCTTTCGCGTTCTACACCGTTTTTAATCTCGACAACAGTCTCGGTTGGGATTTTTACATCCTGAATAAGATCCTGCATACCGCGATTTTCAACGATTCTAACCAAGTTGGTCGCAACGCTATTCTCATAACCGGAATAGGTATGAACGACGTACCATCTTGCTTCGCTTGTTTCGGCCATAATCTTAACCTCCTATAATTTTATACGAGAATAAGTTTAATAAGAGAAGCCAATCCCCAGTCAAGAAGCCAGATAAACGCACCAATAATAAGGCAGATAACAAGAACGATTGCTGTGTTTTTAGCAACGTCTTTAGCACCAGGCCATACTATTTTCTTTGTTTCGCTCTTGTAATCTTTAAAGAAACCGATTACGCGACGAAGAATTGTGCGCTTTGTACCCTTTGACTCAGCTACTTCAATGTAATCATCAACAAGCAAATATGCTGCTGCCATTACTGCGAAGGCTAAAAGAGCAATTGCAGTAAACAATACAGAGCTTGCGTACTCTGGAGCAATACCTAATGGACGTGTATCTATAAAGTTTTTAGCATCGCCTAATGCGATTACCAACATATAAATACCTGCGCCCAAGCCAACTGCCGGAGCAAAGTAACGCACCTTCTTTGACTTGTAAGAGAAAACACTAAGTAAAAGACCTATTACTGTAAGCCAGAAACAGAACTGAATTTGCGCCGAAACTGCCATTTCCTCAACACCGGCAATATTTGGATTACCACCAAATGCGAGTGTTGTACCAACGACATTATTTGTACCGAAGGTTGCAAAATCGGTGAAAAACAGTACCAAAGAAACAGCTGCGAAGATAACCGAAAGAATCTGACAAATTTTATTGACAGTTTTCATCATATTACCCTCCTTACTTTGTTTCCTTGTGCAAGGTGTGCTTTCTGCAGAATCTGCAGTACTTGTTCATTTCAAGTCTGTCAGGGTCGTTTTTCTTGTTTTTCATTGTGTTGTAGTTGCGTTGCTTGCATTCTGTGCAAGCGAGTGTAATTTTTACTCTCATAACGGCACCTCCCGCTTTACGGAAATATTTTTTTCTTGCCACACACAGCAAGAATGCCTCCCTCATTACAGCACACTACACACCGCACCAAAAGCATATATTGTATACCTTTGGAAAGCACAATACGGCATATTGTATGTCTGCGTTGATAAGGCTTTTTTAGACATAAAAAGAGCCTTGCAGAGGTGATAGCATTATACCACAACACGTCCACAAGGTCAAGCATTTTTTTACATTTATTTATGATATGTAGAGCCTTCGTTTATTTTAAACGCACGATATATTTGTTCTAACAGCATCACCCTAAAAAGCTGATGCGGAAAGGTCATTGCCGATAGCGACAGTTTTAAATTTGATTTTTGTTTTACTGTGTCACTGAGTCCAAACGAGCTTCCTATTATAAAGCACATATTTTTGCCCTCATTTGTATTTTTTTCTACAAATTCGGCAAGCTGTTCGCTCGTGTTGCTTTTGCCCTCGACGCAAAGTGCTGTCACAACACTGCCGTCGGGTATACGCTTTTCTATTGTTTCGGCTTCCTTTAAAAGCGCTGTGTCAATCTCACTTTGCGAAGGATTGTCTGATAAAGTGACGGGCGATAGCTCTATAATATCAAGCTTGCAATAGCGTGATAATCTTTTTGCATATTCTTCTACTGCGTCACGTAGATATTTTTCCTTTAATTTGCCAAGGGTAATAAGTGTAATCTTTATCAAAAAACCGTCACTCCTACCGTTTTTTGTTTTGCAGTTTCAAGTATATAGTCGATTCCCTCTTGGGCGCCAATTTGCGAAAGCATAGTTTTTGCCGCAGAACGCGCTAAAAGCGGTGTATTATTTTCCTCACTGAGATGGCCTAATATAATACGTGTTGTGCCGCTTTTCAATAATTGAGGCAGCTCGGTTGCACATGCATTATTAGAAAGATGACCCTCTTCCGACAATATACGCAACTTTAAATGCGCAGGGTACGGACCGTGCTGAAGCATATCAACGTCATGGTTTGATTCTATTACCACAGCATTACAGCCATAAAGCTTTTGCCTTATATCATCGGTCATAACGCCAAGGTCGGTGCAAACCGCCGCGCGACGACCGTCAGAGAAATTCACAACGTAACCGCCACTGCCCTCTGCGTCATGACTGGTAGCAAAAAAGTCTATTTTTATATCGCCTATTGTAACGCCGTTATCGGCGGCAATAAGCTTTGTGTCGGGCGGCAGCCAATTATTTTCACACAAGTATTTCAAAGTAAGCTCGGATGCAATAACGGGTATTTTAACATTTTTAAGGAAGGTTTTTAATCCCTTAATATGGTCTGTGTGTGTATGCGTAATTGCAATAGCCTGCAATTTGCTAATATCGCCGCCAGCACACTCAAGAGCTGTAACAAACGATTTGTAAGAAATACCCGCATCAACAATTATATCGCCACTGCCCGCAGATATATATGTACTGTTTCCCTTTGAGCCACTTGCCAAGGTACAAAGGCGCGCCATAAAACCCCTCCTTTTAAAGATTTTGGCGGCTTAAAAAGCCGCCAATTTAAATTATGCATTTTTAATAGCTGTCTCCCTATTCAAAATAGGTACACGCTTTATGTCTGCGCCAAGCTTTTGGAACTTTTCCGCCAAATTTTCATAACCGCGGTCAATATATATAATATTTTCGACCTCGGTTATACCCTCTGCCATAAGACCTGCAATAACCATCGCAGCGCCTGCGCGCAGGTCAACCGCCTTTACAGGAGCGGGTGTCAACTTTTCAACACCTGTAATAACCGCCATCTTGCCGTCTACCTGTATTTGAGCACCCATACCGATAAGCTGTTCAACATATCTGAAACGATTGTCCCAAACGCCTTCGGTTACAATGCTTGTCCCCTCGGAAATTGCCAAAAGGGTTGCAATTTGCGGTTGCATATCGGTTGGAAAACCGGGATGAGGCATTGTTTTTACGTTGCACTTTTTAGGACGTCCTATCATCCTAACACGGATCGCCTCGTCATATTCAGTAATCTCGGCACCTGCTTCTAAAAGCTTTGCGATAATAGACTCAAGATGCTTTGGTATTACATTTTCTATAAGCACGTCACCGCCCGTAGCAGCCGCGGCTACCATATAGGTTCCTGCTTCTATTTGGTCGGGAATAATGCTGTATGTGCAGCCGTGAAGGCTTTCGACACCGCGTATTTTTATAACGCTGGTACCGGCACCCATAATGTTAGCACCCATAGAGTTTAAGAAGTTTGCAAGGTCAACTATATGCGGTTCGCGAGCGGCATTTTCAATAACGGTAAGACCGCGTGCCTTTGCTGCCGCCAACATAATATTAATAGTAGCGCCAACCGATACTACGTCAAGATATACCGAACATCCACGAAGCTCGGTAGCACGTGCGTCAACCATACCGTTTTCTATAATAACCTTAGCGCCCAAAGCCTCAAAACCCTTGATGTGCTGGTCAATCGGTCTTACACCAAAGTCGCATCCACCGGGAGGTGCCACGCGCGCACGATTATGACGGCCCAATAGTGCGCCCAAAAAATAACTGGACGCACGCATACCCTCTGCCATCTTTTTATCAATGACAAAGGAATTTGCTGTTCTAGGATCAATTTCCACAGTTGACTTATTTATAACACGAATCTGCGCTCCCAACTGCTTCATAGCGCGAAGCAATGTGGCAACGTCGGATATTTCGGGTAAATTTTCAATAACACAAGGGGCATCCGCAAGCAAAGCCGCAGGCAGTATGGCAACTGCCGCATTTTTTGCGCCGCTAATATGAACGCTGCCGCGCAGAGCCTTTCCCCCGTTTATTACAAACTTTTCCAAATACGGCACTCCCGTCTTTTGAAATTTAATTCTTTAAGAGTATAACCACAAATTTAAATCCAATTCTAATCATACTACAAATCCCACGATTTGTCAATTGAAACTACATTATGCCGAATGTTTTGAAGTGTCTTTTTTTCTGTCGAGATTTGTGCCGAAATTACACACAATATAAACAAGCACAAAAAGTCCAACCGCAACGTTAAGAGAAGCCGCAGCAATATCTTCGCCGGACAGTTGTACATCGCTTACCATAGCATAAATAAATTTAGAAATTGATGTTGTGCCGCATAAAACAACAACCGAAAGTCCCGACGCAAAAAGCTTTTTAGGTCTTTTTTCACTATCGCCAATATTATTTTCAAAACAAGCAAATTCAAACATAAACCATAGCAAAATGCTGCTTGTAAATATAAGAAATACGTTTTCTGTAACTAGTGCCAATGACGAAGTGCTTACAAAAACGCTTATGAGTCTTACTATATAATAAAGAACGGGCACTACAAGAATCATTGTTGGCATTTTGTAGCTGTATATATTTTTTAAACCATAAGCCACAAAAACTATTGCCGACGCAAATGCCAAAAACGTTAGCAACACATCATACCACGCACCGCTTGTCTGTTGCGATGCTACCGCAACCGTTTCATAAACAAACATTCCGCCTGCAAGCGCGCTTGCTATTGCTATAGCCGGACGCAATTCTTGCTTGTTGTGCTTGGTGCCTTCAAGCGTTGCGGCAAACAAACCCACAGCCGCCGTTGCGGCGCATATAATAATTGTAATTGCCAAGCCTATGGCACTGTATTGTTGTTTCACAAAACCGGTTTTGTCATCTATAATAAAACACATCTGTAGCGTGCGCAACAATATACAAATCGGTAACGTTATACCAAGCAGCATCACCGCGTGCTTATGCTTCATTTAAAATCACCTCTGATGAATTTAAGAGTAAATCACAACATATATTTTATATATGTATGGCTAAAAAGTCAATAAAATTAAAGGTGATGTAATATGAAAGAAAAGTTTTTAATTTTAATAACTGTAGTTTTTTCTATGTTAGTAATTCCTTTAACTACATTATCAAAGGCCGATAACACCTCTGTACCCACAGGCACTCCCGAAAACTACGTGCCCTACGAAAAACAAGACGTTGTTTTGAGGTTCGATAAAATAAAGGTTTTAAAGGATGATAAGGTGAGCGAATTCTCAACCAATGACTATCTTTTTGGAGTAATCGCCGCCGAAATGCCAGCCCTTTATGAAAAAGAAGCCATAAAGGCGCAGGCAGTAGCCGCCTACACCTTTGCTTGCTATAAAAAAAGTGGCGCTGACAATTCTAAGTATGACATAACAGCAGAAGGCGATACGGCACAATGCTTTATAACAAGGAAAGAAGCCGCCGCGCGTTGGGGCGAAAAAGCAGAAGAATATTCCAAAAAAATCGACGAGTGTATTTCGTCGGTTTTAGGCGAGGTATTAACCTATGATAACGAACCAATTTTTGCGGCTTACCACGCAATATCGCCCGGTGTTACCAACGCCTGTAAGGACGTTTGGGGAAAGGATATACCCTATCTTATATCAGTAGATAGCACAGGTGATGCACTTGCGGCCAATTATTTAAGTGAATCCACTTTTTCGAGTCAGGAAATTACCGAAAAATTAAAAAGCATTGCCACACCTTCGCAAGATGGCACTAATTATTTTAGCAATATAAAAGCCGCAAGCACAGGTCTTGTAACCAGCATAGATTTCTGCGGAAAGACAGTTGCGGGCGCACAGATTCGCGAGCTGCTTGGTCTTCGCTCGAGCAACTTCACCATAAATTATGCCGAAGATAAGTTCACCTTTACCGTAAAGGGTTACGGTCACGGAGTTGGCATGAGTCAAACAGGCGCAAACTATATGGCAAAGCAGGGTAAAACCTATGACGAAATACTGCTTCATTATTATAATGGCGCAACCTTGCAAAAAAATTAAAAATAATGCTTGACAAAAGTGTCACTGTTGTATATAATAGTTCAGCAATCCAAAGACAGTAGGTGGCCAACAGGCCGTAAGTATGACGCCTACCGAGGTGAGCGTGAATAATTTAATTTTGAATTTTTCATGTCTATCCTTGTGTCCTTGGGTGGACATTTTTTTATTTTCACTCGGAGGTGAACACATTGCCAAACGCAAAGGTTTTAGAAGCAAAAAAGCAGGCTGTTGCTGAACTCTCCGAAAAACTCGGCGCCGCTATTACAGGTGTTGTTGTTGATTATAAGGGTATCACCGTTGCTGACGATACCGCTCTTCGTAAAGAGCTTCGTGAAGCTGGTGTACAGTACTTTGTAGTTAAGAACTCTATCTTAAAGCGCGCAGTTGAAGGTACAGACCTCGGCGATATCGCAAGCGTATGCGAAGGCACAACCGCTATCGCACTCGCAAACGAGGACTACACTGCAGCAGCAAGAATACTTTGCAAATTTGCCGACAGCCACGATAACTTCACAGTAAAATCCGGCTTCCTTGATGGCAAAGTTGTAAGTGTTGAAACCATCGCAGAACTTGCAAAACTTCCTTCCAGAGAAGTTCTTCTTGCAACAGTTCTCAGTGCCTTCCAGGCACCTATCGCAGCATTTGCACGTGCTGTGCAGGCTATCGTTGATAAAGACGGTGAGCCGGCCGCTGAAGAAGCAGCAGAATAATTAAAAAACTAAACTAAATTAAAAACATTTATTGGAGGAAACTAAAATGGCATCTGAAAAGATTACAGCTATGATTGAAGAGTTAAAGACTCTTACCGTTCTTGAGCTTTCTGAGCTCGTTAAAGCAGTAGAAGAGGAGTTTGGCGTATCTGCAGCAGCTGCAGTAGCAGTAGCAGCTCCAGCAGCAGGCGCTGCAGCAGCAGCTGAAGAGAAGACTGAATTTGACGTTATTCTCGCAGAAGCTGGCGCTGAAAAGATTAAGGTTATTAAGGCAGTTCGTGAAATCACAGGTCTTGGCCTTGCAGAAGCAAAGGCACTTGTTGATGGCGCTCCTAAGACCCTTAAGGAAGCTGCAAGCAAAGAAGACGCTGAAGCAATCAAGGCTAAGCTTGAAGAAGTTGGCGCAAAGGTTGAGCTTAAGTAATTTTAAGTTACGGCAAAATTTAACCCCCCGACCAAACGGTCGGGGGTTTGTTTTTATTTTGTAGTAGGCAAAGTTGATTGCGATAGCAACTGCCAATAACATTCAGGGTGTTTACCGCATTCTAATTCATAACTAACGCCATAAATCTCGATAACGTCTAACCCTTGTTTGACCACAGTACCATCAACATATTCAATTTCCACAACATGAGTATTCGTTCCAGGAGGAATGGCGGTTGTGACACTTTCACCAAGTGTAAATGTTCCTAACCAATTTATTATTTCATTTATATTTTCGTAAGGAACATCTACTCGAGTTCCTTTCCCATAATATCCATAAAATGCAACGCATGCAATTTCCTTTGAATTAAAAACGTCGCCAGCGACTCCTATATTTTCTTCAAACTTGCGTCCTTCAAAGAACGGCTCTAAATTTCTGCTATCATCACTTCTTGTAACGGGTGACATATTTCCCCAATTTGTATCATATAAACCGTCGTTTGTAAATATGTGGTAAGGGTGTTCACCGTCTAGGGTAATAAATATTTTTCGTGCGTTCTTGTTTATAAAGCTACCATAAAAAGTAATTGACGAATCAAATTCTAATTCAATTGCTGTAGTATTGTATTTTTGCTGCATTATATCAGAGTCAGTAATTATGGCAGGCATGCTTGTGTACACGGTCGTGTATTTAAACCAACTTTCGATATACTTTGCAATTTTGCGATTAATGTCGCTTTCAGTAGACACAGACTTCTTGCCGTCCTTATAAAACGTAACTTTTGCAGGAGTTATAACAGTACTTTCCCATTTGCGCACGTCTTTGTCGAGCGTAATACCTTTAAAATATTTTTCTAATTCACTGTCAGCTAATTCGCCCAAAAGAATAGTATAATTATATTCTTCTTTTCCCAAGAAAACGCTGTACGCGTATCTTCCCGTCAACGGAATCATTATTTTGCGTTGTTTGCCGTGGTCAATTTTATTTAGCATATTTATTTGCGTATAATCTTCATAACAAATTTCTACCACGGTTTCTTTTTGTTTGATTTTGTCAATAGTTTCTGCATTATATTCCCAATTGCAAAAGGGTAACGTGTCCTGCTTGTAAGACTTATACCATGATTCTACAAGCTTTGCGATTTCATAATTCTTATTAGCGTCTTTGCTAGAACCGTATTTACCGTTTTTATAAAATTTTACTTCATCCGGTTTTGCAATAGAACTTATAAATGTAGGCTCCGGGGTTGTTTGTGATTCAACTTTTTCTTTCTCTTCGGCTTTTTCTGTCTCGGACGGCACACTTGAAATCGCATCTACTGTTGACACAACGCTGCTTGTATCATCGCCCGTATTGCGACAAGAAACAAAGGTTATTAGCATTAAAAAAAATAAAATAATTGCTGTTGTTTTTTTCATAATCTTTACCCCCTTTACTTATATAGTACCATTTTTTATATGCTTGGTCAATTAAACAGCAAAAAACCTCACTTTTGCACAAAGTGAGGTTTTTTAATTTAGTAATTATTATCTACCGCAATCCATTCACCATTAGCATTAAGGCTCTTTTTGCCGGCCTCACGAGCGGCGGCAATCATAAGAGTTTCTTTATGAGATACGGGCGCAACACCTGTTTTAAAGAACTCTACCATTGCCTTATAATGATAAATCCAAAAATCATAGCTGCAGTTAATTAACTTGTTGCTTGTTGGGATAGATATATTCATCATATAGGGGCTGTCGTAGTTAAGACTGCTAATAACTATGTGTCTGCCGCTTTGCATTTCGATTGTTACCGAATAAAAGGCGTCTTCGGTACTTACAGCGCTTACGCGTTTAGCGGGCTCGCCCATAAGCATCATCGCAGGCTCAAGTGCGTGAAGAATATAGTTGTCATAAGAATTTTGTGGACACATTGCCACAAGTGACTTTATAGCCGCACGGTCAACCGTGTAATACTCTTGCGCGTAACGAAGAGATGAACAAGTATAGCAAGGTGTGCCGCTTTTTTCGGCTATATCAAACATACGCTTAGCAGATGCTAAATCGGTGCCAAAAGGCTTATCTACAAAGCAAGGCTTGCCGCTTGCAAGTGCCTCGCGACATAGGTCTTCTTTTCTTTCACAGTTATCGGGTGCTAAAACTATAATAACGTCAGATTTTTCGATAACCTCGGCAATAGTAGCACAGTGCTCTACGCCCATTTTTTCGCACCACTGTTCGCTTGTAACGCCCTTGGGGCTTGGTATTTCGCCATAGGCGTAACATACCTTTACTTCACCGTTTGATTGTTCCTCTAAATGCTTGGGCGCTGTGTTTGCGTGCCATTCGTCAAGAAAATAATCTATAAAGCCAACTTTAATCATTGTGTTTTCTCCTTAGTCAAGTGCTATCTCGCGATGTGTTTCAGCCGAATCATAAATTGCCTGCATCATCTTTGCAGTAATAATATTGGTGTCGATGTGGTTTGCAAGCTTTTCGCCTGATTTAATACAATCAAGGAATTCATCAATTTCGGTTGCAATCTGAACATTTGCTTCAAATTCAGGTGTATATTCATAAAGCTCACCGTCTTTTGTGGTGTAAACGGTAAATTCCTTTGTGTAGTAGTCTATACGGCAACCGCCCTTGTCACCCATAAAGTCAATAAACATTTCGTCGCGCTTTACGTTTTGTGCCCAAGCACCGTTAACAGTAATGGTTGGACCTTCGGTACGAATAAGTGCAGTAACCGAGTCGTCAACGTCATAGGTACCGTCAAGTATTGGTGGGCCTGCCCACATTTTACCGGGATATACGTATTCGGGAATGTTTTTACCCAATTTGCAAAAAGCTTCGCCCGTAACGGTAAGTGGTTTTGGGTCACCGCAGCAATACATAACAATATCAAGAAAATGTACGCCCCAGTCAATAAGCGCACCGCCACCTGCGATTGCCTTTGTGGTGAATGCACCGCCAAGACCGGGTATTGAACGGAACGCACGGAAGCTAACGTAAACGTGGAAAATATCGCCAAACATACCGTCGTCAATAAGCTTTTTAAGTGTTCTTATACCGTTGTGGAATCGGTTGCAAACACCAATGTTAAGCACTTTGCCGGTTTCGTGTTGAACCTTTTGCATGGTAAGAGCTTCTTCGTATGTACGAGCAGCAGGCTTTTCACAAAGAACGTCTTTGCCTGCACGCATAGCGTCGATAGAAATTTGAGGGTGAACATTGTTTGGCGTGCAAACCGAAACAGCCTCGATTTCAGGGTCGGCAAGTGCCACCTTATAATCGGTTATAGCAATACCGCAACCGTATTTTTCTACAGCGGCTTCGGCGCGTTCGGGAATAATGTCGCAAAAATATTTAATTTCTGCCTTTTCGTTTGCCAAATATGCGGGAATATGCTGTGTGTTGGCAATAGTACCGCAACCAATAACTGCAACCTTCATTTTAAAGACCTCGCTTTATTTTGTTTTATATTTTTGAGCATAAACACTTGGGCTTATGTTTTCTCTACCGGAAAAAGCCTTACTAAAGACGTGAATGCTACTATATCCCATACGCTCGGAAACAGCAGTAACACTCATACCGCTACGAAGCAGCTCGCAAGCTCGGCGGTGACGACTCATTAAAAAATATTCTTTAAGGGAAAGACCCATTGATTTTGAAAAGAAAGACGATATATGCGAATAGCTGTAATCAAACCTTTGCGGCAGTTTTTTAAGCACGTTAATGTCTTCAACGTTGGAGTCTATAAAAGAGCAAATTTGCGCAACGGTACGCTTTTTACCAAAGCGCAGGTCGGGCACGTAAACCCTGTTTGCCTCGCCCGACAAAGAACGCAAGACATATATCAAAAGTTTTCTTATGCTATCAGTGACAATTACGCTCGAAAATTCGTCCTTACCGTAAAGATTTAAGAATATATCGTGAAATGTGTGTGGAATACTGCGGTCAGCAGTCATACATCCCGCCTTTGCCGAAGCAAAAAATTCGGCAAGCGCTTTTTCGCACTCGTTTGAAGTGTCAGGTATATCAAACGCAATATAATAATATCTAAGCGAATGACCGTCGGCACTATCAATGGCGTGTGCCGTGCCTTTGGGATTAAAGATAATATCACCCGTTTTGCAAAAATGGGTTTTATCATCACAAAGCATAGTGCCGTTACCGCGAACTATATAAGTAATTTCGTGCGCTATTTGAATATGTTTTGTGCACTTAAAGCCCGAATAGGTATCAATATCTCCAACCTGTACTATATTAAAGGGTGGAAAAGACATTGGCTCGTCATAAAAGGTGTTGTCAAAATGAAACTTCACAAAATCCGCCATATCAATTACCTCATTTTTATTTTAGCATAAACATTACAAAAAATATTTAATATAAAAATCAATTTTATTTAGCAAAACTTATTATCTCAAAAAACAAATAAAAAATCAACCCCGTAAATACGGGGTTGGAAAGTTATTCTTCTCTAAATTGTTGTTTATGTAGCATTGCATAAATGCCGCCTTGTTCTACAAGCTCGGTATGTGTGCCCTGTTCGCAAATTTCGCCGCCCGATACAACGGCTATTTCGTTTGCGTTCTTTATAGTAGAAAGTCTGTGTGCTACCACAAGTGTTGTTCTACCTTTACACAATTCATCAAGCGCTTGCTGAATCATAATTTCGGTTGCGTTGTCAAGCGCGCTGGTTGCTTCGTCAAGAATAAGGATTGCAGGGTTTTTAAGAAATACTCGTGCAATGCTAAGGCGTTGCTTTTGTCCGCCCGAAAGTTTTACACCGCGCTCGCCTATAACGGTATCATAACCGTCGGGCAAGGTCATAACATAGTCGTGAATATTGGCGCGTTTTGCCGCCTCAATTACCTCTTCTTCGGTGGCATCAAGTCGACCGTAGAGTATGTTATCTTTAATACTTGAGTTAAAAAGATATACATCTTGTTGCACTATACCAATGTTTTTGCGCAAAGACACACGTGTAATATCGTTAATATTCACGCCATCAATCAATATTTCACCTTCACGCACGTCGTAAAAATGCGGAATGAGATGACAAATTGTAGTCTTGCCGCCGCCCGAAGGACCAACCAGCGCAAAGGTTTGTCCTTTTTCAATTTTTAGCGATACGTTTTTAAGCACGTTGTCGCCGTCGCCATAACCGTAGGTAACGTTTTTAAATTCGATAACACCCTCTACGTTAGGCATTTCTATAGCATCGGGCTTGTCCTCCTCGACAGGAGTATCAAGAATTTCAATAAAACGCTCAAAGCCGGTAACACCGTTTTGGAAGGATTCCATAAAACGAATAAGTGTGTTTACAGGATTTATAAAAAGGTTAATAGCCGCCAAAAATGCCGAGTAATCACCAAAACGGTTCGCATCGGTAAGAAGTAAAAATCCGCCGCCGATAAGCAAAATAACGTTAAACACGTCGGTAACAAAGGTTGTGCTTGAGTGGAACTGACCCATAGCCTTATAAGCCTTGCGGCTGTTTTCTACAAACTCTACATTACCTACGTCAAATTTTTCAATCTCTTTATCGTGATTTGTGAATGCCTTTGTGACGCGAATACCTGTAATACTGCTTTCAAGCGAAGCATTTATAATCGCATTTGATTCACGACGCTTTTTAAAGGCGTCACGCATTTTTTTGCGAAGAACAGACGATATAAACACAAGTATTGGCACACAAGCAAGAAGTATTAGCGAAAGCGGTATATTTATGGACATTAAATATGCAAAGGATATAATTATTGATGAGCTTGTAATAAGAACGTTTTCAGGGCCATGGTGTGCAAGCTCTACAATATCGAAAAGGTCGCTTGTCATACGTGTCATAATCTTACCTGTTTCGTTATTATCAAAAAAAGAAACCGGCAGTTTTTCTATATGAGAGAATAGGTCGCTACGCATTTTTTCCTGCATTTTAACGCCCATCATATGACCTTGGTATTGCACAAAATACGAAAGTCCCATTCGCATTAAGTAAACAATCAAAAGCAAGCTACCACAAACAATAATTTCGGTATATTTTTTGTTAGGCATAAAATCATTTAGTAGCCTACGTGTTATAATTGGGTAAAAAATACCTATAACCGACATTGTAAGTGCCGCCAACATATCAAGTATGAAGATTTTTTTGTGGGGTTTGTAGTAGCTTAAAAATCTTTTTAACATTTATTTCGCCCTTCTAATTCTCGTGGAGTTTTTTATACATTAAAATAATTTCTTTACGTAGGTTTAGATTCTCTTCTTTGGTGAGTTTGGGGTCTTGCTCAAGCAGATTTGCCGCTGCCATACCGGCTAAACGCAAAATATCATTATCGGCATAGATATCGGCAATTTTTAGGCTTGGAAGTCCGTGTTGACGCGAGCCCAAAAAGTCACCGGGACCTCGAAGACGTAAATCCTCATCAGCAATTTTAAAGCCGTCGGTATTATTTTTAATAACGTTTAGTCTGTCTGCTGTAGCGCCCGACTTGTAATCCGAAATGAATATACAGGTTGATTTGTACTGTCCGCGACCTATTCTGCCACGCAACTGATGAAGCTGCGAAAGGCCAAATCGCTCGGCATTTTCTATTACCATAATCGCCGCGTTGGGCACGTCAATACCAACCTCGATAACGGTGGTGCAAACAAGCAACTGTATCTCGCCATCTTTAAAGCTGTGCATAACAGCGTCTTTGTCCTTGGGTTTCATTTTGCCGTGCAATAGCCCCACGCGATAGTTTTTAAACTCGCCGTCTTGTATTTCTGCAAAATACTGTTCGGCGCTTTTAATGTTTATTTCTTCGTTTTCTTCGACCATCGGACAAACTATATAACCTTGCCTGCCCTCATCTAAATGTTTTTTAATATAACCGAAAACTCGCGTGCGTAAGGCGGACTCAACACAGTAGTTTTCTATCTGCCCGCGGCCTCTCGGGTATTCATCGATTATGCTTATGTCAAGGTCACCGTATATTATAAGACCTAAAGTTCGCGGGATTGGGGTTGCCGACATAACAAGTGTGTGTGGGTGCGTACCCTTTGCCGATAAATCGCCTCGCTGCACAACACCAAAACGGTGTTGTTCGTCGGTAATAACAAGCGCCAGATTAGAAAATTCGACGTCACCGCTTATAAGCGCGTGGGTACCAACCGCAATTTGCGCCTTGCCGCTTGCAAGTAATTCCTTTGCTTTTTGCTTTTCTTTTGTTTTAAGCGAGCCTGTAAGCAACACGCACTCTATACCGGTGTTTTTAAGGCTTTCACATAGATTTTTATAGTGTTGTTCGGCCAAAATTTCGGTAGGCGCCATAATGGCTGACTGAAAACCTTGCTTTGCCGTATGATACATAAGTGCCGCCGCAACGGCGGTTTTACCGCAACCAACGTCACCCTGAACCAATCGGTTCATAATTTTACCCGACGCCATATCGCGAACACATTCTGCAATTACGCGCTTTTGTGCATCGGTCATATCAAAGGGCAGTGAATTTATATACTGTGCCGTATAATCATTTTTAAAAACAAACTGTGAATTAATTTTACGCTTGTTTTTAAGCAGCATAAGTCCTGTGCGAAGCACAAAAAGCTCTTCGAAAACAAGATGTTTTTTTGCGCGTTCAAGTGCCTGCTCACTTTTTGGGAAATGAATGTTATGTATAGCGTCTCGCAAATCGCATAGCTTATATGCCGCACGAACGCCTTCGGGCAAAACGTTCTCAATTTCACAAGATTCAAGCGCTGTTTTTACAAGCTTTCCAATAGCTGACGAGGTCATATTTTTAGTGGCAGGATAAACGGGTACAATACCCCCTGCGCCTACCTCACGTATTTCAGGCGAAGGCATTTCAAAAGAAAATCTGCTCTGCCCAATTTTGCCCGCAAAAAGATATTCGCTACCTTCGTGAAGACGCGCGGCAAGATATTTGTTGTTAAAAATCGTCACCTGCGCATGCGCTGTGCCATCGCTTATTTTAAACTTATAAAGCGTCATATTACTGCGGATTTTATGTTCTACAATAGGGGTAATAATACGCGCTTTTACGCATACCTTCTCGTCAGCAGAACAATCAAAAATCTGCTTGATATTGCTGAAATCTTCATACCCTCGCGGAAAATAACGCAAAAGGGCACCGATTGTATCGATGCCCAGTGAGTACAAATGCTGGGCGCGTTTTTCGCCAACGCCCTTTAAAAATCTTATGTCAGTTTGAAAGTTAGACATTAATTTTATCACTCTACAGAAATAATATAATAGTAAACCGGTTGACCACCGTCAATAAAGGTAATCTCTACCTTGTCGCCAAACTTTGTATTAAGCTCACGCTCAAGTGATTTTGCGTCGGTAACAGAAACATCTTCACCATAAATAACAGTTACAAACTGACTATCTTTTTTAAGCATAGACTTAACAAGCTTGGATGTCGCTTTCTTGATATCGGTATCAACGTACGAGATTTTGCCGCCGGTCATTGCCATAATCTCGCCCTTTTTAATCTTATGACCATCAAAGTCAGAATCACGCGCAGCAAATGTTACCTGACCGGTGGTAATTGCCTCGGCTGCTTTTTGCATTGCAATAGCATTTGCCTCAGCATCTGCACTTTCATCAAAGTTAAGCATCGCAGTAATACCCTGCGGAACGGTTCTTGTGTGAAGAACTACGACCTTACGGGTGCTGATACGAATGGTCTGCTCTGCCGCCATAATAATATTCTTATTGTTTGGTAAAACGTAAACCGTCTCAGCAGGAGTGCTTTCAATTGCACGTAAAATATCGTCGGTACTTGGGTTCATTGTCTGACCGCCCGATACAACAACGTCAACGCCTAGGTCTTTAAACAACGCTTCAAGACCGTTACCCGCACAAACCGACACAAAGCCAACGGGTTTTGTAATCTCTACAGATACGATTTTTTCGTTTTCTTTAGTCTTGGCAGGTTTCTTTTCTTTTTTAGCGTTGGCAGCATCGTGTTTAGCACGCTCGTGCTGGTCACGCATATTCTCTACCTTCATACTGGTAAGCGCACCAAAAGTAAGACCCTCTTCAAAAGCGTTACCCGGATGGTCGGTATGAACGTGAACCTTGATAATTTCGTCATCGTCAACCACAACAACGCAGTCACCTATTGTTTCCAAATATGCACGAAGCTCGCTTGGCTCTTTTGTGCATTCGCTGTCTCTTTTTACAATAAATTCGGTACAATAGGTAAAGGTAATTTCGGTTTCGAATTCGCCGGCAGCATTTCGTGCTGCATCGTTTTCTTCATCTTCTACAATTTCGGTACTACCGCTATTGGAAACGATAATAACGCCGTCACGGAACACCGACAGCATACCCTCAAGTATAATTACAAAGCCTTGACCGCCGGCGTCAACAACGCCCGCTTTTTTAAGCATTGGCAAAAGCTCAGGTGTTTCGGCAAGAGCCTCTTTTGCACCTGCAAGAGCGGCCTCAAACACCTCGAGTGTGTCCTTGCCATCTCTGTATGCAGCGGTTGCTTTTTCACTTGCTATACGTGCAACGGTAAGAATTGTACCCTCTGTTGGCTTCATAACAGCCTTGTATGCAGATTCAACACCTATTTTAAATGCAGCGGCTAAATTTTTAGGCGTTACCATTTCTTCGTCGCCTATACCTTTAGAAAAGCCGCGGAACAAAAGCGAAGTAATAACGCCGGAGTTACCACGAGCGCCACGCAAAAGTGCCGATGCATTTATCTTGGCAACTCTGCCTGCAGTTTCACCCTCTACCTTTTCAAGTTCGCGAACGGCATTTGATAAGGTCATAGACATATTGGTGCCTGTATCGCCATCGGGTACAGGGAACACGTTAAGATCGTCAACAGGTTTTCTGTTGTTTGCAAGATTATTCGCAGCGGATATAATCGCGTCACGTAAAGTATTACCGTTAAACAAAAATAAACACTCCTTCTCAAATGGGCAAGAACAGTATTATTCTTTTATTCCATCTACCTTTACATTTACCCTATTTACGGCAATGCCGGTAGCTTTTTTTACAACATATCTAACCTTTTCGGTAATGCTTGCTGCGATTGCAGGAATGCTCATACCAAAGGTTACCATTATATGAATTTCTACGTTGATTTCATCAGCAGAACCCGTTACCTTAATACCTCTGTCAAGAGATGGCTCCTTTCTTGAAATAAGGCCTGATATACGCTGACGACGTGATGAGGGCATCATACCTACAACACCAAAGCAAGAGGTTACTGCGTGACCGATAAGATTGCTTAAAAAGTTTTCGGTAAAACCGATTGAGCCTATTCTGGTTTCGTAAGATATCATAATTAAATCCTCCTAAAATTCATAATCCTCAAAACTAAAATAAATGTCATTATGGCTTGCGCTTACGCCGCCCCTTATCTCAGAGTCGTAAAACAAAACACCGTTAAGATAACAAACGGGTATCTGCGGCAATTCGGTAAGCAGCGTTGTAGCAACATCGGCAATTGAACAAGTGCCGCTGTGATACGAATTCATAATTGCATCACAGTAATTAACCTCCGTCTCTTGACCTTCATTTCCCTCGACACCGTTTGAGGCATCGGCATTGTTTTTACGGATTCCATAACTAATACTGCCGTTCGAAGTTACAAGTGGAGCAAAATCCATATTATCGCTTACTTGAATTTCACCTAAATACAAATGAAAATTACCGCTTGTAAGTCGCTCAATGTACTGCTCGTACGTGCACCCAACGACCTTTATTTCTATGCCCGCGGTTTTGCATTGCTCGGCAATCATATTTGCCGCCGCAACACGCGCGCTGTTTTCTGAATTCACAAGCAACGTAAATACCGGGTTATTGCCCGATGTATTTGCATAATAGCCATTAGAATTCATATTATTATACCCTATTTTCGATAAATTTTCAACCGTTATTTTTGAATTTGGTTTACTTTCAATAGTTTGCAAAGATTTTGTGGGCTTAAAAGAGGGATTAAAATAGCCCGTAGCGCATACCGCATTATTGTAATAAGAGGTTCGGCATATTGCCTCGCGGTCAATGGCTGATGAAATTGCATATCGCATTTCCTTTGTTGCAAGCGAACCGTAGGTTGAGTTTACACCTATATATATGAAGCGATTTAAATTAACGTCGGTTTTTTTACCGCTCATACGTACAATCTTGTCGCCTTCGGTATAATAAACAGCCGTAGCTCCTACCTCAACGTAATGGGCGGTTGATGCTTCATCGGGAGAATTTATTAAATTTATTTTTTCAATATTTCCTTTTTTGCCGTGATATTTTGCGTTTTGCTTAAAATTTGTGCCGTCTTCTGACAAAACATATCTACCGCATCCTGTTGGAAAAATTTCTTTTCCGTCATCATCTGTAAGTCCAGACGTGCCGGATTTTATTATGGGAAAAGTAAGCAAATTCATAAAGTACGGGTCGTTTTGCGATAGGTTAAACACAACCGTTTTTGAATCTATAGCGTTTGCCGATATAATCTCATAAAAATTATAAGAATAACGCGGAGATTCTTTCGCTATTTTATATGAATATATTACATCGTCTGCCGTAACGGTACTGCCGTCGGTAAAGGTGGCATTTTTTAACTTTACCGTGCAAGCTTTATCGACGATATCCACCGAGGACGCCAATACATTTACCGCTTCAAAATTATTATCTACCTTAACAAGACCGTCGTACAAAAGCAAGGATATTTCTCGGTTGGCGGTGGTTTTTGCTGTATATGGATTAAAGCTGTCTGTGTAAGAGCAAAGCAGACTTACTGTTTTGCTTTCTTGCTTTTGGATTGGCTTTGATAATTGTTCTTCGGAAGCATTGCTTTTTTGTGTACTTTGCCCGCAACCGCAAACTGAAAGCATCAAACAAAAACAGATTATAACAGCTATTATCTTTTTCAAGCACCGTCACCACCTTTTAAATTGAAAATTGAAAATTATTTATAAATAAGCTTTGCCGATTTTGTAAGCCCAGTACTTTCATCAACGTCAAAAATGCATCCGTTTAGCATACACTTACCAGTCGCCTGCTCAAAACGCGACATATCATTGTTTTTTAAACGATTTATTATAATTTCTTTTTTTACACCAAGTATCGAATCTATAACACCCGTCATACCAAGGTCTGTAATGTAACCCGTGCCCTTTGGTAAAACCTGTGCGTCAGCCGTTTGTGCGTGGGTATGTGTTCCAAAAACTGCCGAAACCTTACCGTCAAGGTAAAAGCCCATAGCGCGTTTTTCGCTTGTTGCCTCGGCATGAAAATCCACGAATATAAATTTTGCACCGTCGCTTTTTGCCCTTTCAAGCAATTCATCTATATATTTAAATGGATTATCAGCATTGGCTCTTTCAAAATATATTTGCCCCGAAAGATTTATAACAGCCGCCTGATATTTCCCCATATCAAAAAGGCAATAACCGCTACCTGCGGGAGCGTCTTTTATATTGTGTGGGCGTAAAACGAACGGATTTGTATCGAGCATATCAAAAAACTCGTTGCGACGAAGCGTATGATTGCCGCCTGTTATAACGTCGGCTCCGGCAGCAAAAATTGTGTTAGCGCTCTCGGGGGTAATGCCATTGCCCAAAGCCGAGTTTTCGCCGTTTACAATTACAAAATCAATGTTTTCCTCGCGCTTTGTAATAGGTATCATCTTAAGCGCATAATCGCAACCGTCGGGCGCGCATATATCACCTACAGCCAAGACTCTCATTCGTTCACCGCCTTTTACCCCAGTTTACTCTACGTTACAATAATAACATATATTGCGCCCAAGTTCAATTTATTTTGTAAATTTAACAATATTTTTAAAAATCGCAAGTGAGCATTTTAGAGAAAAACAGAGAAAAAACGAGCAAACGAGAGATTTTGTTTTTTAAATTAAATTTTTCGAAATTTATTGTTGACAAAGCATTTTGGCTGTGGTATTATATTCGGGCACTAAAAAAGAAAACAAATTTTGGAGGTTTTGGTTATGTCAAAAACATTTATGGCAAAACCTGCCGATGTTCAGCGTAAATGGTACATCGTTGACGCTGCAAATCGTCCACTTGGCCGCACCGCTGCTAAGGTTGCTGATTTGCTTCGTGGTAAAGTAAAACCAAGCTTTACTCCACACGTTGACTGTGGTGACCACGTTATCGTTATTAATGCTGACAAGGCAGTTTTAACAGGCAAAAAGTTAGAAAACAAGTATTATCGCCGTCATACAGGCTTTATCGGTGGTCTTAAAGAGGTTAAGTATTCAACCCTTATGAAGACTCGCCCAGAGCTTGCTATGGAGCTTGCAGTTAAGGGCATGGTTCCCGATACTACAATCGGTCGCAAGGCGCTTACTCGTCTTCATATCTATGCAGGCGAAAACTACGTTCAGGTAGCACAAAAACCTGAAAAGTATGAATTCTAAGAAGGGAGACAGAAAAGATGTTTGAAGGAAAGCCATATTTTTACGGCACCGGCAGAAGAAAGAGTTCTGTTGCCCGTGTTAGAGTATACCATGGTACAGGTAAAATCACTATCAACGAAAGAGATATTGATGATTACTTTGGTCTTGAAACCTTAAAGGTTATCGTTCGTCAGCCACTCGTTCTTACCGAAAATGCTGACAAGTTTGACATCGTATGCCGTGTTGCAGGTGGCGGTGTTACCGGTCAGGCTGGTGCTATCCGCCACGGTATTGCTCGTGCACTTTTACAGGCAGACGCTGAACTTCGTCCAGAGCTTAAGAAGGCCGGCTTCCTCACACGTGACCCACGTATGAAGGAAAGAAAGAAATACGGTCTCAAAGGCGCACGTCGTGCACCACAGTTCTCAAAACGTTAATCGTTTTTGCAAATTCCCAAGACTCTGCGGTTTTTCGCGGAGTCTTTTTTTGCACTCCGTGCGGCACGTCGTGGCGCTGACTGCGCCCGTCCCCTTTGTCGCTTTGCGACATTTCCCCACACCGTGGGGAATCACCACAGTTCTCAAAACGTTAATCGTTTTACAAATTTTACAAGCCTTGTGTTTTACATGGGGCTTGTTTTTTATTTTTAAACAAGCAATTTTATTTGACTTTTGGGTAAGATATAACTATAATAGATATGTTAATATAGATGTATTGCGTTTGCATATCATCTGCAATTTTTTGGGAGGAATTAATTATGAATTTCATCACAGTAAAATCTTATGACGAATTAAGCGTAAAGGCCGCTAACATTATAGCTTCGCAAATCATTATGAAGCCAAACTGTGTTTTAGGTCTTGCAACCGGTTCTTCACCAGTTGGCACTTACAAAAAGCTTATTGAAAAGTGCAATGCCGGTGAGCTTGATTTTTCTACAGTTACTTCTGTAAACCTTGATGAATACGTTGGACTTAACGGCGATCACGACCAGAGCTATCGCTACTTTATGAATACCAACCTATTTAATCACGTAAATATTGATAAAAACCGTACCGCAGTACCAAGCGGTATTTCGGACGACCTTCAGGCCGAGGGTGCAGCTTATGACAAGCACATCGAAAACCTTGGCGGTATTGACCTTCAGCTTTTAGGTATTGGCCTTGACGGTCACATCGGCTTTAACGAGCCTGCTGACGTTTTCGTAAAAGAGACACACGTTGTTGACCTTCACGAATCAACAATCGAAGCAAATGCGCGTTTCTTTGAATCAATCGACGACGTTCCAAAGAAGGCAATCACAATGGGTATGGGCGCTATTATGAACGCCAAGAAGGTTCTTCTTGTTGCAAATGGTGCCAACAAAAAAGAAATTCTCGAAAAAGCATTCTTTGGTCCTATTACCCCACAGGTTCCTGCATCTATTTTACAGCTTCACCCCGACGTTACAGTAATTTATAGTGAAAACTAATTTATAAAAAGAGGTATTTTAAAATGACTGATAGAGAAATTGCTATTCTTGCGGCTAAACAGTTTAACTCTGACGAAATCACCTATATTGAACCATACGGTAGCGGCCATATAAATTCCACATGGCTCGCTGTACATAAATCTGCCGATGGTAAAGAGTCTAAAAACCTTCTTCAAAAAATCAATAACTACGTTTTCAAAAAGCCCGATGAGCTTATGGAAAACGTTGTTGGTGTTACAAAATTCTTGGCAGATAAGGTTGATGAAGACGGTACCCTTACCGTTATTCCTACGCTCGACGGCAAATACTATCTTCACGATGAGTTTGGTAACTATTGGCGTGTTTATAAATTTATCGAAAACGCTACCGCTTATGACAAAATCGAAAATGATAACGATTTTTACACCTGCGGTTTAGCCTTTGGCGAGTTCCAGCAACTTCTTGCTGAGTACCCCGCTGAAAAACTACACGAAACCATCGTTAATTTCCATAACACCCCAAGCCGTTTTGCCGACTTCAAAAAAGCTTTGGCAGAAGATAAAATGGGCCGAGCAAAAGATGTTCAGGCAGAAATTGACTTTGTTCTCGCTCGTGAATGCAAGGCAGACGCAATTACATCTAAGCTTGAAAGCGGTGAAATTCCTTACCGCGTAACACACAACGATACAAAGCTTAATAACATTCTTATAGACAACGAAACTGGCAAGGCAAAATGCGTTATTGACCTTGATACCATTATGCCGGGCGCTGCCGCCTACGACTTTGGTGACAGCATTCGTTTTGGTGCTTCAACAGGTGCCGAGGACGAAACCGACCTTTCAAAGATCTCGGTTAGCACACATTTGTTTGAAGTATTTGCAAAGGGCTATCTTTCAACCGCAAACAAGTTCCTTACCGCTGCTGAAAAAGACTCACTCGTAACTGGTGCATATCTTATGACCCTTGAATGTGGCGTTCGCTTCCTTGCAGACTATCTAAACGGTGACGTTTACTTTAGAATTCACAGAGAGAATCACAACCTCGACCGTTGCCGCACACAGTTTAAACTGGTTTCCGATATGGAAGCGAAAGAGGCCGAGCTTCGCGCGATTGTAAACTCAATCAAGTAAGGGTAAATATATGATTACTATTTCTAACGAATTTTTAACCGCAACCTTTAGCGAAGTTGGTGCCGAGCTTAAAAGCCTTAAATACGACGGCAAAGAATACATTTGGTATGGCGACCCTAAATTTTGGACAGGGTCGTCACCAGTGTTGTTTCCTATTTGCAGTGGGCTTAAGGATGACGAATTTATCTACGAGGGCAAAACCTATACCCTTCAAAAGCACGGCTTTGCCCGCAGGGCAACCTTTGACGTTGAAACAGTAGACGGTAACACCGCAACCTTTTTGTTAAGCAGTGAAAATTGTCCACAAGACAACTACCCATTTAAATATGAGTTTAGAATCATCTATACTCTTATTGGAAAAAAGGTAAACGTTGAATATAATATTCGCAATCTTACCAATGGCGATATGTATTTCTCGGTAGGTGCTCACGAGGCATACCACTGCCCAGAGGGTATTGAGAATTATGAAATCATCTTTAATAAAAAAGAGAGTCTTGATGCTTATCAGTTGGTAGGTCCCCTGCTTTCTGACGACACTATAAACTACGGCAAAGATACCGATACATTGCAGCTTGACAATTCACTCTTTGATAACGATTGTCTTATTTTTAAAAATCTTAACTCGCGTGGTGTAACGCTACGCAATAAGACAACCAACCAAAAAATTAAGGTTGATTTCAAGGAATTTCCTTTCCTTCTTATTTGGACTGTACCGGGCGCCCCGTTTATTTGCATTGAGCCTTGGTGCGGTATAACCGATAACATTGCTACCACAAAGCAGCTAACAGAAAAAGAAGGCATCGAAAAGATAGAAAAAGGCGGTTATTTCTACCGTATACATAGTTTTGAAATTATTTAATTTAATATAGTAGGTGTAAATATGAATTTTCCTAAAAATTTTATTAAAGCCACAAATGAATTTAATACACCCGAAAAATTTGTTGCGGCACCGTATTTCAGGAAAGTTTTCACCGTAAATACAGCCGCAGAAGCGCAAATAAAAATTGCCGCCTGCGGCTTTTATAAATTGTTTATAAACGGTAAAGACTTTACAAAGGGCGCGTTGGCTCCATACATCAGCAACCCCGACGATATAGTGTATTACGACGAATATACCGTAAATCTTACAGCGGGCGAAAACGTTATAGGTGTAATGCTAGGCAACGGCTTTGTAAACAATCCTGCCGGTTGGGTTTGGGAATACGACAAGGCAAAATATCGTTCGGCACCGCATTTTGCACTGCAGCTTATTTGCGGAGATTTGGTAATTAATGCTGACGAAAGCTTTAAAACCGCGCCATCACCGATAGTATTTGACGATTATCGCTACGGTGAAGTGTTTGACGCAAGAAATTGTCTTGACGGCTGGAACACCGTAAGTTTTGACGACAGCGCTTGGCAAAACGCTTTACCGGCACAGATGCCTCGTGGCGAAGTAAGACTTTGCGAGGCAGAGCCAATAACAGTACAAAAAGAGTTAAAACCCGTTAGCATCACCAAAGCAGACGACGGTTATTTGTATGATTTTGGCGAGAACTGTGCAGGTGTCTGCCGGCTTAATATAAAGGGCGAAAAAGGCCAACGCATTGAGCTGCGTCACGGCGAGTTGCTTATTGACGGCAAAATGGATATAGAAAACATCTGGTTTCCAAGGAACGCGGGTGGCATACATTGGGATTTTGATAAAAAACATATTCACAATGATATTTATATATGTAACGGCGAAGGTAGCGAAACGTATATCCCGTCATTTACATATCACGGTTTTCAGTACGTTTTGGTGTCGGGCATTACCGACATCCAAGCCACTCCCGAGCTTCTTACATACCTTGTAATGAATTCAAACTTAAAACCATGTGGCAGTTTTACCACATCTAATAAGACTCTTACTGCACTTTACGATGCGACTGTTCGCAGCGACCTTGCTAATTTTTATTATTTTGTTACCGACTGTCCTCAACGCGAAAAGAACGGTTGGACAGCCGATACAGCACTTTCTGCCGAGCAAATTCTACTTAAATTTGATGCTACTAACAGCTTCAAAGAATGGATGCGCAACGTATGCAAGGCGCAAAACACTGCCGGCGCTTTGCCCGGTATTGTACCAACGGGCGGTTGGGGCTTTAGTTGGGGCAACGGTCCCGCGTGGGACTGCGTGTTGGCAGTTGTTCCGTATTTTTGCTACAAATACCGTGGCGACAAGCAAATAATTCACGAGTGTGCACCATCATTTATAAAATACCTACACTACTTAACCACTCGAACCGACCCAAATGGACTGCTTGCCATAGGCCTTGGCGACTGGTGCCAGATAGGTTCACGTTACGAAGATGTTAAGGCTCCTCTTGTTGTTACCGATACAATTATGGCGATAGATATTGCCACCAAAATGGCGGTTATGTTTGATGCTATAAATATGACCGCGCAGGCAGAATTTGCACGCACTATTGCCAAGCAGTACCGTGACGCATTCCGTAAAAATCTTATTAATTTTGATACAATGATGGTGGAGGGTAACTGTCAATCAAGTCAGGCAATGGCAATTTATTACGGCCTTTTTGACGAAAAAGAAAGGCCACAGGCCTTTGACAATTTGCTTCAACTTATAGACAACGCTGACGGCCATCTGGACACAGGCGTTTTGGGAGCGAGAATAATTTTTCATTTGCTTTCAGATTTTGGATGTTCCAATTTGGCGCTTAACATGATTGCAAGACCGGACTTCCCTTCCTATGGTTACATAATAGAGCTCGGTTTTAATACTTTGTGGGAAAAATTTACACGCGAGCCTTGCGACTCTATAAATCATCATTTTTGGGGCGATATTACCGCTTGGTTTGTTAAGGCACTGGCAGGTATAGACTATAACCCCGATACTACCAACCTTACTCGTGTTGATATTAAGCCGCATATTGTAGAAAATCTTAATGATGCCGCCGCTTTCTATGACAGCAACTTTGGCAGAATTGAATCCTCTTGGACAAAAAAAGACGACAAGGTTACCCTTAGCGTAAAAGTTCCAAGCGAGATGACCGGATGTATCTCACCGCAAAACGGCTATGCGTTTGCCGATGGTCAGACACAAAAGCCACTCCAAAGCGGCGAATATACGCTTATCAAAAATAAATAAAATAAAAGTCACTGCTAGGCAGTGACTTTTTTGTTTTTAAAATTAATATGCTATTTCAGGATATACAATTTCTTCAATATCAAATTGCTCTATCGAGAAATCATTTACAGTGCAATCAAGTGATTTGCCGTATTTTTCGATCTCATCAGAATAGTTTTCGCCCTCAAGCTCTTCACGCAGCATAAGGTCAAACGTTTCGATGTAATAAGGATCTGCAGAAATATCTTTTCTTACCAAAAGCACTAGTCCTGCATTTTCTTCAAGAGTAATGACCTTTACTTCACCAACTGCCATCTTTTTTGCGGTTTCAAAGTGTTCGGACGCATAACCTGTTCCCTCATTACCGATAACCGTTGCGTGTTGGTCTTTTGGAAGAATTTCATCATCTTTTGCTTCTTCATGCTTGTGGTCTTCCTTTTTGATTTCGTTATATTCTAAATAAACGTCTTCAAAGGTCTTGGTTCCATCTTTTAGAGCCTTTTCAAAGTTTGCAAACTGTTCTTTTTTGTCTGTCTTTTGCTCATCCTTAAGGCTACTAAAGCTTACCTCAAGCTTGTTTGTAAGAACATAGTTATCTGCAAGATATTTTGAAAGTGTGTCGGCCGAGATTTCTTTTTTACCGCCCTTGCCATAAACAAATTCAAAATATTTGTCCATAAGATAAGAATCGAGCATATATTCTTTAAAGGTTTGTTCGCTTACGCCGTTTTGCTCTAAAAGATCCTTATAGCCATAGCTTTCCCACAAATATTCCGACTCGTTTTCCGATACAGACTTTGTTTCAGCGTCAAGAGTGTATTTATCTTTTGCGCTAAGAGTCTTTACAGCGGCGATGTTCTTAAGAGTTAAAAGTGCATCATCTCTTACCCACTGCTCGTAATCTTTGTTTTCTACCTTTTGTTCCCAGTAATCAATTTCCTTTGGCAATGCACCTTTTTCGGATAATGCATCCTCTACCTTTGATCTAGCTTCACTGTCTGAAAAAACAAGTGCGCATGCATAGTAACCGGAGGTAAACTCTACATCACCTATTGTTACTGCAATTTCACCCTTTTCGTGACAACCGGTAAAACAACCAATTGCTAAAATTAGGCAAAGTGCCAAAGCAAAAATTCTTGTTAAAGCCTTCATTTTATGATTCTCCTTGAATTCCATATTAAAACAATTATATATCATAACCTTTAAAAAGTCTATAAAAAAATGTAAATGATTATAAAATCTTTGAAAGACGGGCTACAACCTCTGAAAGTTTAAGCGATGTTGACAGTTTTATCAAGTATGCAGGCGCTCCTGACGTAGTTAGGGTAAATGCCAATTTAAACTCATCTGCCAGCTTTGCCGCTACCGCCATATCAATTTTTGGTGTGTGCAGCATAGCGGTATTGGGCGTGCTTGTAATTTCGGTAATGTTTGCCGCCGATGCCTTACTGCGCAACAGCGCAACCTCTATAAGCCCCATTACCGCACGAGGTGGTTCACCAAAGCGGTCGCACAATTCGTCTATTACATCGTCCACGTCGGATTGGTCACGAATATCTGCAATACGGCGATATATGCCAAGCCGCGCAGGAAGTGACTCAATATAATACTCGGGTATATGCGCCGAAACATTTATATCAATCACGCAGCTTAAATCCTCGTGTGATTCTATGCCCTTTTCCTCGTTTACGGCATCAGCAAGCATTTTAAGATACATATCGTATCCCACTGCCTCCATATTACCGTGCTGTTCTCCGCCCAGGATACTGCCGGCACCTCTTATTTCAAGGTCACGCATAGCAATCTTAAAGCCCGAGCCAAATTCGGTAAACTGACGTATTGCCTCAAGCCGCTTTGATGCAGTTTCGCTTAATTCCCGATTTCGTTTAAAGCAAAAATATGCATACGCGCGGCGCGGTGAACGGCCAACGCGGCCACGCAGCTGATGCAGCTGCGACAGGCCCATACGGTCGGCATCTTCAATAATAAGGGTATTAGCGTTTGGCACGTCAACGCCTGTTTCAATTATTGTAGTACAAACAAGCACGTCTATCTCGTGCTCGAGCAGCTTTTGCCATATATCGCCAAGCTCGTCCTCGCTCATTTTACCGTGTGCTACGCCTATGCGAGCATTAGGTATTCTTTCTTTAAGCTTTAAGGCACAACGCTCTATGGTATCTACACGGTTATGCAGATAATAAACCTGACCGCCTCGACGCAGTTCCTTGCTTATTGCATCGGCAATTACACCGTCATTTTGTTCGAGCACATAGGTTTGAACGGGATGACGGTCAGCAGGCGCTTCGTCTATTGACGACATATCACGCAGTCCCGACATAGCCATATTAAGCGTGCGCGGTATCGGCGTTGCCGAAAGAGTTAGAATATCTACAAAGGGATAAAGCTCCTTTAATCGTTCCTTTTGCGCTACACCAAAGCGTTGTTCCTCATCTATTATTACAAGACCAATGTTTTTAAACGCTACGTCCTTTGATATAAGTCTGTGCGTACCTATAACCATATCAATTCTACCCGATTTTAGCCCTGCGATTGTTTTTTCTTGCTCGCGTTTGGGTACAAATCGGTTTAGCAGTCTTACGTTAAGCGGTAAATCACCAAAGCGACGCAATACAGTGTTATAGTGCTGCCCTGCAAGAATTGTAGTAGGTACCAACAATGCGCACTGCTTGCCCTCGCTTACACACTTAAACGCCGCGCGTAAGGCTACCTCGGTTTTGCCAAAGCCAACGTCACCGCACAGCAGTCGATCCATCGGTACGGCACGCTGCATATCACGTTTTATTTCGTCTATGCAACGTAACTGGTCATCGGTTTCCTCGTATTCAAAACGCGCCTCAAAGCCGCTTTGTAAATCGGTATCTTCGCCAAATGCATAACCCTTTGTTGCCATACGTTTTGCATAAAGTGCCGTTAGCTGCTTTGCCATATCACGTACGGCAGTTTTTACACGGGCGCGGGTGCGCTGCCACTCGCTGCCACCAAGTCGGTTTAGCTTTATACCGCTATCTTCGGCAGCACCGATATATTTAGATACAAGGTCAAGCTGTGTTACGGGCACGTACAAAATATCGCTGCCCGCATATTTAATTTTGATATAATCCTTTGTAACTTTTCCGTTTTTAATTTGATTAATACCGTCAAAAACACCTATACCATGCGCCGAATGAACAACGTAATCGCCACGATGCAGCTCTTCGAGCGAGTTGATTTGCTTTCCGTCTTTGTATTTTCGACGCAGTATTTTACCCTCTGACGCTATATGGCGGTGGGTTATAACGCACAGCTTACAAAGCGGCAATTCAAATCCGCTGGACAATCCACCGGGTACTACGTAAACTCCGCCTAATTTTATGCCGTCAAGCTTTTCAAGATAGGTTGCATTAATTTTGTGATCGCAAAGCTCATCTGTTAGCACACGTGCCGCTTTTTGCTCGCCCGCAAGGATTATAACCGTACCCTTTATATGCAAGGTATAGGAAATATCCTCTAACAATACGTCTATATTCCCGCCCCAAGCGGTAGACCGCTTGAGGTTAAAGTTTATAAGCTCTTTTAGCGACAGCTCATAAGAGGTGCGCGGAAAGTTTTCAAAATAAACTGCTTTTTCGAAATACACATATAATTCGGCATTGCTTATACGCATTTTTGCACTTTTAGGACACAGTTTACCACTTTCAAGCAAAGCAGAAACGTCCTCTTTTTCGATTGTAAAAATGCTTTTTAGTCGCTCGTTTATATTGCCCGACTCACAAACCACGGTTATTGTGTCGGTTAAATAATCAAATATAGTAGCCGTTTTATCATACAAAAACGGAATATATAAATCAGGTGATACCGTAAGACCGGCAGAAAGCGCTAATATATCACCATTTATATGTTTTTGTTGTTCGTCGGTTAATTTTTTTGTTGTTTTAAGATAATTTTCAAGCTTTTGTAGTAACTCTTGTGGGTTAAACGGTAGCTCGTTTGCTGGGTAAATCTTTATGCTGTCTATGTTTTCGCCACGACGTTGAGTAGTAATATCAAAATAGGAAAGACTGTCAACCTCATCGCCCCAAAGCTCAATTCTTACGGGGTAATCATTGCCCGTTGCAAAAACGTCTATAATGCCGCCACGTACCGCAAACTGACCTACGCCCTCGCAAAGCTCGCTGCGGACATAGCCTGCATCCACCAATCTTTGACAAAATTCGGCTATGTTGATAGCATCGGTCGAGCTGACTTCTAGAATATTTTCTTTTAAAATCTCGGGTGGCAAAGTAAACTGTATTGCCGCATCTACAGGAATTACAACCACGTCAAAAGCCCCATCAAGAACTCTTGATAGGGTGTCTATACGCTTATGCTCGTATTCTTTTGAGTAGCCCGTAACACGCTCGGTATTGTAATCACGCGAGTAAAAAAGCAAACAATTAAGACCCATAGACTCTAAATCGTCTTTTAGCGCTACGGCGGTTTGTTCGTCGGGTGTTATAAGCGATATTTTTTTACCCGTATGAACTTTAAGCGCCGCTGCCGCAAACGCCTTGTGAACGTTTGAGAGTCCACTTGCCGCCGCAGGCAGATTACCTTTTTGCACAGCGGCTAACAGCCGTGCGTAATCGGGCTCGGTTTTAAATATATCAAATAAAGCTTTCATACAATATTATTTACTGTATTTATTCATAGCCGAATCTATGCCACGGGCTATGATTTCTTCTACAGCCTTTACCGCGTTTTCACAAGCGGTTTTAAAATCGGACTGTTGCTCTTGCGGTATTTTGCCAAGCACCCAATCCTTCATATCATAATCGGGGTGCGGTTTGCCGCCAACGCCTATTTTAATGCGCGGTATTTCTTCGGTACCCATCATTTGAATAATGTTAGCAAGTCCCTTTTGACCGCCCGCACTACCTTTGCGACGGATGCGAATTTTACCAACGTCAAGTGATACGTCGTCGTGCATAATAATAAGCTTGTCTGCGGGTATTTTATAAAACGACGCCAGCTTTTGCACAGCGTTACCCGATAGATTCATATATGTCTGTGGCTTTACCACAAGCACACGCGCCCCCGCAATAACGCAGTCTCCATAAATCGCATCGAACTTTGACTTTGAAAAGCTCATATTAAATTTATCTGCCAGTATATCGGCGGCTATAAAGCCTGCATTGTGGCGGGTGTTTTCATATTCTCGGCCCGGATTACCAAGCCCTGCAATCAAATATTCAAAGCTTCCGCCTTTTTCTTTTTTAAAAAACATTAAATCACCACAAACATATTATCACAACTAAACGATTTATTCAAGAAAATATACTTGATAATTTCAAAATTTCGATATATACTAAACTTAAATAATAAAAGGAGGTTTTTACCAATGGGCGTAAAGACAAACAAATATTCAGGCACACAAACCGAAAAAAATTTGATGGAAGCATTTAGCGGCGAGTCACAGGCTCGTAACAAATATACCTACTTTGCTTCAAAGGCTAAAAAAGAAGGCTTTGAGCAGATTGCAGCGCTTTTCCAAAAGACTGCCGACAACGAAAAAGAACACGCAAAAATGTGGTTTAAAGAACTAAACGGTCTTGGCGACACAGCCGAAAACCTACTAAATGCCGCTGAGGGCGAAAATTACGAATGGACTGATATGTACGCAGGCTTTGCCGAAACTGCAGATGCCGAAGGTTTCCCCGAGCTTGCTGCAAAGTTCAGAATGGTAGCTGCTATCGAAAAGCATCACGAAGAGCGTTATCGCGCACTTCTTAATAACGTTGAAACCGCACAAGTGTTCGAACGCAGCGAGGTTAAGGTTTGGGAATGCCGCAACTGTGGCCACATTGTAGTAGGCACAAAGGCACCCGAAATGTGTCCTGTATGTGCTCATCCAAAGGCATACTTCGAAATCCACGCAGAAAATTATTAATAGCACCGCTAACCGCACCACAGGCTGCTATTAAGTATGTGAAGTAAGTCATATCCTAACAAAACAATTTGTCCCCACCGATTGCTCGGTGGGGATTTTTTGTTTGAAAATTTTACCTGTTTTATTTGGATTGTGCCGGTAGTAAAACCGTTACAAACGATATCATATTATACTTCGCTTTTAAAGCTAACAAGCTTTTCTAAATCTTTTCGCTTTTTGCTGCGTAGCTTGTCTCCCTCTTTTGCATAACCGATACAAATTACAAGTCGAATGTCACCATCAAGGTCGCAAATAGTTTTTATCTTGTCGTTATCAAACCAACCCAAAATACAACTGCCCAGCCCCTGAGCCGTAGCCTCGGCAGTAATATATGCCGCTACAATACCAATATCTATTGAGCGATAATCATTATGCTTTAGCTTTGAGCCCACAGCCGCTGTGCGACAGTAAGACTCTTCCGATATAACAAGCTGCACCGGTGCATCGGTGCTAAATTTGTTCATACCCATACTTTGCGTAGCGCGTGCAACCTTTTGTGCAGCGTCCCCCATGCAAACGGTAATATGATATGGCTGACCGTTGCAGGCAGATGGAGCAAGTCGAGCAGAATTTAAAATAGTATCAAGTTTTTCCTGCTCAACCGCTCTTGTGCTGTCATAACTGCGACTAGACTGTCGGTTTTGTGCTATTTCCGTAAAGTTCATATCAGTTTTCCTCTATCGCTTTTTCTACCGCTTTGCGCACGTCGTCGGCACCCGTGCCTTTAAGCGCGCTAAACGGAACAATTGTAATACCGTCACCAAGCTCGCCTATCTCTTCTTTTAAAGCGTTAAGACGATTATTAAACTCGGTTTTATTCAGCTTATCACACTTTGTAAGAACGACCGCATATGGAATTTCGAAGTGCGCCAAAAACTCAAGCATAGAAATATCAAACTCGGTAGCGGGATGACGCATATCAATAAGCTGTAAGCAAAGCTTTATATTGCGGCCCGTACGGAAATAGCCTTCCATAAGCTCTGCCCATCGTTCACGGTCGCGGTCGGCAACCTTTGCGTAGCCGTAACCCGGTAGGTCAACCAAACGAAATTCATCCAGTTTATAAAAGTTGATAGTAACCGTTTTGCCCGGTGTAGAACTTACTCGCGCAATGGATTTACGATTTAGTATTTTGTTAATGAGCGAGGATTTGCCAACGTTTGAGCGACCCGAAAAACAAATCTCGGGCAAATTTGACTCTGTAAGTTGATGTAGTGTGCCAAATGCTGCTTCAAAATCTACCTTATTCCAATTCAAAACGGTCACCTTCTTTTTAGTTTCTTATAGCTGTGGTATTTGCGGTTTGTGACGTGATGTACGTATCACTTTTTGCGGTATCATCGTCAAGCGGTAAAAGCGCGCGGTCAACGATTTCGGTCACGTACTTTACGGGTATAAACTCAAGATTTTCGCGAACCTTCACATCGACCTCGTCCAAATCGGGAATATTATCGTATGGTATAAATACGCGCTTTACGCCGCCACGATACGCCGCCATAGACTTTTCTTTTAGTCCACCAATAGCGAGTACTCTGCCGCGAATAGAAACCTCACCCGTCATAGCAATATCACGTCGAACAGGGCGATTGGTAAGTGCCGAAATAAGTGCTGTGGTAATGGTAACGCCCGCACTGGGACCATCCTTTGGTACGGCCGATTCGGTAGCGTGAATGTGTATATCACGGGTTTTATAAAATTCGGTATCAATGCCGTATTTACTTGCATTTGCGCGAACAAAGGTAATTGCCGCCTCGGCTGATTCTTTCATAACGTCGCCAAGATTACCCGTAAGTACAGTTTTGCCCGTACCGGGTAGTACCGCTACTTCCATTTGCATAATCTCGCCGCCAACCTGTGTCCAGGCAAGGCCGTTTATAATACCTACTTCGTCTTGCGGCAATATAACCTCGGGGCGATATTTTTTGTGACCTATCATAATTTCAAGGTCGCTAGCCTTTATATTAACCTTTTTAGCACTGCCTTCGGCAATTTTCTTTGCAGCCTTGCCGCAAAGCGAGCCTACTGTTCGCTGTAATTTGCGCACACCGGCTTCACGGGTATAAAAATCTATTATTCCGTAAAGTGCGCTATCGGCAAAATGACAGTTTTTAGCACTCAGTCCGTGCGATTCTATCTCGCGCGGCACAATATGACGCTTTGCAATATTAAACTTTTCTTCTCTTGTATATCCGTCAAGCGATACCACTTCCATACGGTCTAGCAGCGGTGCGGGTATAGTATCAAGCGAGTTTGCTGTTGTAATAAATACTGCTCGGCTAAGGTCATATGGCATTTCAAGGAAGTTATCGGTAAAATTGCAGTTTTGCTCGGGGTCTAAAACCTCTAAAAGTGCACTTGCAGGATCGCCCTTGTAATCGGAACCAAGCTTGTCAACCTCGTCAAGCAATATGAGTGGATTAGACGTGCCCGCATTTTTAATAGCAGTCAAAATCTTGCCGGTCATAGCGCCTATGTAGGTCTTTCTATGGCCACGGATTTCGGCCTCGTCGTGCATACCGCCGAGCGAAATGCGCTGATACTTTCGGCCCATACATTCGGCAATGGTTTTGCCAATAGAGGTTTTGCCCACACCCGGAGGACCGTAGAGGCAAAGAATATTACCCTTGCTCTCGGGTGACAACGCATATACCGAAAGCGCTTCTAAAATGCGTTCTTTTACCTTTTTCATACCGTAAAAATCACGATCAAGAATTTTTGCGGCTTTTTTAATGCTTACTGCCGTTTCGTCGCATTTGTTCCACGGAAGCGCAAGACAGGCCTCTATATAAGCGCGCGATACCGTGCTTTCGTGAGCGCCCTGCGGCATTTTTGCTAGCTTGTTAATCTCGACATGGATTTTTTCTTTAACGCTGTCAGCCGCATCAAGCATATCGGTTTTGTTGTGATATTCTTCAATCTCGTTTGCGGCCTCATCGCCATAAAGCTCTTCACTTATGACGCGCATCTGCTCTTTAAGATAATAATCGCGTTGGTTTTCGTCAATGTGTGCGCGAGTTTTTTGACCAATGCGGTTATCAATTTCGGTAACCTCACGTTCTTTTATGAGCAACTCAAGCAAAATTTTAGCACGTGTAATCACGTTAAGCTGTTCGAGCACGTATTGCTTATCGTCGTATGGCGCAGGAATATTAAATGCAATAAAATCACTTAAACTACCAATATCATTATTGCTTGCAACACCCAAAACTATATCGTCCGGTAGATTTTGTGCAACCAAGGCATAACGCTCAAACTCGGCGCGAATACGGCGAATAAGGCTTTCAACATAAACCTCACGGTTTTGAATGGGCTTGTCCTCGCATTTTTCAATTGTTGCAACAAAGTGTACACCATTATCGGTAAAGTTGATATGACGTGCACGGTAAAGGCCTTTTACAAGTACCTTTGCACCACCATCGGGCATTTTAAGCACCTGACGCACGCGGCAAAGACAACCCATATCGTAAAGATTTGACGCGTTGGGGTCTTCTACCGCAATATCTTTTTGTGTTACAAGATAAATCGGTACATTTTTATCCATTGCAAACTGAAGTGCCTGCACCGATTTTTTTCTACCAACATCTAATGTCAGTAGCATATTAGGGAAAGCGACAAGTCCCCTGAGTGCCATTGCGGGAAAGGTGCCGCTTATTTGTTTTTCGTCTAAAAGCATGGTAAAATTGGGTCTCCTAAAGGTTTATTTTGAAATTACAGCCGCGCTAAAAGCGTGTTCCTGGAACACAAAAAGCACAGTGCGGTTCGCGATTTTGTATTCTAACACAGTCATACTGGCACCTGCAGGCAAAAAGAATAACTCGCCCTTTTTTGCCTCACGCTCGGTAGCAGTGTAGCCCATATCGGTCATAGTGTCACGAAGTTGTGTTGACACCGCGCCTATAGTAAAGCCGTACGCGTCACCATATTTTACAATATGGGTAATGCCGGCCGACTCATCATCCGTCTTATAGCATACGCAAATAGAGCCGTCGGTCATAACAGTATAGTCACCCGACTCGTAGTCAAAATAATTTGACTCGCCGTGGTCGTCGGTGGTTTTGTTAAGAAGCTCTTTTGCATCCTCTACGCTTCCGCCAAGCTTATATTCAAGCCCGTTTATCTGACCTAACTTTGCATAGTATTCGACGTCTACGCTATGGTTAGATTTTTCGTCGCTATCATCACCGCAAGCGGTAAAAGAAAATGCAAAAATTATACAAAGAATAAGACTTACTATCTTTTTCATTTTATCACCATTTATTTTTTATTCGCTTTATTAAGCAGCTCATTACGCTGATCCCAAAGATCTTGGCTTAAATCGACGTAGTAGGTATGTGGTTTTTCAAAACGCTTAACCTCATCCCAAAGGTTGTTTACAAGCTCCTCTCGCAAAGCGGCAATTTCCGAAACTGAAGGAGAGGTATAAACCTGCTCGCCCTTTTCGAAAATCTTAACCTGCAATTTACGCGCCTTGAAATTAGTAATTGTTTTACGCTTCCAAGTATATGTTGGGTCAAAAATCTCGTAAGGCTTTGAGTCGTCAATTTTTTCGTAATTAAGAGTAATAACGTCAGCTATTGCTTTATTGGTTTCTTTATCATAAAGTCGCCACGGAATTTTAACGCCCGGAATAGTGATTTTTGCAATGTTTTCACTAACCTTTATCTTTGGTATTATAACACCATCTTGTTCGGTAGCAACAAGCTTATATACGCCGCCGAAAACAGCCTCGCTTGAAGCAGTAATAAGACGTTCACCAACACCGTAGCTATCAATACAAGCGCCTTGGATATCCATATCACGAATAAGATGCTCGTCGAGAGAATTGGAAACACATATTTTGGCATCGGGGTAGCCCGCTTCGTCAAGCATTCTGCGTGCTTTTTTAGAAAGATAGGCAATGTCGCCACTGTCAATTCTTATACCAAGAGGACGGCAACCAAGAGGCTTTAACACCTCGTCAAATACCTTGATTGCGTTTGGAATACCCGATTTTAAAACGTTAAATGTATCGACAAGCAGCATACAGCTATTAGGGTATTGCTCAGCATAAGTTTTAAAGGCTGTATATTCGTCGGGAAACAGTTGTACCCAGCTGTGAGCCATTGTACCGCTTGCTTTTGTGCCAAAGTCTTTGGCGGTTTTTATATCAGAGGTGCCCGCACAACCACCAATTATTGCGGCACGCGCACCGTAGTATGCAGCATCAGCACCCTGTGCACGGCGTGCGCCAAATTCCATAACAGGACGGCCCTTTGCAGCGCGCACAATTCGGTTTGCCTTGGTTGCTATAAGAGATTGATGGTTAATTGTAAGCAGCACCATCGTTTCGATAAGCATGGCTTGAACTGCCGGACCGCGAACGGTAACTATAGGCTCGTTAGGGAATATTGGCGTACCCTCGGGTACTGCCCAAACGTCACACTCGAACTTAAAATTGCGCAAATAATCTATGAATTCGTCGCAAAAAAGTCCCAGTGATTTTAAATATTCGATATCGCTATCGTCAAAATGCAGATTGTTAAGGTAATCTATAAGCTGCTCGATGCCCGCCATAATGGCATAACCACCATTGTCGGGCACGCGACGGAAGAACATATCAAAGTATGTAATTGTATCGCGCATATCACTTTGCATAATGCCGTTTGCCATGGTCATTTCATAAAGATCCATAAGCATCGTGAGATTTCGGTTATCCATTTTCATCTTAGGTCATCCTTTCTTTTTACATTTTTTCGGGAGCAGAAATTTTCATCATATCAAGCACGTTTTTAATAACAATGCCCGTAGCGTAGCAAAGGTTCAGACGTGCTTGTGTAAGCACTTCATCATCGCCCTTAACACGACACGCCGCATAAAACTTGTGAAATTTGGTAGCAAGCTCGTTTACATAATGGGTAAGACGTGCAGGGTCATAAGATTTTGCGGACTGAATGATTTCATCGGTAAGTGATGAAATGTGAATAATAAGCTCGCGCTCTTCGGGTGCATTAAGCACACATAATTCTTCTGCTGTGCAGTCGCGTTTTTGTACGCCATCTTCTTGTAAGTTGCGCAAAATGCTGCAAATACGAGCATAAGCATACTGAACGTAGAAAACAGGGTTGCTGTTAGATTCGCTTACAGCTAAGTCCAAATCAAAATCAAAGTGAGAGTTTGGTTCGCGCAAATTAAAGAAAAATCTTGCAGCGTCAATCGGCACTTCGTCAAGAAGCGTTACAAGGGTAATTGCCTTGCCCGAACGCTTAGATGCCTTAATAACCTCGCCGTCACGTACAAGACGTACCATCTGCATAAGCACAACATCGAGTCGGTCAGCTTCTACACCGAGTGCAGTAAGCGCCGCTTTAAGACGAGGCACATAGCCGTGATGGTCGGCACCCAAAATGTCGATAGCCTTGTCAAATTTACGAACCTCTAACTTGTTGTAGTGGTAGGCAATATCGGGCACTACGTAGGTGGGCACACCATTAGCGCGAACAAGAACAAAGTCTTTATCGCAACCAAAATCAGTAGCCTTAAACCAAAGAGCATCATCTTGCATATAGGTGTGACCGCTCTGCTTAAGCAGTTCTATTATACGAGCAGCTTCACCGTTATTGTGTAATGTGCTTTCACGGAACCAAGTATCATATTTTATACGGTACTTGCCAAGGTCATCCTTTAACCCTTGAATGTTTTTAGGCAACGCAAATTCCACCAAAGCCTTGCGACGTGTTGCCTCGTCAGCCTGAATATACTTGTCACCGTTGATTTCGGCAAAAGCCTTTGCGTGAGCAATAATATCTTCGCCATGGTAAGAATCCTCAGGCATTTCAATGCCGTCAGCGTAAATTTGTTGATATCTTAAATCAAGAGATAAGCCGAACTTATTTATCTGGTTGCCGGCATCATTTATATAAAATTCACGCTCGGTGTAGTAACCTGCCGCACTCATTACAGCCGCCAAGCAATCGCCCAATGCGCCGCCGCGAGCGTTACCTATATGCATAGGGCCTGTGGGGTTTGCCGAAACAAACTCTACCAGCACGCGCTTGCCTTCGCCAAAGTTGCTTTTGCCGTAGTCGTCACCCTTTGTAATAACGTCGGCAACAATATTAGCATAATACTTGTCCGACAAAAAGAAATTTATAAAACCGGGGCCTGCAATTTCATATTTTTCAATAAACGTTCCATCAAAACTTGCGTTCGCCATCAGCTTTTCTGCAATAGCACGAGGAGCCGATTTGAATCCACGCGCCCAAACAAGAGCCGCATTTACAGCATAGTCGCCGTTTTTGCGGTCAGCAGGAACCTCTACTTTAAAGGGAGCAAGCTCTGCCTCGCAAAGTTCACCCTTTTCTATTGCGGTCTTTGCCGCATTTATAAGTAATTCTTCAATTTGTTTTTTTGATTCACTAACTAAAACTGACATTTATCTTTCCTCCACAAAGATCTCAACCTCATTGTCACTTAAAGGCTGTAGATTCATATCTATAGAATAAACCATTTTTACCGTACCGCCACTTGCGGTCATGTTGCTTTTTACCTGCTTGCTGTAAATGCCAAGCGTCATACTACCCTGCGGTATAGCATAAAGACAATTATTTCGCTCGCCCTCGGTAATAACCAGACGCGAGTTTAAATCGCCTCGTCGGTCTAAAATAACCGTACCGCTTTTTTGTATTGTAAGCTGTGTCTTTGTTTGAGTGCCCGATTCGGTAGGGTCGTCTGAATAGGTGATGATGTAATCACCCTCAAATTCACGAAGTGTACCCTCGGTAGAAAGCTCAATAACGGCATTTTCGCCGTCAACACCCTGCGTACCCTTTACCTTTACTAAAACCTTTTTCATACTTTCTCAATATCTACCTGTTCTATTTCAAAATCCTTGTTATAGTCACCAAGCAATACCTTTACTGTCTTTTCAAAAGACTTTGTCTTGTCGCTTGCGTAAAAATCATACTTGGGAGCTAGTGTGCCGTCGTTTAGACTGTTACTGTTTTCAAGCAGTTTTTCTATCGCTTTTGCGGTGGCCTCGCCCATATTTATAAGCGTAACCGAGCCGCCTAAGATGTTTCGTATAATGCTTGAAAGCACTGGAAAATGTGTACAACCCAAAATAAGCGTGTCAACACCTGCGTCAATCATCGGTTTTAAATATCGCCTAAGGGTTTCTATTGCAACCGTATCGTCGAGCGTGGTCCAACCCTCTTCTACTATAGGCACAAGCAAGGTGCCTGCAGACTCAATAACCTGTGCACTTGGCAAAGATTCTAGTATTTGCTTTTTATGTGCGCCGCTGTTTATGGTAGCGCTGGTCGCCAAAATGCCGATTTTGCCGTTTTTTGTAGCACGTACCGCCACGCGTACCGAGTGAGACACGACCTCTACGAAAGGAACGGGTAAGCTTTCGGCGGTATCAGCCGCAACAGAAGACACCGTACCGCAAGCGGCAACTATCATTTTAACGTCGTGGCTTAGCAAAAAGCGTTCGTCTTGGAGCGCATATTTGCGAATGGTATCGCGCCCCTTTGTGCCGTAAGGCACACGGCCCGTATCACCAAAATAAACTATGTTTTCATTTGGTAACAGCTTCATAATTTCACGAGCAACGGTAAGTCCGCCAAGCCCCGAATCAAAAACGCCTATCGCGCGGTTATCTGCCATAAACCCGACCCCTTTCTACAAACGATATGTATTCATATTATATTACCATATAATATGCTTTTTATCAAGAGGTTAAGACAAAAAAAGAGCGAGGAATAAAGTCCTCGCTCAAGCAAACTTTAATTTTACGCGGTAAGATAATAACGCACAAGTGACTGCAACAATGTATCACGGTCAATGCGACGAATAAGGTTGCGGGCGTTATTATGGGTGGTGATATAAGTAGGGTCCTCCGACAAAATATAACCAACTATCTGATTGATTGGGTTATAACCCTTTTCTTTCAGGGAATCGTAAACAATCGTTAAGGTATTACGTATCTCCTGTTCGGTCTGATCACCTATAGAAAAGGTCATGGTTCTATCATTCATTTGTAACGCACCTCGCTCTAATTTGTTATTATCTTTATTCTATACTGCATTATGCAAAATTTCAAGAAAAATTTAATAAGAACATATTAATTTTTCTTTAATTTACACTATTTTCTGAGTTCTGCGCCCAATTTTTCGAGTTTAGCAATAATTTTTGTACTTGCATCCTCTATTTGCGCATCGGTAAGAGTACCCTCGGCAGAGCGGAGCCATACGCTATATGCAACGCTCTTTTTACCTTCCGGTATTTGTGAGCCCTGATAAACGTCAAAAAGCTCTACCTTTTCGAGCAATCTACCGCCACCGCTAACAATAGCTTTTTCCAAATCGCCAACAGGGATATCCTTATCACAAAGCATTGCAAAATCACGCTCAACTGCAGGGAATTTTGGAAGCGGCTTGTAGGTAACCTTACGCTTATTTATGCCGTAGAGTACATCGAGCTTTATTTCGGCAACATAAACGCGGGTGTCTATATCATAGCTCTTAGCAACCGCAGGATGAACCTCACCAAGTACTGCACACGAAACATTATTTGCAAGCACTTCAGCTTGACGACCCGGGTGCAAATAGCTTTCGTTTGAACGCTTATACTGTGTATGCGCACCAAAGAGCGTCATAAGTTCTTCTACAATACCCTTAAGGGTGAAGAAATCTTCATCTTTACCGTAAAGACCGATACAAAGTGTCGGTAGCTCGTCGGGTTGTTCTGTTACAGGCAAAGCTTTTGGAATAAAGCGTTTGCTCTCTTCAAAGAATCTGCCCGATTCTATCTTGCGGTTAATGTTTGTTGCCATAACCGTAAGCATACTGGTAACAAGCTGTGTACGCATGGTAGAATATTCGTCGCCAAGTGGGTTAATAAGCTTTATTGCGTTACGGCGAGCATCATCTTCAGGAAGATTTAGTGTATCAAGCGCACCCGATGCTATAAATGAATAGGTTGCAATTTCATAACAACCCATACCACAAAGAAGTGATTTCATTTTATCACTCTTTACGCGGTTTGGTAATTTTTTGCCACGCATTACGTCGCCACGCATTGGTGTTCCAACAATGTGGTCATAGCCGTATATACGCATAACCTCTTCTGCAAGGTCTGCTCTACCCTCTATGTCATCACGAATTGACGGTACACGAACGGTAAGAACGCCGTCTTTTGCGGTGGTTGGTAAGCAAAGGCTATTTAAAATCTCAACCATTTTGCTTTCGGGAATATCTACACCCAAAAGCTCAACAATACTTTTTGATGTAACGTTTAAAATCTTATCTTCGGGGAGGCCCTCGTTTCTATCGATTACACCGTCTATAATATCGCCTGCATCAAGGTCACAAATAAGCTGCAACGCACGATCCATTGCAAAGCCTACGTTTACAATGTCAACGCCCTTTTCAAAGCGACCGCTTGATTCGGTACGAATACCGAGTGCACGACCGGTTTTTCTAACGCTGTCACGGCGGAATTTAGCACATTCAAGGAATAAATCCGTGGTGTCGTCCTCAATTTCACTCTCTTTGCCGCCCATGATACCCGCAAGGCAGGATGGCTTTTCGCCGTCGGCAATTACAAGCATATCGGTAGTAAGATTGTAGTCTTTACCGTCAAGTGTGGTAATCTTTTCGCCCTCTGCAGCATTACGAACAATAATCTTTTTGTCAGCAAGGTCGTTATAGTTAAACGCATGCATTGGCTGACCGGTTTCTAGCATAACGAAGTTGGTGATGTCAACTATGTTGTTTATCGGTCTCATACCCGATGCGGTAAGCGCCTTTTGCATCCAAGCAGGAGATGGCTTGATGCGAAGATTTTTAACCACTCTACCTACGTAACGTGGGCAAAGGTCGTAGTTTTTAACCTCTACGTCAACATAATCGGTTATGTTTTCGCCAACTGTTTTATAGCTTGGTACGGGCGGATGATAAGCACTGCCCAAAACTACCGAAGCCTCTTTTGCAACGCCCATAAAGCAGTTACAGTCAGGGCGGTTAGCGGTGATTTTAAAGTCGATAATATAATCGTCAAGACCTAGAACCTTACGCATATCGGTACCCGGCTTCCAGTCACCTTTAAGAATAAGAATACCGTGAACGCTTGCATCCTCGTAGTCCTCTTCGGTAAGGCAAAGCTCTTCGCCCGAACAGAGCATACCGTTTGACTCTACGCCGCGAAGCTTGCCGGCTTTAATGTGCATACCGTTTGGCAAATCGCTGTTGTCAAGCGCAGCGGGAACGAGGTCGCCCTCTTTTATGTTTTGTGCGCCTGTAACAATTTGTACGAGGTTTTCGGCACCTATATCCATCTGGCAAATTTGTAGGTGGTCGCTGTCTGTGTGGGGTTCAAGCTTTACAATGCGAGCGGCAACAACGTTTTTAATGTTTTCGCCCTCACACTCGATGCTTTCAACCTCAAAACCTGCCATAACCATACGGTCGCAAAGTTCCTGTACGGGAACGTTTATATCTACGTAATATTTTAATGCTTTTAGTGAAATTTTCATAACCTAACGTCCCCTTTCTTAAAACTGGTCAAGGAATCGCTTGTCGTTTTCAAACAACAAACGTATGTCACTTATCTTATAACGTGTGGTTGTTAGTCGGTCAAGACCTATACCAAATGCAAAGCCGCTGTATTCTTCGGGGTCAATGCCGCAAGAGCTCAGCACGTTTGGATGCACCATACCTGCGCCCAAAATTTCTATCCAACCTGCACCCTTACATACGCGGCAACCTTTACCGCCACACTCTGAGCAGGAAACGTCAACCTCTACTGACGGCTCTGTAAACGGGAAGAAAGATGGACGGAACTTAACCTTGGTGTCAGGTCCGTAAATTTCGTGGGCAAACTGCTCGAGCACGCCTTTTAGGTCGCACATTGTAACACCCTTATCAACAACAAGACCTTCTATTTGGTGGAACACGGGTGAATGTGTTGCGTCTACCTCGTCAGCACGGAACACACGGCCCGGGCAAATTACACGAATTGGCGGCTTGCGTGTTTCCATAGTACGAATCTGAGCGGCTGAAGTCTGTGTGCGAAGCAAAATGTTTTCTGCCAAATAGAATGTATCTTGCATATCGCGCGCAGGGTGATCGGCAGGAACGTTAAGACACTCAAAATTGTAGTGGTCGGTCTCAACCTCCGGGCCATCAACCACGTCGAAGCCCATAGACTGAAAAATATCAATCATATCGTTAAGCACTGTATTAAGAGGATGCAATTTACCTGTCTTATCAGCTTTTGCCGGCATTGTAATGTCGATTGTTTCCTCTTTAAGCTTAAGTTCTTCTGCGGCGGCCTGCATCTCGGTTACCTTTACACCAAGTGCTGCTTCAACCTCTGCTTTTGCTGTGTTTACAAGCTGACCCATAATTGGGCGCTCCTCGGGTGAGAGGCCACCCATCATCTTTAAAATGGCGGTAAGCTCACCTTTTTTGCCAAGGTATTTTACCCTGATGTTTTCGCAGTCGGCGCTGTTTTCGGCAGCCGCAATGGCTTCGAGCGCCGCAGTCTTGATTTGTTCAAGCTGTTGTTTCATAATCTGTCTCCTTTAAAATGAATATCCCTCCGTCAGTCTGCGACTGCCACCTCCCTTTAGGCAAGGGAGGCTTTTAAGGAAATTTAATGTAAATAAAAAGACTCCGTCCATAAAACAGGACGAAGTCTGTAAGTACACACTCCGCGGTACCACCCGCATTTTCGCTCAAAGAGCAAACACTCTCTTCGGTCTATAACGGAACCGATTACCCGTTGCCACCTACTGCATTTTTCAGCGGCACTGCTCAAAAGGGAACTTCACGTTGCGGTAAAATAGGCGGCTTACAGCCTAAGGCCACCCTCTCTTAAAAATCACAAATCAACGCTACTTTTCTTTATCATCGCATTTGTATTCAAATTAGTATTAGTATTATATCATAGTTTCAAAAAATTGCAAGTATTTATTTTACACGGTTATACGTTTGCCATTCCACACAATTTCTATTGTAATATCGTCGGCACCTGTTACCGTTACAACAGGTGTTTCGTCTACAGAATTGCGCTTTTCACAAATAATGTCAATAAGTTTATCGCCCAAAGGATAATTTTTAACACCGTGTTTTTCAAGTCGGTTTACATACCACACTATTTTTTTGTTCTGTGCATCGGGTCGTATGCCAAAAACATATTCAAACATTATGTTTATAGGCGCAAGACCCGTCCAACCAACAAATTCACCTTGTGAATGACTGCCGCGCTCGATATACTCGGGTGCGTAATTTTCGTAAATTGTGCCGTCTTTTACAAACACCTTTACAACGTTTTCAAGGTAGTTACAAGCGATATCATAGGCTAAATCGTTATAACCGTATTTATCAAGCGCTTTAAGCACCATATAGTTTGTGGGCGCCCATACCGAACCTCTCCAATAGTCCCCTCTTTCTTGATACTCGGGGTGGTCGGCCGACAGCGTCGGTATTCTGAAAGGACGTTTAAACTCGTTTTCGTTATCAAGATGAGCAACAAATCGTTTTGCGCGGTCATCTGACACAAGACCTGCCATCATTGTCCAGTACGCGCCAATGGTTTTAGTATCGGTAAGAGTACCGTCTCGTCGCATATCATAATAAAACGCTGTTTTTTCATCCCACATTTGATTGTTTATGATTTTTTCAAGAAGCTCGCGCTCTTCTTCAAGCCATTTTACTTCTTCACTGCGGCCTATAATATCGGCAATTTTTATAAGTATTTCGCAGCTTAAATACTGTTGTGCGCAGGCGTCAAGCCATGTCATAAATCCGTGTGAAAGTAACGGACTATACTGCTTATCTACTCTTGGTTGATTGTCCATACCGCAGGCAAGCCCTGTAGTCCAATAACCGCCGCTTTGCCAAGTGCGGTTAAGCTGTAACCACTTGTGATACGCCATAAGCGGTGCAAAAACCTTACGCAGTCTATTGGTGTCCCCTGTTATGCAATAATATTCCCACTCGGCCCAAGGCAAAATATTTGGGCCTGTTGAAGCGGGGTCATCCTTGGCATATCGCTGACCAAAATGCTTTTGGAATAACTGACGGCCTATATAGCCGTCTTTATGCTGATGAGAGTAAAAATTATCAAGTGTTTTTTGAAAATTGAATATATGCCCTGCGTATTTTCCAAACATTACTATAAACGACGAATCCCACATAAACGAAAAAGTGAAAAATGCACAGTCTATATAGTCCGAAACAAAGCGTGATTTTTCGTTTGCGTTGCGCAGATTACCAAATGCAATTTCCCACGTGCGATTATAGCAATTTATTGTATCATCGTGACCTTCCCATATAGGTTTCGGTAATTTATCCTTGATATCGTCGTATTTTGGCAAAACACCTGCCTTGGCATTTTGTGTCAAAAAAACGTTTTCATCCACGTAGCATTGTTCAAAAGCGTACGGTTCGCGGTCTATTGGAAAGACAAACATTTCATCCGGATTAAATGACATAAAAAGCCCTCCTTGCGTGGTTTAGTTCACAAATTTTATTTAAAACAAATTACTTACACAATGCGTCTGAAATAGCGGCTAATTGCTCCATAGTAAGTGTTTCACCGCGCACTGTTTCACTAACGCCTGCCTCGTTTAGTGCCACTCTAAAATCGTCTTTACTAATACCCATAGTGTTGCAAACTGTGTTAAGCAAAATTTTTCTACGCTGGGCAAAGCAGGCCTTGACTATTTTAAAAAATAGTTTTTCGTCTGCTACCTCAACAGGCGGCGCAGCGCGTAAGGTTAGCTCAATAACCGCCGAGTCAACGTTTGGCGGCGGTAGGAAGCTTGTTCTTGGCACACCAAAAAGCGTTTTTGCGGTAGCATAATAATTTACTGCAACCGTAACGGCGCCCGCCGCACGTGAGCCCACCTCGGCACAAAGGCGATCAGCCGCCTCTTTTTGCACCATAACGGCAATTTTATTTATAGGCAAGCGACTTTCAAGCAAGGTCATAATAACGGGTGAGGTAATATAGTAGGGCAAATTTGCGCATATATTAATTGTGTCGCAGTCGGCAAACTCCTCTGCTAAAACGGTATGCAAATCCACCTTTAAAATATCGTTCCATATTATTTTTACGTTGCCACAGTCGGCAAGCGTTTGCCGGAGTACGGGTTTAAGACGAGTATCAAGCTCGACCGACACAACCTTTTTACAAGCGCGTGATAGCTGTGCCGTAAGCACTCCTGCACCGGGGCCTATTTCTAATACACCCACATTTTCTCCCGATACGGCATCCGCCATTCGCGGACAAACGGTATCGTCTATTAAAAAGTTCTGTCCCAAGGATTTTTTAAAAGAAAACCCTTCTGATTCGAGAACACTTTTTAGATCCTTTTTGTTTGAAATTTTCAATATATCACCTGATTTTTTCTATCTGTAACGGAAGAAATCCCTCCACCACTACCGTGGTCCCCCTCCCTTTAGGCAAGGGAGGCTTGTAATGTGCTTTCATTATATAAAAATTTATAAGCCGTTTCAAGAAATTTTTGGTGACAAACAAAGTTTTTTGTGGTACAATATATAAAATATTATTTTTTGGAAGTGTGTATTATAATGGACAACAGATATTTAGAGAATGTAATTGCTGAAATGCAACCATTTTTTGACGAAAACGGTATAAAGGCGGTTGACGGTATTTACAAAAACGATACTAAAGCAATTGCTGTAGAGTATAGCGACGAACGTCAAATGTACGTTTTAAAGGTTGGCACTATCGAAGAAGATGGTGAATATGAGCTAATTGAAGTTAACGCTTGGCTTTTTGACGACACACAAAACGCAAAAGATGCCGAGGCTGTTGGTATCGACTTTACTAATACCCTTAAAACCGAGCTTGGTATCAAGACTACGCGTTCAAACTCTTTGCTAAACGCTATTGATTTACCAACCGCGTCAAAGGGCGGCGCCTACAACGTAACCACATTCACCAAAAAGATGCTCGACGTTTTCCCTGCTCTTAAGGACGAATATAAAGAGCACGTTTCGGTTTATGGCAATTTCTTATACCTCAACTTCTTTGGCGAAAAATTGGTTCCACAAATAAAATCGGTTCTACGTGAGAATAATAAAAAGAGCGTTAAAAAGCTTTTTGACGTTTTTGAAAACGGTTATTTACAGGGCGACCGCGATACAGTAAACGTAATCGTTGCAGTAATTGCTGCCGCTTGTGCAAATGATGACACTGTAAAAGCAAATGCTATTGCAGCACTTGGCGACAATAAGCACTTTATTGATTCGCTTACACAGTTTATACCTGTTGTTGCATCAAACAAAAAGCTTTCTGCAGCATTGCTTAAATAATTTAAAAAAGGATGATTCTTTATGTGGATTGGCATTATAGTTGGTATTGTATTAATTATCATCATTCCAAACGTTCGCATTGTTCCCCAGGCAACACAGTACATTATTGAATTTTTAGGTAAATACAAATGCACTTGGGATGCAGGAATTCATGTTAAAATTCCTTTTCTTGAAAGAATTGCTAACAAAATCACCTTAAAAGAACAGGTTATGGACTCTCCTCCACAGCCGGTTATTACAAAAGATAACGTTACTATGCAGATAGATACGGTTGTTTTCTTCCGTATATTTGACGCAAAGCTTTACACCTACGGTGTTGTAAATCCTATTCGCGCGCTCGAAAATTTGACCGCCACTACACTTCGTAACATTGTTGGTGAAATGGAGCTTGACGGCACACTTACCTCACGTGATATTATAAACACCAAAATGGCTGAAATTCTTGACGAAGCTACCGACCAGTGGGGTATGAAGGTAAGCCGCGTTGAGCTTAAAAACATTATTCCACCCTCAGAAATTCAAAACGCGATGGAAAAACAAATGAAGGCCGAACGCGACCGCCGTGAAACACTTTTACAGGCAGAAGGTCATAAGGCTGCGGCTATTACCCGCGCCGAAGGTGATAAGCAGGCTATGATTTTGGAAGCCGAGGGCGAACGCGACGCGCGCATTGCCAGAGCCGAAGGTGAAGCAAGGGCTATCTACCTTTCTAAAAAAGCCGAGGCCGACGGTCTTATCGCATTAAGAGAAGCAGGTGCTGACGCCGCTGTGCTTGAGCTTAAAAAATATGAGGCTCTCGTTAATATGTCAAACGGGACCGCCGCAAAGTTGATTATTCCAACCGACGCAGTGAACGCGGTTACCAACAACGCAATCTTTAGCGAAACTACAGGTCTTGGTGATAACACCAAATCGGCACCAAAGCCTAAAAAGCCGGTCAAGAAAGACGAATGCTGTGACTAAAACAAAAAGCAAGCGAAATTTCGCTTGCTTTTTTTATTGCATCAAAAACGAATCTATACAGTAAACAATTTGCCCATTGTACTCAAGCCTTGACCAACCGCTTTCACTTACGCCCGTTTTGGTAACGTACTCACCGTTTTTTAAAGTATGCACAACGTTAGATCCATCAGTTGTTGGCGCATCGCGCAAATTCACCTCTTCTTTAGCAGTGACATTTAACGCAGTAAGCGTAAACGTCATACCGTGTTCGGTGACGGTAGTAGTGTTGCTTGGTGTATCAGACGGTTTTATTTCGGGTGCTTCGGTTGTAAGATAGCTCGTAACCGCGTAAACCACGTTGCCATTAAACAGAAGCCTCGACCAACCATTGTCGCTTTTAGCAGTTCGTGGCAAAAATGTGCCGCTTGTAAGCTTGCCTAATACCTCGCTGTCGGTAGTTGGCAGCGCTCGCAAATTCACTTCCATTTTTGCAGTAACCTTGTCATTACAAGGTGTAAATGTCACGCCGTTTACAACGTCCGGTTTTTCCACGCTTATCACTTCATTAGACAAAAAGCTTGTCACTGCATATACGGTTTTACCGCTATATAATAGGCGTGACCAGCCGTTTTTTCCAATGCCGGTACGGGTTAAAAATTCGCCACTTTTTAATACCGCTACAACATTATACTTTGTACCTGCACCCTCGCGAAGATTAACCTCTTGCTTGGCTGTTACTTGGTCGTTTGCATCGGTATAAAGCAGTTCCTCTTGCGTTTTGGGTGGTGGTGCATTGTTTGGGGTGGCGGTGCCGTCTTTTTCTGTAGCCTCGTTCGCTTTAAAATACGATACTATCATATCGCAGTTGCCGTCGATTCCGTCAACCGTTCCTCGATTGGTGTATTGCCACATATCATATCTGCCGCTGTAATCGGGGTTTTGCTTTGACGGATACACGTCACTCGAATAGTGTGCTACCCAAACCCGATAATCTTTTTCTATACTATTGATATTCCAAATCGACCGGTTCTCAAAATCCGCCTTAGCGCCATAAATCATTGCATCATAGCCCGCACTTTTTACACTCTTTAAAAACGCAAGCGCATTATCGGTGCGTTCGGCCGCCAACAAATTATACATACGGCTTGACGGATTGGTGTACCCTTCGCAGTCATATACAACGGGGTAAGAAATTTTATAACCCTTGATAGCTTTGGTAGTCCAAACGGCTTCCTTTATCGCTTCGTCTTTACTAACTGCGGTAGAAAAGAAATAAACGCCTACCAAAATTCCGTTTTTTTGCGCCTGCTGAATATTGTAATCGGCGTTATCGTCACGATAAATTATGCCGTTTTCTCCACGATAGCCTATACGAATTATCGCAAAATCAATTCCTGCATTTTTTACGCGTTTCCAGTCTATTTTGCCCTGCCATTTTGACACGTCTACACCATGTGCTAATGCTGTGGTGTTTTGCGGTTTTGTAAACTGTACCTCTTCACCGGTGTCGCGACCAATTTCATTGTTTTCGGGATCTATTGTCTGGTCAGCGGTTACGTTGTCAAGCTGTATTTGCGTTGTTTGACCAGTAACTTCCGAAGCCTTACTTTCGGTATTGTCAGCCTTACCACAAGCGCAAAGGCACAAAACGCTCAAAGCCAAAGATATAACAACTGTTTTCTTAAAAAAATTTATCATTTGCTTCACCAAACATATCTTATAAGACCCAAAACACGTTGTCAACCATCTTAAAAAAATCTTAATAACCCAACTCTTCGTTTACTAATATTACTGTTATTCTGTCCTTTTGACGTTGCATAGCACTTATCATATAATCGCAGCAAATACGGTCGTCACAATTGCATCCGTCGGCAAAATCGGGGTTATCGTTATTTAGCAGCGATACGCAATGACCTAACTTTGCACAAGGAGTATTTTTATTTAGTCGCACGCAGTTTTTGGAGGCGGCTATTTTTTTAACCCGTAAAAATGCCGCTTTTAAATCGGGCACAATTTTATTGATACCCACTATCATAACCACCTTTTTAGGCCCAAAGGCAATAGACGATATGCGGTTTGCAAGTCCGTCAACGTTTAATAGCTCGCCGTTTTCGGTAATGGCATTAGTTGAGCAAAAGAAAAAGTCGGCGCCTATGGCAGCTTTAAAGCATTCTTGCTGCTCTTTTGCCGAAATACCGGTTCTGCCCCTATCCATAAAGTTGTATTTTTTGTCGTTTAATAATTCGTCTATGCCACATTCTATAACCGACATAGAACCGCCCCAAGTGATAACGCAGCCGTCAAACAGCATATCTTTAACTATATTTTTTGCATCCTCTTTTGTTTCGGCATAAATGGGGTGCATTTTATTTTTTTGTAAATTTTTAAATAGTTTCTCAATTTGTTTAGTCATTACTTTATTCCTCTTATAATAGTTCCGCCGCCCAAAACGGTATCACCGTCATAAAATACCGCCGCCTGCCCCGGTGACGGTGCGCGTTGCGGTGTGTCAAATTCCAATATAACGGTATCCTTGCCCGTTTGGTGAATTGTGCAGGGCTGCTCGGTATGGCGGTAACGCAGCTTGCCCGCCGCTTTTATGTTGTCAAGGCTGTCACTCGCAATAACATTAACATTGCCAACCTCAATTTGTTTATAAAAAAGATGTTCTTCATCGCCGAGGACCACTTGATTGGTGTCGGCGTTTTTACTAAGCACAAACGCGTGACGCCCAAGCGCAATGCCAAGACCCTTACGCTGACCTATAGTATAGTGAATAACACCCTTATGGCTACCTAAAACGTTACCGCATATATCAAGATAATCACCTGCGGCAAAATTTATGCCTGTATTGCGCTCTATAAATGCGGCATAGTCGCCGTCGGGTACAAAGCATATATCCTGACTGTCAGATTTACGAGCAACACAAAGCTTCATCTCTTCGGCAATTTCGCGCGCTTGTGCTTTTGTGTAGTCGCCCAATGGTAAAACCGTACGTGAGAGTTGGTCTTGTGTTAAACCATAAAGCACATAGCTTTGGTCTTTTGTAACATCCATCGCTTTTTTTAGCAAATACCTGTCACCGCATTTTTCTACTCGCGCATAATGACCTGTGGCAATACGGTCAAGGCCGTTTTGCTCGGCAAATTTGAGCATAGCGCCAAATTTTATATGAATATTACACTGTATGCAGGGGTTTGGTGTGCGACCTGCAATATATTCGTCTATAAAATACTTTATAACAAGGTCGTAAAATTCGGTTTTTAAATCTAAAACGCTGTGCGATATGCCAAGCTTTTTACAAACGTCGGCAGCATCCTGTGCTTCACGTGTGTTTTTTGCAATAATCTCCGCGTTGTCGCCGTCATAAAGCTGTAAGGTAATGCCTGCGGCATTTTGAGCTTTTGAAACAAGTGCCGCCGTTACGGCAGAATCTACTCCGCCGCTCATACCTATAAGGGTTTTCATTAAATCACTTCTTCTTTTTGTGAATATTTCTAATCGTCTTTTTCTTCTTTTGAGGCGGTCGGTTTTGACCGTTTTTAGCACCAATAGACGATTTGTCGGGCGCGATAAGGCAGTTTTTGCCATAACCTATTAAATCGGTACGGTTTGCCTTGCGTAGCGCAGACAAAACAAACTGTCGGTTTTCGGGTTTATAATACTGCAACAACGCGCGTTGCTGCACCTTTTCTTCGGGAGTGCGCGGCACGTAAACCTTTTGCATATTCATAGGGTTTAGTCCTGTATAGAACATACAGGTTGAAACTGTGCCGGGGGTGGGGTAAAAATCCTGCACTTGTTCGGGGTGCAGCCCCTCTTTTTTAAGGAATAGCGACAGCTCTATAGCATCGTTTATTGTGCTGCCAGGGTGCGACGACATAAGATAGGGTACCAAAAACTGCTTTTTGCCTACCCTTTCGGTAAGCTCATAAAAACGCTTTTTAAAACGCTCGTAAACATTTATGTGCGGCTTGCCCATACAGTCAAGCACGCGGGCAGAACAATGCTCGGGTGCAACCTTTAGCTGACCGCTCACGTGGTGTTCGACGAGTTCCTCGAAAAATTCTTCGTCATTATCGGCTATGAGGTAGTCAAAGCGAATACCCGAACGTATAAATATTTTTTTGATTTTAGGTAACTTACGAAGCTTTCGCAAGAGGTCTAAATAATCACTGTGGTCAACCTCTACGGCCTTGCACATAGTAGGCGCCAAGCATTTTTTATCTTTACAAAGTCCGCGTTCTAACTGCCCTTTGCAAGACGGTGCGCGGAAGTTGGCGGTTGGACCACCTATATCGTGAATATAGCCCTTAAAATCGGGCATTTCGGTGATAGTTTTAACCTCGTCTATTACTGACTCGTGACTGCGACAGCTGATTTGCCTGCCCTGATGAAATGCCAGCGCGCAAAAATTACACGCACCAAAGCAGCCGCGGTTGTGTATTACCGAAAACTTAACCTCTTCTATACCGGGTACACCACCCAAAGCCTCATAGCTTGGATGATAATCGCGCATAAAGGGTAACGAGTAAACCGCATCCATTTCTTCAGTTGTAAGGGGTGGCATTGGCGGGTTTTGCACCACTATTTTATTGCCGTGACGCTGAATAACCGTTTTGCCGCGAGCAGCATCATGCTCGGTCTGCTGAATATACGTTGACTCGGCATATTTGCGTTTGCCCTGTTCGCTGTTTTCGCGAACCTCTTCAAAGCTGGGGCACTGCTTTGCACTTTGCACCTTGTAATCGGCTGTATTTACGGCATAACAAGTGCCAAGAATATTCTGAATATCGGCGATTTTTTCACCCGCTTGGAGTCGTTTTGCAATTTCTACCACGTGCTTTTCGCCCATACCGTACATAAGCAGGTCGGCGGTAGAATCGATAAGAATTGACTGGCGAACGGCATCGTCCCAATAATCATAGTGGGCAAATCGGCGAAGCGACGCCTCTATACCGCCAATACAAATGGGTGTGTCACCAAAAATTCGGCGAATTGCCTTTGAATAAACAATTACCGCGCGGTCAGGCCTTGCACCTGCCTTGCCACCGGGGGTATAGGCATCATCACTGCGCTTACGTTTTGCCGCGGTGTAGTGTGCCACCATAGAGTCTATATTGCCACTATTTACAAAAAAGGCAAGTCGCGGCGCGCCAAAACGTTTATAGTCTTCGTCGCTACGGGGCTGTGAGATTATACACACCCTAAATCCTGCGGCTTCAAGCACACGAGATACTATTGCAGTACCAAAAGAGGGATGATCAACGTAAGCATCCCCTGTAACAATTATTATATCGGCGGCATCCCAACCGCGATCAAGCATATCTTTTTTTGTAATAGGTAAAAATGGCATAAATTAGACCTTTCATAAAATATACTTTATTGTACCATAATTTTTTTCTTGTTACAAGGGGTGTAAAATGGAAAGCGAAACCGAAGTTATAGAGATTGTCCCTAAAAATATGTACGTGCCAATTTGTATTACCCAAGCAATTTGTGTAGCCGTAATTTTAATTGCGGTAATTATAATAAAATTCTTTTTTAGCAGTAGCTTTTCAAAGCTTGAAAAATGGTGTCAAAGCAATATATTTGGGCAGACTAAAATAACCGCTAATTTTGACGAGGAAACAGGCAGTGAAATTTAAAATCTTTGGAACACAAATTTACATATCTTTTTTATTTTGTGCAGTGCTTTGCTTTATGCTGGTAATAGACCGAACGGGGCTTGTTATACCAACACTTTTTGCCGCCTTTATTCACGAAAGTGGACATCTGCTTGCTATGTGGGCGGCCGACTGCCAACCAAAAGCAGTAAGACTGATACCGACAAGCGTGCAAATAATACGTGGCTTTTCACCTAAAAAGCACGGCGAAGCGGCTATTGCATTTTGCGGACCTATGGCAAATTTGGTGCTTTTTGTCGCACTGTATGCAAATTTTTTTATCTCGCAAAACGAGCAGGCGTTAAACTTTGCTATATTAAATCTTGTGCTTGCAATTTTTAATTTGCTGCCCGTATCGGGCCTTGACGGCGGAACGCTGCTTGCAATTTTTTTAAGTAAATTCACCGATATTTACAAAGCAGAAAGCATTTTGCGAATTATTACCGTCGCTTTTGCTTTTATTGCCTTTTTGCTTGGGGTCTATTTGTGGGTTAGTAAAAGCGTAAATATATCTGTATTTATTGTAGCAATATATTTAGCTGTGTGCGGAATGGCAAAAAAATAAAGTCCACTCCTGCTACGAACTGTAGTTTTTGTGTTGCGCGGACGGATTCGCTCGGTGGCAACGCCCCCGACACGCCCCCGCACTTTGCAACCGTTCACCGAAAGGTTGCAATTCGACTATCGTCGAACCGTGCTTTTCGAATCCTCTTCTTTAAACACACAAAAAATAAAGTCCACTATACTACGAACGGTAGTTCTTACTTTGCGTGGACGGATTCGCTCGGCGGCAACGCCCCCGACACGCCCACGGACTTTGCAACCGTTCCCCGAAAGGTTGCAATTTGCCTTACGGCAAACCGTCCTTTTCGAATCCTCTTCTTTAAACACACAAAAAATAAAGTCCACTCTAAAGAGTGAACTTTATTTTGGCGCGCCGAAGAGGATTCGAACCCATGACCTTCTGGTCCGTAGCCAGACGCTCTATCCAACTGAGCTACCGGCGCAAAACATATTAAAATGTATACGGCTTTTCCAAACCGCCATAGTATAATAGCACAAATGTTTCATAAAATCAATAGTTAATTTTAAAAATTTTAAATTTTTTATTTTGTCGGTGAAAAACAGTGACAGATTTTTTAACTGCAATCAACTCTTTTGTATGGGGCACTCCAACGCTTTTGCTAATATTTTTTACGGGAGTAATCCTTACACTGCGTACAAACTTTTTTCAAATAAGATTTTTCGGCGCCGCCTTCAAATCGTTTTTTAAGACATCACAAACCAAAAACGGCAAAAAGCTGACTCCCTTTCAGTCGGCAAGCACAGCGCTATCGGCAACAATGGGTACGGGCAACATCGTAGGTGTGGCAGGCGCCGTGGCACTGGGCGGGCCGGGTGCTGTGTTTTGGATGTGGGTGTCCGCCGCATTTTGCATGATTATAAAGTTTGCCGAGATTGCGTTAGCCGTCCGATACCGCGATACAAACCCCGACAGCAGTTACTCGGGCGGTGTAATGTACTACATAAAAAACGCTTTGCCAAAATTTTTTTCTCCGTTATCATACGTCTTTTGTGCGTGTGGCGTGGCGGCGGCGTTTGGCGTAGGTAATATGACGCAAATAAACACCATGTCTGCAAGTGTTAGTGCGTTTGCAAAGACGCTTTTTGACCTTTCGCCACAAGGCGACACAAGAATAAAGTTGTTTGTGGGTATTATAAGTGCTGTTTGTTGCGCCCTTGTTTTAAAAAACGACGGTAGTATAGGTCGCTTTTGTGAAAAGCTGTTTCCAATTATGACAATACTTTATATTGGTATGACGTTGGGTGCCATCGTTTCAAACTGCAACAAAATTCCAACCGCTCTATCGCAAATATTTATTGGTGCTTTTAATCCAAAAGGTATTACGGGTGGCGTTATTGGCTCGGCGTTTATTGGCGTGCGGTTTGGTATATCGCGCGGTGTTTTTTCTAACGAAGCGGGGCTTGGCACAGCGCCGACGGTATACGCTTGCAGCGACGGTGACGAAGTTGGTCTTGGCCTTATGGGCGTTATGGAAGTATTTATTGACACGGTCGTGGTTTGTACGCTAACGGCATTAACGCTGCTTTGCGCGGGCAATATTACCTATGGTGTTGATACCGCATCCACTTTGACGCTTAACGCGCTAACAAACGTTTACGGTAAAAATGTTATATTTGTTTTTTGTCCTGTGGTTTGCTTTTTTGCATTTTCTTCGGTAATTGGTTGGGGACTTTATGGCACAAAATTTATATCTTTTTTGTTTGGGAACCGCGCAAAAACAATATTTTTAATCCTTTTTATCGCGGCTATGTTACCCGCTGCAGTTTTTCGTGCAGATGCCGTATGGCTAATTGCCGAAATATTTAACGGGCTAATGGCAATACCAAATATTACCGCGCTACTGTTTTTAACAAACGAAATTGCCGATATAACACATACATATAAAAGAAAACTCCAAGGCAAATGACCTTGGAGTTTTGTGTTTTAAGTAAAATTAGATTTTTTCTGCAACTTCGAAAACTTCTGCAGGAAGCTCTGCTTCGTCGCAAGAAATGGTGAATACAAATTCAACGTCGTCAATCTTCGCGAGACGGCCAAGGAATGCTGCGAGCTCGCCGTAATCACGTGAGCCAATGCGGAGAGTAGCGTCGCCAAAGATGTGTGTTATGTCATTGTTGCCAGCCTTTACGTCTGCAAGAAGACCATAGTACTCATCATAACCGCAGATTGAAAAATCATCAGCATAAATAAGACGTGCTTTATGGCTAACGGAAAATGTAAGTGTGCCACCCTTTTCTATACAAACAACGTTGCCAAGACTGGTTTCAGCAGCTGAATTTACAAGTTCTACTAAACGCTTGGTTTTGCCTGCACCTTTTTTTCCGATAATAAGTTTAATCATAATAAACAACTCCTTTATATTTACCGTGCGCACACGGTTATTTTACCTTTTTATTTTGAAAGTCTTGCTTCCAATTCTGCCTTCATATCTTCGTATCCCGGTTTACCGAGAAGCGCGAACATATTCTTTTTATAGCTTTCAACACCGGGTTGGTCAAATGGATTTACACCAAGCATATAACCCGATATAGCACAAGCCTTTTCAAAGAAGTAGATAAGTCGACCAAGGTTTTCTTCGTCAGCTTTATCTACCGATATTACAAGGTTAGGTACTCCACCATCGGTGTGGGCAAGTACGGTACCCTGGAAAGCCTTTTCGTTAACGTAAGACATTGTCTTGCCAGCGAGGAAGTTTAGTCCATCGCCGTCATTGTCTTCACGTTCTATTACAACGTCGCTGCCGTTATCACCGATTGTTACAACCGTTTCAAACATAAGGCGTGCGCCGTCTTGTACAAACTGACCCATTGAATGAAGGTCGGTAGAGAAGGTAACTGATGCAGGGAAAAGGCCCTTATTGTCTTTGCCTTCGCTCTCGCCGAAAAGCTGCTTAAACCATTCCGCCATCATTGTAAAGCGTGGCTCGTAAGAAACGAGCAATTCGACTGATTTACCCTTGCGGTAAAAAGCATTACGAAGCGCCGCATATTGATAACAGTAGTTGTTGTTGATATCTTCTACGTTATAATCTTTAGCCGCTGCCTGTGCACCTGCCATAAGAGCGTCGATGTCGCAACCTGCTGCCGCAATTGGTAAAAGACCAACAGCAGTAAGCACTGAAAATCTGCCGCCAACGTCATCGGGTACTACAAAACACTCATAGCCCTTTTCGTCGGCCAAAGCTTTTAATGTGCCTCGTGCCTTATCGGTTGTGCAGTAAATACGTTTCGCGGCTTCCTCTTCGCCGTAGCGCTCTTCAAGAAGCTTACGGAACACGCGAAAAGCAACTGCAGGCTCGGTAGTAGTACCTGATTTTGAAATAATGTTTACCGATACACGCTTGCCCTCACAAATTTTAAGCAAATCAGCAAGGTTGGAACCGCTAATACTGTTGCCTGAGAAATAAACCTCGGGGACACCCTGTCTTATGGTGTTATAATAAGGTCCTTTTAAAAATTCGATAGCTGCGCGAGCGCCAAGATATGAACCGCCTATACCTATAACTATAAGAACGTCGGTATCAGACTGAATCTTTTTAGCCGCCGCTTTTATACGAGCAAATTCCTCTTTGTCATAGTTAAAAGGAAGCTCTACCCAACCTAAAAAGTCGTTGCCAAGACCGCTTTTTTCATTAACTGTTTTATGAGCGTCAACCACCTGACCTAAAAGGCCCTTTATGTCATTTTCGCGGATGAAGTCTTTAGCGTATGCGCTACTGAAAGTTAGTGACATTTAAACAACCTCTATTAGTTTTATTACAATAGGGATATTATTCCTATTGTGTTTAATCTATTTTACATTATTTTATGTAGTTTTGCAAGCATATTACACAAATTTTCACAAAAAAATTAAATTTTATTTCAGTAATCCGTCTAAAATCCACAAAAAAGCGGTCAAAAAGCTCATCTTATCAACACTATCGGCAGCAACAACGTCGACTTGACCTATCATTTCGTCATTTAAATAAAAATCTACTGTGCCTACCGATTGGTCTTTTTTTATGGGAGCAGTAACATTTTCTTTTAAATTGAGCTTTTGTGTAATAGCTGCCGCTTCGCTTTTTTTAAGAAGTGCACCAAAATTATTTGGTGCTTTTATCTTCACCGTTTTTTCTACACCTTTTTCAATCTTAATTTCATTTTTATCAAGTTGTGGTGCTATAGACGCATATTCATAATTCGCAAAGCCGTAATCCAGCATTTTTTTAGCACCGTTAAAACGGTCGTTAGAGGTATCGCCCGACATTACTACCGCAACAAGCTCTAGGCCGTTTCGCTCTGCCGTTGCAGAAAGACAGTACCCGGCGCCCGACGTTGTACCCGTTTTAAGACCTGTGGTACCCTCGTAAAAACGGACTAATTTATTGGTGTTTACAAGCTCACTCTCGCCGTCACGCAGCGAATCCATCCAAACGGTAGAATATTTTTTGATAAGGTCGTGTTTTATTAGCTCTTTAGACATTATTGCTACGTCGTGCGCAGTAGATAAATGCCCCTCGGCATCAAGACCTGTCGCGTTTATAAAATTGGTGTTGTTCATACCAAGCTCTTTGGCGCGCGCGTTCATCATAGCCACAAAGCCCTCTTCGCTACCTGCTATTTGCTCGCCCAAAGCAACAGTTGCATCATTGGCAGAGGCAATAACGGCTGCTTTCAAAAGGTCGTCTACCGTCATAGTTTCTCCAGGCTCTAGCCAAATTTGCGAGCCGCCCATACTGCAGGCATGTTCGGAGGCGGTTATTACGTCCTCGACCGACATTTTACCCGAGCTTATTGCCTCCATAACAAGTAATAATGACATAATTTTGGTAATAGATGCAGGCGGCAGTTTTTCGTCGGCATTCATTTCATATAAAATTTTGCCGGTGTTTACCTCCATCAAAATGGCTGACTTTGCCTTTATATCAAGCTTTGTGCCTATTGCGGCATCGGTCACTGCGCTGTCAATTGGTACGGCAATATCAGAAATGTCGCACTCACTCGATACGGTAGCCGCGGACACAATCGGTGCACATAAAATCGCACAACAAAGCACTAATGATATAACAGTCTTAATAAATTTCATATTTTTACCCCCTACAAAATATAGGTATGTAAAATGACATAAAAATATAATTATAAATAAAAAGGCAACGGAGTTTCCGTTGCCTTTTTATATCAAAAGAGCGATATTACCATAAATATTAAGCAAATCACCACAAACAATATTACACCTGCGTTAAGATATATCGTTTTAAACGCCGTGTTTTTTGGAAGCTGCCACTCGGTCCATTTCCACATAAATCTTTTGAAAAACACGATAAACAACACAAGGCCCGTTACGGCAGAGCCTAATAGGAAAAACGCGTACAGTAAATAAAGCATTAGCCCCGGCAATATATCGGCATACACTTTCATCATTTCAGCCTCTGTCATAGCACCCGACATTAATGCATTAAGATCAAGCTGTGAAATTATCCACGGTGCTATTACCGCGCCCATAAAGTTTACTACTGCGTGCATTATTACCGTGTAGCGCAATTTTCCGGTACGGACATATATATACGCAAATGCAAAACCTACGCCAAACGCATAAAAGAATTGGAAAAAGTTTTGATGCAAAAGACCAAAAGTTATAGCCGAAAAAAACACTGCCGCTTTTTCACCATAGGCCCTTGTTCGGTCTATCAAAAGCTTTCTAAAAACAAATTCCTCAAACAGTGGCGCTAATATAACCATAACCAATATTTTTAGCGGATTGGTATCCATTGCATATTCGGCAATCGCGTTTTGTGCCTTACCACCTGAAAGTATCATAGCCGATAGATTTCCTATGATATTTCCTGCATACATTATAAACTGCGCTATAAAGAATAGCAAAATTCCCTTTCCAAACGTAAGATTATGACGTTCAGGGGCATGTGTGGGCATTTTTCGCATAACAAGCCAGCCCGCAGGAAAGGCAAAAACATACATAGGTACAAGGCTTTTAATCCAAAAGCCCCAAGAGGTTGTATCAAGCCAATTATCATTCCCCCAAATCCATCCCGGAATATAAATCAACGCAAACTGTGCCGCAAAGGCGACAGCCACAATCGCAGATAAGGCAAAGCCTATTCGAGAAAATGCTTTTTTGGGTTGTTTTAAATTATATACTGTATTTTCCATAAAATCCCTTCTTATTTAGAAAGTTTTACTACCGTTTCAACGTGCTCGGTATGCGGGAACATATCTACGGGTTGAATTCGTCGCACCTTATAGCCCTTGCGAGTTAAAAACGATAAATCTCGTGCTTGTGTTTCAGGGTTACAAGATATATACACTATTTTTTCGGGCGACAGCGTTACAAGCGAGCGCAAAAATTGAAGGCTTGCTCCTGCGCGCGGTGGGTCCATGATTACAACGTCATACTTAGCACCACCGTTTGCCGCTTCCACCATAAATTCACCCGCATCGGCACAAACAAAATCTATGTTTTTTACGTCGTTTAGCTCTGCATTTGTTTTAGCATCTCGAATTGCGTCGGGATTAAGCTCGACACCGATTACACGCTTTGCGTTTTTAGAAGCAAAAATTCCTATTGTTCCTGTGCCGCAATATGCATCAAGTACGGTCTCATTACCACCAAGCTCGGCATATTCAATCGCCTTTTTATATAACACTTCGGTCTGTGTTGGGTTTATCTGATAAAAGGCTTTGGGTGAAATTCTAAATCTAAAATCACAAAGATTTTCTTCAATATAGCCGCTGCCATAAAGCACGCGACTTTGCTCGCCAAGAACAAGGCTTGTGCGTTTATTATTAACGTTTTGAACAATGGTGGTAATTTCGGGATGACGCGACAACAGTGCATTTAAAAACTGTGACTGCTTTGGAAAATCCATAACGGCGGTTACAAGCACCACCATAATCTCTCCACTTGAAAAGCCGCGCTTTATAAGAACGTGACGCAAAAAGCCTTTCATAGAAACATCGTCAAACGCGCGCAATTTAAAGCTTTTTAGCAATTTTCTTATGGTAACTATAATCTCGTCAGCCTTGATATCCTCTATTAAACAGCTGTCAACCGGAACAATGTTGTGCGTAGAAGATTGATACACACCTGATATTATCTGTCCTCGCCGTTCGCCAAATGCCGCTTGTACCTTATTGCGATAATGATACGGTTTTTCCATACCGATTATCTCACAAACGTGGTGATAACGACCCAGCAGCTTTATAGCTTTAACCTGTTTAAAGCTTAACTGTCGGTCATACGGCATATTTTGAAGCTGACATCCACCGCATTTTTTGCGGTGAGGGCATTTTAGAAAATCGGATTCCTTTACAGTCTTTTTTATCAAAATCGGTTCTCCTTAAAAATTTTCTTTAAGCTTTATTCTTTTGTTTTTTAGTTCGCTATAAAGCATTTTTGCTATATAGTGCGCGTTAGCAGAGGCGCGACCTTTAGCGTTGCCTAAAACGGCTACACCGAGTTTCTGCCTTTTGTTTACAATTACAGAACTTCTAAACGTTCCTACACCACCTACGTGCCAAAGCTGGTTTGAGTGCTTATAAGTGTGCCAACCAATGCACATAAGATGATTATCTTTTTTTATTGCAGATTCCTCACAGACAGCGTGTGCAGAAGTAATGTAGGGTTTATCGCTTTCTATCTGTAAAGCAATATATTTAAGCACATCTTCAATATTGCTTACCATTCCTCCCGCCGCTATATATGGGTTTTTCTTTTTCCACACCCAAAAAGGCAGTGTTTTTTTGCCCTTGGCGGCAAGCGGAAAACGATTTTTTGAATCTTTTTCAATACAGGTGTTTTTAAGTGCTAAATCCTTTTGACTAAAATCTTCAACAAGCTCTGAAAGTGGCTTGTTTGCAACCT
>JAFXGM010000030.1 GCA_017513195.1 Clostridia bacterium | reverse complement strand
AGCTTCGCCGTCCTCAACACCATAGTATGAAGAAACAACCGCTTTTGCAGTAACATATTCGCTTGTTTCATATCCGCAGTCGTCGCAGGTCTCGGCAATATAAAATCTGTTGTTTGCCACCTGTCCGTCAACCTGTTCGGTGAAATTATGGTCTGCAAGTCCTCTTGTAGCTCTTGCATAAGTACCTTTACAGAATTTGCAATACTCACCGCGTTTGAGAGTGGTTAAATGGTATTCATCATCATATTTTTCGTGAGTTGTATTGTCAAACTGTAAAAAGAAATTATTATCACAAGGATTTAACGAGTATACATTGTTGTTAAATGAATAGGTTGCCATTCCGTCACCGGAGTTTATCGTTCCGCAGTTCTGACAAACGGCTTTAGTCCAATGGTAGCCGGTATAATAAGCATCTATGCCGGGAGTACCAGAGTCAAGATTTCCTTTTCTTTCTTCATCTAAACAAGTACCGTCTGAATATCTTACATCACGATTGAGTGCTGTTTCACCGCTTCGGGTATATTCAGGAACACGGTATGTCAATACTGTTGTCTGCATATTACATACACAGCAAAACTGCGTTTCGTATGTTGTGGTTGCGTTGACATCAAGCTCATTCGTCCTGTTATTTGAGGAAAGCCAATTATCCGCAGGGTCCACATATTCGTTTGACTGCGCCGCAAATGTTGTTACGGGGGAAATGCTTAAAAGCATACATACGGCAAGAAATGCCGACAAAATCGATTTTGTTTTATTTTTTAATTTCATTTGAGAATTTTCCTCCTGTTCAAATTTTGTTTTGGTTTTGGATAGGGCTGCCAAATATCAAGGCGGCCTGTATTTTTTATATACGGATTTATTCATATCAGCCACCGTACAAGTCGTGATTTACCTGTGCAGAATAGAAGCTGTCTATCGTTGTGGGAGCATTGAATAAAACTGCAAGCATATATTTTTTGATATTTCGTACCTCGCTTGTGTTTTTACGAAGGCTTGATAATACATACTCGATATGCTCACTGTCCAGCTTCAAGAGTTTGCTTTTTACAAGTGCTGCAGGGTAATCATCACCGGCTATTGTTAAATACTCTTTTGAGGTACATACCGTTTCGGTTAAGAGTTCCACGATTTCATCAATCCGTACTTTTTCAAGAGGATTGTTAATTACCAAAATATCATACTCAATATTTTCTTTTATGATTTCTCTGTATGCGTCAATCTCGTCCATTCCAATCCGTTCCGAATTTCCTTTTGGATTTGATTGGATAGGATTTGATATATTCGTACTTGATAAATCAATATTTGATTTTTTTGTATTTGATATATTAGTATTTAATTGGTCGGGATTTTCCAAGATAGGTAAAACCTGTTCAGGATTTTCCAAGATTGGGTTATCCAAAACTGGATTTTCCCGTTTAGGTTTTTCCTGTTTAGGTGAAGCCGTTTCAGGTGCTTCCAAAATGGTGTACTCAACCGTAGTAAGCTGTCCCTTTTCATTTCGTACTCGCTGCCGTATGATATATCCATGCTGCTCCAGCTCTTTAATCGTACTGCATATACTGTCAATGCCGTCCTTGCAGATTTTGGAAAGTCCTTTTGTGGTGTAGTCCCAATTCTCCGGCAGGGAAAGCATAAGAGATAACAAACCTTTTGCTTTGAGTGAAAGGCTTGTATTTCTCAAATGGTGGTTTGACATTACGGTATAATCACGGGTTTTGTCTATTCTGAATACCGCCATACAAAAATCCTCCTTTCGCTGATTTTATGTCACGCATTAGAAGCCGTTTTTGAGGGATAGGAATATGTTTCCATTACCTACTTGATTTAAGAGGTTAAAATCCCTTATTTTACTTGCGTAAATAATGCCTATTCCGTGACAAAAGGGTACAAAAAAACAGCGTTTAGGAATTTTCCTTAACGCTGTCGGTTTTGATATTTTGTTTTTCTATGGGTTTATACATTGTGCAGCTCGTTCCGTTATGACAATGCAAATACGGACAAAAAGGATTTTTGCTATCAAGCAAATATGTGTCTTGTCCTGTTTGACAAGTGGGGCAAAGTTGCCCGGTGTCCTTGTTCATAAAATATCTGTCCTCCGATTTCTTGACTATCTGAATGATTTATGGTATAATACTATTCAAGATAGCCGAAAGTTTTTAAGGCTTGTGAATGGTAAATTAAAAACATCACGACGGCTTTATCGTGATGTTTTCGGGGATAAATATTTTGTTTTTAGAGGATAAGTGCTTATGTTGACCGTCTAAAACCCTTGATTTTACGGCATTTGTGAGTAAATCCTATAAGAACACCCGTACCATAAAATACACATCCACAGGGATGTGTATTTTTGCCTTTTGGCAAAACGGTATAATTTATGTATATACACACCAAAATAAAATAGGTAAAAAAATTAAAATTAAGTATTGACATTTCTAAAAAGTTATTGTATAATAGCATAGTGAATT
>JAFXGM010000029.1 GCA_017513195.1 Clostridia bacterium | reverse complement strand
GGTCGTGCCTGCCGCGCACACTCTCAGGGTCGATGCTCTGCACCACCCTTAGCGCCGAGTCGGGCAACTCCATTGCAATCTCCTCGGCATAGGCGATAAGCTCCGCACTCCGCTTATCCGTAGCGCAACCTACCGCCACGACCACACACGCCACCATAGCAACCAGCCAACCGCACCGCGATATTGCCCTCCGGCTGCCCAACGCATAAACTATATACTCTCTAATTCCGCCCATACGCTCTGCGAGTTTCGACACACTCTCCATTATAGCACAAAGTTATAAAAATTCCGCGAAATAAGCAAGTGGAGTTGGTGGTTTTTAGTGGTTTTTAGGACAAGTAAGACGAGTAAGGCCATTAAGAAGAAATGTGATACCCGACTTCGTATCGGTCTTAAGGTCTTAAAGTCCTAATGGTCTTAAACCCTCTCTCTGCGCTCCACCGGAGCACAACTCTCTCCTTATAGCTTCCCCTTATCCTTGCATCAAAATTTCCGATTTGACAGCTTTGGTTTTTGTACTATCTTTGCAGACGAAAAAGATAATAATAAAAACTAAAAATATATGTCAGCAATAAATTCTATCGCTCAGTGCACCGTGGCATCAATTGTAAATCAGGACTTTGCTACGGCGCGTATATTCAAATATTTCGGCATTGACTTCTGCTGTGGTGGTAACACCACGCTCGCCGAGGCTTGCCGTATGGCGGGTGTCGATATCGATAGGGTAGTCGAGGCTCTCAGCGCACCTGCTACTGAGGGCTACTCTATACCCTTCGATAGTTGGCCCACAGACCTGCTTATCGACTATGTGCTCAAGATTCACCATCGCGGTATCCGCACCAAGGGCCCGGAGCTTCTCGCCTTGGTTGAGAAGGTTGCAGCAGCTCACGGTGAGCGACACCCCGAACTCTATGAGCTTATCGACCTCCTTCGCCTATCACTCGACGACCTGGAGAATCATCTTTTGAAGGAGGAGCGTGTGTTGTTTCCCTACTGTTACGAACTTTTTGATGCAAATATGCGAGGTGCTACGATGCAGCAGATGCACTGCGGCACGGTGGCTAACCCCATCAGGCAGATGCACCACGAGCACTATGACGAGGGTGTGCGCTATAAATTTATACAAAAGTTGATGAATAATTTCGAGGTTCCAGCAGATGCTTGTGCAAGCTATCGACTGATGTTGGCGGAGCTTGAGGAGTTTATGGATTCACTTTTTGAGCATATCCATATCGAGAATAATATCCTCTTCCCAAGATTTGTTGTACTCGAGGCTAAGACAGTGCGATAAAAACCATATTCCTATACCTATATTTATATATATTATAAAGGAGTTTTGCGGCGCGAAAATTTTTATTCGATGTAACGCACTGATATATTGTGCATTAAATTAGGTGAGCTAAAAATAGTGCAAAAAAAAGTTCACAAAATGTTTGGAGAATAAAAATAAAGCGCTACCTTTGCACCCGCAATCGAGAGATGAACAACACCTCAAGAGTGCAGCAGAGGTTCTTAGAAATAATTTTTTGAAAAAAGTTTCCAAAAAATTTGGTAGTTTCAAAAAGATGACTTATCTTTGCACCCGCTTTCGCCTCTAAAACGGCGATAAGCAATAAAGGTTCTTAGAAAAAGTTTTTTGAAAAAAGTTTCCAAAAAATTTGGTGGTTCAAAAAATTTGCCTTACCTTTGCACCACTTTCCCGCCTCAAAAATTGAGAGCTCGAAAGTGGATTAAAAACGGTTCTTTGATTTACTGGTTTTTATATATTGAGAGAAAAGTGTAGTATTTATCTGTCAATTTCCTTTTAGGAAAATGAAACAGTCAGGACTCTAACAAAACATTTTAATTTTTTACAATGGAGAGTTTGATCCTGGCTC
>JAFXGM010000028.1 GCA_017513195.1 Clostridia bacterium | reverse complement strand
GAGCAAAACTTTAACACCACTTCCATTGATTTAGAAGACCTTTTAACTAAACTACTCCGTCACGCACAAAACTTTGCCACCAAACCAGAAGAAATTTTAGATATCGTGGCACTTTGCATTGGCTTGAACACCTTGGTCGATACTCAAAACTGGTATAAGCTTTCTGCCAACCAATGCCACACCATCATCGCAGCCTGTGATAAAATTATTTATCAAAGAGATTGGCAAGCAGAAATTGACGCTACCCTCATTACAGAAGAAGGCGTCAACTATCCGCTGTGCGATTTTGCTTACGAGCTGGACATCGACATTTGGCCTCGCCTCTTCTCTTACTTCTGCGAGCATCCCACAGAAATCCAACTGCTCCCCTACTTGCTTGCCTACACTGGCGATGACCGCTCTGAAAAAGTTTTGAACGTTGTAGAACAAAACATCTACCAATATATTATTGACCAAAACGCTCTCTTAGTCCCCTTGCGTTATCTGCGTAACCATCCGGGCAAAGGTGTGGGCATCATCATCACAGCCCTTACCTCTTTGTACGATTGGCCTCGTGGTATCGCTTGCATGATTTTGGACGAATGGGGTCCTGACCATTTAACTCCAGCTTTACGCCACGCACTGCACACCGCTCAAGGGTTGAGCAATCATCCTGTTGTCAACGCACGTATCGAGGCATTACTAACTGGTAAAAAATATAAAATCGAAGATGTCGTAGAATAAGCAAAAGCTCCGCACGCATGCGGAGCTTTTAATTTTTTATAACTAATTTCTGGTATGCAAATATCTTGCCAAATACACAAAAGGAGTATCCAAAAGACTTGTCACGAAAAAGACCACGTAACTAAAAACGATGATTTCCATCAACACTTCACTACTATACACGCCATAGAAAGCACCTATGGTAAAAAGGATAGTGTTCAAAAACTGGGATATCATAGTGGAACCATTGTTACGAATCCACAAATACTTTCTACTACTACCGAACTTTTTACTGGTGTAGGACCACCACCAATGATAAAGCCACACGTCAAACTTCTGCACAATGGCGTAAACCAAAAGGCCCATCAGCATAATGCGCGGAGTGTTAGTAAAAACTGCGACGATGTGGGGAAAAACAATATCTTCCGGTGCAGGAGTATAGTGCAACCAAAACTGGGACAGTACTATAAAAGTAATGGAAGATAAAATACCAACGTTAACTGCGGTATTTGCCTGCTTCTTACCATACAGCTCACTTAAAATATCCGTCACCAAAAAGGTGGAAGCAAAAAGGATGTTCCCCAAGGTTTGTTGCATACCAAAGGCTTCAACCAAAACCATTACCTCGATGTTAGCAGCAATGGTGGCAAGCACCGTCCAGCAGTACAGTCCTTTTTCTTTTAAAAAGTAGTGCCACAGAATGACGCTGCTATAAACAAAAATTAAGTTTAAAATCAGTAAAACTTCGTTATTCATTAAACTCCTACTCCAAAATCTGTGTTGTTAAGTAAAATATCAACCTGCTCATTATCCTTATATAAAGGATAAACTTCACGCTTAAAGATTTCTATTACACCATAGTCAGGTTTAATAGGCTTAGTGTTTTCTACCATAATATTTACACATACGCGGTCAAAATATTTTAAACCTAATTCAATATCCCGCAGCATACTTTCTTTACTTTGACCGGGCAAGCCTTGCAACAAACAAACTTGATTAAAATATTTGGCAATCTCTTCTGGGGTTGCATCATCCAAATCACAAAAGCTTCCTGAATTAATTACTTCCAGCCTGCCAAATTCTCCTGTAACCTGCGCTAAGACCTTACTATTTAATTGAAAGTTAGCTTGCTCATCTAAACTGAAATCAGTATGGTAATCACAGAAACGACAACGACGCCATTTGCAACCATTACCACGCAAAAGCACAATTTCACGGGGATTCTTCTCTAAAATTTTTGAGTATCTGCAATCAAAAGGAACATTAGGCATTTTTCTCACCAAAATAAAAAAGGGCACACTACGGCGCCCAAAATATACTGACTTTGTAATCAGCGGTTCCGTAGTTTTGTTTTAAGACAGGATGGTCACGAACTGTCTGTTATAAAATTACATTGCTATTATAACTGCACTCCTTTAGTTTTGCAAGCAAAAACGCCCACACTTTTGTGTGGGCGTTACATTTCTTTTGGAGCTGATGACGTGACTTGAACACGCGACCTACTGATTACGAATCAGTTGCTCTACCGGCTGAGCTACATCAGCCTTTACAGTTTATTCAGCCAGAGCTTTTTTGCTTTTGCGGCCTCTAGTTTTTTTCACACTGTTAATGCCAGATTTTTTAATAACCTTTGCCAATTCTGCGATGATGTGCAACTCATCAACAGAGCAGTCTTGCAAAAGCTCAGACAATTCGTTGTGAAAAATTCTTTCACTGCGATGAATGTTATCACACAACAATTCATCAACAGAAACATCTAATACGTTAGCCAAATGGATAATGGTGGGCAAGCCCAATTTAGTATTGCCAGTTTCGATATTGCTAATATGGGGAGTGGACAAGCCGGTAATTTTCGCAATGTTACCTTGAGTAACACCTTTACGAACACGCGCTGCTTTAATACGTACCCCTATAGCTTTATAATCTATATCCATTTTCAACAGAACCCTCTCCTTTTAGACCTACGTGGAATAATATTTTATGTGCTTTTTGCACCGTCAGTGCTTTATATTATAGACCAAAAGGATTGTTAAGGCAAGGAAAAAACCACGTATTTTCGCCACTTTTCGGCATTTTTAATTCTTTTTAAGCAAAGGAACTGTCAGGCTTCCTTGAGGCATTAAAACAACTTTATAATCTGTACCAACATTCTTTTCAGCCAGTTTAATTGCTTCATCAACAGTATCTACTGCTTCAAAAAGTAAGTCTTTTGCAATCTTTTTATCGAGTGCAGATACAAGAATGAATTTTGCTTTTTTCATCAAGCGGGTAATCGCAAAAGCTTTATGCGCGCCAATGACAAAGTTCTTTTCTAATTGAGCTTTGATTGCATCAGGAGACGGATTTTCTTGCAAAGCTTTTTCCAATGCCGCACTACCGCTACCTTCTTCACATTCACCGATAATAATTACAACGCCACCTTCTTTAACTGCGCACCACGCGTTGTCCATGGTTTTTTGCAGTTGGTAAACATTGATATCTTTCGGATAGCCGCCGCAGGAAGCAATAACTACATCAGCAGGTTCATCAATTTCTACACCATAAACTTTGTCTACAAATTTACATGCTTCAATGT
>JAFXGM010000027.1 GCA_017513195.1 Clostridia bacterium | reverse complement strand
GCCCAGCGCGGCGATACCGCTTTGAATCAAAGGCCACACGAAAAACATCACAACGCCCACGATCAGATAAACGATGCTGCACACGATGGGCACGAATCTTGTGCCGCCGAAAAAGGATAATACCTGTGGCAGTTGTATCTTGTAGAATCGGTTATGTAGTGCCGCTACACCGAGTCCCACAATAATTCCGCCGAAAACACCCATCTGGAGCGTGGTAATGCCCAACACAGATGTGGTGGTATTTGCGGCCATTGCGTCTACACCGCCTTTGGCGGAAATAAGCGTGCTTATAGCCGTGTTCATAATAAGATAAGAAATAGCACCAGACAGCGCTGCTACCTCTTTTTCCTTTTTTGCCATACCGATGGCAACGCCCATAGCAAACAGTAGCGCAAGATTATCAAATACAATGCTGCCGGTTTTGCTCATGATATCAAGAAGGGTAAATAAAACTCCGCCTTCCTTGATGACGTTGGTAAGATGGTACGCTTCAAGAGTGGTTGGGTTTGTAAAAGAACTTCCGATCCCGAGTAGCAAGCCCGCAATGGGGAGCAAAGCGATCGGGAGCATAAAAGATCGTCCGACTCGTTGTAAAACCCCGAAAATTTTGTCTTTCACAATCGTTTCCTCCGTTTTATTTTTTTGTGCAGCATCGTTATGATCGGCGCCTGATCATGCCGATACTGCAATCAATATGAAAAATCAGTTTACCGAACTGACTTTTTTAAGGTGGATGGTGAGGGTCAAAAGCTCGTCCTCGGAAATATTTTTCTGATAAGTTTTTAAAATGTACTCCATAATGCATAATGCACACTTATAATGTTTGTTACACATTTTTTTAATCATTGAAGCGAAAGCATCATCTTCGCTTAACGCCTCGGGTAAGGGTTTGTTTTCAAAAAGACGTCCCGCCAGATATTTTAAGTGTGTAAGAAATCTCTCATAGCAGGGATTGGTCCTATCAAAGCTTTTCTTATAATAATGTTCGGATATTTCAATGCATCCGTTTATCATTTTTGTGATATCATATACATTGCCGATGTTTGTATCTAAACGTGCATTTATTATATGCATTGCAATAAAGCCGGCTTCATCTTTTGACATTCTAATGCCTAATTTTTTATCCATTTGTTCTATACAATATTCGCCCAACCGCAGCTCCTTAGGAAAGCATTGGGCTATGGAGTCAAGCAGCGGGTTGGTAAATTCCATTCCGTTTTGCTTTCTTTCGATCGCAAAGGCGATATGGTCGCTTAATGTGACAAGCAAAGATTCCTTAAGTTTTTCACTGTAAGCGGCATTTATATATTCAACAATATCAACGGTGAATGTTAAATATTCTTCAGGTATTTCTCTAAGAAGGGCGATCATTTTCTTTTGAATAGAGTGGTCGGTGATAAGATAGGTCTTTTGAATCAAGGATTCATCTACATCGTCGCCGTATTTTTTTCCGAAACCGATGCCTCTCCCAGAAACAATCTGTTCTTTTCCGTGCTCGTCCAAAACACAAAGATTATTATTGTTGATGGCTTTTATAACTTTCATATT
>JAFXGM010000026.1 GCA_017513195.1 Clostridia bacterium | reverse complement strand
TATAAAGTGATGCCGTATATGGAATCAAAAACACAAAGATTATAAATGAGGCAAATATTTTTAATTTACCTGAATCGTAACGTTTTTCAAAAAAGTCGGGCATGGTTTTAGAACCCAAACTTTGTGTCATTACACGTGTACGACGTCCTAATACTACCCACGCAAGCAACGAACCAATAAAAGCATTACCTAAACCAATCCAAGTAGAAGATAGGCCAAAATTCCAACCGAATTGTCCGGCATAGCCTACAAATATTACAGCCGAAAAATATGATGTACCAAAAGCAAATGCCGTAAGCCAAGGACCAACAGAACGTCCACCAAGTACAAAACCATCAACACTTGTAGAATGTTTACGGCAATATAAACCAACAAAAATCATCACTGCAAAAAATACAATTAGCATAGGTATTGTTATCTGTGCTGTTGTCATAAATCATCTCACCTTTCACATTTTTTGCTTTCGACTTTATTACTTTAACGCTTTAAAGCAAATTTGTCAAGGGGAAATTTGAAAAAATCTAAATTTTCGACAACAATTCGGTTGACATTATCACTTTAAAGTAGTAAAATGTTATCAAAAGTTTTTTAAATCAAGGAATGTTTTTATGACTATTGTTCACCTACTTGAAGACAATGCAAAAAAATATGCTAATGACATTGCACTTGTCGAAATTAACCCCGACCAACCAGAGACTCGTCGCCGCACCTGGCATGAGTTTGAATTGGTTGAGCCTACACACCGTGTAGATTATTACCGCCGCGAAATATCCTGGGCAGTATTTAATGAAAAAGCAAACAGACTTGCTAATATGCTTAAACAAAACGGCATTGGTAAAGGCAAAAAAGTTGCTATACTCTTAATGAACTGTATCGATTGGTTGCCTATTTATTTTGGTATTTTAAAGACCGGTGCTTTAGCAGTACCACTTAACTTCAGATATTCATCTGATGAAATTGATTACTGCCTACAGCTTGCCGAAGCCGATGTTCTTATATTCGGTACCGAATTTATTGGCCGTGTTGAAGCTGTTGCGGATAAAATATCTAAAAACTGCACGCTTATATATTTAGGTTCCGGCTGTCCTGCTTTTGCTGATGATTATAATGATTTAACAAGTGAATGTTCTTCTATCTTCCCCGAATGTGAGTTAACCGAAGAAGATGATGCAGCCATTTACTTCTCATCAGGTACAACGGGTTTTCCAAAAGCAATTTTACATAAGCACCGCAGTCTTATACATTCTTGTCGTGTTGAACAGGCTCATCATAGCCAAACTAAAGACGACTGTTTCCTTTGCATTCCACCGCTTTATCATACGGGTGCAAAAATGCATTGGTTTGGTAGTCTTATTACAGGTTCAAAAGCTGTTATTCTTAAAGGAACACAAGCAAAAAATATTCTTAACGCTGTAGCACAAGAAAAGTGTACCATCGTATGGCTTCTTGTACCGTGGGCACAGGATATTTTAAATGCGATTGATAACGGTGAAATTAATTTAAACGATTATGACTTTTCAGCTTGGCGTCTTATGCACATCGGCGCGCAACCCGTGCCTCAAAGTTTAATCAAACGTTGGCTTGAATATTTCCCAAATCATCAGTATGACACCAACTACGGCTTATCAGAGTCTATCGGACCCGGCGCCGTTCACTTAGGTGTAGAAAACGTTCACAAAGTTGGTGCCATTGGTGTTGCTGGCTATGGCTGGGAGCTTAAAATTGTTGATCCCGAAGGCAACACCGTAAAGCAAGGTGACGTTGGTGAGCTTTGCCTTAAGGGACCTGGTGTTATGACCTGCTATTACCGTGACGAAAAAGCAACAGCCGACACACTCAAGGACGGTTGGCTATATACCGGTGATATGGCTATGGAGGACGAAGACGGATTTATTTACCTTGTTGACCGTAAAAAAGACGTTATTATTACGGGCGGCGAAAATCTATACCCTGTTCAAATTGAAAACTTCTTAGCAGCACACGAAAAAATTATGGACGTTGCTGTAATTGGTCTGCCCGACAGTCGCTTAGGCGAAATTGCTACTGCTATAATTCAAATTAAAGACGGAATGACATGTACCGAAGAAGAAATAAACGAATTTTGTATGTCTCTTCCCCGTTATAAACGTCCTCGCAAAATTATTTTTGCCGATGTTCCTCGTAATCCTACCGGCAAAATTGAAAAACCAAAGCTTCGTAAAATGTATGGCGCTGAGGGAATTGTTGATTCACAAAACAAATCTTAATTGAAAGGTTTTAATATTTATGAAAAAATTACTTATTGGTAATCAAGCGGTAGCCGCAGGTCTTCACGACGGCGGACTTGGTGTTGTGTCGAGTTACCCAGGAACACCTTCAACCGAAATTACTGAATTTTTATCAAAGTACGATGATTTACATAGCGAATGGGCACCTAATGAAAAGGTTGCCTGTGAAGTTGCATTTGGTGCCTCCCTTGCAGGCGCTCGTAGCGCATGCGCTATGAAGCACGTTGGTCTTAACGTTGCAGCCGACCCACTCTTTACCCTTTCGTATACGGGTGTAAATGGCGGTATGGTAATTTGCGTTGCCGATGACCCTGCAATGCACTCTTCACAAAACGAACAAGATTCTCGCCATTATGCAATTGCATCAAAGGTGCCAATGCTTGAGCCTGCTGATTCACAAGAAGCTTACACCTTTGCAAAAACGGCATTTGAGCTTTCAGAACAGTTTGATACCCCTGTTATTCTTCGTATGTGCACACGTATTGCACATAGCCAATCGGTTGTCGAAACAACCGACGCTATCCCTGCAGTTCTTAAAGATTATGAAAAAAATCCCGCAAAATATATTATGATGCCGGGCAATGCTATAAAGCGTCATCCGTTTGTTGAAGAACGCACCCTTAAATTACAAGAATTTGCCGAAAACTGCATTTATAACACCGTTGAATACGGCAGCAGTGATGAAATAGGCATTATCACATCGGGTTGCTCTTATCAATATGTAAAAGAAGTTTTTGGTGATACTGTAAGCATTTTAAAAATTGGTATGCCAAATCCGCTACCAGTAAATACAATTAAGGATTTTGCAAGTAAGGTTAAAAAGCTATATGTTATAGAGGAGCTTGACCCAATTATTGAAAACCATGTTAAATCACTTGGTATTGAAGTAATCGGCAAAGAAAAATTCTCTATCCTTGGTGAATTTTCGCAAAAGACTATTGCTGATGCATTTGGTGTTAAAGCTAAACAAAGCGTTAGCGCCGACTCCCCTGTTCCAAACAGACCGCCTATGATGTGCGCAGGCTGCCCACACCGTGGTATGTTCTATACACTTGCTAAAAACAAAATTACCGTTCACGGTGATATTGGCTGTTACACACTTGGTGCGGTTCCGCCACTTAACGCGCTTGATACTACTCTTTGTATGGGTGCTTCAATTTCTGGTTTACATGGCTTTAACGCAGCTCGTGGCAACGAAACCGAAGGCAAAAGTGTTGCCGTTATTGGTGACTCAACCTTTATGCACTCGGGTATGACAGGCCTTGTTAATGTGGCATATAACACAACAAACTCAACTGTAATCATACTTGATAACTCAATAACAGGTATGACAGGACACCAACAAAACCCAACAACAGGCTATAACATTAAGGGTGAGGTTGCGGCTAAGGTTAATCTTGAAGCGCTTTGTAAGGCGCTTGGTATAAATCGCGTTCGTGTGGTTGACCCGTATAACCTTAAAGAATGTGACGCTGCAATAAAAGAAGAACTTGCAGTAGAAGAACCATCGGTTATTATTTCTCGTCGTCCTTGCGTACTCTTAAAGTCGGTTAAAATTTTACCGTCACTCAATGTTGATGCCGATAAATGCAAATCCTGCAAGCGCTGTATGAGTCTTGGTTGCCCTGCTATCAGTATGAAAGACGGCAAGGCAGTAATTGATAACACACTTTGTGTTGGCTGTGGCGTTTGTAAACAGCTTTGTGCATTTGATGCTATAAATTAAGGAGGTAAGCAACAATGAAAACTACAAACGTTATGATTGTCGGCGTTGGCGGACAAGGCAGCTTGCTTGCCTCTAAATTACTTGGTCGCTTACTTATTGATGAAGGCTATGACGTAAAAGTAAGCGAGGTTCACGGTATGAGCCAGCGCGGTGGAAGTGTTGTAACCTACGTTCGTTTTGGTGACAAGGTTTACTCACCTATTATCACCGAGGGTGAAGCTGACTATATAATCTCTTTTGAAAAATTAGAGGCTGCTCGCTACGCTAAATATTTAAACAAAGACGGATTAATCGTTGTTAACACACAGCAAATTGATCCTATGCCTGTTATTATCGGCGCAGCAGAATATCCTACCGATGTTCTTGACGAACTTACCGCCAAAGGTTTAAGAGTAGAAGCGCTTGACGCACTAAGCCTTGCAGAACAGGCAGGCTCATCAAAAGCCGTTAATATTGTACTTATGGGTAAGGTTGCAAAGCAGTTTGGTATTTCTTATGATAAATGGATTACCGCTATCGAAAATACCGTTGCTCCCAAATTTGTCGAAATGAATAAAAAGGCCTTTGACCTTGGATTTAATTCTTAATTTTTAAAACTGAAAGGTGTTGTTTCAAATGGAAGAAAAACGTTACTACCAAAAAGAAATTGAAACTATGCCCGTCGAGGACATCAAAAAGCTTCAATCAGAAAAATTAGTAAAGCAAGTAAAACACGTTTATGAAAATGTGCCTTACTACCGCGATTTGATGGATAAAAAAGGTGTAAAACCCGAAGATATACACGGAATTGAAGATTTGCATCTGCTCCCCTTTTTAACAAAGGCAGATTTGCGTGATGCGTATCCTTATGGCCTGCTTGCAAAGCCACTTAATGAATGTGTGCGCATTCAGTCAACATCGGGCACCACGGGCAGACGCGTTGTTGCTTTTTATACACAACACGACATAGATTTGTGGGAAGACTGCTGTGCACGTGCGATTGTTGCCGCAGGCGGTACAAACGAAGATGTAGTACAAGTTGCTTACGGTTACGGTCTGTTTACAGGTGGTCCCGGTCTTAACGGTGGCTCACACAAGGTTGGTTGTCTTACCTTACCAATGTCATCAGGCAATACCGAGCGCCAAATTCAATTTATGACCGATCTTAATGCAACAATTCTTTGTTGCACACCGTCTTATGCGGCATACCTTGGCGAATCACTCACTGAAAAGGGCTACACACCCGACACTATTCCGCTAAAAGCCGGTATATTCGGTGCAGAGCCTTGGACTGAAGAAATGCGTCAAAACATTCAAAACACTTTAGGTATTAAGGCATATGACATTTACGGTCTTACCGAAACAAGCGGTCCCGGAGTATCTTTTGAATGTGAAGAACAAACCGGTATGCACATTAACGAAGACCATTTCTTAGCCGAAATTATCGACCCTGACACCGGCGAGGTTTTACCCGAAGGTAGCAAAGGCGAGCTTGTATTTACATCTCTTGACAAAGAGGCATTCCCCCTGCTTCGTTACCGCACACGTGATATTTGCGTGCTTACACGTAAAGAGTGTTCCTGCGGTCGTACATTTATTAAAATGTGCAAGCCTATGGGCAGAAGCGACGATATGATGATTATTCGTGGTGTTAACGTATTCCCAAGTCAAATTGAAACCGTTTTGCTTAACGAGGGTTATCAGCCAAACTATCAAATTGTACTTGATCGCGTTAACAATACCGATACCTTTGAGGTTAATGTTGAAATGAATCCCGACCAGTTTACCGATACCGTTGGCGGCATTACAGCGCTTGAAAAATCACTTGCAAACGCTATGAAGACAATGCTTGGCATTAACCCTGCCGTTCATCTTGTAGCACCAAAGAGCATTACCAGAAGTGAAGGCAAAGCTGTTCGCGTTATTGATAAGCGTAAATTACACGATTAATGAAAGGAGCATAAACCTATGTCACTTAAGCAGTTAACCGTATTTGTAGAAAACAAGCAAGGTACTTTGGTTGACATTACCGATACCCTAGCAAAGCACAACGTAAATATTCGGGCGCTTTCAATCGCCGATACGCAGGATTTTGGTATTCTTCGTCTTATTGTAAACGATAACGACACAGCACTTAAAACTCTCGCAGATGAGGGTTACCTCATCAAAACTACCGACGTTGTAGGTGTTAAAATCGGTGATGCTCCCGGTAAGCTTTCAATGGCACTTAACGTGCTTGATGAAAATAATATCAATATGGAATATCTGTATGCATTTATGTCACGTACCGAAAAGCACGCTTACGTAGTTCTTCGTGTAGCTGATAATACAGCTGCCGAGACAGCACTTGAAAAAGCAGGCTTCCATCTTATAACCGATGCCGACGTTGCAAAGCTTTAATTTATGAGCATTTTTAGAAAACAAAAATATTCCAATAATACAATAAAAACCGCCAAGCAGAACTGTTTGGCGGTTTTTACTATACAAATTAAAGCACTCACCATATCTCTATGATGAGTGCTTTATTAATTCGATTAATTATGCATTGCGCATTAGATTACATTTTAGCAAGGTTTGCTTTAAGGTTGTCGAGCTGTTCACGAAGCTGTGCTGGTAATTTATCACCAAACTTCTTATAGTGCTCTTCAATCTCTTCTGCTTCCTTAGTCCAAACATCTTTGTCAACCTTAAGGATTGATTTAAGAGTTTCAATGTCCATATCAAGGTCTGTAAGGTCGATGTCTTCAGGCTGTGGAATATAACCAATAGCAGTTTCGGTAGCAGTTGCTTTACCTTCGCAACGGTCGATAATCCAGTTAAGAACGCGCATATTGTCGCCAAAACCTGGCCATACAAAGTTGCCTTCGTCATCGGTACGGAACCAGTTAACGTTAAAGATCTTAGGAGCCTTGTCGCCAAGTTTTTCGCCCATTTCGAGCCAGTGTGCAAAGTAGTCACCCATATGGTAACCACAGAATGGAAGCATTGCCATTGGGTCACGACGAACAACGCCTACTGCGCCTGCAGCTGCAGCTGTTGTTTCAGAAGCCATTGCAGAACCTACGAATACACCGTTAACCCAATCCTTTGATTGATATACAAGTGGAGCGCACTTAGCACGACGGCCACCGAATACGATTGCAGAAATCGGCACACCCTCGCCCTTATTAAACTCGTCAGAGATGCATGGACAGTTTTCAGCAGGAGCTGTGAAACGTGAGTTTGGATGAGCAGCGTATGTTGACTTGTCAGCCTTTACAAACATTGAAGGATTCCAAGGATTGCCCTTCCACTCAAGAGCGTTTTCGGGTGGGTTCTTGTCAAGACCTTCCCACCAAACAGTGTTATCATCAAGGTTAAGAGCAACGTTTGTGAAGATTGTGTTCTTCTTGGTTGACTCAAGTGCGTTAAAGTTAGAGTGAACGTTGGTACCGGGTGCAACACCAAAGAAACCGTTTTCTGGGTTGATAGCATAAAGACGACCGTCAGGACCTATCTTCATCCAAGCGATATCGTCACCTACTGTCCAAATCTTGTAGCCCTTTTCACGTAAATATTCGGGTGGAATAAGCATAGCAAGGTTTGTCTTACCGCAAGCTGATGGGAATGCAGCAGCAATATAACGAACTTCACCCTGTGGATTCTGTAGGCCTAAGATAAGCATATGCTCAGCCATCCAGCCCTCTTTCCAACCCTGATAAGAAGCTATACGAAGTGCAAAGCACTTTTTACCAAGAAGTACGTTACCACCGTAACCTGAGTTAACAGAAACAATTGTATTGTCCTGTGGGAAGTGACAAATATATCTCTTTTCAGGGTCAACGTCGCAACGTGAATGTAAACCGCGTACCCAGTCGTTGCTGTCGCCTAAAACTTCAAGCACCTTTGGGCTAACACGTGTCATAATAACCATGTTAAGAACAACGTAGATTGAATCGGTTACTTCAATACCAACCTTAGCAATTGGTGAACCGATTGGTCCCATTGAGTATGGAATAACGTACATTGTTTTGCCCTTGTAGCTGCCACGAGCAATGTCGTAAAGCTTTTTATACATTTCGGCAGGGTCACACCAGTTGTTTGTAGGACCTGCTTCTTCCTTAGTGGTTGTGCAGATAAATGTTCTGTCCTCTACACGAGCAACGTCGTTAGGATTGGTGCGGTGCAAATAGCAACCGGGGAGCTTTTCCTGATTGAGCTTGTGAAGCTCGCCGATTTTGCAAGCTTCTGCACGAAAGGCTTCAATCTGCTCTTCGCTACCATCAACCCAAACAACTTGGTCAGGTGTGAGCAACTCTTTCATCTCATCAAGCCATTTTAATACTGTTTTGTTAGTGGTCATTTCTGATTCTCCTTAGAAAATAATTCAAATTTTTGCCGTATATATTATACTGGTATTATTTTCAAAAATCAATATAAATATTTAAAAATTTAAAAATATTTCATAATACTTGACACTTAGCAATTTTTTGTGTAAAATCGTAATACTTATTGTTATAGAAAAGTGGTATTATTTATGAAAACTATTCCATTTACCAAGGAAAACATTGAAAACTGGTCGCAGCAATTCCCTACTCCCTTTTACGTATACGATGAAGTTGGTATTCGTAAATGCGTTACCGATTTATATAAAGCTTTTTCGTGGAACAAGGGCTTTAAAGAATATTTTGCCGTTAAGGCAACACCAACTCCTGCAATTCTTCGCCTTTTAAATAGTCTTGGCTGTGGTACAGATTGTGCCTCAATACCTGAGCTTGTATTATCGCAAAAGAGCGGTATAAACGGCAAAAATATTATTTTCACATCAAACGAAACTACTGTTGATGAATACAAAGCGGCTTTAGAGTGTGGTGCGATAATAAATCTTGACGATATTACTCATATTGAGTTTTTAGAAAAGATTGCTCCACTGCCCGATACAATTTGTTGTCGATACAATCCCGGTAAATTTAATATTACCAATGATATTATGGGCCATTTGCACGATACAAAATTTGGTATGACACACGAGCAGATACTTGAAGCCTTTGCCATACTTAAATCTAAGGGTGTAAAGCACTTTGGTATTCATTCAATGCTTGCTAGTTGCTCACTTGTAGAGGAATATTACCCTCGCCTTGCTAAAAAGCTCTTTAAGTTTGCCCTGGAAATCAAAGAAAAACTCGATATTAATGTTGAATTCATCGACCTTTCGGGTGGTATTGGTATACCATATAAACCAACCGAAGAGCCTGTTGATATTTTTGCTATTGGTGAGGGTGTACGCAATGTATATGAAGAAATCATTACACCATCAGGTTTAGAGATTGCACTCTTTACCGAAATGGGCCGTTACATAACAGGTCCTTATGGTTATCTTGTAACCAAGGCGCTTCACTACAAACACATATACAAAGAATATATCGGTGTAGATGCAAGCTGTTGTGACCTTATGCGCCCTGCTATGTATGGTGCATATCACCATATAACAGTTATGGGTAAAGAAGACGCTGAAACTGTTGGTAAATTTGATGTTGTAGGTTCGCTTTGTGAAAATAACGATAAGTTTGCAGTTGAGCGTGAATTACCGCAGGTTGATATTGGTGATTATCTTACCATTCACGATGCAGGCGCTCACGGACACTCAATGGGTTATAACTATAACGGTAAATTGCGTTGTGCCGAACTTATGCTAAAGCCTGACGGCAATGTGCAACTTATACGCCGCGCACAAAGCATAGATGATTATTTTGCAACACTTGATATCGACCCTCAGTTTAACTAGAAAAACATTTTCTTGTAAAATGACAAATTGTTTGATATAATTAGTTTGTATGGAACTCTAAAATAAAGGGATGAATAAAATGTCAGTTGGTTTTAGAAAAAGCTTTTTAGGCTTTAATTGTGATGATGTTATCGAATACATACAAAACTCACATAAAAAGTTTTCTCAAAAAGAAGCCGAATTAAATCAAAAAATTGATAGCCTTGACAATACTATTGCCAATATTAATACTCAGCTTGAAGAGGTTAAGACTGCAAAGGCTGCGGTTGAGGCACAGCTTAAAGAATATACCGATAAATATGACGAAATAGAACGCCTTTCACAAAACATCGGCAGACTTTATCTTGTTGCTCAAACCAATGCAAAATCTATTATGCAAAATTCTACAGATAACCGCGACATTACCAACCGAGAGGTAGAAAAGAATTTACATTCTATTGATAATGCTCACGAGCAACTCGCCGCACTAAAGGCTGAAATTATGCAAACGTCAAATGAATTTGTTACAAAGGTTGATGCTCTTGTCACCTCCCTTGCAACTGCAAGAGAACAAGTTAGTCAAAAAAACAATGACAATCGCGAACTTGTAGAGCAATTTGAAAATCTTTTTGCTGACGTTAATAAATAGTTTTAAAATTCAAAAAGCAGGATGTATTTTACATCTTGCTTTTTTTATATTTATGTGTATAATATAATTAAAGTGTTCTATTTGGAACACAATTATAAAAATGGAGGTGTGACCTATCAACTGTTTCTTGTTTGACGGACTATCCGAGCGTGAAAAGTCAGATATTTTATTAGAACTAGGAAATATCGAAACTTTCGACAAAGGCGATGAACTTTATCGTAACGGTGCCCTTGCCATTATTTTAAACGGCAAAGCTACTGTTAAAAGACAAAATGATATTGGTGACAGTATTACAATACGCGCTATATCTAGCGGAGAACTTTTTGGCGCAGCATCGGTTTTTGGTGATTGGAAAGATGGCAAAAGTAGCATTATTGCAAACACTTCTTGTGAAATATTGTATATTTCCGAGGAAAATTTTTGCAAGCTTATTAAAATATATCCTCAAATTTCAATAAACTATATTGAATTTTTAAGTGGACGTATTCGTTTTTTAAATCGCAAGCTTGATGCCTTTACTGCAAAGACAACCGAGGAAAGATTATATGAATTTCTACTTTCCCTATCAGATAGTGAAGGTAACATTGCCTTAAACTTCGGTATGGCAGAGCTTGCTCGCCGATTAAACGTTGGGCGCACAAGTATCTACCGTGATATTGATGCACTACAGTCCAAAAAACTAATTAAACGTGATGGTCATAACTTTAAAATTAGAAAATAAGGTGATTAAAATGAAAAAATTATTGGCATTCCTCTTAACATTAACGCTTGTATTTGCTTTGGTTGGCTGTAGCGATACCGATACAACCTCTACCCCCAACGTAAGCACTGATAGCGAAGCATATACTGCAGTAGATATGTCTGTGGCATATATGACAGGACCTACCGGTATTGGTATGGCAAAGCTTAATGCCGACAGTGATGCTAAGCTTACTGCAAACAACTACACATTTACAGTGGCGACTGCAGCTCCAGATATAACCGGTAAATTCTTAAAGGGTGAAATTAATATAGCATCCGTACCTACAAACGTTGCCGCAAACCTTTATAACAAATCTAACGGTAAAGTTAGAATGCTTGCTGTTAATACAAACGGTGTGCTTTCTATTCTTGAAAAGGGCAACACCATTAAATCTGTCGCTGATCTAAAGGGTAAAACAATTTACTCAACAGGTAAGGGCCAAAACCCTGAATATATTCTTAACTATATTCTCAATAAAAACGGCATTAACCCTGCTACCGACGTTACAATTAACTTCGTTTCAAGTGATGACTTAAAGGCAAAGCTTATAAGTGGTGAGGCAGAAATCGCAATGGCTCCGGAACCACTTGCAACTGCTGTTATGGTTCAAAACAAACAGCTTAACCGAGCTCTCAGCATCAACGACGAATGGTCAAAGGTATCTGATACAGAGCTTATGATGGGTTGCGTTATTGCGCTTGACAGTTATGTTGAAGCAAATCCAAAAGCCGTTGAAAAATTCCTAGAAGAATATGAAGCGTCAATTAAATTTGCAACAACAAACATTGACGAAACTGCTACCTATTGCGAAAAATATGGCATTGCACCCAAAGCTGCTATCGCTAAAAAATCAATTCCAATTTGTAATCTTTGTTACGTAACAGGTACGGATATGAAGACTAACGTAAATGGTTATTATAGCGTTCTCTTTGACGCTGATCCTACATCTATTGGAGGTAAATTACCAGCCGATGATCTCTACTACAAAGCAGACTAAACCATCATTTTTTAAAAAAATAATAAAAATATTTTTAATAGCGACCTTCTGGATACTTGTTTGGGAGGCCGCTTCCCGTCTTGTAAGTCGAAACAACGATTTAATGCTACTGATTTTGCCCAGTCCATTTACTGTATTTAAAAAATGGACCGAGCTTGCTTTTACTGCACCTTTTATTAAGGCAGGGTTACATACACTTGCTAGAATTTTTACCGGCTACATAATTGGTGTTGTTTTAGGATTTTTGATTGGAATATTTACTCATATTTCAAATCTTGCATATTCACTATTATCGCCCATTTTAAAAATTATACGTGCGGTGCCTGTAGTTGCCATTATTATCTTAATGTACCTTTTCTTTAGCAGCTCTACCCTACCAATTATAATAGTTTGTTTAATGGTTTTACCTCTTGTTTGGCAAACTGTACACGATGGGCTCACAAACACCGACAAATCACTTTTAGAGATGTCTAAAGTGTTTAACCTATCAAAAACGAAAACACTTTTAAATGTAAAATTACCTGTCGTTGTGCCTAATCTTATTTCATCTTGTGTAAATGCTTTAGGTCTTGCATGGAAATCAGGCGTTGCAGCCGAGGTTATATGTTTACCAACCGTGTCACTTGGCACGATGCTTTGGCACAGCAAAGGCAGTATTGATTTTGACGAGGTTTATGCAGTCACTCTTACCGTTGTTGTTTTAAGTATAATAATTGAAATTCTATTAAAATACTTATGCAGTAAGTATCTTACCCGGAACGGAGGCGCTTTAAATGATAGAACTTAAAAACGTTTCCTTCTCATATGGTGAAAATCAAGTATTAAATAATTTTAATTTGACTGTAAATGGCGGAGAATGTGTTCAGCTTTATGGCATATCGGGCAGTGGTAAAACTACAGTATCAAGACTGATTTTAGGACTTGAAAAAGCTAACAGCGGCAACATTATTGTGCCTCAAAAAACATCTGTAGTTTTTCAAGAAGATAGATTACTTGAAAATATTGAACTACAAAAAAATATTCGCTTAGTACTTTCGAAAGAGCAATATGATTTTGCCGATAGTTTGCTTAAAGAATTTGGATTATATGATGTTCGTAAAAAGAAAATTTCAACATTAAGCGGTGGAATGAAACGCCGAGTAGCACTTGTTCGTGCTATCGCCTACAGTGGTGACGCTCTGATACTAGACGAACCATTTAACGGACTTGATAAAGATAACAAACAAATTGCTGCAAATATTATCAAACGTGAATTTATAAATAAAAATAAACCCGTTTTACTTATTACTCACATTAAAGAAGATGCAGACTTACTTGATGCAAAAATTATAAGCATATAAAAAAGACTCGGTATTTTTTACCGAGTCTTTAATTTATCAAAAACAATCACACCTGTACCATGTCCAATAGGTTTTCCGCTCTTTATTCTTTCAATGTATGCGCGGCGAAGTGAAGTATCAGCAGGTAAATTATCGGGGTTCCCGTCATAAAGGCAATCGAAAAGGCGCCATGCCTCACTGTAATTTTGATATTCGCCTGAACTTACAATGGTAAAATCATCATAAAATTGGGCAAGATTTGAGCCGTTTTTTAAAACCTCCCTATTCCAAGGGTATAATAACCAACTGTTACAAATAAAGATAATATTTTCATGAAATTCTTCTTTAAAAAATACTGCAGCCTTATTGTAAGATTCAAGCACCAAATCGTGTGACAGTCGTACTTCAGAGCGTGGGATATGAACACTTAACACCTTAGTACCCTTTGGTATTTGGGCGCTATTTATCTCGCAATCAAACCAAGTATGGTTAATTTCAAACTGCAAGCGGCCAAGCGCAAAAATACGCATTTCAAAAAAACCTTTATACCACGCAGGTACAAAAGTACCTACCTTTCTATGTACAAGGCGACACTCCTCAAGCTTATATCTTAAATCCGACATTGTGTCATAAAAGATTTTATCATCTATTCCTTTTTGTATGTAACGTTTATGTAGCTCAGGCGCCATACACAAAAGTAGCAACATATATGCCGAGTATTCGCAAATATTTTCTTTTTTTGCTAATGTCTTTGTATCTTCAAGTGATTTTGAAAAATCAAAATCTTCTAAATTATAGTTGTTTACAATTTCTATAAATTCTGACTTTTCCAAAAGTTTTTTTAGTGTCAAAAGTAATTCAGCGATAGAATCGGTTGGAAATTCTAATTTTTCCATTAAATCCTTTGCATTTTCATAAACCATAAGATACATCCTTTAATTTACGGTTACATTTTTGAAATTTACATATAAATCTAACTCATCAACTTCAAGATTAATAGGCAATCCTGAAGGAGCAAAAGTAAATATATATTTATATTCGTCTACCCTGCCATTAATTACGCAATTATCATCTTTAGAAACAATTTCCTTGTTGCCGGAAATATCAAGAAATATATCATACAAAATTCTTGCCGCCGCACTTTGTGGCATAGAATCATCTTCACAAGTGTGCGATATTCCCTTAAATTTGGCCGTTATGCCGTTTTTATCAATTGTTAGTAATAAGTCCTCAATATTTTTTGGCTCCATTACAGTTAAATTTAAGGCATCATTAGTAATATTTGAACTTGTTACAAAATCGAGCTCTTGATAATGAATTTCGGCAATAAAAGATATATTTTTTAAAATTGGGGTTGCCGTCTCAATTTTTGAACAACCGCACAACGTTAAGACAATAAGAGGTAAAACAAATAGACGCTTCAAAAAATCACCTAATCTGAAATTGTTTTTAGCCCCTCAATTATATCGCTTGGCAATATTGCGCGTGTTGGCATTGATTTTGCCAATTCATCCGCAACAGCACCGTGCAAATAAACCGAATTAAGCACCGCAGTAAGTGGGTCATAGCCTTGAGCCAGACGAGATACTATCATACCGGAAAGCACATCACCACTACCTCCGGTAGCCAATCCATCATTACCGGTTGTGTTAAAGAAAACTCTGCCATCAGGTGTAGCAACAATGGTATTAGTTCCCTTTAATACCAAATAACATTCGTTTTCGATTGCGATTTTTTTGGCATATTTAACACGATTACTTTGTACCGCGTCAACAGTAGTACCGCAAATACGCGCCATTTCCATAGGATGTGGTGTAATAACAACAGGGGCATTTATTTTTCTTATAATATCTATGCGCCCCTGTAATACATTTATACCATCAGCATCAATTACTGTAGGAATATTTATCTTACCAAGAGTTTTTAAAACACCGTTTATTGCCTCTTCGCTTCTACCAAGTCCACAACCTATAAGTAATGCATTACTTGTGGATAATAGCGAAAACAACATTCTATCGTAAATGTGTGGCGCACCCGATTCGGTAGTTGGAACAGGAATTGTAACAGCTTCGGGTACACTAGCAGCAAACGCCTCGTAGTTTTTATCGCAAACAACAGCCTTTACTAGACCCACACCACTACGCAGTGCTGCACGCGCTGCTAAAATTTCAGCGCCACACATGCCATAGCTACCGCATAATAATGCTGCTGTACCAAAGGTGCCCTTGTGTGAATTTGTGGGTCTCTTTATTACCTGAGGTTTATCAATCGTACAATATGCATATTCCGGTATTGGTAAACCAATATCAAGTATGATTGTTTCACCACAAAATTCACTTGTTTGCGGTAATAATTGACACAATTTATAGCAAGTAAAAGACAATGTTATATAAGCTTTAAAAGCAGTATTAACCTCACCACCATCACAAAAAACACCACTTGGTACGTCAATGGCAATTTTTGCACAGTCATAAGCGTTGATTTTCTCAATAAGACTTGCTATATTTTCAGATAAAAATCTATTAAGACCTATACCGAATAAAGCGTCAATTACTATGTCAAATTCACCTTCAAAATCAGTGATTATTTTTATATCTTTTACACTATCTCTAAACTGTAATGCAGTTTCAGTTTTTGGAAAACCGATTGGAGTAAGCAAACAAACCTCTGCACCGCGATTTTTAAGATTGGCGGCAATTACTAAACCATCTCCACCGTTATTACCACTACCACAAAGCACACAAATTTTTTTGCCTATGATATCGTATCTTTTTAAAATTTCTTTCGCTGCAGCGTCTCCTGCATTTTTCATCAAACCCGCATAAGAAAAAATGCCGTTTGCTACGGCATTATCCTCGGTTTTTTTAATTTGATTGGCCGTTAAAACCTTCATAAAATCACCTTTACAAATTTTCACATATGTGGCGTGGTAGGAATTTTTTCATACCATCAACCATTTTCTCATTTGGTGCAAAAACAAATGCTTTTTGCGGTTTACCCTCCTGCTTATAAAACAAAACGAAGGCATTGGGGTCATCTTTATTGCAAGCCAAGAAACAATCTTTAGGTGTGTTGTGCGGCAAAATGCCGTTGTATTTTTCAATACGTTGCACTGCAGTAAGATCAAAGCTTACAACCCTTTTACGAGAACTTTTTGCAATAATCTTATCAATATCCATTGTAGAATTGGTGATAATATATTCATATTCTACGTTTTGCATCATATATAATTTATATGCTCCCCAAAAAATCAAAAAATCGATTGGAATAAAAATTGAATGTAAAAAAATAAAAGCAGCGGTCATAAGTAATATTGCAGCTATTGTTATTCCGGCATAAGCTAACCAATTATTAGCTGTTTTTTTCATCGCTACTATCTGCTCAACAAAAGTATCCATAATAAATACCTCCCAATACTACACTTGCATTATTATATATTTTAGTATATAATTATTTAAAATGCAAGTGTTGCTTTAAAATATCAACGGAATTTAGGTGAAAAAATGAAAATCAATAATGGCTTTAGTATTAAAGAAGAAAACGGCGTCACTATTGTTGTGTGCGACAAAACTATAAACCGTAATTTCAACGCCAATATTCAACTAACAGATACTTCTATCTTTTTATGGAAACTGCTTGAAACCGGCGATAAAACAAAAGAAGAAATGTTAAACGCTTTACTTGAGCATTTTGATATTTCGGCAGTGCTTGCACTAAATAATATAGACGTGTTTATACGAACTTTAAAAGAAAACGGAATTATTGAATAATGAAAAACAAACAATCAACAACTAAATGGGTGCGTGCTAGGGCAAAACCCTTTATACCCTGGATAATTTTCATTTCTATACTGAATATTATAGCTTCGTTATCGTATGTGCTTTTGGCCAAGCTTTCTCAGCATATTTTAGATACCAGCATTAATACAGCAATACACACCTTTGTACTTGCAAGCGTGTTGCTTTTTGGACTAATTTTGTTCCATATTGTTGTCGAAGCCGCTGTATCCATTATTGCAACAAAAATTGCGACAAAGATGAACATAGAATTAAAAAATTATATGTTTACAAATCTTATGAAAAAGCGATATAACAACATTGCCCAATATCACTCTGGTGATTTACTAAATAGATTTTCATCCGACGTTGATGTTATTGTAAACGGTAGCATTTTGTTAATACCTTCTATCGTTTCAATGCTTACCAAAATTATTGCGGGTATTGCTGCAATTTGTTTACAAAACTATTATTTTGCTTTTGCTGTTTTAATTGTCGGATTTACCTTTCCTCTTTGTGGCAGATTGCTTAGTCAAAAGTATAAAAACATACATAAAGAAGTTCAAAAAACCGAAGGCGAAACGCGATCTTTTTTACAAGAAAGCTTTGCCAATATAGTCGTTGTTAAAACATTTGCAGGCGAAAAACCGTTTTTGCTTAAACTAAATGATTTATTGCAACACAATAGAAGATTAAGAATTAAGAAAAGTGTATTTTCGGTTGTTATTTCCGCTTCCCTTTTCTTATTCTTTAGCTTTGGCTATTATGGTGTTTTGGTTTGGGGTGCAACACAGATTGCAGCAGAGCTTATGTCAATTGGTACACTAATATACTTCTTGCAGCTTATTTCAATGCTTCGCACACCTTTACAAAATATTTCAGGTGTCATACCAAAGTATTATTCAATGTTAGCCTCTGCCGAACGATTAATTGAATTAGAAAAGTTAGAAAACGAACAGCCCTCAGAAGAAAATAATATTATTAGGTTTGAAACAATAAATGCAAATAATCTTTCTTTTGCTTACACTAATGAAATTGTTTTGAAAGATAACAACTTTTCAATTTCACGAGGCAGTATTACAGCAATTACAGGTCGCTCGGGTAGCGGCAAAAGCACATTGTTTAAGCTTTTACTCGGCCTATTCCCTGCAACATACGGTAATCTGAACTTTGATAATAAGATAACAATTGACGAAACAACACGTCGAATGTTTTCTTATGTACCTCAAGGCAATATGATTATTTCGGGTACAATACGTGATAATATTTCTCTATGTGACAAAAGCGTTAATGATGACGATATTATTAGTGCTGCAAAAACTGCGGCAATTTATGACTTTATTTCTTCACTTCCCGATGGACTAGATACTGTTGTTTCCGAAAGAGGACAAGGTCTTTCGGAAGGTCAGGTGCAGCGAATTGCAATTGCACGAGCACTGCTTTTTGATGCACCGATTATACTGCTCGATGAGGCAACTTCAGCACTTGATGAAGCAACCGAAACGCAGTTACTTAACAATATAAAAACATTAACAGATAAAACCATTATTTTTATTACACATAGAAATACTTCGCTTAACGTGTGTGATAAAATACTTTATCTCTCTAACGGAACTTTTACTGCAAAATGAATTAATCCCCACCTCTTTTTGAGGTGGGGATTTTTGTAATTCACATTAGTTTAAAAACAAGCGCAACAATTAAATAAATAACAATTAAAAAACCTACCGCCGCCAATGTTGGTAAAAGCATCATCTTTGTTGCTTGCCAATACGTATGCCAAATATCTTTAAAAGATGAGCTTGTGCCACGTTTTGTCCAATCAATACGTGGCGGCAAATTTGACATATCTGCAATTGGTCTACCATCATCAACATAGGTTACTTTTTCTTTTTTACTTTTTTTATCACTCATGAGCTTTATTCCTTATTGAGTAAATGACATGCTGCACAGTGTCCATTTCCAAAATCGCGATATTCAGGTGCAATTTCGCTACAAATTGGCATAGCTTTTGGACAACGCGTATGAAAACGACATCCTTTAGGGGGATTTGCCGGAGAAGGTATATCACCCTTAAGAATAATACGATTCATCTTTACATCCGGATCCGGTTGAGGAATAGCAGAGAAAAGTGCCTGCGTGTAAGGATGTAACGGATTAGAGAAAATATCATCCTTTGTACCAAATTCAACCATTGAGCCCAAATACATAACGCCAATCTTATCTGAAATAAACTTTACAACCGACAAATCGTGCGAAATAAATAGATATGTAAGATTCATTTCCTGCTGCAATTTTTTAAGCAGATTAATAATTTGTGCTTGAATGGAAACGTCCAACGCAGAAACGGGCTCATCACAAATAACAAGCTTAGGATTCACTGACAACGCACGCGCAATACATATACGCTGTCTTTGACCACCTGAAAACTCGTGAGGATATCTTTCATAATAATAGTCACGCAAACCGCATTTATCCATTAAATCAAGAACGTAATCCTTAATTTGTGATTTGGGAACAATTTTATGAACCTCAACAGGTTCTGACAATATGCCGCCAACAGTACTACGTGGTGGTAATGAAGAATATGGGTCTTGGAAAATTATCTGCATGCGTTTGCGGATTTCGCGCATTTTAGATGGCTTTAAGTTAGTTATGTCTTTGCCCTCAAAAATAATTTGACCGCCATTTGCTTCGTGCAATTTAAGAATTGTACGTCCTAGTGTAGTTTTACCGCAACCAGATTCTCCAACTATACCAAGTGTTTCACCCGGCATAAGCTTAAATGAAACGTTATCAACAGCAACAAGTTCTTGCGTCACTTTACCGGTAAACGTCTTTTTAATTGGAAAGCATTTACGAAGATTTCTTACTTCTAAAATAGCATTCTGGTCAAATTCTTGTGTAATTTTTTCTTCCATACTATTTTACTCCTCGTCGTACAAATGACATGCTACAAAATGTGTTGGACTAACCTGAATCATATCAGGATATTCACCCCAACATTTTGCAGTGCACTTTGAACATCTTTCCTTAAAATAACAATGCTTTGGCATATTGATTGGGTTTGGAACATTACCCGGAATGTTATAAAGCGTTTCACTATCAGAATTAAGTGTTGGTTTTGATTTTTGAAGACCAATAGTATATGGGTGCAGTGGATTATGGAATATTTCATCCACAGTACCCTTCTCTATTACCTTACCGGCATACATAACAACAACGTAATCAGCCATTTCCGCAATAATACCAAGGTCGTGTGTTATAAGTAGTATTGAACCATCAATCTTATCTTTAAGATCACGCAACAAATCAAGTATTTGCGCTTGAATAGTAACGTCAAGCGCTGTGGTCGGTTCGTCGGCAATAATAAGTCGTGGATCGCTTGCGAGCGCCATAGATATCATAACACGCTGACGCATACCACCCGATAATTCGTGTGGGAAAGAATAATATACACGCTCTGGCATTGCAATACCAACAAGATTTAACATCTCGATAGATTTAGCCCTTGCCTCTTCTTTAGTAGCGTCAGGATTATGAATAAAAGTAACCTCATCAAGCTGTTGTCCAATGGTAAATACCGGATTCAGCGAGGTCATAGGCTCTTGGAAAATCATTGCAATTTGATCGCCTCTGATTTTATGAATATCAGAAATAGGCATCTTTGCAATATCATAAACCTTTTCTTTTCCCTTTTTATCCTTGGCTTTAAAGCGAATCTTACCCGAATATATCTGACCCGTTGGCCCTTGAATAAGGCGCATTACCGACATACTGGTAACAGATTTACCACAGCCCGATTCACCAACAACGCCAACAGTAGCATTTTGAGGCACATCGAACGATACACCGTTTACAGCCTTTACTACACCCTGCTCCGTGAAGAAGTAGGTGTGCAGTTTGTCGATCTCGAGAATGTTATCTTTATTTTTCATACGAGTCAAATATTCTGACTCATCGGCCTTGCGGTTTTTATAAGCCTCAAGGCTTTTCATTATTTTTTTGTTTTCACGTGCAATAGCGCGAATCTCTTTACCGGAAAGGTAGTTTTTATTTGTTTTAGCCAAAATACACTACCTCCTTGCTTTCGGGTCTAAAGCATCACGCAAGCCGTCACCTACAAAGTTAAAGCCTAAAACAGCTATAACAATACAAATACCGGCAGGTACCCATACATTAAGATGATTTTGAAGTATATCTTGATTGGTTGATATAATGTTTATCATAGTACCCCATGCGGCATATGGCGCCTTAACACCAAGATTAAGGTATGAAAGTGTTGCCTCATAAAGTATCATACTACCAAGACTCAAGCTCATTTGAACAATAAGCTGTGGCATAACGTTAGGAACAAGGTGCTTAAATATTTTACGTGAAGTTGAATAACCCATTGCTTCAGCAGCAACCATATATTCCTGTTCGCGAAGTGATAGTATTTGTCCGCGAACCAAACGTGCAGTACCCGGCCAAGAAATAAAAGTAAGATAAATCATAAGTAGATATATACGATACTTAGCATCGATACCCGAAGAGTCAAGAATTGTGCTAATTATAAGTAATATCGGTATACCCGGCAAACAAATAAGTATGTCACACAAACGCATTATGATATTATCTATAACTCCACCAAAATAGCCTGAAATACCACCTAAAATTACACCTAATATTGTAATTAAGAATACAGCTATAAAACTAACAATAAGCGATATTCTGCCACCATACATAAGACGAACAAAAATATCATAGCCCTCATTATCAGTACCCAAAATATGTTCACTTGAAGGCGGAGCTAAAAAGTTATCTTTAAGAGTCTTTTCAGTTGTTTGGCGAACCGTGTATTCCTTGCCGTTTACAGTGTAGGTGGTTTCGGATATTGAATACTCAATTTTACCGCTTTCATCAAGCTCTATTTCACCCCATTCGGTATAAACCAAAGGGCCAACAAAGCTAAATAAAAACAAGCTTATTACCATTATAAGACCAACAATACTAAGCTTTGAACGGAAAAATCTACGAACAACCATTCTTGTTGGTGACATAAGTCGTACCGTTTTTTCGTGAGGCACTTCTTCCTGTGGTTCTTCATCAATTACTTCGTTTTTAGTAATTTCTTCCATAATGTGCCTCCTTACTCTAATTTAACTCGTGGGTCAACAAGTCCATACATAAGATCTGCAAGTAAAACGCCTATAACACTAAGAAGTGCTAAAAACATATTGTATCCCATTATAAATGGTATATCGCCACGATTCATTGCATCAAGCGCTATATTACCAATACCTGGAAGGTCAAATACCTGCTCTGTAATAATGGCACCTGAAAACAGTGATGGTAAAAGTCCTGCTAAAGACGTTACAAGCGGAATAAGGGTGTTACGAAAAGCATGCTTGTTGATAACAACCTTTTCTTTTAAACCCTTAGCGCGTGCTGTACGAATATAGTCAGAATTCATAACTTCCAACATATTTGTACGTGTCATTCTCATACGAGCACCAATACTGAGTATGACAATAGTTAGAATAGGAATAAACATATGTACAACATAGTCGCCTAATAACTCTATTCCTGTGTATGATGCAGTTGCATTTACAAGTCCTGATGCAGGGAACCATCCAAGCTTTAGTGCGAATATATCTTTGAGCCATTGTCCAAAGAAAAACGATGGTAACGAAATACCGACCATTACAAGTACAGTTACCAGATAATCACGGAAACCGTACTGATGTGTAGCGGCAGTAATGCCCAAAGGTATTGCAATCAAAAATTCGAAAACAGTTGCGATAAGGGCAATTGCAAATGATATACCCATGTGATCAAAAATAACATCAGCAACAGGAATACCATATACAAAGCTTGTTCCAAGGTCAAACTGTGCAAGTGCACCAAGCCAACTAAAGTAGCCTTTTAAAATGCCCCAAAAGCTATTATCGCCTAGCCCGTACATTTCATACATAGCGTTCACTGTTTCCTCGCTAACAGTAGCTCCACCTTGATTGATGGCGTTGATTTTATCTTGTATAAAATCAACGGGCATCAATCGGATAAGAAAATAAATAATCAATGAAACGCCTAAAAGAATAAATACGGACATTACTAATCTTTTTAAAATATATTTAAACATTAGTACTTACTCCAAATTATTCAGCAAATTCTACTTCCCAAATTCTGTCAAGCGGTGATGAATATGGATTCATCTCTTTCTCGTTAGGAAGACTTGCGCTATTAATTACCTCTGAATTATAAGCGTAAAGCACACTTCTTTGATATACTGGAAGCTCAATCGCAAGATCAAGAATTTGTTCCATAGCCTCTTGATAAAGCTCGGTACGCTCATCCTGATCATTGGTTTCACGTGCTTCGTCAATAAGCTCACTAAGTTCTTCAAGTATATCTAATTCTTCGGCAGTACCGCTTGTTTTAAGATAGTTATAGCCCCAAGCAAGTGTACTGGTTGCGGTAGAATCCTTATGGTAAACCTGATATAGGTCAGGGTCAAGCGCAGATGACCAAGCAGCAGCCCAAACCTCAAGAGAACCTGTGTTAATTTTGGTAAGTGCCTGTGTATCACATACTACCTCAACATTCCAACCCAAGCCGTTAAGCAATGAAGCTGCATCGCGGAAAACCTTATAGGTTGGGTGATCCTGTAGGCTAGACCCGGCAATGGTAAATTTAACTGTAAGTTCGCTATCGCCTGCACTTACACCTGCTTCGTCCATATATTTTTCAATATTGGCAATTGCAATTTCGTTGCTCCAAGTACCATAAGCAGGATAGTCAAAGCCATTATCCTCTGCTGCCTCACCTTGTGGATATGCCCAGCTAACCTTTGACATTGGCCAGTAAATTTGTTCGGCAGTATTTGCACGGTAATAGTCGATAGCAAGTGATGTGTTCATAGCACACATAATTGCTTTACGAATATTAATATCATTTACTTTTGCAGAGTTAATACCAATATAACCATAGCCTAGCTGTTGTGTTTGTAGGGTTACTACACCGTCGTTTGAAAGCGCTTCAAGCTTTTCGTAATTATCTTTTGTAAGAGCTGGTGAAATGTAGTGTACATTTCCCTCCTCCAATGTTGCAATGGCATTTTGAGAACTTACTACCTGATAACGAATCTTGTTTATTTTAGCGTTGTTAAGGCCGGAACCTACTGTTTCAAAATGGTTGTTTGCCTTAAAGTAAACAACGTTATTGGTGTAAAACTCACTCTCACCCGGATTATCATCATTGCTGGTATTTGTTGCTTTATACGCACCGGCACCCATAGGAATCTTTATATTGGTTGGTGACTGAATAATATCGGTCATAAAATCAAAACTTGCAAATTCAACACCGAATTTATTGTTTTCGATATCTACACCAACCTTACTTCCCTTACCATAGTAGTGCTGTGGCGCTATGGTAATTGCAAAGTTCCAAATAGCTTTTGGATCAACACCATCAATTGTAACCGAAAGAACATCGTATTCATCAGCGTTTTTAACTGTACCGTCATTGTTGTGTGCAGAAGCAATTTTATATTCAGTACCGTTAATCTCGATGGTTTCTCCTGCCATATCGCTGTGTCCAAGTGATACAATACCGGAAATATTTTCTACTGCAAGAGAGCCGTCATCTGAAACATTCTCATGAAGAATAACTTCCTTTGCCTTTGCAGAAAATTCATTATTCAAAGTATTAGCAGTGCCCCAATAAAGAAGTATTATATCTAACTCTCGTGCAATCTTGTCATTGTAAATATAGTCAATTGCGGCTTCCTTTGTCTTTATTGAGTTGGGATATGCAGGTGTAAGTTTTTTGATCTTTGTGCGGTCAATTTTACCGTCTTCATCTTCATGATACTCAACATCAACATAACCTTCGGTATACATAAAGCAGAATATGTCATCCTTAAACTCTTCAAATGACTTATATGGTGCATCAACGTAGGATTCCTGCGCACCAAGATAGTCATTCTCAAGTTCTTCTTTAAATAGCTTCAATGCATATTCATAGTCAGCCAACAATTCTTTATTGCCAACCTCATCCGGATTGTTTGAAATCGCCGATTGATAGCCGCTGCTAACTGTATATGAATTGATAGCTTTTTTCATATCGTTATAGCTTACTTCATTTGTAGACGAACCATCCTTTTCAGCGTTGAAAAGGTTGATAAGTTCATTTAGACGAGCTTCAGCACGTGCAGCTGCTTGTGAAGAAATAAGATCATCACTATCGTCAGATGCAGAACCTATTGTTTGCGTACGATACTCTGAAAGACCAAGTATATCGGTTGAATAAAGTGTATTTGAACCGGTGTAAACGGGATCTAGGTACACATAGTAATTGAATAGAACGTCTTCCATTGTAAGCGGATGACCATCAGAGAATTTAATGCCGTTTTTAAGAACAAAGTTGTATGTAACGGTATCGTCATCGTTTTCTACAATATCATAGTCCTTAACAACAACTGCTTCGTCTTCACCATAAGCAACTTGAACCTTGCCATCTACGTACTTTGAACCAAGCATACCTATTTGTGTCATAGCAACGATTGTACCGTCTGGTGCAGAAGTATAAAAGAATGGATTAAAAAGTCCATCAAGCTGCTCTGTCATTATAACAAGAGCATCTGCGCTGCTTCCGCCACCGCAGCCGGTAAGAGAAGACAACATACCTACGCACAACGCAAGACAAAGTATGAGTGAAATAATTCTATTTTTCATTTTTTTGCGCTCCTTTATGTTTTGTATAATAATAGCTTATTTTTTAATATCAACAGTTACTTCATTTTCGTTTACGGAAATATTAAGCTTCTCGGGCTCTTTACCTGTGGCAACACATTCAATTTGTGCCGAGGAAATTTTAGAAAAATCGCCCATACCACAAACAAGACCTATAGAATAATCATCAACTGAAAAATAAGCAGACGAATCAATTTGCAAACGACTATTCACTATACTAACATTACTTATAATTGCACTATCTGAAATCGTACCGGCAAACAATCCGTAACTGGTACCAACCTTACGTGTACCTGCTTTGATTGTAAATGTAACGTTTTCAAAAATAACATCAGAAATACTAGCTGTATCTGTCAAATAACCAAAAAGTCCGGCATTAACCTTGGAATTGTTTGTTTGAGTAATTTCAACATTTTTAATTGTGTGCCCATTACCCTTAATTACACCACTATAATTGCCATAAACAAAGCTTGTGGGCCAAATCTTATCGGTGAAATCAAGATCTGCAAATAATTCATAATTGCCTTTAAGGCTAGCACTTTCGATGAACTGGTCAGCATTATAAATTCTATACCACTCACCTTCGGTCCAATCAATATAAAGCTTTAAAACAGAATCTTTTACAGTTGCATTATCTAAATCAACAGTACCAGGATGTGTTAAAGTTTTACCTGTAAGCTCTTTGGTACCTTCGGCATCGAAATAAGCTTTATTGAATGTATAACCCTCTCTCTCAGGGAATTTATACATTTCAACAGCGCCCGTTTCTTCATTCCAAGCAGGAACTTCTAACGACTTGGTTTCGAGAGGGTTGTAGTTTATAGTATCTATCAACTTTCCATCATCGAGAGAATAAAACTCGATTTCAAACAGTGGCACCCATGCAGCGTACAATGTAAGTGCTGGCGAATCGGCCGAATACTCTTTATTATGGTCGATTTCTAAAACATCCTTTTCAAAATCCCATTTTCCTGAATATTCAAAAACAATTTCGCCACTCTCATCAGTCTTTTCAATGCGCTCACGATACCAACCGGCAAGGAAATAACCATTTTTCTTTGCAGTAAAAGAATCGTTACCTCTACGTGAATCATCCGGAGCCAAGAGAGCAATATCATCCTGTTTCGAGTCGAACGAGTCAACGATTGTGGAAGTATTTGTTGTAAACGCACCGCCGTTTGCATCGAATTTAACACTAACGCTATAACCTAACTTATTATTTTCCTCATATACATTACCGGAACTATCTTTTGGCATTAGTATAATTCCAACAATAAGCGCTATAATTGCTACTGCAGCAACAATAAGCAAGATAATATTTTTATAACTGAGTTTCTTGTTTTTGCTTATTGCATCAAGTGGATTGTAATCCTCTGCTTCATCATCAAATTCTTCAATTTCTTCCTCTTCTTCAATAGATACATCATCTTGAATTTCTTCAATATTTTTTATTTCCTCTACTTCAGTTTCAAAAGAAGATTCATTTTCAGTTTCATTATCTACAGTCTTTTCTTTTTTAGCCTTTTTAAATAATTTACTTGCAAAAGACAAAACGGCGAAAAATGCAACTTTAACAAAAGCAATAACCCAACTGAAAATTTTAATTGCATAAGGCTTTACTGTTATGTAAATCTTTTTAGAAATTTTGGCAACAAATTTATAAATTCTTATAAACATTCTTTTAAGTAAGCCAAAATGAATCTTAAAGAATTTGCTCCAAAATGCAACAAATCTATTAAAATATGGTTTGATTTTTTCAATAATAGGCTTTGACCACTGAACTATTTTATTGATAATCGGCTTGCATACCTTTATAACCCAGCTTATTGCCGGCTTACAGAATGATATAATTTTATTCCATATTGGTTTTAAAACCTTTGCAATTTTATCAATAATTGGTTTAGTGAATTTTAAAATCTTGTCACATAGCGGTTTAGTAAACTTGCTTATTGGCTCCTTAAATTTTCTAATTATAAATATAGCAAGCAATACAACAACAACAACTATAACGATTATCCAAATCCAAGCACAACTGCCGGATTCTTCTACCTTAACCGGTTGTTCCTTATTGTTGTTTGTATCCAAATCAAGAGCTTTAATGCGTTGCTCTGCCGAAACTAAATCAGCGTAATTAAATACAAGTGCCTGCTGTTCAAGTGTAGCAATTTTATCATACGCTGCACGAGCTGTTTCTACAAGTTGCTTATCTTTTATGGTAACTCGCTCTGGAATTGCCTTGATAGCGTTTATAGCAGCAACTGTAGTTTTATCTGGTGCTGTAGGTCCGTCAATAACTAAGTCAAAATATTGCTGACAAATAAACGAATCATAACCCACACCGTTAATAGGACGCACCATAGTAAGCTTGTCTTGGACCTTACCTACATAGTCAACAAACGTTGCGCCGTAGAATGCGTTCGAATACATCTCGCCCGTTGCATTCCACATAAAGAACGGAACAATACCGAGGCCATTAATTGCTACTTCATTACCATCATAATCGGTATAAGTACCATAATCACCGGAACCTGGTATATTTTGATAACTGCCATAATAACTTGGGTCAAATTCTTCCTCAAATTTAGGAACAGTATGACTACCAAATATTACCATATCAAGTGAATTACAACCATAAAAAGCCTTATGACCAATAGCGGTTGTAGTATACGGCATCTTGACACGAACAACGTCACTACCGGCAAATGCATAAGCAGTAATACGCACTGTATCGTCGGCAATAACAACGTTTTCGTTATCTATACCCGCATAAGTGATAAGCTCCATACCATTGTTGTTCATACAATAGAGTGAACCATCAATAACAAAAACTGTATCACTTATTTCATAGGTATAAACTACCTCTTCTGTTTCTTTGCCATCTTCTTTTTGCTTTTCAACCTTACTAAAAGGTTTAACAATACACATTGCAAACGGATTATCTGCAACCTTTTCAAGATCATCACCAAGTTTTACAGTAAATGGCGTGTAATCCTCTTTAATAAATACATTTCTACCGATTGTAACGGCACTAGTAAGGTCAGCAGATGTAATTGCTGTGTATGCAAATGCATAATCACCAATATTTTCTACACAATTAATATTTTCTACTGTGCTTAATGGATCGCAGTAAGAGAATGCACCCTCACCTATTTCCTCGGTCTTTTCACAAAGCTTAACACTTGAAAGCAACCTGTTAGAAACAAACGCATACTTATCAATCTTTTCGGCGGTGGAAGCATCAATGCCTTCCAAACCGCATTCCATAAATGCATACTCACCTATGGTCTTTATCTTACCAAGATTAATTGTTTTAAGTGAATCACAACCAGCAAAAGTATATGGTTTTATTTCCTTAATATTATCACTCAACTTAACGTCTACAAGCAGACGACAATAAGAGAATGCATATTCACCAAGTTCTTTAGCGGATGAAATATCAACACTTGTAATTTGTGGACCGTGATATGTATATCTGTAATATCCTTTGGAATTTATGGCCGCAACAGACATATTTTCATCAAGGCAAGCGTAATATACGTCGCCCGAAACGGCGTAATCGCCAATTTTCTTTGCTTTAGACAAATCAATGTTTTTAAGGCTTGAAGTATTGTAGAATGCCATTTTTTCAAGTTCGGCACCCTCGCCCAAAACAACCGTTTCAAGACTTGCAGCGTTTGAAAATGCGTTTTCACCTATCTTAGCATTTTTGCCGATAGTAAGTGATGTAAGTGGAGAAGAAAAATGATAACGGAAAAGCTTTTGACTGCCTTCCATATACATTTCTACCTTAAATGCCTGATCTTTATCCATGCCAAAGGCATATTTGCCAATCTCTACATCATCACCGATAACTACCGTTGTAAGCTCGGTACACTCGCTGAACGCACCCTCGGCAATTTCCATCTTATCGGGAATTGTAACCGATGTAAGCTTTGTAAATGAAAATGCATACTTACCAATTTCAACCTTTTTGTTTAAGGTTGGAAGGGTTGTAATTGCAGTTTCAAAGAATGCATAGTCACCGATCTTCTTAAGCTCGCCAAGTGTAACACTTGCAAGGCCCTCATTAGAAGCAAGACCGTACTCGCCAACCACAGTAACCTTGTCCATTACAACAGATGTTATCTTTTGGTTGTGTGAAAAGGCACCCTTAGAAATTTCGCTAACCTTTTTGCCGTCAATATCATCGTATGTGAATTCGCCCTCGATAAGTGGCGATACAGCAATTAGCTTTTTACCATTTGATGAAATAATATAATTCTTCTTTTGTGATTTATAGGTTTTGTTACCTTTTTTAATTTCAAATTCAGAAACCTTTGTATCTCTAAATGCAAATACGCCAATATCTTTAACTTCCGGTCCTATGGTAACCTTTTTTAAATCTTCACACTCGTAGAACATGCCTTCCGGAAGCACTGCGGAATTAACATAAAATTCTTTTAGTGATTCACAGCCTGTAAAGGCATAAGCACCATATTTAACCTTTTTCGCATCAAGCTTTACATCTTTAAGTTTCTTACAGCCTGCAAAAGCATACTGACCAATTGAGTAAAGATTTTTACCAAGCTCAACACCCTTTAGCTTTTGGTTACCTGCAAACGCATAGTCAGAGATAACACATGCCGAAGGAAGCTTTAAAGTATCGCGCAAATCACAATTTTCAAACGCGTTTTGGTTAATAATTTTTAGGTTATTTTTTCCACTAAACGTTATCTTTTGCAACGAAGTACATCCGTAGAATGCACCGTAATCAATAGATTCAAGTGTAGATGGGAATACCACCTCTTCCAAGGCAGTCAAATTAGCAAAAGCATAATTTGCAATGCTTTCTACACCCTCCGGAATTACAACCTTAGTAATTGTGTTATCACCAATAAACCACGCCTTTGATGTTTCGGCATCGTCGAATGCAAGTTCTTCTTCGGTTTTCATAATATATTCGAAATTAGAAAATGCAAACTGACCGATTTGTGTAAGAGATAAATCTTTTGGTATTTCAACAAGTCCACCGTTACCATAATAATGTGTTAAACTTGCACCGGTTGTAACATAAGGATCCTTAACCTCAATATTAATTGTCTCGGAATAATATGTACTCTTATTTTCAAGCAGTACTTTAACAGTAACTGATGCAAAGCCCTCGGCTTGTGCTGTTATAACGCCGGTATTGTCAACCTTTACAATCGATTCGTTACTACTTTCAAACGATACAGATGTATCCTTTGGATAAAAAGCATCAAGCGAATACTGTATTGCTACCGATTCCGAAGGATACATTTCAAGCTTATACTTGCCCTCAAAGAAGTTGGTGCTACCAGTATCACCCAACTTTTTATCCTCATTTTCAAGTATATAGTAAGCTTTGTTGGTATAAAAACCATCTAATACAAATACGTCAGTAACGGGCTTGTCGTATCTGCGATAGCCCTTGTCGCCCTTACTAAGCACGGTTACGTTAAAGGTAACGCTTTTGTTATTGAGCGGATCTTGTGCCTTAATAATAGCAGTACCACTCTTAACAGCAACAAGCTTATTATTTACAACACGAACAACGCTTGGCTTTGAAGATGAATACTCTAAAAGCTCTGCCCACTCGGTATTAGGTGTAACAACCGGCTCTAATGTATAAACCTCATTAGGACTAAGCGTTAAACCTTCTTCAAGACCTTCGAAATAGAAATCGGTGAAATCGTCAGGAAGATTTAATTCATAAGTTGCATAGTTTAGAGCATAGTCATACGCATTAATAACAAACGTATTTTTCGTTGTCGCGTTATTCTTTATATCATAAATGTAGTTTGTAAGATCGAATGTAACCTTTGTAGTGCTATTGCGCTCTGAATAAACAGGTGTCATATACTGTTCCAGAGTCTTCATTGCAGGACCAACATTACCGTCGGCATCTGCTTCTTCGGTAACATAACCTATTTGCGAGCACATTGCATAATGATTGTCATAGATATAAACATCAGCATACAAACGGTTTTTCTTTAACTTTTTATCGTACTGATATCTGTATTCGACATCGGTAATACTGGGTGCCTCAAAATCAACTACCAGCGGAAACTCGAAAACATTGTTTTCATTTATTTTTAATCCACCGTCACCATAATCAAGATAACCAACAAGCTTGACTGTATATTCGCTGTTGTTTTCAAGATTATATTTTGTAGTATCGAATTCAATTTCAACGTTTGATGGATAGATGGACGCACCACCATCACTGTATGATTTTCTAACATCGGTTTCGGTGCGTTCAAATACAACCTCACCTGTTGTATCGTCGGTAATTGTAATATCTATCTTGGCCGCGTTACGAAGTAAACCAGCCCAAACAAATCTAAGAGAATGTATTGTGCCTACCTGATTTGAAAGTGCTACGTAATTTTCATTTGCAGAAATAACCATATCTTTTGGATCCTGCAAGAAATAGTAAGAACCAAGGTAGCTTACATAGTCGTCACTAACGCCACCAACAGGGCGTGTAGCATAAGCATCGGCCTTTACCTTATCTTCTTCGTCAATACCATCGTCAAGCTCGTCCGCATTGGTATCATAATATGTAAGGTCAAAAAGTGGAGCCTTTGTCCAATCACCATAGAAAGCAAGATATGGAACAGTAAGATTAACATCGGTACCTGAATCAGCTTTAAGAACAACAAATCCTTCTATATACATACCGTTTTCGAAAGATTTATTTAAATACGCTTTATCGGCTTCGCTGAGGGTGATTCTCATTGTAACCTCTGCTGACTCGCCTTCTTCAACCTCAATATTTGCACCACTATGGTCGCCACCCTTAACAGATACTAGCTTAACCTTTGAACCTGTTAAAGCATATGCTTCTTCAGTAACGGTTGTCTCACCTGCTGCGGTTTTTGTATCACTTACACCCTCGGTAAGTACAAATGCTGCAAGGTCATAAGAAACATCACTGTCACCTTTATTGTTAATGGTGAAGGTCATTTCATATACACCGGTTTTTTGTGGGTCGTCACCAAGCTCCAGCTTGGCTTTGTCCATAACTTTGCCGTCTTTATCTTTTACCGTAACGTATGCCGGTGATTCTATAGCACTATTAAGATTTGCAAGACCTGCGCCCTGCTTTCTTACTGCGTATGGTAAACCATTTTTACCGTACGCTATATCAGCCGTTGACATAAGCAAGCAGTTAACCATAGTATTAACTGCCTTTTCGTCATCGGCAATTTCGGGGTAGTTTTCTACAACGTACTGACGCATAAGAACAACAACACCCGCATAGTTAGGACAAGCCATTGATGTACCAGAAAGTCTATCGTAGCTACCACCGGTAATAGAAGAAAGTATACTACCACCGTGCGCAGTAATTTCGGGCTTTATTTTAAGGTCGGGAGTAGGACCCCATGATGAGAAGTCCGAAATAAACGGACCAGATGTTTGCTTGCGGCTAATATTTAAAGTTCCGCTTCCCTTTTGAGCCAGCATTTCACCGTCATCTTGTGAAATTGAACATACTGCAAGTGTAGCATCGCCAACGTTCATTTTAATATCGCCGGACACGTTATTATAAATAATAATACCGGCAGCGCCTTGATCCTGTGCTATCATAGCCTTTTCTTCAAAGGTGTTTTGACCACGACGAACAAGCGCAATTTTGCCCTTTACATTAAGACCTGTATAGTCAGCACTACGTCCGACACCGGGAATAAGAACAAATTCATAGTCTTTAGATTCTTCTTTGCCTAATAGTGTATCATAAAATTTATTTTCTTCAGCCGCACCATTAGTTGATTCAACGAAGTATATAATTTTACCATCATATTCGATATAAGGGGTCTCGGCACCTGCGATTGATGCAACAGACATTACACCATCATAAGTTGATGGTGAGCCAACAGTACCGGTATCAGGATTAGAGGTCAAACCTAAGTTACCATTTTTTTCAGAACCGTATGCAGAGCTATAACTGTTAGATGCAGCAACTACCATGCATATACCCGAATCACGCAACTTATCGTAAATACCGCCGATTGCTTCTTCGTCGCTCTCACGGCTAAAGCCACAAGCTGTACCGATTGACATATTAATAACGTCAACGCCTAAAACAATACAGTCTTCAAGCGCAGATAAAATCCATGCTGTGCGAGCGGTATCCATTACGTCAGAGAATATTTTCATAGATACAAGCTGTGCATTGGGCGCTACACCACGAATGGTATCATCATTACCGACAATAACGCCTGATACGTGTGTACCGTGATTATTATGTGTTGAATATGCGTCAGAATCAACGTCTGCATAGTCAAAGTTATATGGAATTTTTTCGTTTATATAAACGTCGTCAACAGTAAGACCGTCTAATTGTTCTGCAGCTACTGTATCTTTAATAACAGCTGCAACATCATCGTATGTAAGACCTAACTTCTTGCTAGTGAAATTTTTGGTTGAAAAAGCAGAGTGATTTGAGTCGATACCTGTGTCAAGTACAGCTACCACCATACCGCTACCATCATAACCACTGTCAGAACTATCAAAAATACCGGTATCAAAAACATCGACGGCATTTTCTACAAGCTGTGTTTCGCAGGTGTTATATTCTTCACCAACGATTACATTCATACCCTTCTCAAGTGACTTGCAAGTTTTTTCAAAATCAGCGGCCTTGATAAGAATTTCAAAACCGTTTAAAACGGTTGTATATTCTTCGCCTGTTTTATATGAAATATTATTTTCGTCAAGTGTTTTAAGGAAACGTTCTTTATCAACAGCAAGCTCTTGCTTTGCCGATTTAGCGCTTTCGCTTGTTAAAGCAAAATCAGCAAGACTCATTGTTTTGTTTGATTGTTCATAAGCGTCCATTACGGCAATATTATCGGTAGTAACGATAACCGATATTTCATCACTGTCTTTTACCTTATCGGGCAACTTAAATACAACCGAACTATTAAAATACTTACTATAGTCCAGCGGAATATTATCTATTTTGTTTATAAGAGGATTGTCTTTGTTATCGGTTACTGCCAAGATATTATTCATCGGCAATGAACCAAATAATATAACAGCAGCTATTGTTGTTGCCACTATTCTCCTCATGAATTTTTTAAGTGTGAAATGTTTCATATTTTAAAAACTCTCCCTTTATGGCATAGTTGTACATATTAGATATATATATTCAATTTATTTTAACTTATTTACCGACAAAATGCAAGGAAAAATATAATATATATTCCATTTACTTTTTTTAAGATCCGTGTTATACTTTAAACATATAATTCTCGATGTGAGGTTTTAAACAATGACAAAAGATACTATTGTTCGACTTCGTAAAATCTACAAGATATTATTAAGCATTTCTATAATTATAACAGGTATTTGCCTTATATATGGTTGTCTATCAATATACTTTTCTGGCAATGATTATTCACGTGATATTGTTGCAAAAACGTTTTCACAAATAGACATACCCGTGTTTGTAAGTCTTGCTTTAATTGTTATAGACATAATCTGGGAATTGGTGTCACCAAGCACTAGTGAGCAAAAAAAGGCACAGAAAAAAATTGATACTACACCCAATACAACAACTAATAAAAACGCAAAAATCACTAAGTTAATAATATTAGGCATAGCGGTTATTACTTTGGTACTTGGTGCAATTTTCGGCGGATATGCCGACGTTCTTACAAAAGCTGTAAACATTTGCACCGAATGCATCGGTCTTGGTTAAGGAGGTTAAGTAAATGAGTAAAATTATTGAAAAAATAAAAAGACTTAAACCTACCAAACGAAAAATCATTCAGCTTTATATGGCGTTGCTTTTTAATGCAAATTTAAAAGGTTTTATGCAGGGCAGTATATATCAAGGCAATAGTAAGGTTACTTGTGTTCCCGGTCTTAATTGCTATTCCTGTCCCGGTGCTATAGGTGCTTGTCCGCTCGGTTCGTTACAAGGTTCGTTCAGTGCAGATAAAAGCACCCTCTTTTACGTTGGCGGTATATTACTGCTTTACTGTATTTTGTTTGGTCGATTTATCTGTGGCTGGCTTTGTCCGTTTGGTCTAATACAAGAGTTGCTACATAAAATTAAGACGCCAAAGTTAAAAAAGAATCGATTTACAAAGATTTTATCATATCTTAAGTATGTTATACTGGTTGTCTTTGTTCTTATAATTCCTATATCATACGCTTTCCGCGACACCCCACTCCCCGCTTTTTGTAAATATATATGCCCTGCAGGCACGCTTGAAGGCGGACTTAGCCTTTTGTCAAACGAAGTAAATAACAGCTATTTTTCAATGCTGGGTCCAATATTTACATGGAAGTTCTTACTTCTTGTAAGCATAATGGTTGCTTGCATATTTATCTTCAGAATGTTCTGCAGATTTATTTGTCCGCTTGGGGCATTATATGGTTTGTTTAATAAAATATCTATCTTTGGTGTTAAACTTGATAATAGCAAATGTATCAACTGCGATTTGTGTAAAAAGAAGTGCCAGATGGATATATCGCATGTTGGCGACATGGAATGTATAAGTTGTGGCGAATGCATTGATGTTTGTCCTACAAACGCAATATCATGGAAAGGTATTAAAACAACCAAGAACAAAATACCATCCGACGACATTAAATCACACAAAAAAGCTCGTACTGTTACACGAATCATATCTGCGGTTCTAATGCTTGCAGTGCTTGTTGGCTCTATAGCATTTTATTGGAATGAAAGCAGTAACAAGGCTACCTACGGTACCGCAATTGGAGATCGCTGTTATAGCGCGGAATTACCAATAGTTACTTCAGAAGGTATAAGTGATAAAACCATCAATCCTACTAAAACCGGCAAAATAACTATTGTGAATTTTTGGGGCACGTGGTGTACACCTTGCATTGCTGAACTTCCGTATTTCGACCAAATTGCAACTAACTATAAAGATGACGTGACGGTTGTTGCCGTGCATTCTAGTTTAAGTTGTGAAACATCACCTGAATTTGTTAAAAATAAATATAGCGATAGTAATATTATTTTTGCAAATGATATACCTGACAAAAGCGATACGTTTAACGGCGAATATTATCTGAATCTTGGCGGTAGCGGCACATATCCGTATACCATAATTTTAGATGAATTTGGTGTTATACAAGAAATCTTTGTAAAAGCATTACATTATGAAGATTTAGAAAACGCTGTTAATAAAATACAGAATTAAAGCAAAAACAAAAAGGCTATGCAAGACATAGTCTTTTTGTTTTATTTATGGTATAATATTTGAAACCAAATGTTATTTTTATCGTTATATTAGATGAAGGCGCCTAAAGTTTATCGCAAAGGAGGAGAATTTAATGGTTGACGAAAAAATTATAGAACTGTATTGGAAACGCGATGAAACCGCCATACAGGAAACCGCACAAAAATATGAAAAGTATCTTATAAAAATTGCTTACAATATTTTAAACGATACCGAAGATAGCCGCGAAAGTGTGAATGATACATATCTAAAGGCGTGGCACAATATGCCGCCTAACAAGCCCAATGTTTTAAAAACTTTTCTTGCTAAAATAACAAGACAAATTTCTATAGATATTATTAGAACCCGCACACGCAAAAAACGCGGTAGTACACAATATGAATTATCACTTTACGAGCTTGAAGAATGTATTGCTGACGGCAATAACACCCAGCAAGAAGTTGAGTTAAAGCTACTCGCCAAACTCATAAATGATTTTCTTTATTCCCTGCCGGAGCTATCCCGAAACATTTTTGTGTGCCGATACTATTTTTGCGACTCCATTAAAGGCATTTCCGCCTATTTTGCCATAAGCGAATCAAAGGTAAAAAGCACGCTTTACCGAACAAGATTATCACTTAAAGAGCATTTAGAAAGTGAGGGATTTTTTGTATGAAAAAAGAAAATTTAAGCGATGCTATCAATCTAATTAACGACGATATAATCGAACAAGCAGATACAAAACGCAATATTAATAAAAAATACAAAGTTATGCGCATTGCGCGTGTTTGCGTTGCTGCGTGTCTGGCATTGGCAATTTCACTAACAGCAATTACTATAATACGTAATAATTTTCCATCTGCAGATAACTCAACTCCACCCACGCCAAACAATACTACCAATAGTTCAGCAGAACAATCAACACCCGATAATACTCTTAATCCAAATCTTCCTATTCTCGATGCAACTATGATATTTGGCGATGGGGGTTTTGAGGGTTATATGTTGCACGATATTTCCGAGCTTGTAAATGCAAACCCGTGGAACGAAGAATGTGATATAAAAACATTACCCGTATATCAAAACACTCTTGATGCGAAAGAGTATTTTGATATAGACGCCGATATAGAAAAGATGAATTTTCTTATTATAGATGTTGCAGAACGTTTTGGACTAAAAAGAGATGAAATTGAAATAACGACCGATCCACACGCATATACAAAAAGTTTGTTTGTAATAACCAATGATTTTCAAATTCGTGTAGATCCTGATCTTTCTGCTACCATTAAATTTGAACCAACAATATCACTTCCTGAAGAATATAATTTTACATACAATAATTCCACTTACGACGATATGTTAGAAGTTGCAAAATATCTACAAGCAGAATATAGTGACATCATTGACTTTGAAAATCCACAAATAAATATCACAGGCGGCGATTATAACATATCTAATCAACAATCGTATAATATAGAGTTTTTTGATGGTAGCGGCAATATTACGCAAGATATTATTAATTACACATTCTATCGTGTTGCCTTTTATAGTAATGGTGAAAATCAATTATATATGATAAGAATTTATCAACCGGATTTATCACAAAAAATCGGTGACTACCCTATTATAGCAAAGGAAAAAGCCACCGAACTATTATCAAACGGAAATTTTGCATCTTCTGTCCCATTTGATTTTCCAGGTGTGGAATATGTAAAAAAGGTCGAGCTTGTATACCGCAATGCTCATTGGTTAGATAAAATTTATATGCCTTATTATAAATTTTATATAGAACTACCGGAACGTGAAAACTGGCACGGTAATGGTGAAAAGGAATATGGTGCTTACTATGTCCCCGCGGTCGATGGCAAATATCTTAAGAATATGCCGGTATATGACGGAAGATTCAATTAAAATACAACAAAAAACTCTACTTACTTTAAAGTAAGTAGAGTTTTTGCGTTTTATAAATCGTTTTCAAATAGTTTAAATTCGTTATATATTTCTTTGCGTTGTTTAGCACCGTTAATGGTAGATACGGTATCAAGCCTTCTTTTACCCATAACCACTAAATAAAGATATTTGCACACGATACAAATCCACCCCAGCGGTAAAAAGAATTTAGATTTGTTAGAGAATTTAAATTCTTTTTTTGTTTTTTCATTTATTGAGGCAAATAACTGCAAAATCGGGTTTTTCTTTGCCGTAGTGCCTTCTTTACGATCAGTTATATATTTTATTTGATTGTATCTGTCAGTATCTTTAGTGCCGAAATTACCACCGTTTAGTATGTCGAAAACAATACTGTCAATTAGGTTATTGTCATCTTGCCCCGCCCATTCTTTTTGGTCGCAACCAAGATGACTTACGCAACAAAGTGTAAGCAACTGTGCAAAGCGCCACAGCCCCATTTCTTTGAGTGGTTGTTCAAAAAGTGCTACAAATTCATCATTTGAAAAATCGTTTACAAAAACAGACCAATCGCACAAATGACGAAGACCTACACCCTCATGAGTTAAATGGGTTGCTGTGTGCAATAGCAAAATAAGACCATGATGGAATTTGCATGGCACAATACAACTGCCATTTGACATTTTATACTCAAACGATTTTTCAAAAATATTATCAAGATATTTATTTACAGTATCGCCAACACTATTATTTGGTGTCCAACCTATTCTGCGATGCAGCTCACAGGCAATACCATCTTTACGCTTGTAACCAATGTGCATATCGTCGCCATGAATATCATCTGCGGTAACAAAGCCGATTGATTTTAAATGTTTATCCGCTTTGGCAATATCATCAGGCCGTACCAAAACGTCAACATCGCCCATCATACGAAGCATAGGTTCTTTATAGTATGATGCCGATGCAACACCCTTTAAAATAACGTAAGGTATATTATTATCGCTTAAAATACGATGCACCTCGTTATGCGCAAATTCCACACGTATATTTTTAGCAATAATTTGAGAAAATGTTTTGCTGTCAACATCATCGCATTTATCTATTACAAAAGAATAAGCAACAGGAAATACCGTTTGCCTTTTTGATTCTTCGACAAGCTCGTTGCAATCAAATCCATCTGGAATAGTAACCTCTTTACCAAACAAAGATTTAGCACATAAATCAAGTAGGAGTTTTTGATTATTGTCAATTTTTTGCATCAAACTCCCCTTTTCTTGATTTTTAAGTATTCGCATATATAGACAATACGACAGCGTACCAACAGCCGCACCTAAAGTATTGGCAATAACGTCATCGGTCTCACAACGCCCAAGGTGATAATAGTACTGTAAAAACTCTATTCCCGCCGAAAACACCGCCGCAAATGCAATAGTTACAAACACAGTCCACTTTCGTGGCTTTTTGCTTAACACATACGGCATACTAAGGCCTAACGGTACAAATAACAATGCATTCATAAAAAAGGTGCGATAATACTCAACTTGACTTTGCGCTAAAACAAAAGTATAAAACGGTCTTAATTCAATTTCAAGGTTATTATTGGAACGCAAAAAAACAGTTTCGTGTAACACAACAATAAGTGATATACCGAAAAAAAGTATATTAATTATACAAAATATTTTAACCCTATATTTACACATTAACGAAAAACACGTCCATATAAGTATACAAATCATAAGAAATAATGTCATTGTAAATATGTTTTGCTTGTAAACAACAGAAAAAATATAATTCATATTATAATGTTTCTTCCAAATAATTAATAAGTTTTATAGGTGACGAATATTCATCTGTAAAATTTTTATAATTGATATCAGATTTTATGAAATCAATATCAATATCCTTTACGTCACTGTAAACACAAAGATTATCTTTAGTTAATGATTTTATATATTCGGGATTTGTATTATTGGTTATTAATCTGCGTTTGTATGTTTTTGCCTCTCTAAGACGTAATGTAGGTGCAACACTTTGTCCTTGTATTATCTCCAATATGCATTTAGATTTGCGAACATTTTGCAAATTTTCTATATATGAAATAGGTTTTTGATAAATAAGTCCATCGCCAGAAATGCGTTCTTCGGGTTTTGTACCACAAATAATAAATTTACATTTCACATCATTTTTTACAAAATATTTATAAGTATTATGAATATCATCTAGCCTATCTTTTACATATCCTAAAAAGTAAACATCATTTTCAAAATCATTTGGTGTTGTAACATCAATAATCGGAGTATAGTAATCCATATTTAAGTAGTCTATAGTGTATTTATGTGCTTCACCCAAATCATATGTAATAATTTTATCGATGTTTTCTTTTAATTTTTCAGTGTTTATATCTGTTTTTTGCAAAAGGTCTAAACACAACATAATACACTTGTTATTCGGATTTAAATTTTTTATATACTTTAAAAATGCTTTATCTTCCGAAACGTATTTACCCCCCACAAAAACATAGCAAATTGGTTTATTGTTTTCAAAATTATGACAACACATTTTTTTATACCATATATTTTTAAATGGTAGTTTAACAATTTTGTTAAGTTTTGCGGACCAATGCAAAAAAAAGAACTTTTGAATAAAAAAATTAGCATTAAAAGCTCTATCAAAAACCTTTACAAATGGATATTTCGAAAGAGATGAAAAAATAGGTTTTAAAAAATCACTATCAACACTATAAAACACATAATTATATTTATAATCTTTCAAAATAGTTTCACCTCATATTTATTTTAACCTTAAATATAAATGATTCAGTGGTTTAATATAACGCCTTAAAAGCGCAATTATATCACGCTTTTCTATACCATATATCTTTTTGATTTTGAACTCTTTATCGAAATTTTTATAATCAAAGTATTTTAAAGAAACATGCATTTTAAGAAAAGCATATTTTTTTTCAATAAAGATTTCATAATTTGATAAATCAACCTTTTGAACCTTTTCAATCATATCTAATGTGTTAAGCAAAATTTCTCTATGCTCGTTAAATCTTAACAAATATGAATCTAGGCAATCTTGATTTTTTGACATACTACTTGGATAATCAATATAATTGTATAAAGGTTTATTAAGAAAATAAGCATCAAACTTATAATAAATTGGTAAAAGCATTTGCCAATTTTGTCCCCTTCGCGCAGGATATATACTTCTTTTAGGATTCACTTCTAAAAATGCGTTAGAACGAACCATATGGCATCCAGTGCAAAATATTCCGTCTTCATCAAGTAAGTTTTTAAATTGTTTTTTTTCAGATAAATGTTTTTTACCATTAGAAATAAATGATTTATATGCATATAAATCATTATAGTCGCGCACAAAAGCATCGCTTGTAACAATTGCGTATTCTGGATTTGCTTTTAAAACATTTACCCTTTCCTCAATGGAATTAGATTCTAAGTAATCATCAGCATCAGGCCAACATAAAAATTCGCCGGTAAAATGTTTAAGTCCCGTATCAATTGCACCACCAAGCCCTTTATTATTCTGATAAAAATATTTAAACATAATTCCTTTGGTAGCAAATTGATCTTTATAATTTTCAACAATTTCTTCAGTTCGATCGGTAGAACCGTCATTAACAAATATGTATTCAATTTTTTTATATGTTTGGTTTAAAATTGAATCGAATAATCTTGCAATTGTTTTTTCTCCATTATAACAAGGAGTAATAATGCTTACTAACCCTTTTTCCACAAAAATTCATCTCCTAACAACTTTTTTAAATAACATTTTTAAAATTGACAATAAATATTTAAACTCACTCGCTCTAAAGAACAAAACAAACAAAATTAAATTTGGCACAATTCCCACTGTCAAAACAGAAATAAAAAATCTTCCCCACGTGAGTTCTTGCATTATATAATTAACACCAAAATATGCGCCTGCGCACATAATTATAGTCAAAATCAAACGCAAAAAATAATCTTTATAGTACTTAAATACACTGTCATCAAAAAGGTTTTTATATACTATCCAAGGCCTTACAAGCGACGGAATGACACCCGAAACAATAGTGCCAATATAAACACCGATAATACCAAATTTGAACGCTAGAGCTACCGAAACAACCAAATTAACAATACTTTGTATAATTGCCAGATATTTATCTTGATTAAAAATTCCGCCTGCAATTTTAATGTTATTAACAGATACTCTTTGTCCTACCATATAGTTATTTAACACAAATAAAGCAACTACCGAAATTGGTAATGTTAAATTGCCCCACATTAATGAAATAAAAGGTTGAATAAGCGAAAAAAGAGCTATCGAAGAAAAACTATAGATCCAAAAATCAACAAAATCCATCGCGCGAAAAACTTCGTGCTGTTTTTTCTTGTCGCTTGACGCAAATAAATTGCCTAAGCTACCGATTGTACCACCAAATGCAACATTAACAAAGGTATTAACAGTGTTAGTAATTAACGTATAGTTAGAAACTAAACCAACCGTTGTAACATTAATGAAAGCAGAAATAATAATATTATCCGTCTGATTAACGCTAATATCACCGATTTTATGCAAAATCAATGCCTTGACATTAGTAATAATTTTCTTTTTTTCATTTTTCTCAAGCGGAGTAACATTTTTTTCTTTTAGATATGGATAGTGCTTATCAATATATATTGCAGTATATATTTTTTGAATTAACTGCATTATCGCTTGTATAATTAAATATGCAACATAGCTTTCAAAGATAAACAAAACCGCTATTTGAAAAGCGTGCATTGCAATATTAAATACTGCTGTAATATTTGTAATAACATAATTTTTTTGATCGGCATTAACAAGACTGTATTTATAACTTACAAAATATGTTGAAACCGTGTTAAAAAGAAAAAATAAATAATAAAATTTTACATTTTTTATACCATCCGCACCAGTAACCAAAACATCTAAAAAAGGTAAGATCATTAAACCAAGAACCGTAACAACAATCGCAACAATTCTATATGCCGATTTAAAAACCGTCATTAAAGACTTAATTTTTTCGGTATCATTTTCAGCAACGGGTTTATACAAGCTGTAATTCATAGCGGTGCCAATACCGAGTTCAGTAAGCGATAATACACCCAAGACACTAGCATAAAGACCATTAATACCTAAAAAATCAACACCTATAGTCTTAATAAAAGCAGTACGACATATAAAGGATAAAATTGTTGTTAAAAACGTACTTATATATCCCCAAAAAATATTTTTACCGGTATATAAAATTCTAGATTTCAACTTTTCACCCACTTACTTTAAGATAAATAATTTAATCTTTGTCTTATAATATACAATTTTTTGTTTCAAGGCTCTTATTGGTGATTTTCGATACCAATTTTTATAAAGATATTGCATATCAACTTTGTTGAAAGCGCTAAAAAACATTGCACGTTTTGGATTGCAAGGAGCAGATTTTGAAATTGCCGACTGACTAGCCAAAGCATTCACACTGTCAACTTGCTTTATATACAACTGATTTTGTAATGAAACATCATTCCATAAAGCATGACCATTATCCGAATTTATCAGCACTAATGATAAGCCTTTATCGTCATCCTTAATATTAGAACAAACACTTTGTGGTTTCCAACAATCAGCAAGTGTAATATCTGCTGAACCACCCTGTTTTTTAGCGGTACAATCATAACATGAAGGGCGTAGAATTGTATTATCTAAAAACAATTTAAGATAAAAATCATCATCTAATGTTTTGCGATATACACCCTTTTTATCACGAATACGCATAGAAAAATAATGCCATCCACTATGTTTATCTCTAAAAGAAATATCAGAATTTTCGCAATTTGATATAAAACCAGAATATTTATTCCAAACCATTGGAGATGGTACACCATGACAAATCAAATCTTGCGTTATAAGGTTAGAATATTCTTTTTTGCCTAAGAAGGCATACAAACCTTTTATTTGACAAGGAGTACCAGAAAAATAAACTAATATACCATTATCAAGAAATTCTTTTGCATTTAGATAGCAAATGCCTATGTCGCTTTGAACATATTTTGAACCCATAAACATACTGAGTTCATCTTGTGTTTTAGCAAAAGTATGTTTTACGGTTTTGTTAATCATAGCGGCACCAAAAACTACACCACCCTGCGCAATAACACTACTTGCAAGATGATAAAACACGCCGCCCGATGAACTCTTTTTACGTACTATAGGATCAAGGCTATAAGCTATATAGCAATTATCACCAACAGTGTTTTTGGGTGTGTTCTCGTTAATAGCCGGACATGTCTTCTCGCATTTTTGGCAATTAACACATAAACTTTGGTCAATATGTGGATAATCAAATCCTTCGTCATCTTTTTGCATAGTAATGCAATTAACAGGACAAACCGCAACACATGCGCCACAGCCACAGCAATTTTCTTTATTATCTAAAACGGTTATTTTCTTTGGTTGTTCAGAAAAATTAGCAACTTTTATTGTAAAAGCTTTTTTAAGAAACTCAAATACTTCTTCACGTTTTTTGTTCAAAATATCATCAGTATCTGAAAAATCGGTTTTAAACAAATTTTCAGAAGATAAAGTATTATAGTTTCTTTCTTGCAAACCAAAGGTTGATAACAATGTGTCAATTCTGGAATGCATTGATTTACCACTTTCGTTGCGAGAAAAAGTGACAAAATCTGTATTCATAATTATTGAGAATACCGTTCCATGAAAAGAGTCAGTACAAACCAACTTTGCATTGTTAATCAAATAGATTAATTCTTGTGGAGATGTTGCATAATGCTCTAAATCAAGAACATCAAAAAGATTTATTATCACTAAATTATTTTCTTTCGCAATTTTTTCAATATATCTATCATATTTTTTAGTTCTGTCACCTAAAAAATATGTAAGAACATACGGCTTTGACGTATCAAAATTGGGTTTGCTTGCAAGAGACAACCATTTTTCTTTGGTTAAACACATTGTTGGATCGCAAAGAACTGTAGCATCTCGACCGGTAAGATCATTAATAATACACCTACCCTGCTCTTCGCGTACTGACAAATGCGGAATTTCACTAAGCCATTTTGAGTAGTCCTGCTTTAAAACTTCTGGTATTTCACTTATACCAAAACTTGGCGAAAAGCAAACTCTTTTATGCGGTGGTGCAAACTGTAAAAAATTAATTGATGATGTTGATGGATAGGTGGGGTTCCAAACCTGGTCACTACCGGCAACAAAAAAATCATATTTTTCACCTATTTTAAAGTTCGCGAATGATTTATTTATATCAAGTGTTTCCTTGCTCCAATTGATATAATTATCACAAAAGTTTGCAAAAGCTGTTTTGCGCATTTTTTTTGCAGCAGATAGTTGTTTATTATTCTTTTTACACAATAAAAATGTTTTTAAAATTCCTTTATCGGAATTTTTTATATTATATCGATAATTAAGTTGATTTAAAATATATGTCTTTATGTATTTTGGTGTAAACTTATTTACCTTTTCGTTCTCAGGTAAAAAACGACCAAAACGGGTCAAATTTTTAACGGTTTCGGCACTTAATCCAAGTTCGTTTATCGTTTCCTGAACAGCATAGTTTTGCAAAACATTACCATAGTTTTCACCGCCTGTAAGCGTTACAATACCAACTCTTTTTTTCATACCAAAACCTCCTTAAACTAACCTATTTTAAATTTATGTAATATACAAAACATCGTGGGAGAAATTCTAAAAAGTAAAAGCTTCAATTTTTCTTTTAGTGATAAATCACACAATTTTACTGTTTTATAATTTTTTTTAAACAATTCGAAAATTTCTTTTTGTTTTTCGCGATAATCTATACTGTCTGCCCACATATCATAATAAAGCATAATCATAAGTGTTTCTAAACAAAACATACAGTATGGTAATAGAAGCGGAAAATCTTTAGAATACCATACGGTGTATATATCAAATAATTTTGTAGCAGTTAATTGTGCTGTTCTAAAACTGCCGCGTACCGCGCTTTCATCTGACTGCACATAATGATAAAGCGGTCGTCTATCAAACCAAACACTGTCAGTATTTTGAAATGCCATTCTAGCAAAAAGACTATCCTCTCCCCTTGCTATTTGATGATTAAATTTTATATCTTTAATCATTTTTTTAGTAAATAATTTATTACAAGCAAAAGGATAATAATAAAGTAGTTTTCTCTGTGCCTCATATTTATCCGCATATCCATATGCTCTATCAGGAGATATATGTTCGATCTCATGTGTAGGATATGTAATATAATGCTCAAAATTAATTGCTTCTACATTTTTTTCATTAATTATACTGATAAGATACTCATATGCATCAAGTTCAAGATAATCGTCAGCGTCAATAAAACTGAAATAATCACCGTGCGCAAGTTCAATTCCCTCATTGCGAGTTGCCGAAACACCGCGATTTTCACGACTGACGAAAACTATTCTATTATCCTTTTCGGCATACTCGCGGCAAATTTCAGCACTGGCATCTTTTGACCCATCGTTAATTATAATAATTTCTAAATTTTTATATGTTTGATTAACAATAGAATCAAGACATTTATTTAAATGCTTTTCTACGTTGTAAACAGGAATAATAACAGAAACAAGAAAATTCATAACTCTACCTTTAAACAATTATTTCAAAAATATCTTTTCGCCAAAAATAAAATCATATTCATCCGGATGGAAATTATAAAAACCACTACCATCAAAAAATGTTAATTCACCTATTTTTAACTCATCATCATATTCATAAAAATCAACACGAACATGAGGGAAATCCTTTGACAAATCTTTTGCAAACTTGACCATAAGATCAAAATTATGTGGTTTTTTTACATCGGTATCAGAATTGGGAAATTGACATCTTATTGATTGTAAAACCCAATTTTTATCATAAAAATTAATTCTATGATCTTTTAATAAATCAACATCCACCTGAATAAATTCCGGTTGCCCGTTAAAACAAAAGAACTTATAATCTTTTAACTTATTGTCTGTTCTTGCCTCAATAAAATGTTCACAAATGATGCCACGTTTCGCATCTTTATATGGCCACTCACGACCCTCGACATAAATATTCATCTTGAGCCAACTTTTCATTATAGCTTTCCAAAGCCAAAGATACTTAATTTTTCCGTTTTTAACAAGGTGCATACTGCTACCGCACGAAGCCTTAAATATACATTTTTCAGGTAAGTTTTTAAAATCAATTTCATCAACTGAATTGTATGTACCAACTATTGGCATAAGATAATCGCCATAACCCTTTTCGGTCAGATAGTCACGTATAGATATTTTATCGACAATTTTACTCATAATAGGTTTACGATAATTTAGCTTTAACCACTGTAATTTTTCAGTGAATCGTTGTGGATTATCTAGATCGAGTTCTCTGCCTAATCTCTCTTTATATATCTTTCGAACAGCAGTTTCATCATCATATTTTTTTAAGTTTCTTTTTTGTATAAAAATTCTGCGATAATTCATCAATAAGACAAAAAATAAATTTTTCTTTAAATAAGATTTAATTTTTTCCATAACAAACTCCTTCTAGACATTATTGAAAATAAACCTAAAATTATTCAAACCATCGCTATTAGAAAGCTCATATAACCAAAACGCAGCAAATGCAACTAATATAATTATTGTAACTGCTTTTTTTTGCTTTATGTTACTTCCTTTGATAAGCTCTGGAATACCAATTGTGGAAAAAGGCACTGTATAGATACCCACACGAGCAAGATATGTGCTGTTAGACGTTGCAAACATAACAATACCATTAAGTATTAACATATTAAACCAAAACTGTTGTTCTTTGGTAATAGTACGTTTTTGATATAAAAACAAGAAAAACAAAGCAGGTGCAATTGCTACGAGAATGCGGAAAGTATTTACTGAATTAGTTAAATACTCACCCTCGTCAGAAAGGTCCTCTTGTAACAAGAAGCCGGTAAACTCAAGCACCTCTGAAAAAGAAAACAAAATTATTAAACTTAATCCTATAAGAAAAGCAATATTTTTAAAACTTATTTTGTTATAAACCACAAAATATGGGAAAATCATCATAATTGCTGAGCCATGAAACAAAAATGCTATAAAAACAACAAGAGCGTATTTCCAAAACTTTCGTTCCTTTATAAAACGTAATCCTGAAAAAATTATAGCAGAAGCCAAATATTGACGCACACCATTAAAACCACCATGCCAACAACCAAGGAATATGTAAAACAACGTTGCGGGAAACAACATATCTGTGTTTTTATATATGGTAATTAAGAAAATAATATTTGTAAGCGCTGCAGCAATAAAAATCGCACCCTCGCCACCTAAATTAAGCTTTAATGATATTAAAGCAATTAAACCATATCCTGGTTCGTCAAAGTTTTTCAAACTTTCCCAAAAAGAATTTGCAAAACGAAGATATTGTCCATAATACGCGCCGTAGTCAGTGCCTACATAATATCTAAAACCTGCAACAAATACCAACACACCAACAATAAAAATAAAAAACATTTTTGTCATCGTTGGTTTAATTATTACAAATTCATTAGCAATGCTTGCTGCTTTTTTTATAATGTTTTTTTGAGCAAAATATGCAAAAATTATAATTAAAAAAATCACAATAAAATAAGTAGTCATTTTATCTCCTAAAATTATTTGTGTTTACATTGCCACCTTCTATACAGTTCGGTAACTTTATGTGGCGTAATTGATTTAATAAAAGTTTCTATTGTAGGTCGTATGAGCCAATGTTTTGGGTAACCCAACAAATTAAAGCCGTACCATGTTGTTTTAAGCGCGTTAAATCTGGTCTTAAACGTTCTTCTACGTATTGCAGCAGCATCTTCGCGGACCATATAGAGTGGTTCACGTAAATTTGTCCCTTTAAAACCAGCCTTGTAAAAGCGGAACCATAGGTCGTAATCCTGACCGCGTTTTGTGCGTTCACAAACTGTATAGCCATTTAATTCATCATATACCTTGCGTCGTGCCATAATGGTAGCATGATGATAAGGTATTTTATTTTTTAACGTATAATAATCCGGATTATCTACCGAATAAAAAATATCTGCTAATTTACCGTCACCGCTAAATCGTTGCATTGCGCAACCAACCAAATCATATTCTGGATGATCGTTTAAAAACTTCAATTGAACTTCAAACCTATTAGATACAGATATGTCATCGCCATCCATACGAGCAATAAACTCACCATCGGCATATTTTAAGCAATGATTAAGTGAAAATGCTAAACGACTATTTACCTCATTTCGCACGAGAACAATTTTTTCAGGATACTTTTCTTGATATGATTTTGCCACGTTATATGTATTGTCTGTAGAACAATCATCGCACAAAATTAGTTGCCAATTAGTATAAGTTTGGTTAATTATGGAATCTATTGCTTCAGATAAAGTGTCAGCGCAATTATATATACCCATTAAAATTGAAATTTTATCTCCATGCAGCAAATTTTCGTTCAAAATCACAACCACCTAACTTTTATACATCTAAATTGATTAATTCGCCTAACTTTTGCTCCCATTCATCAGGTTCGAAAAGCCAAAAACCACCATTGTTGAAAAATGTATGTTCGGCATAATAAACCTTATTATTAGTTTCAAATAAATCAATTCTTACAAATTTAAATCCTTCTGAAAGAGTTTTTGCTATTTCCTTCATCTGCTCAAAATGGACAGGGCGTGAAACTGCACCATCTGTATGCTTATAAATATCACGTGCATCTATGCGCTCAAAATTCATATCAAACAAATCAGATTTCATATCCGTACTCTTGTCATTGAGAACTTCCACCATATAAGGCTCTCCGTTAAAGCAGAAAAACTTATAGTCAGTTAAATCTCCGTGCTCTTCTTGAGATAAAAATTCTTGTGCAATAATTTTTCTTTTCACTTCTTTATAAGGAAATTCTCTGCCCAACCAATAGGAGTTAATATTTAATCGTCCATTAAAAAACTTTCTAAGTTTCTTTATGTTCATTGATTTTTTATCGGTTATAATTTTAACGCTACCTGAATCATGATTGCATTTCAAAACAAATTTTTCAGGTAAATTATCAAAATCAATATCATCAAATTTGTCCCATACGCCCAACAACGGAATCAAATAATCTTCACCAATTTTTTCTTTAATAAAATCTCGCACCAAAACTTTATCAACATACTTTGAATATTCAAAATGAATGTCATTGACCTTTAACCAATTTAACTTTTCATTAAATCCGGTAGGATTTTTTAAGTTAAGCTTTTTGCCTGTTTTAATTCGATATACCATTTTTAAATATAGCTTTGTTGGTATGAATCTTAAACATTTAATAAGTTTTAATCTAACTTCTCTATTTTTAATGATATTCCTGTAATCTATCATTACAAATTCTCCTTATACCACTCTATAGCAAGTTTAATACCATCGGCAAAGCTATAGTCTGGGTCGTAGCCAAGAAGACGTTTTGCTTTGCTTATGTCGGCGTTAGAATGTTTAATATCGCCCTTACGGTCGGGGCCAAAGTTTGGCTCTATATCAACACCAAGTGCTTTTGTAAGACCGTAATAAATATCTATAAGATACTCACGACCACCGTATGCAATGTTATATGCCTCGCCTGCCGCCTCGTGTGGTGCAAGACAAGCCTTTAAGTTAGCCTCGATAACGTTATCAATGTATGTAAAGTCACGACTCTGCTTACCGTCACCGTTAATGGTTGGTGTTTCACCGTGAAGGAGCATTTTTAAGAATTTTGGAATAACAGCCGCATATGCACCGTCAGGATTTTGGCGACGACCAAAAACGTTAAAGTAACGCATACCATATGTATCAAGCCCATAATGCATTGTATAAAGCTTTGCCCATTCTTCATCACACTGTTTTGTGAGTGCATATGGTGACAGCAAATTACCCTCTCTACCCTCAGTTTTTGGTAGATTTGGTTCATCACCGTAAACGCTGGAGCTTGAAGCATAAACAAACTTTTTAACTCCACATTGACGAGCCGCCTCTAGCATATTAAGGGTACCTTCAATATTGTTGCGGCAGTAGAAAATAGGCATTTCAAGACTACGTGGCACACTGCCCCAAGCTGCTTGATTAAGCACAAAGTCAACGCCCTCACACGCTTTCATACAAGTATCCAAATCTTTTATATCACCCTTGATAAACTCATAGTTAGGATTATCAAGGAAAATGTCGATATTTTCTTGCTTACCGGTTGAAAGGTCGTCCAAAGCACGAACCTTATAACCCATATTAAGTATTGCCTCGCACAAGTTGCTACCAATAAAGCCGGCAGCACCTGTAACCAAAAACAATGTATTTTTAGGAAATTTTAAATGTTTGAAACCCACGATTACAACCTCCAATAATTATAGCCTGCGGCCTCGTATTCTTTACGGTCAAGCAATCCCTTAATATCTACGAGAACTTTTTTGTTATTCTCAACTGATTTGAACATTTTGTCAAAATCAGCTTGTGTAAGTGACTTGAACTGCTCGTGTGCAACAGCAAGTATAACTGCATCACAATCTTTAATGGTAGATATATCTACAAACTTCATACCGTAAAGATGTTCAGCTTCATCGGCGTCAGCTGCCGGGTCAGCGACGGTAGCAGTAATGCCATACTCTTTAAGCTCTTTATAAATATCAATAATCTTCGTATTACGTGTATCTGGACAATTTTCTTTAAATGTAAAGCCCAAAATTGCAACCTTAGCGTTTTTAATTGGTAAATCTGCCTTTATGAGGTTTTTAACAACACTTTCTGCAACGTATTTACCCATATCGTCGTTTATGCGACGACCGGAAAGAATAATTTGGCTGTGATAACCAAGCTGCTCTGCTTTGTATGTAAGATAATATGGGTCAACACCTATACAGTGACCGCCAACAAGACCGGGATAGAACTTTAAGAAATTCCATTTTGTTCCGGCAGCTTTAAGCACCGACTGTGTATCGATACCCATTTTATTAAAGATAATAGAAAGCTCGTTCATAAAAGCAATATTTATATCACGCTGGCTGTTTTCGATTACCTTTGCGGCCTCGGCAACCTTGATGCTTTCAGCCCTATGAACACCGGCCTCAACAACAAGCTCGTAAACGTTGGCAATTTCCTCAAGTGATTCTTCGTCCATACCGCTTACAATTTTAACGATTGTTTCAAGACGATGAACCTTGTCACCCGGGTTAATACGCTCCGGGCTATAACCAACCTTAAAGTCGACACCGCACTTAAGGCCTGATTCGCGTTCGAGAATCGGAATACAAATATCCTCTGTAACACCGGGGTAAACAGTAGACTCATAAACGACAATTGAGCCTTTGGTAAGATTGCGACCCACTATTGTTGATGCACCCTCAACGGGTGTTAAATCAGGCGTATGGTCGTCATTTACAGGAGTAGGTACTGCGACGATATGAAATTTTGCTTCGCGCAGTTTTGTCTCATCTGCAGTAAACTCAACGGTAGTATTTTTAATAACCTCGTCGCCTACTTCATTCGTAGGGTCGATGCCTGACTTATAAAGTTCGATTTTTTTAGCATTAAGGTCGAAGCCAACAACCTTTATCTTTTTGGCAAAAGATACGGCAATTGGCATACCAACATAACCAAGACCTACAAGCGAAACTTTTTCTTCTCCATTAACAATTTTCTCATAAAGTGACATAAAAACATCTTCTTTCTATAAATTCATTGTTGTATTAATTGTATTATTAACAATTTTTACATCAAATTTTTGTTTTACAAGATCTAAACCTTTATCTGCCATTTGTGATATTTTGTCAGAATTTTCGATTAAATCAATCATAGCTGCAGATAAGGCATCAACATCTTTTATAGGCACTAGGTAACCGTTTTCACCATTTGTTACGGTCTCACGGCAGCCTGGAGCATCGGTTGTAATGATTGCCCTACCCGTCGCCATTGCTTCAAGCACGGTTTTGGGTGTGCCCTCGCGGTATGATGGCAATACAAAAACATTACATATTTCAAGGTAAGGACGCACATCGCTTGCCTCGCCAAAATATTCAATAATGCCATCATCAAGATACGGCTGTAATTCTTCAGGCTTTAGAGCTGATGGATTGGAATCATATGGTCCTACAAGCAAGAATCTTGCTTGTGGGTATTTTTCTTTTACAATACGTGCAGCCTGTAAGTACTCATAAACGCCCTTATCCTTAATCAAACGGCTTATACACAAAAATGCTGTGCCATTAGGTAAAGGCTTTTGTGTGAATTTTTCAAGATTAACACCCGAGCCGTTAAGAATAACCGTTTTTTCCTTTTTAATAATTTTGTTATCTGTAAATACTTTTACGTCGTCATTGTTTTGGAAAAAGATTTTAGGACTTTTTCTCATAGCATAACGGTATTCCGTCTTTAAGATAAAACGAATAATCTTTGATTTAATGTCATTCGACAAAAACACACTACCAATACCGGCAATAAGTGGATACACCTCGGTTATACCTAATTTGTTTGCCGCGATACCACCATAAATTACCGTTTTAGCTTGATATGTAAACAGTTTATCCGGTCTTTCTTGTTTTAAAACGGCTTTAAGGGATTTTAAAGTCTTTAAATCTTTAAGTGGGTTTGTTCCGTTTCGAGAAATTTCAGCAGCAATATATTTTATACCTTGTTCCTCAAACTTATCTGCCCATTTTTCAGCGGGCTCATTACCAATGGCAACAACCTCGTGACCAAGGTCCTTAAACGAAAGCATCATATCCATTCGAAACCAAAAAAGTGATGGAGTATGACTTGATAAAACCGCTATCTTCATTTACTAACCTTCTCTTCTTGTTTGTGTAGTTCGCCGGTACCGCCTTCAACAACACCGTCGTGTTTTAAAACACTAAAAATAGTGCCAAAGAAACACTTACAATCAAAACCAAAGCTTATCTTTTCAACATATTCGCCATCAAGCTTTGCTTTAACGGGAATTTCAAGCTCATCACGACCATTAATTTGTGCCCAACCCGTAAGACCGGGGCGAACATCATTAGCACCGTATTTATCACGCTCGGCTACCAAATCATCCTGATTCCATAAAGCCGGACGTGGACCGATAATACTCATATTGCCAACAAATATATCCCAAATTTGCGGAAGCTCGTCCAAACTTGATTTGCGTAAAAATTTGCCCATTCTTGTTATGTACTGTTCGGGATTTTCAAGTAAGTGCGTCGGAGTATCGTGTGGGGTTGACATTTTCATACTTCTGAATTTATGTAGCTTAAAAAAAGTTTTGTTTTTACCCACCCTCTTTTGCGAAAAGAATACATGCCCTGGGTCATCGATAACTATCAATAATGCAAGTATCAAAAATACAGGAGATAAAATGATTAAACCTAAAAAAGAAAGTACAATATCAATTGCTCTTTTTAAAAAATTACTGTACATAATACATTTCCTTTCAAATAAGCGCAATACACGCAATCATACAGTATATATTATACAACGTTTTTTCAAAAATGCAATATATATTTATTATATAATTATATATAAAACAAAAATGCCCTGCTATATTTCAAGCAGAGCATTTAAATTATCTAAATATTTAATTAGATTTCAGCGAAGTACTTAATTGTACGAACCATCTGGCTTGTGTAGCTGTTTTCGTTGTCATACCAAGAAACAACCTGTACCTGATAGAGATCGTCGCCAACCTTTGATACCATTGTCTGAGTAGCATCAAAGAGTGAGCCGTAACGCATACCGATTACGTCAGAAGAAACGATTTGATCTTCGTTGTAACCGAATGAATCACTTGCAGCAGCCTTCATAGCAGCGTTGATGCCTTCCTTAGTTACGTCAGCACCCTTAACAACTGCTGTAAGGATGGTTGTAGAACCGGTAGGAACAGGAACGCGCTGTGCAGAACCGATAAGCTTGCCGTTGAGCTCAGGAATTACAAGACCGATAGCCTTTGCAGCGCCTGTTGAGTTAGGAACGATGTTTGCAGCACCTGCACGTGCACGGCGAAGGTCACCCTTTCTGTGAGGACCGTCAAGAATCATCTGATCGCCTGTGTAAGCGTGGATTGTGCTCATGATACCGCTCTGGATTGCAGCATAATCGTTAAGAGCCTTAGCCATAGGAGCGAGGCAGTTAGTTGTGCAAGAAGCAGCAGAAATGATGTTGTCTTCTTTAGTAAGAGTGTTTTCGTTTACGCTGTAAACGATTGTAGGAAGATCGTTACCTGCCGGAGCAGAAATAACAACCTTTTTAGCACCTGCATCGATGTGAGCCTGTGACTTTTCTTTTGAGCAGTAGAAGCCTGTGCATTCGAGAACTACGTCTACACCAAGCTCGCCCCAAGGAAGATCCTTAGCGTCTTTTTCAGCATAAATTTTGAGAGTTTTGCCGTCAACTGTGATGGTACCAGCCTCATCATCAGCAGCTACAGTGTGAAGATTTTCACCGATGTAACCACAGTAACCACCCTGTGCTGTGTCATACTTTAAAAGATTAGCAAGCATTGAGGGCTTTGTAAGGTCGTTGATAGCTACTACATCGTAGCCTTCAGCACCAAACATCTGACGGAATGCGAGACGACCGATACGGCCGAATCCGTTAATAGCAACTTTAACCATTGGAATTACCTCCTAAAAATTTTCTATATGGTATTTTACCCTATTTAAATAAATTTTGCAAGTATTTTGTTAAAAAATAAACAATTTTTTACAATTTCATTTATTTTGACAATTTTTTCAAAAGGTTAAATGTTTTTATGTGCAGTTTTAACTATAGTGATTATTTGTTCTGCCGACTTCATTCCGTCTACCGCAGCCGACATAATGCCGCCTGCGTAACCTGCACCTTCGCCGCACGGGTAAATGCCGCTAAAGTTAGTCGACTCCCCTGACTCGTTACGTACAATTCGTACAGGTGAAGAGCTACGTGTTTCGGGTGCTGTGAGTATTGCATCAACACAAGCAAAACCGCGAATTTTTTTATCCATTTCTATAATACCGTCTTTTAATGAATCGGTAATAAACGACGGATATATTTCACATAAATCAGCGAAAACAAAGTCAGGTTTTACGGTGGGTTTAACACTGCCGATTTCTGTTTTTTTGTCAAATACAAAATTACCAACTGTTGTAATTGGTACGGCTCCTTTTGAAATTCTGTATGCTTTTTGCTCAATTTTTGCTTGTAACTCGCAACCTGCAAAAACATTGTCGCCCTCTAAATCTTCGGGGTTAACTCCCACAAGCAAAGCGCTGTTAGCATTTTCGCCATCACGGCGGCTGTTACTCATACCGTTTACTGCAATACCACCATTTTCACTTGACGCGTTAATAACCTCACCGCCCGGGCACATACAAAAAGTATAAACACCGCGTCCGCTCGGCAGGTGCACTGCCAATTTATAATCGGCGGCTTTAAGTGACTTATGACACACAAAGTCACCATATAAAGCCTTGTTAATTTCGCTTTGTAAATGCTCTATTCTAACACCCATTGCAAAGGGTTTTCGCGTCATTTCAAGACCTGAATCATATAGCATTTTAAAGGTATCACGCGCTGAATGACCAATACAAAGGCACAAATATTCACAAATAACTTTTTTACCGTTTATTGAGATTTCTACGAGCTTGTTATTTTCAAAAAAAACGCCGTCAAGACGAGAGTTAAAGTTAACCTCGCCGCCGAGTGAAATTATTTCATTTCGAATGTTTTTAACAACAGTTTTTAAAACATCGGTACCAATGTGTGGCTTTGCATCAATAAGTATATCTTTTTGTGCACCGAATTGATGAAACACCTCTAAAACAGTGCGACAACGAATGTCTTTTATACCGCTATTAAGCTTACCATCAGAAAAAGTTCCTGCCCCACCCTCACCGAATTGAACGTTTGATTCGGGATTAAGTGTGCCGCCTGCAAAAAACTTTTCTACATCAGCAGTTCGTGTATCTACATCGGCGCCGCGCTCGTAAACTATGGGTCGCAGTCCCGCACGCGCAAGTGTTAAAGCGGCAAACATACCAGCGGGACCAAAGCCTACTACAACGGGTCGAATATCTGACTCTGCTTTTTGCCAAATATATTCTTTTTTTGTAAAGATGGCCGCATTTTTATTGCGTTTTAAAATTTGTGCTTCATTTTTTAATTTCGCAATTATTGAAACCACAAAATGCACGTCACGTTTATCGCGTGCATCAACCGATTTGCGATAAAGCTCGGCGCTAATTATATCTTGCTTATTAATTTTCAGCTTGCTTGATAAAACACCGCAAACGTCGTTTAAATCGGTATCTAACGACACTTTTATATTGTTTATAATTATCATTATCAAACCCCAAAATCCTCACAAATGGCATTTGAAGCGCAAAATGCACTGCTCCAAGCCCATTGCAAATTAAAGCCGCCGCAATCGCCGTCAATATCGAGTATTTCGCCTATGCAATAAAGCCCTCTTTCACGCTTTGATTCCATAGTTTGCGGATTAAACTGTTTAGTATCAAGTCCACCCGCTGTTACCTGTGAGTTTTCAAAACCTGTAGTACCAGTAACATTGAATTTCATACCTTTAATTACTGATGCAATTTGTTTTATATCGGCGGTTTTAAGGCTTGCAACACTGTCGCTAAGTTTTAGACCGCACATTTTAATTACTGCTTGTCCCACGCGCTTATTAAGCATACCTGTAAGAAACTCGTCAAGGTTGCGGTTACGCAAAGCGGTGGCACGAAAACTTAATATATCACAAACTTGCGCAAAGCCATATTCCCACATTAGGTCAAGTGATATTATCTTTTCGCCCGACTGACGCTCAACCTCACGCGAAAGCTGCATTATTGGTGGCCCTGAAAGGCCGTAATCGCAAAAGAGCACCTCACCAAAATCGCCACGCACAGCAGTACCGTTTATTGAAAGATTAACGTCGGCATTAACCTTCATACCCTTAAGGCTTTTTACAACATCGGTTTCAGTTTTAAGCTGAACAATGGCGGGTGTGGTTTTTACCGTCTTATACCCTGCGTTTTTTAAGATTTTAAGCATACTTCCGTTACTGCCCAGTTTGTTTCCACCCGAATAAAGACCTGTAGCCACAACTAAACTTTCACAAACAAAGTCACCGTTTGTGGTTTTCACATTAAAGAAATTTTCTTTTTTGCTGTATGACAAAACAGCGGTATCAACAAATGTGTCAACACCGTATTCGTCTAGTGCAAAACGCAATGAATCAACAACCGATGACGCTTGTAAAGAATACGGGTAGCCTCTGCCCGTTTCATCATAGGTAAATACAACACCGATTTCGCTAAAAAAATCAGCAGCAAAATGGTTATCATAATTTTCAAGCGCATATTCAGCAAAGCGGACGTCCTCACCGTGATAACGGTCAAGATTAATATTAAGATTAGAAATATTACATCTTCCGTTACCGGTGGTAATAAGCTTTTTACCCACGCGAGAAAGTTGCTCTAAAATTGCAACGCTTATACTGCGGTCGCGCATTTTTATATTTATTGCGGCGCACATTCCTGCGGCGCCACCACCAACAATTACAACATCATATTTTTGAGTCATATTTACACTCCAAAACGTTTATTTATTTGATTTTATCATAAAAAAATAATTTTATCAACAAAAAGCGAAAAAGAGCCGTGTTTCCACGACTCTTTTTCACTTTTAAGGGGTTTGAGGAGAGAATCGCAGCCAATTGCTGCGATGTACCAACAAGGGTGCGGCTCCCTTTTGTTTGGTACAAGTATATATTACACCATAATTTTTACCTTTTTATGAACAATTTTTAAATTATTTTTTTAGAATATGTTTATTTTTTTGTGCCAATACTAATTTTGAAAGTAAAACATCCAAAACCGAAAGGAGAACTATAAATGAAATACTATAAATCATCCAAATTTACAAAAGCAATTACATCTACGGGTTTTATATCAATAACCGCCGTAGCGCTTATTGCGGTCGGTGCAGTTAGCTGGTTTGCGCTTTCAAAAAACAACAACGTAACCGAGACACCGCAAAATAATTCTTTGCCTTATTCATCATACCCCGACACAAACGATTCATATAATAGTACCGTAGATGTTCCCGATACTAGTGACACACCAATAGCCGATGTTGACGATGAAGTAAGCGATGTGCCTTATACTGAAGATGTCGAAACACCTTCTGCCCCCGTAGTAGAAAAGCCTACCTTTATTTTACCTGTAACCGGAAATATATCAAAAGGCTTTAGCGATAGCGCACTTCAGTATTCGATAACCTATAACGATATGCGTTTACACACCGGTGTTGATATTTTGTGTAAAAAAGGCACCGATATTAAATCTGTAAGCAGTGGTAAAGTAAAATCGGTTGTAGATGATGCCAAGCTAGGTAAAATCATAACCATAGAATATTCCGATAATATTACGGTAAAATATTGTGGTATGGGTAGCGTAAACGTAATTGAAAGTGATAAGGTAGCTTGCGGTGACGTTATTGGTACTTCGGGCGAAATACCAAGCGAATGCGCCGATAAACCGCATATTCATATAGAAGTTTTTGTTGACGGCAAAGCCGTTTCACCACTTGAAGCTATGGGACTTAAATAAAATTAAATTACCTGCCCTCGTGCTTTTCGTTTAGGGGCAAAAAATGAGCATAAGACGCCTTGTCTTATGCTCATTTTAATTATTTTATGTATGCCTCAAGTCTATAAATTGGCAATCCCTGCTCAACAAACTTTTGCTCATATTCGGTCATAATATTGCCTTCAAAATTACTGTTATGTAAATCAAGCGAAACATTTTTTAAAGCAAAACCGTTTTGTGAAAGCTCTTCTAAAGAAAACTCAAACAATTTCTTATTATCGGTCTTTTGATGAATCTCGGCAGTGGGTTTCATAATGCGCTTATATATCTCAAGAAAACCGTGATGTGTAAGGCGATGGCAAGCATATTTTTTCTTTGGGAAAGGACAGGAAAAATTAAGAAAAATCTGCTCAATACTTTGCGGTTTAATGTGTCGTTCAAGATATTCGGCTGTGCATTTTATAAAGCGGACGTTTTTAAGCCCCATCTTTTGAGCCAATTCGCAAGCCGATACTATAACGTTTGCCTCGCGCTCTACAGCAATTACGTTATATTCGGGGTGCAATGCCGCAAACTCGCATGCAAAACGCCCCTTGCCGCAACCAACCTCTAAATAAAGTGGCTGTGATGCACCAAACCAAGTATCAAAATCAATATAATCTTTATCATGAATTGCCGTTTTAAAATTGCGATCTTCACTTACGCTTGAATATAAATATTCCGATACCGCTTCTAATCGCTCTTTTAAATATTTCTTTTTTTTCATTCTCATAATTATTCACCAATAAGGCTGCTCAAAAAGAGCAGCCTAAAAATTTATTTATTAAGTTTTTCAAGCTTTGCAACAGCATTATTTAAATAATCCTCATTAAAATGCTCAATACAGCCGTTATCTACCATTTGGGTAAGTGAAATATCAATTGGTAATTTGCCAAGCAAATCAATATCTAACTCTTTGGCTATATCGTCACTACCGCCGCCAAATACACTAAACTGTTTTCCACAATCGGGACATTTTACATAGCTCATATTTTCAACAAGACCAAGAATGTTTATATTCATCATTTTAGCCATATTATAAGCTTTTTTAACAATAAGAGAAACAAGGTCTTGAGGAGATGTTACCATAACAATACCATCAAGCGGAATGGTCTGGAACACGGTCAGTGGCACGTCGCCGGTACCCGGAGGACAGTCGATAAACAAGTAGTCAAGATCGCCCCATACAACATCTTGCCAGAATTGCTTTACCGCGCCCGCAATAACAGGACCGCGCCAAACAACAGGAGCGTCATTTTCTTTAAGCAGCATATTAACCGACATAATCTTTATGCCGCCTTTGGATTCAGCAGGTAAAATACCAAGCTCATTTTGCATAGCGTTGCCCATAATACCAAATGACTTTGGAATAGAGGGACCCGTAATATCGGCATCAAGAATACCAACCTTGTAACCCTTACTACTCATAAGAGTTGCAAGTAAAGATGTTACCATTGATTTGCCAACGCCGCCCTTACCGCTGACAACGGCAACAACATGCTTAATGTTATTAAATTCGCCTGTTGGCTCTATAAAACTTTCTTTTTTTCTTGAATCGCAATTGCTGCTGCAAGAAGCGCAATTGCCACTACAATTTCCTGACATTTTTCATCACCGCGAAACATTATACCCCATTTAGTTTTTAAAATCAATACTAATTTGTTTTAAAATTGAGTGTAAATTTGTTTGTAACTTTCGTTTGGTGAATAAATAAACTCGTCGATATGCTCACCATCAAAATAATAGTCAAACACATTATCATTAGGTGTGTCAAAGCTATCAATTATAATTAGCTTTATTTTCATTTTTTCAGGTATTATGCTTTTAATATAAACACTTGCGCTTTGTCCTACACGAACATTTTCTTTTGGCTCGGCAAGGCCTGCAAGATTAGGCGCAAGCTCTACAAAAATACCATAATTTTCTATACTTCGCACTACACCAGATACCGTCTGCCCTTGCGAAAACTTCGCCGCGTTTTGTTGCCAGGTGCCTAAAAGCTCTTTATGAGATAACGTAATTTTATTATCATCGTCTATTCCTTTAATAATTGCACGTATCTTGTCGCCAACAAAAAATCTATCTTTCGGATGAGTAATGCGCGATACGCTTATTGCATCGATAGGAAGCAGTGCAATATTGCCACAACCCACGTCACAAAAAGCACCAAAGGTTTCAAGATGGGTTATGCGCGCATCTATAATATCGCCTGCTATTAGATTATCTATTATGTATGTCAGACATTTTTCCTGCGCTATTCTGCGAGATAAAATTGCCTGAGTTTTTCCGTAAATATCACTTTTTATCTCCCTTACAACAAAGCATACCGCCCTACCCACACGTGAAATAAGAGCGATATCACGGGTTTTGCCGTCTTTAATACCAATGGCACCCTCATCGCGTGGTATTATGCCCTTCATTATGCCAAGATCTACTATAAGATTATGCTCGGCATCACACATTACAACATTGGCTTCAAGAATTTTTTCGGTAAGAATTGCCTGTTGCAGCATTGATTCACTTGCTAAGTATTTTTTGTTTTCGTCGGTTGCTATAAGCGTACCTTCGGGATAATAATCTTTCATTTTTATCTCGCCTTTCATATTTTCATACAAAAATATATGATTTTAAAAAGATAAAAATGATAAAAGGTTTGTATACAAAAAAGATAGCACCCAAATTGAGTGCTATCTTAATGATAAATATTTTTAAAATAATGTATTGTTCTACTTAATAGTAACAGTACCATTATCGAAAGAAACCTCTTTTAGTTCACCCTCAATATTTGAGAAATTGGTTTCTTTATCAAAAGAAATTTTGTATTTGCCGTCATCGGCGATTGTTTTAACCTTAAAGTTTAAAGTAGCAATTAAGCCGTTTTCATCAGTATTTTCAAGTTCGGTTTGATTAACAATAAGATTAAGAGTACCGTCGTTATCATTAGCCTCACATTCATCGAAAACATTTCCGTTTGCGCAAGATATGAATTCGAGAACTTTTTCATTATATTTAATTATAACCTGTCCACCCCAAACAGCACTATTACCGTCCATTGAGAAAGGAAGCTTTACGGTATCACCTGCAAGAGCCGTAGCATCACCAATAGATATTGATATGTTTTTGGGCTCATTATTGCCACTAAAAATAAGGATAGCGCCAACGGCAAGAACCACAGCAAGTAATACAGATAAACATATGTATAAGTGTTGTTTTTTAACTTTTCTTTTTCCCATATTAAAATCCCTCATACTCGCCATTGTTAATCTTTTCTGTAAGCGCGGTTACAACGCCTTCTTTATCTTCCTTATATGTAACGCCGTACCAACGGTCCTCGGCAACAAGCACTGCTACGTCTTTTTGACCTCGATTGATTACGTTTGAAACAACTGTTGGAAGATAATATTCAACCTTTGGAACGTTAATTTTTTCAGCGAAAAATTCTTTAAGATCACTTTCGATATAATTAAATACGTCGGGAGTAAATCCCCACATATTCATAGACACAATGCAGTCCGGTGGCAACTCTACCCAATTTTCATCATCTTCGGTATATTTGCAATCTAGTATTTTTGTGCGTTCTACAACAGCGGTAAGATTGCCGTCTTTTACGTCGCAAATGCCGCGAGAAACAGTTCCGTTTTCGGTAAGAGTATTTTGCAATCTAAAGCCCACCATACAAAAATCGCCTTTCTGCTCTTTAAGATGGTCATACATTTTTTTGTAGGCACCCTTGCCATAGTAATCATCAGCATTAATAACAGCAAACGGAGTATCAACAACGTTGCGCGCACAATAAATAGCGTGTGCTGTACCCCACGGTTTTACACGATCTTCGGGGCAAACAAAACCATCCGGCAACATATCAAGCTCTTGAAAAGCATAATCAACGTCAATCATCTTTTCGATTCTTGAGCCTACAATTTCTTTAAACTCTTTTTCTATTTCGTGCTTAATAATGAAAACGACCTTATTAAAGCCGGCCTGCTTTGCATCATAAACCGAAAAATCAATTATTGCCTGACCGTGAGGGCCCACAGGTTCAATTTGTTTTAGTCCTCCAAAACGGCTACCCATACCTGCCGCCATTACTACAAGTGTTGCATCAAAACTCATTTTTTGTCCTCACTTTCTTTTTTTAAAGATTTGGAAGCGCGTACGTTTTCGTTTGCTTTTTCACTAAAGCCCTCTGTGCTTTCACGCATAAACAATACCTTAAAGGTAAGTATTAAAAGCTTAATGTCTAAAAGCAAAGAATATGTTTCTACATAAATCAAGTCCATGTGAAGCTTGTCCTCAGGACTTGTATTATATTTACCATAAAGCTGGGCAAAACCTGTAAGTCCGCCCTTTACACGATGGCGCAATTCAAACTCGGGGTATTTTTGTGAATATTCGTAAACATTTTCAATTCGCTCGGGACGTGGACCAACAAGCGACATATCGCCACGCAGTATATTAAACAACTGCGGTAACTCGTCCATACGGCAAGCGCGAATAATCTTACCAACGCGGGTTATACGCTCATCATCACTGACAGCCTTTTTTGCACCGTCTTTATCTGCATCAACAATCATAGAACGAAACTTTAACACGTTAAAGATTTTACCGTTTATTGTAATACGATTTTGCTTAAATAAAATCGGGCCACCGTCATCAAGCTTAATTGCAATAGCACATATAAGCATAATCGGGCTTGTAATAATAATGGCAACTGCGGAAATTATCAAATCCATTGTGCGCTTTAATATTCTTTGTTCAAGCGTAAGACCGCGATTGCGACTCATAAGCACGGGTGTATCACTGATTTGAATATTATAACTGTTGCTTATAATAATATCGGTAATATCAGGTAGTAGATAAGTGCGTTTTTCGTGTGTGTAGCAATATGAAATAATTTTCTTTTGCAAATTTTTATCGATACCGCATATAACAACCGCCTCATATTTATCAATCTGACGTTTTATTTCCTCTAAATCGGTTGTGTTTACATTAAGACCACGTTCAATTTGAAAACGTTCGGAAATCTTGCCCATTTTTTTAATAAGCTCAAAGCCCGAAATATCATCGCCAAAAATTGCAACCACTCTACGAGGCGGATAAAGTTTAAAGTAAATTGTATTAGCGCAAAACGAGCATATTGCCACCACAATTATCTGATACGCAATTCCTATAAGAATTGGAGGTATTGCAACCAGTTCACGAGCAATAAGGCTAAGCTCAAGATACATTACTGCATTTGTAAAAACAGTAGCCAATGAAAAGCTGTAAATAATCTCATGTATACGAGATATACCAATTTTAAAAGCACCGTAAAGTGAAGAAAATACAGTAAAAAGCAATACGAAAGAAAGAATAACAACATAGTTACCCTTATTACTAAAAAGGGATTCCTCGTATCCTGTTATCCAAACCTGAATAAAGCCAACCGTAACGGCTGACACAATCATAATTTTTATAAAAAGCATTACGCTTTTTCTAAGACTTACCAATCTTTTCATAAACACACCTCTAAAAAAATGTGCTAAAAGTTACACTATAGTATATAATTATTATGTGCCTCTTGTCAAGTTAATTTAACTTGTGAAAATATTATTCTTGACAATCTAGCAATTAAATTGTATAATGTTGCTCGACTCTGTGGCAAATAACTATTTATATAAAATTAAAGGTGGTTTTTATTTTGGCTAAGGCTATCAAGGTAACCGATGACGGTCTTAAAAAGCTTCAAGATGAGCTTGAATATCTTAAAACAGAGGGTCGTACAGACATCGCAGAGAAAATTAAAGTAGCACGTGGCTACGGTGACCTTTCTGAAAACAGCGAATATGATGACGCAAAAAATGAGCAGGCAAAGATTGAGGCTCGTATTGTAGAGCTTGAAGCAATGCTTAAAAACGTTGAAATTATCAAAGACATCAAGGGCGCTGCAAAAACAGTTGTTGTTGGTGTTAAGGTAAAGGTTTACGACGAAGAATTTGAAGAGGAAGACGAATATCATGTTGTTGGCTCTACCGAGGCCGACCCCGTAAACAACAAGATTTCTGACGAATCTCCTGTTGGTCGTGCACTTTTAGGACATAAAGTTGGCGATGTTGTTACTGTAGAAGCACCTGCAGGCGATATCAAGCTGAAAATCGTTAAAATTTCAAAATAATATTTAGGGGCAGGCCATATCTGCCCTATTTTTAATTTTTTACAATATGAAAGGATGTTACAAATGAGCGAAAATAATAACAATGCTCCGGTACAAGAACTAAGTGAAATTTTACAGGTTCGCCGTGATAAACTTTCTGCAATGAAAGAATCAGGCAACGATCCTTTTGTAAAAACTAAATATGACGTTGATGCACATTCTATGCAGATTAAGGGCGACTTTGAAGGCTATGAAGGAAAAGAAGTTAGCGTTGCAGGTCGTATTATGGCTCGTAGAATTATGGGTAAAGCAAGCTTTGTTACCATTCGCGACGGCGAAGGCGATATTCAGCTTTACGTTCGTCGTGATGACGTTGGCGAAGAAACCTATGCAGCATTTAAAAAATGGGACATTGGTGATATCGTAGGCGTTAAGGGTACCGTATTTAAAACCCAGACCGAAGAAATCTCTATCCACGCAAACCATATCGAGATTTTGGCAAAATCACTTCTCCCCTTGCCAGAGAAATTCCACGGTCTTACAAACAATGACCTTCGTTTCCGTCAAAGATATGTTGACCTTATTATGAATCCAAACGTAAAGCGCAATTTTAAGATTCGTTCACAGTTCATCAAGTTTATGCGTAAATATCTTGATGATATGGATTACATTGAGGTTGAAACACCTGTACTTAACACAATTGTTGGCGGTGCGGCTGCTCGTCCGTTTATAACACATCACAACACACTCAATATACCTATGTATATGCGTATAGCAACAGAGCTTCCGCTCAAGCGTCTTATTGTTGGCGGTATGGAACGCGTGTATGAAATTGGTCGTATATTCCGTAACGAAGGTATGGACCCAAAGCACAACCCCGAATTTACTACAGTTGAGCTTTATCAGTCTTATGCTGATTTCCACGATATGATGGACATTGCCGAGGGTATAATCTCTGGCGCTGCAAAAGAAATTCACGGTACCTACGAGGTTGAATGGCTTGGCGAAAAGATTGACCTTACACCCGGTTGGCGCCGTCTTACAATGGTTGACGCAGTTAAAGAATATGCGGGTATCGACTTTGGTGCCATTACCGATGATGCTGAGGCTGTAGCCGCTGCAGAAAGCATTGGTGTAGAGCTTGCAGAAACTGCAGATAAAACTTGGGGCAACGCACTTTATGCTTGCTTTGACCAAAAGGTTGAGGAAAAACTTATTCAGCCTACATTTATTACAATGTATCCTGTAGAGGTTTCCCCTCTTACAAAGGCTTCACCTGCTGATCCACGTCTTACAGAAAGATTTGAGCTCTTTATTTGCCATAGCGAGCTTGCAAACGCATATTCAGAGCTTAACGACCCAATCGTTCAGCGTGAACGTTTTGAAAAGCAACTTGAGCTTCGTGAACGTGGCGACGATGAGGCAGAAATGCTTGACGAAGATTTCCTTACAGCTATGGAATACGGTATGCCTCCAACAGGTGGTATGGGTATCGGCATTGACAGAGCTGTAATGCTTCTTACAAATTCAGATACCATTCGTGAAGTAATCGCCTTCCCCACGATGAAACCATTAGATTAATAATAATTTTCCCGTGTATATTTTTATGTACACGGGAATTTTTTATTTAAAACTAATGACAAATTCTAATTTGTATGTTATCATATAGTAAATATGTTCTGAGGTGGTTTTATGAGCAACTACGATTTAATTTTGAACTATGCTAAATCAAACTATAAAAAAATGTTTCGCGAGCCCGACGGACTTCTTAAACACAAATTTATAGTTCCGGGCGCAGCATACAGTAACAGTCTTTGGGACTGGGACAGTTGGCTTACCAACATTGCGCTTCGCGACTTTGTAACCGAAGATATTTCAGAGTATGAAAAAGGCTGTATCATAAATTTTCTTGAGCATATGGACGAAAACGGTAAAATGCCAATATTTATCACTCCAACAAAAGAGTGGTATAATTATGAAAATCACCCCGTTACCAACATACACAAGCCTTGTCTTGCGCAACACGCAGCATTTATTGTAGAGGTTAATAATAACGATATAGAGTGGCTTCGCCCATATTTTGATAAAATACTCAAATTCATTGATTACTACTATAATAATCAGCGCCATACCTGTGGTCTTTATTACTGGATAAACGACTGTGCAATAGGCGTTGACAATGACCCTTCTACATACTATCGTCCCGAAAACAGCTCGGCATCAATTTATCTTAACTGCTTAATGTATAAAGAATTAGAGTCCGTGTGTTATTTAGGCAAACTTTTAGGTATTGATGTCAGCTTTTATAAAACGGAAGCCGAAAATCTTAAAAAAGCAGTTCAAGACCTTTGCTATGACGAAAAAGACGGTATGTATTACAGTTGTGACCTCAATCTACTCCCTATTAATCCCGATAATATTTTACACTCGGGCGCGCCAAGACACTGGGACACGCTCATTCAACGTATTGGCTGTTGGTCAGGCTTTATGGCTATGTGGGCAGGAATTGCTACCCCTAAACAAGCTACTCGTATGGTAAAAGAAAACTTGCTCGACGAAAAGGCTTTTTGGGCGCCTTACGGTGTGCGTACACTTTCAAAATATGAAAAAATGTATTCTATTAAAAAGACCGGAAATCCATCTTGCTGGTTAGGGCCAATTTGGGGTATTTCTAACTATATGGTTTTTGATGGACTTGTAAAATATGGCTTCATTGCCGAAGCAAAAGAGCTTGCCACCAAAACACTTGATCTTTTTGGTCGTGATATAGCACAGTGTGGTGAATTACACGAATATTACGACCCTGAAACCGGTGAAGGTGTAAACAACCCCGGTTTCCAAAATTGGAACTTATTTGCAATTAAAATGGGTCAATGGTTACAAGAAAATTGATAATTATTTGCTTTTTTGCAAATTTACGATAAAATAATATTGGTTTTTAAAATAAAATAATATGGAGTTTGATTTATGAAGGATACAGCGGCAATTATTTTGTGTGCAGGCAAAGGCTCAAGAATGAATGATAATTCAAAAAGTAAGGTTTGCTTTGACTGCGCAGGCGTTCCCGTTATACGCAGAATCATTGACAATATGAAATCTGCCGGTGTTAGCCGATTTGTAGTTGTTATTGGCCATCAAGCATACAGTGTTATGGACTGCCTTGACGGAGTAGATGGTGTTATATACGCTTATCAAAAAGAACAAAAAGGTACAGGCCATGCAGCCCTTTGTGGGCTTAAAGCACTTTCTTCTATGGGATATGATGGCCCTGTTATAGTATCTATGGGCGACAAGATAATATCAACCGACGTAATCAGCGGTATTTTGCAAAAGGCAGAAGCTGCCAATGCCGTATGGGGTGTACAACCGCTTAAAGATAACTTTAACGGTGGCCGCGTTGTTGTGCGCGATGGTAACCCATACGGTGTTATAGAATTTACCGATGCCGCTTTAATGGCGCTTGGTAATACAACACCCGATAAATACGAAAGTTTACTTGACGGTATCGGTCTTAATCCTAAAAAAGCAAAAAAGGTGCTTGACAGTGCGCTCACGAAGACTCCGTCACCCACAAAAACACTTTGCGGTGTTGAGTTTGATGCTGACGAAGTGCTTTCTGCCCCGTATGCCAATGCAGCTCTTTATTGCTTTGATACCAATAAGGTAATTGATGCCATCCAAAACATCGGCTCTGACAATGCACAAGGCGAAATTTATCTTACCGATGCTCTCGAATATTTTGCCGCAAAGAATCAGGCTGTATTATACGAAATTGCTAACAAAAACGATATGCTTACATACAGCACCAAACAAGAGCTTTGCAAAGTGAGCGAACATTTTATGCGTACAGCTTCCCAATATATTGCTGATATTAATAGCGGCAATATGGATGAAAGATTATCTAAACTTTATGCCGATAATCTCGACACGCAAAAGCAAAGATATATTGATTTACTAAATAAATTTATAGAAAAATATGGCGATAAAAAGGTTGTTATCACCCGTTCACCCGGTCGTATAAATCTTATGGGCAGGCATATCGACCATCGTGGCGGTGGTATTAACGTTATGGCAACCGACAAAGACCAGGTGTTTGTATCTGCACGTCGCGATGATGATATTGTTAACATTGCAAATTTAGACACCACCTACCCTGACCGCAGTTTTTCAATTAGTGAAACTTTAGCTTTAGGCTCTGGTGAATCGTGGCTTTCTTATCTTGCCAGCGAAAAGGTCGTTAACGCTTTAAACGAAAGCAAGGGTGACTGGTCTAACTACGTTAAATCGGCTGTAATACACGCGCAATTTAATACCGATTATACCCTTTGCGGAATGGATATGGTATCTACGGGTAATATTCCCGTAGCAGCAGGTCTTTCCTCTTCATCTGCCATTGTTGTTGCCGTTATGGAGGCACTTGTTGCGCTCAACTGTCTTAACCTTACCGAGCGTGAATTTATTGATCTTTGCGGTGAGGGTGAATGGTTTGTTGGCTCTCGCGGTGGCGCAGGCGACCACGCGGCCATGAAATGCGGTCAAAAAGATGCTATTGTGCACTTGGGATTTAAACCCTTTACCGTTTGTGAAAGACAAAAATTCTCAGACAAATACGCTGTTTTGGTTGCTAACTCAATGCTTATGGCTAAAAAATCGGAAGGCAGTAAAGATACATTTAATGCAAAGGTTGCCTGTTATGAATTCGCACTTATGCTTCTGAAAAAGAATTATCCTAACCACGAACTTAAAGAATTCCGAGATTTAGCAAAAATAAGACCGTATTCAGAAGTTTATGAAATGATAGCAACATTACCTGAAACTATCACTCGCGGAGGAATAAAAGCGTTATTGCCCGAATACAAACAGCGTTTAAGTGAAATATTCTCCAACCATAAGGACCCAAAGGTTTACGAATTACGCAATGTAGCGCTTTACGGCATTTCAGAATGCGAACGCGCCGAGCAGTTTATGGAGGTTCTTAAATCTGAAGATTACACCGCGCTTGGTAACATGATGAAAATTAGTCACAATGGTGACCGTATAGGTGTTGAAAGTGTTAGTGATGCACATTTAGAACAACTAATTGCTAACAATACACCTTTTGAAACCGAATGTGGCTCTTACGCTTGTTCAACACCCGAGATCGACTATCTCTGTGATGTTCTTAACGCAACCGACGGTGTCTTGGGTAGCGAAATTGTAGGCGCAGGTCTTGGCGGTTGTGTAATTGCACTCGTTGAAAAATCAAAAGCGGATAGTATTATAGAAGTTGTAAACCGTGATTATTACGACAAATACGGCTTTACACACGCGGCAAACGTATATAGCGCATCAAGCGGTTCATCGGTAATATTTTAAAATACTAAAAGCAGACAGAAACCACTGTCTGCTTTTTACATTGACATAAAAAATAAATAGTGATAAAATGCTTATATAATATTATAGGAGAATTTTAATGGCTAATATATATAATTCTATTGACAAATTAATCGGTAACACTCCCCTTTTAGAGCTTACCAACATTGAAAAAAAATATAATTTAAAGGCAAAATTGCTTGCAAAGCTAGAATATCTTAATCCCGCAGGCTCGGTAAAAGACCGTGTAGCTCTTGCCATGATAAATGATATGGAGCAAAACGGCTTGCTTAAACCCGACTCGGTAATAATAGAGCCTACAAGCGGAAACACCGGTATCGGTCTTGCGTGCGTAGGTGCTGCGCGTGGCTACCGCGTAATAATTGTTATGCCCGACAGTATGTCTGTCGAACGTCAACAGCTTATGAAGGCATATGGCGCCGAGCTTGTACTAACAGAAGGCGCAAAGGGCATGTCGGGCGCAATAGCAAAGGCAGAACAGCTAAAAACAGAGATACCTAACAGCATTATTGCAGGTCAGTTTGTAAACCCTGCCAATCCAAAGGCACACTTTGACACCACAGGACCCGAAATATATCGTGATACTGACGGCAAGGTTGATGTTTTTGTAGCAGGTGTTGGCACAGGCGGTACTATAACCGGCACAGGCGAATATTTAAAATCACAAAATCCCGATATTAAGATTATCGCAGTTGAGCCTGCATCTTCCCCACTGTTGTCAAACGGTACAGCAGCACCACATAAAATTCAAGGCATTGGTGCTAATTTTGTACCCGAAGTATTAAATACAACCATCTATGACGAAATTATAACCGTAACCGACGAAGATGCTTTTGAAAGCGGTAGGCTTATCGGCAAAATCGAGGGTGTACTTGTTGGTATTTCGTCCGGCGCGGCATTATCTGCTGCGATAGAGGTTGCAAAACGCGATGAAAACAACGGCAAAACAATAGTTGTTCTTCTCCCCGACACAGGCGACCGCTATCTATCTACCGAAATGTTTAAAGAATAAAGTTTTAAAGGATATTTATATGAAAATCATTGATTTATTAAATCCAAATAAACCCTCCCTTTCTTTCGAGGTTTTCCCACCAAAAAGTGAATCAACCTTTGAAAGCGTAAAATCCGCTACCGAAGAAATTGCAAAGCTGCGCCCTGCTTTTATGAGCGTTACTTATGGCGCGGGTGGAGGCACAAGCCAATATACACTTGATATTGCCAAAAATATTAAATCGCTTTACGGTGTGCCAACACTGGCTCACCTTACCTGTGTTTCATCGACTCGCGACACAGTAAAACAAAAGATTGATGAAATCAAAGCTGCAGGTATACAAAATATTATGGCTCTTCGCGGTGATATACCCGATGCCTTAAAAGATTCCGACCGTACAACCTGGGATTATAAATATGCGATTGATCTGATATACGAATTAAAATCGGCAAACCAAGATTTTTGCATCGGTGCTGCGTGCTACCCAGAAATTCATCCCGAAAGCGCAACGCAAAAAGACGATATTAAACGTCTTAAAGAAAAGGTTGACGCGGGTGTTGATTTTTTAACAACACAGATGTTTTTTGATAACAATCTTCTTTATAACTTTTTATACAAAATACGTGAAGCCGGAATTACAGTCCCTGTAATACCGGGCGTTATGCCTATTACAAATGCTAATCAGGTTGAACGTTCTATTAAACTTTCAGGCTCATTTATGCCACAGCGTTTTAAAAGTTTAGTAGATAAATTTGGTTATAATCCCAATGCTATGAAACAAGCAGGTATTGCCTACGCTACCGATCAAATTATCGACCTATACGCAAACGGTATATCAAACGTTCACGTTTACTCAATGAACAAACCCGACGTAGCGGCAAAAATTCAAGCTAACTTGTCTGATATAATTAAAAAATGAACGAAACTATTTTAACCAAAACATACTCGGCACCGCCCATTGATGAAAAAGAAATACTGCGGTATGCCGGCGGAATTGCTGACGATAATACAATCAAACTTTTAAACGAGTGTATAAACGAGGCAATAAACTGCATTACATACAAAGTTTGCTACTGTGAATTACCTGTTAAAACGGATGGTGATTTATGCGACTTTGGAGTATTTGATGTTCAATCAAAAAATCTTACTACAAATCTTTCGGGTTGTAACAACGTAATAATTTTTGGTGCCACAATTGGTATAGGTATTGACCGCCTTATAACAAAATATTCTCACATCTCACCTGCAAAGGCTTTAATGCTTCAAGCATTTGGCGCAGAGCGTATTGAGGCACTCTGCGATGCTTTTTGTAACGATATACAAAACACGCATAAAACACCACTTAAACCACGTTTTAGTGCAGGATACGGTGATTTACCGTTAGATACACAAAAGCAAATTTTTTTACTGCTTAACCTACCAAAAAACATAGGACTTACATTAAATGACAGTCTACTTATGTCACCGACAAAATCGGTCACTGCTTTTATAGGAATGCAAGAGGTATAATATGAATTTTAAAGAATATCTACAAAACAATATTGTTTATCTTGACGGTGGTATGGGTACCCTTTTGCAAGCAAATGGACTACAACCCGGCGAACTGCCCGAATTGTGGAATCTTACCCACCCCGAAATAATAACAAAAATTCATACCGATTATTTTAATGCAGGCAGCAACGTTGTCTGCACAAATACTTTTGGCGCAAATAGCCTTAAATTTGACGAAACACAGCTTGACCAAATAGTTAAAGCCGCAATTACCAATGCAAAAAATGCAATTATAAATAGTAAAGCACCGCAAAACAAATTCGTTGCGCTTGATATCGGTCCTACAGGAAAACTGCTTAAACCGCTTGGCGACCTTGATTTTGAAGATGCAGTATCGGTTTTTACCAAAACAGTGAAGCTTGGTGCAAAATACGGTGTTGACCTTGTTATAATTGAAACAATGAATGACTCTTACGAAACAAAGGCGGCGCTTCTTGCAGTTAAAGAAAACTGCGATTTACCCGTTATTGTTTCTAACGCTTATGGTCAAGACGGCAAGCTTATGACAGGCGCTACTCCTGCCGCAATGGTTGCTATAATTGAAGGTATGGGCGCCGATGCTTTAGGTGCTAACTGCTCTTTAGGCCCTCGTCAATTACGCATTGTTGCCGAAGAACTGCTTAAAAACGCGTCTATTCCCGTAATTTTAAAACCAAATGCTGGACTACCAAAATCGGTTGATGGCAAAACTGTTTTTGATATTACCCCACAAGAATTTGCGGACGAGCTTACCGATATTGTCAAAATGGGTGTTCGCGTATGTGGCGGTTGTTGTGGTACTACGCCCGAATACATAAAGGCATTAACTGACAAAACAGCCGGCATTCAACCAGCACCGCTTACCCCCAAAAGCATAACCGTTGTGTCATCATACTCACACGCGGTAAAGTTTGGCGAATCCCCTATTCTAATTGGAGAACGAATAAACCCCACAGGTAAAAAACGTTTTAAACAGGCTCTGCTTGAAAACGATATTGATTATATCCTCGCAGAAGGTGTAAATCAGCAAGAAAAAGGCGTTCATATACTTGACGTTAACGTCGGACTACCCGACATCGACGAGGTTGCTATGCTAAACTCTGCAGTATGTGAACTGCAAGCCATAATCGACCTGCCTTTGCAGATTGATACTGCCGATATTTGCGCTATGGAAGCCGCCCTTCGCCGTTACAATGGTAAAGCTATGATAAATTCGGTTAACGGCAAGGCTGAAAGTATGGCGGCCATATTCCCACTCGTTAAAAAATACGGTGGTGTTGTAGTGGCACTCACCCTTGACGAAAACGGTATTCCCTCTACTACAGAAAAAAGAGTTGAAATTGCCAAAAAGATACTTGCCGCCGCCGCAAAGTATGGTATTGATAAAAAGGACATTATTTTTGATACCCTCGCTATGACCATTAGTGCCGATACCTCCGCCGCAAATGCAACTCTTGATGCGCTGCATACCATAAAAACCGAGCTTGGTTGTCACACCTCACTTGGCGTATCAAATGTGTCTTTTGGGCTACCAAATCGCGACGCAGTTAACAGCACCTTCTTTGCTATGGCGCTTCAAAATGGGCTTTCGGCCGCAATTATGAATCCGTATTCTGCTGATATGATGAAAACCTATTACACATATAATGCACTCAAGGGACTTGACCCTAACTGTGCTGATTATATCGCCCATGCTGATGAATTTACCGCTTCTGCTCCCACACAAGCCGCAACTGCACCAAGCGGTGATACTCAATATGCATCAGAACTTCAATACGCTATTATAAAGGGCTTTAAGGATAAGGCGAGTGAAATAACTAAAGAACTTATAAAAGTGACCGAACCACTTAGCATTGTCAACCTCGAAATCATACCTGCCCTTAATAATGTGGGTGTAGGTTTTGAAAACAAAACAGTTTACTTGCCACAACTGCTTATGAGCGCCGAAGCCGCAAAAAGCGCATTTGAAGTTATAAAATCTACTATGACACTAGGCGATACTAAATCTCAAAAGCCAACCTTTGTAATCGCTACTGTTCACGGCGATATTCACGATATTGGCAAAAATATTGTAAAACTGCTACTAGAAAACTATGGCTTTAATGTAGTTGACCTTGGTAAAGACGTACCGGCAGAAGCGATTGTTGAAAAGGTCATAGAACTTAATGCCAAAATAGTGGGACTTAGCGCGCTAATGACCACCACCGTACCTGCTATGCAAAAAACCATTGAGCTAATAAAACAAAAAGCTCCTTGGTGCAAAACAATAGTAGGCGGCGCCGTATTAACACAAGAATATGCCGACAAAATCGGTGCAGACAAATACGCCCGCGACGCTATGGAAGCAGTACGATATGCAGAAGAGGTATTTAAAAAATAACATAAAGGACTATGATTTAAATCATAGTCCTTTTTTTTACTTATTATTAATATATTCTTCAAGTATTTCGCTTGCTGTGCGCACACATCTTTCGCAAGGGCGCTCATGATAATATTTTTCGGTTCGCGGTTCTGGTGTGCCGCCAACCTCGGCAGTTTTAAGTATTTCACGGCATATAATAGAACCGTTTTTATCTTTAAAAGCATTACACAAAGCACGTGTATCTTCGTAATGCTTCATCTTAATCTCGCCCGTTTCAGGTGTTTCATAACCATATAGATAACCAAACGCCATAAGCATACCGCTAACTGCGCCGCACACTTCACGCTGACGGCCAAAGCCACCACCAAAAGGAGCTGCCATTTTTAAAGCGGTTGCCTCATCAAAACCCAAATCACCGGCAAATGCACCAAACACCGCCTGCGCGCAATTATAACCATCTGTAAACAACTTTACTGCTTTCTCACTATTTTTCATTTTTATCACCTAAATATAATATAGCACTTAATCGTTATTTTTTCAATATAGAAAGCAGCAATAACCTAAATTTCATAATTTCTTAAGGGCGACCTTTTCATGTTCTCGCCCTACATATAAAAGAAAAAGCAGTCACAACCTAATGGTCATAACTGCTTTTTGGTCGAGGTGACAGGGCTCGAACCTGCGGCATCTAGTTCCCAAAACTAGTGCGCTACCAACTGCGCCACACCTCGAAAATTGGTTTTACCAACCGAGTCAATATTATATCTTATCTAATCAAAATTGTCAACACTAATTTTAAAAAATTTTATTTAAATTTCATTTTTATTATTTGTGCAATAAATTTTTATTGCCTCACTTACAAACTCTGCCGTACCGGCACCGTTTTTGTCAATATTGTTTTTATATCGTTCATCAGCGACGTACATAAGCCCCAGTCCTGCAAGGATTTCGTTTGTGCAGGTGTAGTAATTCTCGGTTATATACTCTTGCAGCTCTTTTACGAGTGCCTGTGATTCAACAGAATCGGCGGTGTGTCCGTTTTGCATACACTCGGCAAATTTGGCGAGGACTGACATTAAGCCATCATTTACCTCTTGCCATTTGTCACTATTGTAGTTATCAATCTTTTGCACATACTCTTTATATGCATTTGTTTCACCCCAACGCTCTTTTACTTCCCTATTGTAATTGGTCATCGTGTTTCTCCTTAAAGCCTTTTATGAGCGAATTATAGCATATTTATGCTGATTTTGCAATTCTTATTCCCTGTTTTCTCAAACCACCTTTTAATGCCTTGAATTTTCAGAATAAAAACTGTATAATATTTGTCGTAATTATAATTTCTACGGGGTGACAATTTGAACAACAATAAAGAAATGCTTGGCACTGCACCTATAGGAAAACTGCTTTTTAAACTTGCAGTTCCTACCGTTGTGGCGCAAATTATTAATATGCTATACAATATTGTTGATCGCATATACATAGGTCATATGCCCGGTGACGGAAAGCTTGCGCTTACGGGTGTCGGTGTGTGTATGCCAATTATTATGATTATCTCGGCATTTGCGGCGCTGATTGCTTCGGGCGGTGCACCAAAAGCATCCATTTGTATGGGTAAGGGCGACAACAACTCTGCCGAAAAAATAATGGGCGGTTGCTTTTCTCTGCAGATTATTATATCTGCTGTTCTTACCGCCGTTTTACTTATTTGGAATAAAGATTTACTTTTAATGTTTGGTGCAAGTAAAAATACCATCGGCTATGCCACCGATTATATGAACATTTACGCTATCGGCACCATCTTTGTTCAGTTAACGCTTGGTATGGGTGCATTTATAACTGCACAAGGCTACACAAAAATCAGTATGATTACTGTGCTTATAGGCGCTATCAGCAACATTGTTCTTGACCCTATATTCATTTTTGGTTTTAAGATGGGCGTAAAAGGCGCAGCGATTGCTACAATTTTTTCACAAGCTATTTCTTGCATTTGGGTACTTTCGTTTCTTTGCGGAAAGAAGACGTATCTCAAACTTAAAAAACATAATCTTATCATAGATACAAAGCTTGTTTTTCCGTGCATTGCACTTGGAACAGCAACCTTTATTATGCAAAGTAGTGAAAGCGTTATTTCGGTTTGCTTTAATTCTTCGCTACTTAAATACGGCGGCGATATTGCCGTTGGTGCTATGACCATACTTACAAGCGTTATGCAGTTTGCAATGCTGCCAATGCAAGGCATTGCACAGGGCGCTCAGCCAATATTGAGTTATAACTTTGGTGCTAAAAACGCCGAACGCGTAAAGAAAACCTTTAAGCTGTTGCTTATATCATGCCTTACCTACTCCTCTATTATTTGGGGCGCCATTATGCTATTACCGCAAATGTTTGCAGGAATATTTACACCCGATACAGCACTTATTGAATTTACCGCAACGGCACTACGTATTTATTGCGGAGTAATGTGCATTTTTGGTATTCAGATAGCCTGCCAGATGACCTTTGTTTCTATCGGGAATGCACCTTGTTCTATTATTGTTGCCATTGTTCGTAAGTTTGTTTTGCTTTTACCGCTTATTTACATTATGCCACAACTGACCAACGATAAAACGATGGGTGTTTACACAGCAGAGCCGGTTGCCGACATGATAGCCGTAACCTTTACCGCTATTCTTTTTACCGTTCAATTTAAAAAGGCATTAAAATCACAAATTTAGCGGTTTTTAGTTTACATCTTAATATATAGCCGAAAACCTTATCTTTATTAAAATAGTACTATAAAAATGAACAGCCGATGAGAAATTTCCTCATCGGCTTATTCTTTGTTCACCAAACAAATGGTATTATTCTATATTTTACTTTTTGTTTGTACTGTATATATCCGTCAAGCTGTTCTGACAATATTTTTTCTTCGTTTTTAATTCTTACTGCTATGACTACAGGATATGCTAAAAAAATTATAAAAGCAAACCACGAGCCTAATATTAACGGTATCATCAAAAACATAATTATTGTTGCCATATACATCGGATGGCGAACAACTCCGTATAGCCCTGTATCAATTACCTTTTGATTTTCTTGAACCTCTATTGTGCGTGATAAATACACGTTTTCACGCATAACCTCGGCATACAAAATATATGAAGCAATAAAAAATACCGATGCAATGATTATCACAATCTTGGGCACGTAAGACCAACAAAAACGAAAATCAAGCCCCGAGATAATAAATCCCGCAAGAAAAATCAGAGCAGAAAAAGCCACCACACCTTTTTGAGTGGTTTCTTTTTCTTTACCATTTAATCGTTTTTTCAACAAGTCAGGCGATTTCAATAAAAGAATAATTCCTAAAATAAAAATCGGTATAAAAAGCAAACTAATAAACAACCATCCGTATACGTAACTAAAACTTCCTGCGGGTAAAAAAACCAGCAAGCCTACCATAAGAAAGCCCATAATAAATTTTGTTATTGCGTTAAAAAACAATTTCATTTTAAATCACTTAATCCATCTGATATAATTGTTTTGTTTCTTGATTACGATATTCATGCTTTTCATAGTAGCCGATAAGTGTGCCATTATCGTCACGCAAAGCCATCATATAGACGTCCTTATTTTCTTTGTCGTTGCGCGAAGTATAGACGATATTATTATCCTTACTCTCGGCAAACCAAGCTACTACGCGGTCAATTTTGGCACCCGATTCGGCATTGTGACAAGCCTTTAGGCTTTTGCCTGTAAGATCGGTATGATAACGTGCAATAGACGCAGGGTTCATATAAACCACCGTATGCTCTAAATCACAAATAACAACAGGTGCCGCGTCGGCATCTAATACGCTTTTTAAAAACACATCTACATTCATCAACTTACTCCTAAAACACTATTTTTGTTATTATAACATTTCTTTACAAAATTCTCAATCACTTATTCACAGCATACAATTTTCACATTTATTTAACAAAATCAATATTGCATTATATTATGTTTTGTTGTAGAATTAATTTGTTATGATGCTGTGAAAGGTTGGTTTTATGGCGAAGAAAAAAGAAAGTGAAACCCTACGTCAACGCAAATTTGCGCAACAAGAGTTTTTAAAACTTAAAAAAATGCAAAAGGGCGAATTGGATGCAGGTCCAAAACCTAGCGAGGTATATTCTACCCCACTTACTTTTGGTGAAAAGCTTAAGAACATTTGGTATCACGATAAGCTTGCAATAGGAATTATTTTAATCATTACTGCATTTATTGCTTTTTTTGTTGTACAATGTGCTACCAAGACAGAATATGATGCTTCGGTGGTTGTTTTTACCTACAAAGTTACAGGCGATGTAAACTGTGACAAAATGGGCGAATATTTAAAACCATATTGTAAAGATATAAACAACGACGGCGAGGTTAATATTAAAGTTTTCAATTGTTCTATTGAAGAATCACAAGGCAACTCTGACCATAGCTTTACTACTCGTCAAAATCTTAATCAAATAATATTTAAGGATGCTAGTTCGTTGTTGTTTATTACCGATGATGCATCGTATAAGCATTTGTTGACCCGCACTGATGATTATCCGTTTTTTGAGGGCGAACCTATAGAATTTCAAGATGATTTTTACGATTTTTGTAAAGAAGCCGACAATATTTTCACCACACCAGATGGTTTGCAAATTTCTTGCAGAACTATTCATGAGAGCGCTTTGATAGCTGATGATGATAATATTGACATATATTACGACCAAGCACAAACAATTTTAAAAGGACTAAAAGAAGAATATAACAAATAAAAAATGGGATGTCTGTCATAAGACATCCCTCTTTTTTATAGCATAGCTAATATATCACCTTTTTGGCGGAAACCTACTACCCTATCGGTTTCTTTGCCGTCTTTAAAAACAATAAGTGTTGGAATACTTGAAACACCATATTTAATAGCAATTTCAGCATCATTATCAACATTTACTTTACCAACCGTTATATCGGTACGTTCATTTGCAATTTCTTCGATAATAGGAGCTATCATCTTGCAAGGACCGCACCAATCGGCATAAAAATCTACAAGCGTAATATTTGCATTTATTTCATCAATAAAATTACTTTTATCTAATTTTTTTAACATCTTATTTCCCTCTCAATCTTTTGTTTTATAGTATAACATACAGTGACAGTAACCTTCAAAATCAGGATCGGCTATTTGTGCCTTAAATTCATCACATATACACTTATATTCGGGTAGTTTTTGTACACGACAAGGACAGTAGCCCCCTTTGGCCTTAAGTCCTTGCTTAATTTGATTTACTACCTCTTTATTTGGATTAAGTTTTATCGCCACAAAAACACCTCTATTTCACCGTAAAATTAAATTTATCGTCAGCATAATCGCACAAAACACTATCACCGTTTTTGATTGTTGCATCAAGTATTTTTTCGCTTAATGCATCTTCAATGCGGTTTTGTATTTCGCGACGCAAAGGTCTTGCGCCATATACTGCATCAAAGCCCTTTTCTGCAAGAGCGGTAAACACCGATTCGGTAAAATCTATTGTAATGTTTAGATTTGTAAGACGCTTTTTAAGATTTTCAAGCATCTTGCCGGCAATTTGCTTGATTTCATCTTGGTTTAGCTTGCTAAACACAATTATATCATCAACACGATTTAAAAACTCGGGACGAAATGCGCCCTTTAGCTCATCTAACACACGGGATTTTATATCTTTTTCATTATCAGATTCACTTGCACCAAAACCGAAAGATACCTTTTTGTCGGTAATAAGACGAGCACCTATATTCGAAGTCATAATGATAACTGTGTTTTTAAAATCGACCTTACGTCCCTGAGAATCGGTAAGAATTCCATCTTCAAGTATCTGTAGCAAGATATTAAATACGTCGGGATGTGCCTTTTCAATTTCGTCAAAAAGAATTACCGAATATGGACTGCGTCGTACCTTTTCAGTAAGCTGACCACCCTCTTCAAATCCAATATAACCGGGAGGCGAACCCACAAGACGCGATACCGTATGCTTTTCCATATATTCTGACATATCAAGACGAATCATCATATTCTCACTGCCGAACATTGCTTCGGCAAGTGCCTTACAAAGCTCGGTTTTGCCGACACCTGTAGGGCCTAAGAAAATAAAGGAACCTATTGGCCTTTTGGGGTCTTTTAGACCTACCCTGCCTCGACGAATAGCCTTTGAAACAGCGGTTACTGCCTCACTTTGACCCACCAAGCGATTATGCAATACCTCTTCAAGCTTTAACAGCCTTGCACTTTCTTCCTCGGTAAGCTGCACTACCGGAACCCCCGTCCAAAGTGACACAATTTCAGCAATATTTTGCTCTGTAACCTCACCAGACGCGTGGGCATTTTTTATACTTCTTTCTTCCTTTATCTTTTCAATTTCTTGTTCAAGATTTTTTTCTTTATCGCGCAAATTAGCCGCAAGCTCAAATTCTTGTGAATTTATAGCTTCGTCTTTTTCTGAACGAATTTCCAAAAGTTCTTGCTCTATTTGTTTCAATTCATCCGATGGCGCACTTGAAGAAAGTCGCACGCGTGATGCGGCTTCGTCGATAAGGTCTATTGCCTTGTCTGGTAAAAATCTATCGTTTATATATCTTGCAGAAAGCTTTACCGCCGCAACGATTGCCTCGTCGGTAATCATCACCTTATGATGCGCCTCGTATTTATCTTTAAGTCCCTTTAAAATCAGTATAGCATCTTCTTCGTTTGGTTCTGCCACCATTACGGTCTGAAAACGACGCTCAAGTGCCGAATCCTTTTCAATATTTTTGCGATACTCACTAATAGTAGTAGCGCCAATAAGCTGAAAATCACCACGCGCCAAGGACGGCTTTAATATATTGGCGGCATCGGTTGAGCCCTCGGCGGAGCCCGCGCCGATAATCGTATGAATTTCATCTATGAAAAGTATTATATCATCGGCCTTTTTAACCTCGTCAACCACTGCCTTAATACGTTCTTCAAAGTCACCACGATATTTTGTACCTGCCACCATACCGGTAAGGTCGAGTGTAAAGACATGCTTGTCTTGCAAAATATCGGGAACATTGCCGTCAACAATGCGTTGCGCAAGTCCCTCTATTATAGCGGTTTTACCAACACCGGGCTCACCAATAAGACAAGGGTTATTCTTTGTGCGACGGCAAAGAATTTGTATAATACGCTCTACCTCTTTTTCTCTGCCGATTACGGGATCAATTCTGCCTTTTTTAGCTTCCTCGGTTAAATCGCGACCGAATTTTTGCAATGTTTCGGTTTTGGACTTGCCGGGGTTGTTTGACATTGGTTTTGAATTTATGTTTTCAATCTCGTCAACCTGTGCGCCACTACTTTCAACAATATTTTCTGTAAGAGATGCCACGTCACACCCTAATTCCTTCAAAAAGCGAATGGCAAAATTATCTTGCTCGCTAAGTATTCCCATTAAAATATGCTCGGTGCCAACGTACTTTTTGCCAAGTCCTGCAGCCGTTTGCATTGCAACCTCAATTACACGCTTTGCGCGTGGTGTAAAATAATCGGGAGAAAGTTTTGTTGGAGCACCTGTACCAATATGTTTACGTATTAACTCTTCAATTTTTTCTGCGGTAACATCATATTTGCCAAGCGTATTAGCTGCCATACCGCCACCAATGCGCAGTATCCCTAAAAGCAGATGCTCACTGCCTACATAGGTATGTCCCATTGAAGCTGCAACGTTTATCGCTTGATTTAACGCTCCATTAGCTTTTTCGGTAAAACCGTTAAAGTTATATTTCATTCTTAAAAACCTCCTTTAAAGCAAATCTCTGACCATATTTGCACGTTCTATATCGCGTGATTTGGGTGACATTTCGCCAAGCTTTTTCATAAGCATATTGGGTTGAGTATTTACCAATAATTCAATTGGCCATATTTTGGATTCCACAACACCCATACCAACACCCAAAATTACATCGCTTATTCTTGACAAAAGTTCTTCACTGGTTAATAATCTGGCATTTTTCAAAACACCATATGAGCGCATAACCTTATCTTCTAACCATAATTTGTTTATACCTCTTCTTGCTGTATTTTCCTTTTCAAGAGCTTTTTGGGTAATTATTTTCAAGTTTTTGATTGCATCATTTTCGCTCATACCAAGTGTTTTTTGATTTGAAATTTGGTAAAGCGAAGCTAGCGCCTTAGTACCTTCACCGTACATACCGCGTATAGTAAATCCATTTTGGTTTATGATATTTGAAAAATTTTTCATATTATCGCCAATCATTGGCAGATGTAACATTACCGAAGCTCGCAAGCCTGTTCCGACATTTGTAGGACACGCAGTTAAAAATCCGATACGCGAATCAAATGCAATATTTAGTCTATTACATAAAATTTTATCAATACTATTTGCAATATTATAAGCTCTTTCTAGCTGCATACCATCAAACAAAACTTGAATTCTTATGTGATCCTCTTCGCCAAGCATTACGCAAATGCTTTCATCTTCTGAAATAATTATTGCCCTATTTTGATAATTTGAAGCAAAATTTTTGCTTATAATATGTCGTTCTACCATTGCAAAACGCTCAATTTGGGGAATATCATTCATAGAAATATACTTTAAATTTTTAGCAATAGGTTCTTCACAATCACAAATCGCACTTCTCACTAAATCATTAACAGTTTTAAATTGTTCAGGTGACATTCGTGATGGAAAAGGAATACCCATAATATTTCGAGCTAGTCGTATGCGCGTACTTATAGCAATTGTGCTTTGAGGTTTGTATGGATTAAACCAACAACTCATAGCGCACCTTCTTTCAATTTTTTAATTTCATCTCGAACAATTGCTGCTTGTTCATATTTTTCTTCATCGATAAGTTTTTTTAAAGTAACATCAAGTTCGCGAATTGATTCAAGAGTCTTTTTTTCAGTAACATTAATTTTTTTACCAGTATAATCTGTACTGCCATGTATTCTTTTTAGTTGCGGCAAAAACTGATTGTAAAAGGTCGTGTAGCACTCGGGGCAGCCGCATCTGCCGCTTTCGGCTATGTCTTCGTAAGTGGAGCCGCAACAACCGCAGCGCGTAACAGCACTTTGACTGTTTTGTGATGCATTACCAAACATATTACCTAATATCTGGGCTAAATTATTATCTTTTGTCTCATATTTTGACTCAGTTGCCGCACAGTGACTGCAAAGATGCTTTTCGTGCACGACTCCGTTTATAATGGTACGTATATGTGTTGTAGCGTTGTTGACACCACATTTTTCACACAACATAAAATCATCCCTCTCAAATTTGAACAAGTAGCATTTCTTTAAGTATGGCAGCGCGTAGGCTGTCTTGTAAAATGACGGGCACACTGCGCATAACGTTGTTTGAAAGCGCAGCATACATCACTCTTGCGGTTTCTTTGGTTATAAGCTCTGACTGCAAACAGTTTTCTATAACTATACGCGCACTCATCATATCAATACTGTCGCCTATTGAGTTAATTATATGCATAAAGGCGGTAGATTTACGCATAACAACGCGTCTGATTTTTATATAACCGCCACCACCGCGACGACTTTCTATAATATAACCGTGCTCGGGTGTAAAGCGTGAAGATAATACATAGTTTATCTGACTGGGTGCACAACCTATAAGACTGGCAAAATCATTTCGCTGTATCTCGGCAGTATTTTCGTCCGACTCATTTAACATTCGCAATATCTCGCTTGTAATTAAATCGCTTATTTTCATATTCCTTTTCCCCTCTGAATATAGAATTTGACCTTCTTTGACTTTATTATAAAACGAAAGTCAGTAAAAGTCAATAAATATTTTTAAATTTATTTTGTAACACCTTTTTTGCATTTTACATAGTATGTGATGAAAGACAAAAAAGGAGGTCTTTAATATGTGTAATAATGGTTTTGGTGGTTGCGGTTGTACTTGGATTATCATTCTTATCCTCTTGTTCTGCTGCTGCGGTAACAACACAAACACAGCTGATAATGGTTGTGGCTGTGGTTGCAACAACGGTTGCGGTTGCTAATAAAATCCATACAACTAGTAAAAGACGGCTTTTAAGCCGTCTTTTATTTTTCTTGACAAATACGTAAAATAATGTTAGAATACAAGTAACTAAACGGTTACTTGTTGGAGGTGTCATTATCTTGGCTTTAGAGCATTATAAAAATTTGCATAAAATACCCGAAATATCCGAAAAAGAATTCAAGACATCTAAATATATATATGATACGTTGGCAAACATAGGTTATTCACCTATCGTTGTTGGTGATACAGGGGTATATGCTGATTTAATTACTGATAAAAAATTGCCCTGGCTACTTTTTAGAGCAGATATTGACGCATTACCAATTAATGAAGATAGCGGTCTTTCCTACGCGTCCCAAAACGAGGGTGTTATGCACGCTTGTGGACACGACGCGCATAGCGCTATGCTTTTAGCCGCGGCTAGAGAGCTTTACGGTAAAGATTTGCCATATAATATTCGTTTCGTTTTTCAGCCCGCCGAGGAAACAACCACGGGGGCAGCAAAGATAATTAACACTGTTATTCCTAACAATTTAATTGCCTGCTTTGCTATGCACGTGTGGCCGGGCGTTCCTTTTGGACAAGTTGCGACGAAACGTGGCGCATTGATGGCATCAAGCGACTTTTTAAAGCTAAAATTTTATGGCAAAAGCTCGCACTGCTCTTGTCAAGAAAAAGGCAACAACGCACTGCTTTCGGCAGTTGATATGGTGTCTGCTTTTCCTGATATAAATAAAAATGCTACCAATAACGAGGCTATGCTTTTTTGCGGCAGTATTCATAGCGGTCATTTACATAACATTGTACCCGACTATTCTGAAATATATGGCACAATCCGCACCTATTCAGTAGAACATAGAGAAGGTATTAAAGCCTTGATAGAAAAAACCGCGCACAATATTGCAAACAAATACGGAACGTGCCCCGACATTACCTATGACGGTGGTTGTCCACCCGTTTACAATAACGAAAAACTTGTATCCGCATTAGCAAACAATTTCGGCGTACAAGATAACGCCACATCCACCTTAGCGGGTGAAGATTTTGCGCTTTTTGGCGACTATGCGCCTTCATGCATGCTATGGCTGGGTATTGGCGATAATCCCCCACTTCATAATGAAAAGTTTTTTGTACCAACCGACGTTTTGCCAATAGGTACAGATCTTTGGCTTAAAATTGCAAACTATAATTGGGGGGACGAACTATCTTGAAAGAAAGAAATCCCGACAAAAGCAAAGCCGCAATTTTACGAGCCGCTGAAGCCGAATTTGCTGGCAAAGGCTTTTTTGGCGCACGTGTTGACGAGATTGCCGCCAAGGCCGATATAAACAAGCGAATGATTTACGCATATTTTGGTGATAAAGAAGCGCTTTATAATCAGGTGCTTTTAAACACCTACTCTAAAATGGAAGATGTAGAAAACAACCTTATAAAACAAAATTTGCAAGGCATTTCTCTTATAGAAAAAATCATTTCAACCTATTTTGATTTTCTATATAATAACCCCGATTTTGTAAACATTCTAATGTGGGAAAACCTTAATAAAGGTAGTTATCTTAACAAAATAGAAAAAGACATAATAGAGCGTAAATCTATTAAGTACTTTATAACTGCTATTGAAAGCGGAAAATCTTGCGGCGTATTTAAAGACGATATAGATTCATTCCAGGTTGTTCTTTCTATGATTACTACCTGCTTTGCCAATTTTTCAAACCAGTATACACTATCTCGACTTTTTAATACCGACCTTACAAGTAAAGAAACCATTGAAACAAGAAAACAACATACAATTGAACTAATAACTTCATATTTAATAAAGGAGAATTAATATGAGTAACTTTAATTGGAACCCCGAAATTTTAAACGAATTGCTTACCACACCAAGTGAAGCGCTTATAAGCGATATTGCCAAAATGGATGGCGATATTATGGTACTTGGTGCTGGTGGTAAAATGGGCCCTGACATCTGCACACTTGCCGCAAAAGCAATAAAGGGTGCCGGTATCAATAAAAAGGTATATGCCGTTTCCCGTTTTTCTGATAAAGAGCTTATTGCAAAATTAGAAGCACAGGGCGTTACGGTAATTTGTGCCGATTTACTTCAAGATGGTGCACTAGAATCACTTCCCGATTGCGAAAACATAATCTTTATGGCGGGTAGAAAATTTGGTACCGACGGTAGCGAATATCTTACCTGGGGTATGAATTCTTGGCTGCCTTGTATGACGGCAAAACGCTTTAGGAAATCTAAAATTGTTGTATTTTCAAGCGGTAATCTTTATCCTAAGGTTCCAACCTGTAGCGGTGGTGTTACCGAAGACGTAAAACCCGAGCCTGTTGGTGAATATCCTATGTCTTGCCTTGCACGCGAGCGCGCATTTGAATATGCAGCAAAGGCACTGGGAACAAGCGTATGCATTATGCGACTTAACTACGCCATCGATTTACAGTATGGTGTGCTGCACGATATTGCTCAGTCTATTCTTGCTGACAAACCCATTAACCTTGCCGCAATGCCAAGCTTTAACTGCATTTGGCAAAAGGATGCTAATGAAGCCGCTATTCGCCTGCTTTTACATACAAGCCCCGAAATGAACATAGTAAATGTTACAGGTCCCGAAACCGCAGGTGTTAAGGTCACTGCACAAAAGTTAGCCGCATTACTTGGCAAAGAAGTTCAATTTGTTGGCGATGAGGCTGATACAGCCTATCTTAACAACGCTGGCAAAATGTTTAGTATGTTTGGCTACCCAACCGTTAGCCTTGATACGCTTATTAAATGGCAAGCCGAGTGGCTGCTACAAGGTGGTAAAAGTCTTGGCAAACCAACACACTTTGAAGAAAGAGACGGTAAATACTAATGAATAGACACGAAAAAGCACTAGAAATTTTAAATAATGGTACGGTTATTCCTGCTATTCCCCTCGCTCTTGACGAAAACCGCAAATTTGACCCCGCCACACAAGCCAAAATGGTTCGTTACTATATGGCAGCCGGTTCGGGCGGTGTTGCAGCGGCAGTACACAGCACTCAGTTTGAAATACGCGACCCCGAGCATAATTTATTCCGCCCCGTACTCGAAACAGTTATTGCCGAAATGGAAAATTATGAGAAAGAAACAGGTAAAACCTTGGTTCGTATATCGGGTGTATGTGGTGGAATTGAGCAGGCATGCCGCGAAGCAGAACTTACAAAACAGCTTGGCTTTGACGCAGTACTGTTAAGCCCCGGCGGCCTTAATGATTGGACCGAAGAGCAATTACTTGAGCGTACACGCGCAGTAGCAAAGATTATGCCTGTTATTGGTTTTTACTTACAAGAAGCTGTTGGTGGTCGCAAGCTTTCTAAAGAGTATTGGACTCGCCTTGCCGATATAGAGAACGTTGTAGCAATTAAATGCGCTTGCTTTGACCGTTATCGCACACAGGATCTTGTAAAAGGCGTAATGCTTTCATCACGCTGTGACGAGGTAGCGCTATACACCGGTAACGACGACCACATTATTATGGATCTACTTACTCCATTTAACCACGATGGTAAAACAAAATACTTTGTAGGCGGTCTTTTGGGTCAGTGGTCGATTTGGACCAATCGCGCAGTAGAAATCTTTAACCGCTGTAAAGAATGTCAGCAAAGCGGTAAAATTGACGCTGAGTTGCTTACAATAGACGAGCATCTAACCGAAGCAAACGGCGCTGTATTTGACGTGGCAAACCGCTTTGCAGGCTGTATTCCCGGTCTTCATTATGTTCTTAAAAAGCAAGGTCTTATGACAAGCCTTCATTGCCTTAACCCAAATGAAGTGTTATCAGACGGTCAGGCAGAAGAAATTGACCGACTTTGGAACTGCTACCCCGAAATCGCTGACGATGATTTTGTAAAAGAATTTATATCAAAACAATAAAAAGACAAGGCTGATATATATCAGCCTTGTCTTTTTATTGAGCTTCGATATCTTCTGTTTGGGAACCTATAGTAAGAGAATATGTCTCACCCGTTTCAATCTCGGGACTTGATAAAATCACAACAGCAAAATCAAGCTCGGGTTCGTGTGAAACCATTGTGTTGCCATTTGAATCTTTGAGAAGAATTTTTGTGCCGGCGGATTGACTGCCCACACTTATAGCAATTACACCCTGATTATAATCACTAAACGATTGTGCCATTCCCGATGCGCCTGTGCCAATGAACGTGCCACCTGTTATAATTGCTGTTTTATCGTAATCCAGTGTTGCAGTATCGCCGTGCGTTGGGCCTACAACTACAGTATAACCGCCGCTAATTTCAACAGTACCATTAGCATCTATACCATCGCCCGATGAGTTTATATAAAGTTTACCGCCCGAAATTTTAATACTGCCGTTAGAGTTTGTAGACATACCGCCGCCCATACCACCGGGTCTGCCACCAAACATACCATCTCGACCACCTGTCGTGCCGCTTTGATCGGTACCGCCTGCCGCATTAAGACCATCATCACTAGCCACAAGCTTTATATCACCGCCTTGTACATCAATATGCAAAGCCTCTAATCCTTCATAGCTTTCAGATATATCAATGCTACCCATAGTAATACTCAATGTTTCTTCTGCATGGATTGCATCGTCACCTGACGCTAGCGAAAACGTACCGCCATTAATAATAATAGAAACATCAGAATGTATTGTATCATCGGCAGAATTTATAACAAAATCACCACCCGATATCAGCATACTGTTTGCCGACTTTAGACCTTTCATACTTGTACCGTCTTCGGTAGCGGTTTGTGAATTACCGTATTGCGTTTCTCCAGGACGCATTCCGCCTGGACGTCCGCCTTTAAAACCACCAAAATAATCCGATTGTTCCTTTGTTCCGTTTTTACTACCGCCACCTACGGTTAAATCTATTGCACCGTCTGCAATCTGCATATAAGCGCTTGCCGAAATACCATCGCCCTCTGCTTCAGCTTTAATGGTTCCGCTCGAGATATAAATAAACCCTTTTGTTGAGTCGTCACTGTTTTCCGAATGAATAGCGTCTTTGCCTGCATCAATAGTTATACTAGCATTAGCTATTCTCACGCTATCATTGGCATCCATTCCGTGTGATGCAGAACTAATATTATAAGTTCCTCCCGTAATAACAAGGTCATCTTTACTAACAATGCCATGACCTGCAGGAGAAGTAACCATTAACGAACCTGTACCATTTAATGTTAAATCCTGCTTTGAAAACAACGCCGCGTCGATGTTATTATCATCTATTGCTACAAATTCGCCACCGTTGGCAAGCGTGTTTATAGTACCCTCTGCAAGTGTTACAGACACCTTATCCGCTTCCGCGATATACAAAGCCGCAGAGGTTTCACTTGTAATACTAGCACCGTTAAAAACAATTTGTAATTTTGCAGTATCGGGCGCATTTACAATTATCATGCCATTAGTTAGCTCGCCAGAAACAATATAAGTAGCCTCTTTTGTAATAGTTGCAGTAGAACCTGTTATTTTAACACTATCAGAACTAGAAGTTATTTTGTTTTCGCTAAAATTGATATTTACTGTTGTGTTCTGATCATACTCAACTGTATTATCTCTTTCGGTAAACATATCGGCATCTGTATTAGAAAAATCAACCTCTACCGGATTTGCAGTTTCGCCCGTTGCTGTATCGGTATCAATTTCTTGCTCACCACAACCCACCAATAATCCAAGTAATAATGATAGGATTAAAAAATATACCAAAAATTTTCTCATTAAAATTCTCCTTACTAAAGTTCGGCAACACCTGTATCTTGTTTAGAAACAGCTATTTCAAGGTTGCCATTTCTGCACCTTATTTTATCAATCATTTCTTTTTCTTTGTTGGCATCACAAAGTTGTACGTTATAGGTAAGTTTAAACATACTTCCTAAATTCGTGCTTTTAACACGTGTAAGATCACAAGACACAGTATATTCAGTAAATATATCATCAAATACATTTGTATAGTTCAAATCTTCCGGAATTGTTATTGTTAAAGTTTTAAAAACAGCGGCATTTCTTTTTACACCAAAATCTAGACGATTGTATAAAACAAACACCACGCACATTATAACAGCAAACAACAAAGCAAATCCAATATAACCCATTCCTGTAATTAATCCTGCACCCATTGCCAAAAACAAGGTGCAAATCTCTTTCGCAGTACCCGGCACCGAACGAAAACGCACAAGGCTAAACGCACCAGCAACCGCAACACCCGTGCCAACATTGCCATTTACCATCATAATAACAACACAAACTACCGCAGGCAAAAGTGCAAGTGTTACAACAAAGCTTTTTGTGTAGCGTGTGCGATACATATATGCAAAAGCCATAAATATACCTATTACTAGTGAAGCACCTAAGCACAATAAAAAGTCGGTTACACTAATAACCGTAGTTATATCGCTATCAAATAATCCTTTAAACATCTGTATTTACCTCCAACGTATTATATTTGTTGACCATATGTTTTTGTGGAAAAATTAACGTCTTATATGCCGTTCCGTATTTTGAAAAAGGCGTTTTAAATATTCTTTCTCGAGATAACACCTCTGTCATCCAAAGAGGAACTCCCCCACTGCATTTAATCTCCATTAGCACCATTCCTTTAGGCAGAATAGACTCGCCATACACCTCCGATTCCAGAGATAAATCATTTTGTCGACATAGTATATTATCATCAAACGTTACACGAAAATCGGATCCATTATTACAATAATATGCCTCGCGTTCATATGAAAGAAAAACAGTTGGTTTAAGTGTGCCGTATAGCTGCATAAAATAGTCAATTTCCTCCGATATTTGCGTATTATTTACACCTTGTTTAACTCCCAACAGCCACTCTGTAGCCTCATTGTTAGGCATAGATATTCTACGTTTGTATACTACGTGTTTGTATTTCTTTTTAAGTTCTACAAAGACAGTACTGTTAGACATTGTCCTTGAATAACTACGAATTCGTATTTTTTCCTTATAAAGCGGCTTTTCGATGGAGCGTCTAATTAACAAATACGTATCCGTATCATAATAAAGATTACGTATTGTGGTTCTGCCGTATTTATCGAGCGTCATATGTTCTTGCATACTATCAAGCACTTTTTCTTTTTGCTTAAGCGTAAGCATATATTTCAATTCGTATCTTTTAAATACGTTTTGAAACGACATAAAAACTCCTCCTGTACATTGATATACTCATTATACAAGAGGATTATTGAAGTTTTATTGAATTTATTAAATTTTATACTGTGGGAAAACGCAATCTAAACTCTACAAGACCATCATAGCAAAGAACTTCTATGCTACCTTTATGTGATGTCGCTATAGCCTTCGCGATTGCAAGACCAAGTCCGTAATGTTTGTCCTCGCCATTACGAGCCGTATCAACACGATAAAAACGTTCAAAAATTTGTTCACGCTGTTCTATCGGAATTTCATCGCCCGAATTTACCACCGAAAGCCTTGCAAATCCATGTTCTTTAGTTAAAGATAAATGTACTTCACCACTTTCTTTGCTGTGACGAATAGCATTGTCTAATAAAATAGAAACTATTTGTTTAAGCTGCGTACTGTCACCTTTCAGATAAATCTCATCTGCAATATTTGTATTTAGTGCAAGTCCTTTTTCAAATGCCACACTTTCAAACGGAAGTGCTTCGCCGGAAACTAAACGGCTAAAATCAATATGCTCCATTTGCGGAGTAATACTTTCGGTACGAGCCAACTGTAAAAGCTGCATAACTAGCATTCCCATACGCTCATTTTCATACTGAATGTTATTAAGCCACTGATTATCACCAATTTCTCGTGACAATAATTCAGCATTAGCTCCAACTACCGATATAGGTGTTTTTAATTCGTGTCCGGCGTCCGAAATAAACTGTTTTTGCTTTTTGTAACTTTCTTCAAGAGGGTTTACAATTTTTTTTGCCAAAAACATAGATAAAAAGAACAACACCACTAATGCAAGACCACCAAAAATTAAAGTGTATTGAAATAGTGTCATTGCATTTTCATTTACAACCGTATTGTCCATAAAGGTAACCAAAATATATCCGCCCTTATCCATTTTATAAAAAGCAAGATTTTTTACGGTTCCGCTATCTTTACCATATTTTAAAGTTTTTTTAGCCAATTTTTCTAAATCATCATCAGAATATATCGACCGAGAATCGTTTTTAACTTCAAGAATTTCGCCATCATAAGAAATAGCAACATTATAAAAGATTGATAGCTGATACATTGGCGATTGCGGATCAAATTCCGGTCTTTTACCGTGTTCGATATCATTTATCGGTTTGTCGGGCGGAAATTCGTTAGCAGGCCTTGATATATCATACATTTCGGCGTGTGTTTTGAGCATTTGCCTATTTTGTTTTGAAAGCTCAATATAACTAGAAGCGTAAATTGCACCAAGCATTCCTACCCACAGAACCACCAAAATTGACATAATTGATGCGATAATTTTAATCCTAGATTTTTTAAACATCATCACACCTCAATTCATAACCAATGCCACGTACCGCTTTAATTTCAGTCTTAGCTTGTACAAATGCAAGCTTTTTTCTTGTGAATGACATATAGACTTCTACATTATTATACTCGGAATCACTTTCGAACCCCCAAATTTTTACGCTCAACTGATCGCGAGTTAAAATTTGCCCGCTGTTTGCAATTAAATATTCTAAAATTCTATATTCTTTTTCACTAAGGCGCACACCTTGTCCACTGGTAGTGCAAGTTAACGTTAAAGTACCGGTATCGAGCGTAATATCGGCAAAAGAGAGTATTCCATCCGTAGTACCAAGTGTTCTTCTGCCAAGCGCGCGAATACGAGCAAGCAATTCCTTTGTCATAAAAGGTTTTGTTAAATAATCATCTGCCCCACTATCAAGACCTGTGACCTTATCATCAAGTTCAGCTTTGGCTGTTAGCATTAGTATAGGCGTAACTGTTCCCTTTTGGCGCGCATTTTTGGCAATCTCAAATCCGTTCATTCCAGGAAGCATAACATCGAGAATTGCTATATCATATATATTACTTTCTATTGCAGCTAAACCATCAATACCGTTGTCATAATGATCAACCTCATATTTTTCAAGACGCAATATTTCGCATAATGCCTGCGCCATTCTTTTTTCATCTTCGATAAGTAAAATTCTCATGCATACACCTCCACAAAACCATTATATTTAAAAAGATTGAAAAATTATTGAAAAGTATTATAGCTCTTTAAATATTCCCCCCCTGTAATGCCGGTTTGTTTTTTAAATACGCGGCAAAAATATGCGGGATCATCAAATCCGGTTTCAAGTGCAACCTCAATCACCGTCATACTCCCTGTTTTTAGTAATTTTTTCGCATATGAAATGCGTCTTTCAATTCTATATTCAGCGGGACTTTTACCCATATATTCCCTAAACAATCGCCTAAAGGTGCTCTCGCTTACATGGCAAATTTGAGCTAATTCTTTAATAGTAATTTCACTTTTAAAATCACTTTCCAAAATAGATATTCCCTTAGCTATAGTATTAAATCCACGTAAGTAAATACTTTTTTGCCTTTCACTATAACTGAATTCATAAATCAAGTTGTAAATAATGGATTTAATTTTTGAGCGTGAAATTACCGACTGTGAATACATATCTGCCGCATCATTAAATAATTCATTTATCATTAACCCCGCTTCGTTTTTCACAAGCGTTGGAGCATTAGCTGCACAAAAGCTCGAACCGTCAGGTAAATATAAACTAAACTCAATAAGTATAGTTGCAGGTACCGAATTATCACAATCAAAAAATAGGCTTTCATAAACGGCACCTTCAGGTATATAAATTACCGAGTGACGAGGTACCATAAGCTCGCCATCATCAAATTTATACTTTGCAGAGCAACCGCATAACAAAAGAAGACAGCTTGTCTTGCGTGGATTTGACATTTTAAAATATGACTTTTCTTTCCAATACTGCTTTACCGCAAAAAGATTTTTTAGGTTAAAATCAAGCTCATATAACTTTGAAAAATCTATTATTTCCATTTTTTATCACCAATAGTAAGTATACCACAATAACCGAAAAGTGCAATACTTATATTGATATATCCATTGTTTTTATAATTTAATTGTTGTATAGTACAATTAAATTACTTGAGTAACAAACCTATCAAAACTTACATAGGGAGTAATAAGTATGAAAAAAATTGGCATTATAGGTCTTGGTATGATTGCTTGCGGAAGACATATACCTGAACTTAAAAACGTTAAGGAATGTAAGATTACCGCTATATGCGACATTGACGAAAACAAACTAAAAACTGTTGGCGATAGCCTAAATATACCAACTGAGTTTCGTTTTACTGCCTACAATGATTTAATAAATTGCAGTGAGGTTGACGCGGTAGAAATTTGTACACCAAACCATATGCATATTCCGATGGCTACTGCTGCAGTAAAGGCAGGAAAAGCGTTAAACATTGAAAAGCCTCTATCAATCGACCTTCCCTCTTGCGAACCGTTAAAAATGGCTATTAAAGAAAACAATGTTTCAAATATGATGAGCTTTACCTACCGCTTTATGCCGGCTATTAGATATGCAAAATGGATAATAGATAACGGTCTTGTTGGCGATGTGCTCAATGTTGACGTTGAATATTTAAAGGACAGTGGCTTTATTGAAGGCAGACGCTTAGAGTGGCGTTTTGAAAAAGAAAAGGCTGGTACGGGCGTTTTGGGCGATCTTGGCGTACATTTAATTGATATGGCAGAGCTTCTCGGCGGTAAAATCACATCTGTATGTGGCTTTACAGATATTATTGTAAAAGAACGACAACGACTAGAAAGCGAACAGTGGGCGCCTGTAGAAACCGATGACTACTGTAGTTTTATATGCACAATGGAAAATAACGTTAAAGGTAATTTTGTAATTTCACGCTGTGCAATTGGTAAAGGCAATAGCATTAAATTTGACGTATATGGCACAAAGGGTGTTATTTGTTTTGATATGAACAATCCTAACGTTTTAGGCATATACTCAAAAATCAGTGATATTTCAAATGAAAGATTAGAAACAATAGATGTGCCTCAAAAATTCCACACAACGCAAGAAGCTGAATTTGTAAAAATGCTATGTGGCGAAAAATGTGACATATTCCCTACTATTGAAGATGGCCTTCGTAGTCAAAAGATACTTGATGCTATATTAGAATCAAGTGAAAAACGTTGTTGGGTCAATATATAATGATGGGTTATATATTCTTGTTCGCCACGGTTTTGATTGGCGTTTCAAAGGGTTACTGCGGTAAAAAAACAAGTGAATATGTAAACGGAATTACAGACGGATTAATATTACAAGCAATACGACTTTTTTTGTGTGTTATAATCGGTATAGGATTATTTGCTTTTTCAAACACTCCTTCACAATTAGATACAACAATATTACTAATATCTTTTTTAAACGGATTAGCTAATGCTTTGTTTTTAATTAGTTGGCTTTTTGCTGTAAAGAGTGGCGCCTATCTATTCGTAGATGTTTGTCTTACTACAGGCGGAATATTGCTTCCCTGTATATGTGGTGCATTATTCTTTAATAGTAAAATTACAATGATTCAATATATTGGCATAGTAATAATGATACTTGCTGTGCTTGTAATGAACAGTTATAATTCTACTGTAACAAAAAAGAAAATATCCTTTGGGAATATATTATTACTTATATGCGTTGCCATTTCAAATGGTTTAATGGGAGTTTGTGAAAAGTTTTTTGCCCATCACAGTTCAACCAATAACATAAACTGCGATTTATCTGTTTTTAGTTTACTTACATTTTTATTTGCCTGTATTATATTATTGATTGCCTTAATAATTCTCTGTAAAGCAACCAAATCCAGCATTAAAATACGTGCACAAAACTTTCCGTTCAAAAAACTTTGGATATATCTTATTTTAATTTCTGCATTTTTATTTTTTAACACCTATTTGACCACACTAACCAACACCTATATAGAAAACACTGTACTGATTTATCCTTTAAAATTTGGTAGCAACCTCATACTGTCTGCTATTATGGCTACCGTTATTTTCAAAGAAAGGACAAACATTAGAAGCATTATAGGTATGATACTAATTACCGCTTCAATTATTTTTATAAATGTATTATAAATAAAAAAGCCTGACAGCATTTGCTGTCAGGCTTTATGTATAAATTAGTTGTTGTTAAAGAACTGCAATACAGAACCGAAGCTATCATCATCACCATCGCCGGTATCACCAATAAGTGCTGCAAGATCGTTGCCCTTGTCAGCCTTTTTGTCATCACCAAGACCGGTAGCTACAACGGTAACACGAATAGTGTCTTCAATACTATCATCAAGCTGAGCGCCCCAAATAATAGTTGCATCTGGGTGAGCCATCTCTGCGATGATTGTAGAAGCCTGTTCAACCTCTTCAAGACCGATATCGTCAGAACCTGTAATGCTAATAATTACGCCACGTGCATTGTCCATAGAGGTTTCGATAAGTGGGCTTGTAATTGCCATACGAGCAGCCTGTTCAGCCTTGTCACGGCCAGTAGCCTCACCAACACCCATGTGTGCATAACCTGCATTAGCCATAATAGCTGTAACGTCAGCAAAGTCAAGGTTAACAAGTGCTGTAACGTTAATAAGCTCTGAAATGCTGGATACACCCTGACGAAGAACATCATCAGCAATGTTAAATGCATTTTTAAATGTAATCTTCTGCTCAGAAACAAATTTAAGTCTTTCGTTAGGAATAACGATAAGGCTGTCAACCTGTTCGCCAAGAGCTGCAATACCAGCCTCGGCCTGAGTCATACGCTTTTTGCCTTCGAATGCGAAAGGCTTTGTAACGATACCAACGGTAAGAATACCAAGCTCTTTAGCAATTGCTGCTACAACAGGAGCCGCACCGGTACCGGTACCACCGCCCATACCTGCGGTAATAAATATCATATCAGCACTACGAAGAGCTGCTGCAATTTCATCACGTGATTCTTCTGCTGCTGCACGGCCGTTTTCCGGATTACCACCGGCGCCCATACCTGCAGCTGTTTTTTCGCCGATTTGAATTTTTGTATCTGCTTTTGAAAGGAATAAAGCTGCTTTATCGGTATTGATTGCAACAAATTCTACACCACGAACACCTGCTGCTACCATGCGGTTAACTGCGTTACCGCCGCCGCCACCGACACCTACAACCTTTATTTGAACTACATTTTCCATCTCTTCTGCTACTTCGAATGGCATTTTAAAACTCCTCCATCTTTATATATAGTTATACGCATTAATATACGTATATATATTAACATAAACATTTATAAATTTCAATAGTTTTTATTACAAAATTGTAACTTTTTTTATTTATTAGATTTTCTGGTCAATCCGTGTCTATTTTCCGGACTCCAAACACTTAAATCTATTATATCTGCATCATTGGTTATTGCTAAAATCATTCCCTTTAAATGTTTAACTTTATCTTCGAGATATTCGTTTTTACCGAGCAATACAGTATATCTATCTTCAACCTTTAATTTAATTTGCATTGTACTTGAAGCATCTATTTCGTTGATATTAATATTGTTCTCGTGCAAAAATTTAATTAAATCACTTACAATTTGCTCTTCAGCAACATTTGTATATTTTGCCTTTTCGCCCGGTTTACCGCTTATTCCCCTTGTTGTAATTTCAAAAACGTTTTCCGGCATTTCATCTTGTTCTTTCAAAATATAACCTTTTTCACTTATAATAAAATATTTATCGCCTGATTTATAACAAGCGTATTCTTTAGCATCTGTTACAATTAATTGCACTTTATTTGGAAATTCTTTCTTAAGTTCTACGCTATCAACAAAATTTAATCTTTTTCTAATATTATCTTCTATGTCATCTTCCGATAGGAAGAACCAACTATCATTGGTAGTGATATTAGAAGCACTTACAATATCTTTGCTTGTATATAGTTTGCTTCCGGATACTTTGATTTTTTCAACCTTAAAAAATACGGTAAAGCACATAATGGCAAGTATAATAATGGCAATTATTATAAACAGTATAAGCATAAATTTCAGTTGCCTTTGTCGAGCCTTTTTTTGCCTAGCCGCTCTACGACGATTTACATCTGATGCCATTATTTCACTTACCTTTCTTTCAAATTTCTTTAACATCTGCCCCTAAAAGCGATAAATTATAATCTATTTTTTCATATCCACGTTTTATATGATATATATCATCTATTATAGTAGTACCGTTTGCGGCCAATCCCGCAATAACAAGAGCCGCTCCACCACGCAAATCGGTGCATTTGCACGATGCCGAGGAAAGCGATCTGACACCCTCAACAACCGCTACTCTACCCTCAACTTTTATGTTTGCACCAAGGCGTTTAAGTTCATCAACGTATCTGAATCTATTCTCAAAAATATTTTCTATAATGATCGAAGTACCGCACGAAAGTGTAAGCATAGCAAGTATAAGTGGCCCTGCGTCAGTAGGAAAACCCGGATGAATAGTAGTTCGGATTTTCGGGACACTGGAAAGCCTTTTTGGCGCTTTAAAATGTATTTTTTTACCAATACATTTTACAATGCAACCAGCTTCTTCAAATACAGAATTTACCGCCGTAAGATGTGACGCGATTGCATCGTTTAATACAATTTCGCCACCTGTTATTGCCGTGGCTGCCATATAAGTTGCTGCAACAATACGATCAGAAATAACCGTATGCGAAGTGCATTTTAATTTATTGACACCATAAATGGTTATGGTATCACTTCCGACACCGTTAACACGTGCACCGCATGAGTTTAAAAAATCAGCAAGATCACATATTTCGGGTTCCTTGGCGGCGTTGTGAATAACAGTTGTTCCACTTGCAGTAACTGCTGCTAAAATAATATTTTCAGTCGCACCAACACTTGCAAACGACAAATTTATTTCGGCTCCCATAAGACCATTTGGTGCATCAAATTCAATAAAACCGTGTTTTTCCTTAACAATTACGCCCATACGCCGCAGCGCAGATATGTGTAAATCAATTGGACGAGGTCCTAACTCGCATCCGCCAGGGCTGCTTATAACGGCATTACCGCACCTTCCAAGTATTGCACCCAAAAAGATTACCGATGAACGCATCTTTAGCATAAGTCTATCGGGTATGCGCCTACAAACAAGTGTGCTTGTATCGACCGAAACAGAATTATTTACAAAGGTACATTTACATCCCAAATATTTCAAAATATTTATTGATGCATAAACGTCAGAAAGTTTTGGACAATTATGTATGTAACTTGTTCCTTTACATAACACGGTCGCCGCAAGAAGTGGTAGAGCACTGTTTTTTGCGCCTTGTACCGTCACTTGACCTTGCAAACTTCTTCCGCCGTTTATTAGTAATTTAGGCATTGTTATTCCCCCACAAATCAATGGTATTACAATGCCATAATATGCGTTTTGAAAAAAATTGTTATTTTAGTTTGATTTTTTATATAGATTCATTATGATTTCGTAAATTCTTTCATTTGAATCCATAATAGCACCATTTTTTGAAGCCAAAGACATTTGAGAAAGCTTTGATTTATTTTCAATCAAATTTGACACAACATCAATTAACTTTTCGCCCGATAAATCCTTTTCTTCAATTATCTCGGCGGCGCCTATTTTTTTAAGAGTCATAGCATTATGAAATTGATGATTTTCGGCAACGTATGGTGATGGAATTAAAATAGACGGCTTACCACACGCTAGTAACTCACTAAGTGTAATAGCGCCCGCACGACATATTATTAAATCCGCCGCTGCCATACAAATGTTCATATCACTTATATATTCTCTTATATCTATTTTTTCAGATAAATCCAAGTCTTTTAGTGAATTAACAAACTCTAAATATCCGGATTTGCCTGTCCCGTGTATATGATAAAACTTTTCGCTACCATTATGCCATTTAATAAGTTCCGAAACGGCCTGATTAATCCTCATAGCACCAAGCGAGCCACCAAAAGATAAAAGTATTGGTGTGTCATCAGCTATTCCCAATTTGACGCGAGCCTCTTCATGTGTAATTTTTAAAAGCTCTTGACGAACGGGATTTCCTGTTATATGAGGTTTTTTCTTTAAATTTAAATATTTTTCTGCTTCCGGCATGGCCAGCATTATCTCGTCTACTTTTGGTGCTAACATTTTTGTTGTAACACCTGGGTAAGCATTTTGTTCGTGTATTGCGGTTTTAATACCCAGTTTTGCGGCTTCACGTAAAACGGGACCGCTTACATAACCACCGGTACCTATTACAATATCCGGTTGCAGCTCTTTTAATATTTTTCGTGCCTTAATAGATGAGGTAAACGCCTTACTAACGGCCGAAATATTTTTCACAATATTTCCGGGAGTAATCTTACGCTGAAAACCCGCAACAGATATTGTTCTAAAATTATATCCTTTTTCAGGCACTAATTTAGCCTCTAATTTATCGGCTGTACCAATATAACTTATATGCGCATCGGGATGTTTTTCTCTTATATACCCCGCGATAGCAAGAGCCGGATTAATGTGACCGGCTGTACCACCGCCTGCAAAAAGTATATGCATAAAATTATGCCCCCTTCTATTTTGCCTTTTCTACATTTGCCGCCCTTGAAACCGAAAGTACTATACCCATCTCGGCAAGCAATATAAGAAGCGACGTGCCACCATAACTAAAGAACGGTAAACCAATACCCGTGTTAGGTATTGTGTTGGTAACTACCCATATGTTAAGTAGCGCTTGAAGTCCAACCTGAAATGTAAGACCAATAGCGAGCAGCGAACCAAATTTGTCAGGTGCACGCATAGCAATGGTAAATCCTCGCCAAACAAGTAATGCAAAAAGAATAATTATTAGCAACGCACCAATAAGACCTAACTCTTCACAAACGATAGAAAAAATGAAGTCATTGTGAGGTTCGGGCACCCAAAGATATTTTTGTCTAGACTGACCAATGCCTCTACCCAAAACACCTCCAGACCCAATTGCTAGAAGTGATTGTATTGTTTGAAAGCCTTCACCGGTCGGATCAGACCACGGATCAAGCCAATATTTAATTCTATCGCCACCATAACCAATAAATCCGGTAGATTGTGTTACTATTACAAGCACAACACCAACGGCGGCAACAACAACACCAGTAATTACAACAACTCGATTAAGTCCACCAATATATATAAGAACCAAGCCTATTAGTGCAATAAGTAATGTGGCGGAAAGATGTGGCTCCATTACCACCAAAAAACATGTAATGCCGACGATTGCAAACAACGATAAAACAAATTTACCATTATTCATTTTCTTTTGATTTGCAGCAATCAAAGTCGAAAGCAAAATTATAACTGCAAATTTTGCAATTTCGGACGGTTGAAAACTAAAGCTTCCTATCGCAAACCAACGCTTAACGTTCATTCCGCTTACCATAGGTGGCATTATCAACAGAAAAATGAGTAAACCTGTAGTAATCAAAAAGACAGGCATGCTTATTCTTCGCCAAAAATGATAGTTTATTTTTGACGTTATAAACATTGCAACTATTCCGCCTGCAGCAAACAGTAACTGTTTGATTATAAACTTATAACTGCTGCCATAATATTCAAGCGAATATGCATAACCGGCAGAAAACAGCATTACAAGTCCAATTGTAAGCAAAATAAGAACGAAAGATAAGAAGGTAATGTCGAGGCTACCTGTTTGCCAAAAAGCTGACTGTCTTGTGCCTTTTTTATTCTTTAACGTATTGTTTGCCATATTACCTTCCTCCTTTCAAATTTACCAACTAAATATTACTGAAAGTAATGCTATAACACAACCAATTAGTGCTATAAAAGAGAATAACATTACTACTTTTTGTTCAGAAAAACCGCTCATCTCAAAATGATGATGGAGTGGAGACATTTTAAAAATTCTTTTTCCTGTTCTTTTAAACCAGAACACCTGTAAAACAACCGATAAAGCCTCCATCAAGTATACACAGCCCATAATAATGAGCAAAATCGGTCTTTGCGTAGCAAAAGCCAATGCTACAACCATACCGCCTAAGAACATTGAGCCGGTATCACCCATAAATACTTTCGCCGGCTTAGAATTCCATACAACAAAACCTGCACAAGCACCGGCAAGCGCCGATGATAAAGCATTAATTGAGCCTATTCCCATATAACCGGACATTAACATAAACGCACAAGCTACTACAAGCGTTACGCTTGATGCTAATCCATCAAGGCCGTCTGTAAGATTCACAGCATTTGTAAATCCGTATATGAACATAAGTGCTATTGGCCAAAACAGCAATCCTGCGCCATGCACAATATCAATTTTTCCAATAAAGGGTATATAGGTTTCACGCATACCACAAAGAGCAAGTGTTACAAGATATGCTGCGGCTACCAGTAGTTGCATAAATGTTTTTTGCTTTGCGGTAAGGCCTAAATTTCGTTTTTTTACAACCTTAATATAGTCATCTAAAAAACCAATGCCGCACATACACAAAGCCATTACTACACCTGCAAGCAGCATTGTAAGACTGTATGGGTTTGACATTTCCAAAGCATATTTGCCGTTTGTCATATATGAATAAGCAAAACCAATAGCCATTGATACCAACACACCGGCAACCATCATTACGCCACCCATTGTTGGTGTGCCCTGCTTATCCTTATGCCACTTTGGACCTTCATCAAGAATAGTTTGCCCAAATTTTAGTTTTCTTAAGTACGGAATAACAATAAATCCGAGCAAAGACGTCACGACAAATGAAATTATTGCAACAAAAATCGCTGTATAGTCTTTCATAGTTTTCTCCTATTAAAATTCCTAAAAATTATATTTCTTTTAGTGCTTCCAATACTATTTCGCGTTCATCAAGGTGTATTGTACCTGTATTCAAGATTTGATATGTTTCATGACCTTTTCCCGCTAGGACAATTATATCACCTGATTGTGCAATAGAAATGGCATATTTTATAGCTTCAATTCGATTGGTTATAACCTTTATCGGTGTCTTGCTGCCGGTTGTGCCCACCAAAATATCATTTATTATTTCATCAGGGTCTTCACTGCGTGGATTATCGCTCGTTACGATAACATAGTCTGCATAACGAGTAGCAATATTTCCCATAATAGGTCGCTTTGTCTTGTCGCGATCGCCACCACAACCAAAAAGTGCAATAACCCTATTCTTTTCGCAATCTCTAAAGGTTTTTAAAATATTTTTAAGTCCGTCAGGCGTATGAGCATAGTCAATTATTACACTAAAATCTCGTCCTGTAGGAACCGACTCTGCCCTTCCTTTTATACCTTCTATAGATTGTATTGCATTAGATATTTCGCCTATCGGCAATCCCAATTCAATCGCAGTAACGGCTGCGCACATAGAATTATAAACCGAAAACTTTCCACCTGTATTAAATTTGATGTGATTTAAAATATTGTTGCTTACCAGCTCATATTCAACACTGGTTGGGTTATACTTTATTGCTTTGGCGCTATAGGTTGAATTATCACCCAAAGAATATGATACTACTTTACAGTTAAGTCCCTCTACAAGTTTTTCGCAATATTCATCATCACAATTTACTATTGCCGTTTTACACATAGAAAACAATCTTTTTTTAGCAAGAAGATAATTTTCCATAGTTATATGATAATCAAGATGATCTTGTGTAAGGTTGGTAAATATGGCCGCATCAAAAGATAAATTGCAAACGCGTTTTTGATCTAATGCATGTGACGAAACCTCCATCACAACATAATTACACCCTTTGTTTTTCATATCGGCAAACAAACGATTAAGCTCATAAACGCCTGGTGTGGTGTTTTTTGTTTGTATTACCTCATCACCAATCATATTTTGTATTGTTCCTATAAGACCGACCTTATGTCCAAAATGCTCTAAAATACTTTTAAGCATATATGTGATCGATGTTTTACCGTTAGTACCTGTAACTCCTATCAACTTCAGTGAATCGGCAGGATTACCAAACCATTTAGCACACATATCAGCATACAGTTCGCGTGTATCGGAAACAACAATTTCGTTTTTTACATTCATTTTTCGCTCGGTAAATACAACCACAGCCCCTTTTTCTGCAGCAATTTCCGCATATTTGTGGCCGTCATCGTTTACCCCTTTGATGCACACAAAAGCATAACCATCTTTTATCTCGCGAGAATCGCTGGTTATACCGGTAATTTGAAGGTCTTCAAATTCATCATCTACATCAAAAATAAGGTCTTTAAGTAACATTTTTTACTCCTTGTAACTACTGTTCGTCGACATCTCTTTCTGTCATATCGGCGGATGCTTCATCACGGAAATATACAGTAACTATCTGTCCTAGTGATACTGTTTCCCCCGCAGCTATATTCTGGGAATATGACAAAACGGTTTTAGATGATACACTACCCGAAAATTCAACGTTAATACCCGCCGCTGCGGCTGCTTTGTTGACCTCGTTTACGCTAAGTCCAATAAGATTTGGTACCGTTGAGGTTTGCGTTTCGCTTTCTTCTGTATAAAGAATAACCATACCACCATTATAAACGGTGCTACCTGCTTCCGGCAATTGTTTAATAACAGTTTCACCCTTGCCGATAACTTTATATGTTAATTTTGAACTATTTATTCTGGTCTTAGCAGCAGATATTTCTTCGCCAGAAACGTCCGGAACTGAAACAGAAATTTTTTCAAGCTCTTCTTGTGTATACTGAGGTTCAAATCCCAAATACGGTAAAATATCAGCCATTATTTTTGAACCAACCGGAGCAGAAATAAGACCGCCATAGTAATTAGCACCGGCAGGCTCATCCAGCATAACAAATACTGCAATTTCAGGGTCATCTATCGGTGCAATACCAACATAAGAACCAATGTACAAATGAGAGTTTCCGGTTGACAGTATCTTTGCCATTTTTTGTGATGTACCTGTTTTGCCACCAACACGATAGCCCGAAACAATGCCGTTTTTAGCACCGTTCTCTACTACATATTCTAACATTGAACGCATAGTATTTGACGTTTCCTTAGAAACAACCTGTTTTCTATTCTCATTTGAAAACGTCTTAACAACATTATTGTCACTATCAACAATCTTTTCAACAAGATGAGGCGTAACCGCATATCCACCGTTTACGGAAGTTGCCGCAAGACTAACCATTTGAATGGGTGTAATATTAAACGTCTGACCGAAAGATGAAGACGCAAGCTCGGTAGGACCGCGATTTGCGTGATAGTATGGCGCTGCTTCACCTGGAAGATCAATGCCCGTTTTACCCGTAAGGTTATAGGCGCTAAAGTATTTTGAAAATATATCATTACCCATCAATTGACCTATTTGAATAAACGCAGGGTTACATGAATTTGAAATCGCTTGTTGTAAAGTTTGTGTACCATGACCGCCTATTTTATCATGGCAATGATACGGACGTCCTGCCACGACATAGGTGTGATTACAGGTAAATGTACTGTTTTTGGTAACAAGATCTTCTTCTAGTGCTACAGATGCTGTAAAAATCTTAAAAACAGAACCCGGTTCGTATGTATCCGAAACGGCTTTATTACGCCATTGACGATTAAGAAGCTCGCTACGTTTTGTGCTTTTTTCTTTTTCGTCAGTGATAGCATCTATGATTTTTTGATCTTCTTCGGACAAAGCAAACGGCTCATTTGGATTAAAATCCCCGCTTACAGCCATTCCAAGTATAGCGCCGGTATTTACATTCATAACGATAACGGCGCCGCGTTCTTGAATTTGCTCTTGTTCTACCGCAATATCAAGGTATTTTTCACAAACATTTTGCACGTACGAATCCAACGTTAATACCAAAGAATTGCCCTGCTTTGCATCCTCTATCTTTTCGTAACTAAAGCGCATATCGGTGCCTTTGGCATCTTTGGCGGCAACAACGCGACCCGCTATGCCCGTGAGTTCATTATCATAATAACTTTCAAGACCTGCTAGACCTTGGTTATCATCTCCAACAAATCCTAAAACTGTAGAAGCCAGCGTATCATTTGGATAATAACGTTTGGTTGTTTCATCCAAACCAATATAATTGGCCATTTTAAGTTTTTCGTTTTCTACAATAAATTCTCTTATTTTATCAACTGTTGTTTTTTCAATTTTTTTCTTTACAATAACATAATAACTTTTCTTTTGGGTAAGCTCGTATAGATCATCATATTCCATTTCAAGAATAGTAGATAACCCTTCTGCTATTGTTTTCCTTACCTCTTCGGCTTCTGCTGCATCATCTAGATTGTTAATTCCGTTGGGAGTAAGATATACCGTCCACGCAGGTGAGCTTGTAGCCAGCAAATGCATATTGCTGTCGTAAATATCACCACGAGGTGCAGTTAAAAGGCTATCGTACAACTGTTGTTCGGAGGCTTTAGCTTGATATTCTTCACCTTTAAAAATCATTATATTAACCAAACTGCCCGTAGAAACTAAAGTAAGGCACAATATCACAATGACCATAGTAATAAAGCTACGCTTCAACATTTGTTGACTGGGTCTTATCGACATTGTCCCCTACCTCCTTTTTTATGCTTGAAAACGAGAGTCGGTATTTTTGCCGCAACTCTCGTGTTCATTGTTATTATTATATTATTAGTTTAATTAAAGTATCACTTTAATTGTTTTTGCTAACTACCGTTTCGCCATCTTTGGTTATAGCAGTGTTTTTATCGTTTACTCTAATATATTTAACCTGGCTCTTATCCATTTTTTGCATGCCGATTTCCGCGGCCTCAACCTCAATGTTGGAATAAGATATTAAACGTTCAAGTTCTACTTCCAAACTTGTTTTTTCACTAATTAATGCCTTTTTCTGTGTGTTAATATCATTAATTTCAGAGTTAACCTCGTTTATTTGAAGTCGTAAGAAAATATTCAAACACATACTTACAACAATAAAAACGGTGGTCATAACTGCAAAAGCAGATGTTGACACTCGCTTTACTGCACGCTTTTTCGCACGACTTTGTTGCTTGGTTCGCGGCAATTTAACAATATTATCTTTTCTTACGGGTTCCTCTTTGCGCGGCATAAACATTTCAAAATCATATGCCAAGCTATCATTATAATACTTTAAATTGTCCACCGTATTTCCTCCATCATTTTATATCTTAACTATTGCACGTAATTTTGCACTACGGCTACGCTGATTTACATCTAATTCTTCTTGTGTTGCTGTTATTGGCTTTTTAAATTGCAACTTTCCTCTTGGACTCTTTCCACATACGCATATTGGAATATCTGGAGGGCATGTACAGCCTGTACAATACTCCTTAAACTTTAACTTAACAATTCTGTCTTCAAGCGAATGGAAGGTTATTATAGAAAGTACGCCGCCGGCGTTTAACATATCAAACGCTGTGTCTAATACGCGTTGCAAACTTCCAAGCTCATCGTTTACGGCAATACGCAACGCCTGAAAACATTTTCTTGCGGGATTTCCGTCACGGCGCGCTGCCGCAGGATAACAAGATGCAATTATATCTGCCAATTGTAATGTAGTTTCTATTTTTGCGCTATCCCGTTTTTTGACTATTTGATTTGCAATTTTATAGGCAAACTTTTCTTCACCATAATCGCGGAATATTTTTGTAAGCTCATCTACCGATAATGTGTTGACTAAATCGGCAGCAGTAACACCGCTTTGACTCATTCGCATATCAAGCGGAGCTTCATATTTATATGAAAAGCCACGGTCACCGTTATCGAGCTGATATGACGAAACGCCCAAGTCAAGGAGTATTCCATCTACCTTTTCTATTCCTACGCTTGCTGCGGCCGCCTTCATATCGGCAAAATTAGATTGAATAACAGTTGCGTTATAATCTTTCAAACGCTCGGTAGCGGTTTTAACAGCATCAGGATCTCTGTCAAGTGCAATCAATCTTCCCGTAGTTAGCCTTTTTGCTATTTCACGCGAGTGGCCTGCACCACCCACAGTACCATCAATATATATACCATTAGGTTTAATATTTAACGATTCAATTGTTTCTTCAAGTAAAACAGATATATGTTTAAAATCCATAACTTAAAAATCCAATTCGTTAACAATAGCAGCAATAGATTCGGGTGTGTAGTCCGAATTTTCTTTTTGCCAAAGTTCTTTGTTCCAAATCTCAAGATTGGTGTCAACACCGATTATGTGTGCCTCGGTTTCAAGCGAAGCGAATTCGCGAAGAGCGGCCGGAATAAGTATTCTACCCTGTGAATCAAATTCCACTTCAAACGCACCTTCATAAAGATAGCGCTTTACAACACTTGATTTTGCAGATGGCAAATTACCAATCTTTTCAACAAGCTTGTCCCACTGCTCGTTTGAATAAACGCACAAACAGTTTTTACCAAAAATACCCTTGGCAATCATAAAGGTATCACCAAAAGCATCACGCAGTTTCGCCGGAATGGCAATTCTGCCCTTTTTGTCTATTGTATGGTCGTATCCACCGTAAAGCATTATTGCCACCTCGCTTTCACCACTTTAATACACTTTTATGGTTTTTTAACACACTTTTCACCACTTAAATGTATTATAGTACCACAAAAAGAAAAAATCAAGACCTTTTTGCAAAAAATGCAAAAAAATCTTGATTTTTATTTGTTAATATATTTACAGCAAAAAACAGCGCCGCTATTGCGGCGCTGCCAAACGAGTACCTTAGTTACTAATTGTAAGTTCGGTATCCTTATCAAAAATGTGAATTTTGCTTGGTTCAAGAGCAATCTTGATCTTGTCGCCAGGACGAGCTGTGTTTGTAGGAGCAACACGAGCGTTGATAGCCTGACCTTCACAGTTGGTGTAAAGATATGTTTCGGCACCCATAAGCTCGGTAACTTCAACATCAACTTCAACAATACCATCTGGGTTTGCGGCAAGCAATTCTTCTTCGTTGTGAACGTGCTCTGGACGAACACCGATAATAACTTCCTTATCGATGTATGGAACAAGAGCGTCATCCTTGTTCTTTTCTGCAGGAAGCTTAATCTTAAACTTAACACCTGCACGAGTCTTGGTGTCTTCTGAACCAAACTCTGCGTAGAAGTCATTACCCTCTTTAAGAATCTTAGCCTCGATAAAGTTCATCTGTGGTGAACCGATAAATCCTGCAACGAATAGATTGCAAGGATAGAGATACAAACGTTGTGGAGTGTCAACCTGCTGGATAATACCGCTCTTCATAACAACGATACGGCTAGCCATTGTCATAGCTTCTGTCTGGTCATGTGTTACGTAGATAAAGGTTGTACCCAAGCGCTGATGGAGCTTAGAAATTTCGGTACGCATTTGTGCACGAAGCTTAGCGTCCAAGTTTGAAAGAGGTTCGTCAAGCAAGAATACCTTAGGTTCACGAACGATAGCACGACCAAGTGCTACACGCTGACGCTGACCACCTGACAAAGCCTTTGGCTTACGCTCAAGAAGATGAGCAATGTCAAGGATACGAGCAGCTTCTTCAACACGGCGCTTAATTTCATCCTTCGGTGTTTTACGAAGTTTAAGACCAAATGCCATATTATCAAAAACTGTCATGTGTGGATAAAGAGCGTAGTTTTGGAACACCATTGCGATATCGCGGTCTTTTGGTGCTACGTCATTTACAAGGCGATCGCCGATGTAAACTTCACCGTCAGAGATTTCTTCAAGACCTGCAACCATACGAAGTGTTGTAGATTTACCGCAACCTGAAGGACCAACGAAAACGATAAATTCCTTGTCCTTAATTTCGAGGTTGAAGTCAGTTACCGCGGTTACGCCACCGGGGTATCTTTTGTAGACGTTGCGTAGAGATAAACTTGCCATAAAAAATGGACCTCCTGATAAATTTCCTATTTTACCTAGTTATTATAACAAACTTTCTTCTTAAATGCTATAACTATTTCACACAATGTTTTGGCGGTACTTTTGGTAAAAGTATCTAACCTTTTGTTATTATTTGTTAAAAATAACGGATTCGAGATATTCCTTTGTCATTTCTATACATTCGCCACTTTTAAGGTCGTTTGGTAAACAGAGACCGCCTATAGCCTCACGGTGCAATTCGTTTACCCCAAGGCCTACCATGCCAAACATTCTTTTAACTTGGTGATACTTTCCTTCACTTATAATCACACGAGCAATATTTTTATCTATTTTCTCAAGAATTGCACTCTTGCACATGGTGCCGTCAACCAAAGTTATGCCTGTTTTGAATTTTTGTATCATCTCATCATTAATATCGCCGTCAAGCGTTACAATATACGATTTTGATATTTCTTTTTTTGGTGATATGCAATTATGCGCAAATACACCGTCATCGGTAATGAGCAAAAGTCCGGTTGTGTCCTTGTCCAATCTTCCAACAGGTGCTATATCCTGCCGCTTTAAATGTTCGGGAACCAAATCAACCACCGTTTTACGAGATTTGTCCGTCGCCGCTGACAAAACGCCTTTGGGCTTATTCATTAATATATAAACATATTCTTTATACCCTATCTTTGTTCCGTCATAAGCAATTGAATCGTTTTCACTATCAATTGAAAAAGCAATATCACGAACTACCGTATCATTTACTGTAGCCAACCCGCGATATATTCCCTTTCGCACAACGCTACGTGGTATTATTAACTGATTTGCAATAAATTTATCAAGTCTTTGTTTTTTCACTTTGTCACTCGCCTTGTTTTTTTAATGGCAACATAAATCCCCCCAGTGCTGTAGAAGATATGTCGCCGCCGATTATCCTGTCATTATATACAATTAAATTTGCTACGCATTCGCCGCTATAATTTTTGGGGGGATTAATATTATATGTGTATATAGTTACCTCACTACCCTTGTATGTAGACAAATCATATTTAGCAGAGTTTTGCAAAATATTGTAGTTTTTATACACATCATAAAACACTTCGGGTATAACGACTGTTTTGGTTTTAGGTTCACTGTTGGTTGCAGTATAACCTATACTTTTAATAAATGCTAATCTGTCTGCATTTGTTTTAGCATTGGTATCCGTATTGCTTACCGCTGCTATTTCACAACAAACAAAGCCAACACAAACAATTAATGCAAATAATAAAAAAAGACCTTTTTTAGTAAAGGTTATATATGTTTTCACAAAAATCACCCCATAAAATTCTATGAGGTGATCGAATTTGTTATTCCAGAATACAAACCGCGTGAGCCGATATTCCGCTGCCCTCGCCTGTAAAGCCAAGACCTTCCTCTGTAGTAGCTTTTACATTGACACAAGAAGCATCAACATTACAATCACTTGCTATGTTTTTACGCATAATTTCGATATAATCTTTAAGTTTTGGCTTTTGTGCAATAATTGTACAATCTATATTACCAACCCTATAGCCTTTTTCTTTAATAAGGTTTACAACTTGGCGCAACAAGTTTCTTGAGTCTGCGTCCTTAAATGCCATATCGGTATCGGGAAAATGCTTACCAATATCACCAAGAGCTGCGGCGCCCAAAAGTGCATCACTTATAGCGTGCAATAAAACATCGGCGTCAGAATGGCCAAGCAAACCCTTTTCATAAGGTATATCAACACCGCCTAAAATCAATTTACGACCTTCAACTAGTTTGTGAACGTCATAACCGTGTCCTATTCTCATTGCTCTTCTTCCCCTTTTACTATAGCTTCAGCAATCGAAATATCATCGGGTGTTGTGATTTTTATATTTTTTCCACTACCAACAATCGCTTTTACGCTGTAACCCGCAGTCTCCATAATAGATGCGTCATCGGTAAACAAATCAATATTTTCAATAGTTTCGCAAGCGTGTTTATATTTTGTTACGTCAACACCCTGTGGCGTTTGTGCGGCATAAAGCATACTGCGATCAACAGTGTCCCTTACCAAACCATTGTCATCTATCATTTTAACTGTATCGTTAATTTTACTTACACAAAGTGCGGCATCATAATCTTCAAGAGCACATACAACCTCGTCAATAGTATCAACACTAACAAATGGTCTTGCACCATCGTGAATAAGAACCTTTTTTTCACTTTCTGCAAGTCTTGCAATACCATTCATTACCGATTCGTGACGGTTTGTGCCGCCTTCAACTATATCAGTTACTTTACCAATCATATACTTGTCACAAACAAGTTGCATATCTAACACACTTTCACGCGCTGTCACTATTATAATTTTAGAAATACTATTACAAGCCTCAAAGGTCAATAAAGTGCGTGCAATTACAGGCACACCGAAAATTGGCATAAACTGCTTATTTATGCCGTTCATCCTGGTTGAACTCCCTGCCGCTACAATTATAACCGGAACTGCCTTATTATCGGTTTTACAAATATCATATTGTAATTTGGTTTGTGTATTGTTCATTTTACAATCCTTTTAAAAAAGCCGCACCCTTTCGCACAAAACGAAATCGGCACGGCTATTTATTCTAAAAATTATTCTGCGTCTTCGCAGCAGCAATCACAATCATCGTCACAGCAGTCACAATCAAAATCAAACTCTAAATGTGTGCCGCAGTTTGGACAATCAATGCCTTCTTCCTCAAGCATTTCAGCATCAAGATAAATAACGTCATTGCAAGATGGACACTCAACTTCATAAAGTTCGTCATCACAGCAATCACAATCATCGTCATCGCAGCAATCGCAATCACACTCGTCATCCTCATAGATGATGTCTTCTAAAGAAGCAAGGTCTTCATCAACTGCATCGATCTGCTCGCTCATATCATCACAAGCGTCCTCAATGTCACAAATTTCTGCTGTTATATCACCCAAAAGGTCAATAATAGCTGCAAGGATTTTACCTTCCTTGGTTTCGCCATCGAGTGCAAGACCTTCAGCAAGACCTTTAATGTAAGCAATCTTTTCACAAATATCCATTGTGTTTTCCTCCAAATATTTTAATTATGCGCGTTCCATATACTCGCCTGTACGAGTATCGATACGAACAACCTCACCCTCGTTAATAAAGAGAGGCACACGGATTTCACAACCGGTTTCAAGTGTTGCTGGCTTGGTAGCATTTGTAGCTGTGTTGCCTGCAAAACCAGGTTCAGTAGCGGTAACAGTAAGCTCAACAAATGTTGGTGGCTCTACGCCGAATACCTTACCCTTATAAGAAAGAACCTTGCATACCATATTTTCTTTTACAAACTTAAAGTTGTCAGAAAGCTCTGAAGCGTTGATTGGCTCAAGCTCATAAGTTTCCTGATCCATAAAGTAATAAAGATCACCATCTTGATATGAATATTCCATATCCTTACGCTCAATATAAGCGGTTGGGAACTTTGCAGTTGGGTTGTAAGATTTTTCAATAACTGCGCCTGTAATAACATTCTTGGTCTTTGTTCTTACAAAAGCTGCACCCTTACCCGGTTTAACGTGTTGGAATTCAACAACCTGTAAAACCTGTCCATCCTCTTCAAAAGTAACGCCATTTCTAAAATCACCGGCACTAACCATTATTATTTCCTCCAAAAAACAATTTACTTCTTGTTATGGCAAAATCTTCACCATTACACTCCATATATTGTAATATTATTTGCAAAATTTGTCAAGCAAATCTATTACAATTTAAAGCATTTTTGCACATCTTTATAATTTCCAAGCACTAAAATGGGATGTTCTGACGTAAAAATAGTATCGGGCGTCATTGTAACAGACAATTTACCGTTTATAAACATACCCAAAACATTTATATTGTATTTTTTGCGCACGTCCACCTGCGCTACGGTTTTACCCACCCAATTTTGAGGTACCTCTAACTCAAATATAGAAACATTTTCATCAAGTTCTACATAATCGAGCATATTGTTTGAGCCATAGCGAACAGCCGCCCACTTCGCCATCTGTTTTTCAGGAAAAACAACCTTGTCGGCACCGTTTCGCAGTAAAAATCTTGCATGAAAATCGCTTGCCGCACGCGACACCACAAGCTTTGCACCCAAATCCTTTAGAAGAGTTGTAGTCTCAAGCGAACTTTGAAAATCTTTTTTGATGGTAACGATGCAAACGTCATAATTATCAATTCCCAAGCCTTTAAGAAACTCAGGGTTAGTACTGTCACCAATCTGAGCGCTGGTTACAAAATCAATACATTCGTTTATACACCTCTCACGGCTGTCAACCGCCATTACCTGATGTCCTAATTTATCAAGCTCGGCCGCCATTGTTTTGCCGAAACGGCCCATACCTATTAACAATATATTTTTCATAAAATCACCTTTCTAACCAACTGTTATGGTCGCTTGCGGATATTTTACAAGATTTTTTTGCGTGCTGCCAAACGTTGCAAAAACTATGGTAAGACCGCCGACTCTGCCCATATACATTAGGATAATCAATACTATTCGCGAAACGGCACTAAGACTTGGAGTAATGCCTGTTGTAAGACCTACTGTGCCTATTGCAGAGGCCGTTTCATAAAGGCAATCTGTAAGCGGTAAACTTTCTATACTGCTTATTACCATTGCTCCAAAAACAAATAACACGATATACATAACCAAAACTGTAGCAGCAATTTTTACCGTTTCGTCGCTGACTCTTCTGCGCAAAATATGTGCGCTGTCGCGCTTACGGAACACAGATACGGTAGCCGCTATCAAAACCGCAACGGTTGTAATTTTCATACCGCCCGCAGTAGAACCGGGTGCGCCGCCGATAAGCATAAGCACCGTAACAACCGCATTACCCGTTTCAGATAACTGTGAAGCGTCAACAGTATTAAAACCTGCCGTACGCGGTGTAACCGCTTGAAAGAGTGACACCAAAATCCTTTTACCGAAACTTAAATTATTAAATTCGAAAAAGAAGAAATATAACGCAGGCACTAAAATAAGTATTGCCGTTACCAAAAATATTATCTTACTTTGTACGCGGTAGTGTCTAATATGCCACTTGTTAGTTTTGATATCATCCCAAGTAAGAAAACCTATACCGCCGATAATTATAAGCAGCATAACGGTTATATTTACGACGGGATTATACACATAGCTTGTAAGTGAAGAAAATTTTGCAGTCTCACCCATCAAATCAAAACCTGCGTTACAAAAAGCGGATACCGAATGAAAGACGGACATCCAAATCCCCTTTAAAAATCCGTAATCTCGGCAAAATACAAACGAAAACGCTATCGCACCTAATAATTCTATTACCAAACTTGTAATAATTATAAAGCTTGAAAGTTGTATTATTCCGCCCACCTTATGAGCCGAAATAGATTCCTGCATAGTGCTTCGTTGTGTAAGATTTACTCTTTTGCCCGATAGCATAACAGCGAGTATAGACATAGTTACTATACCCATACCGCCTATTTGTATCATAATCAAAATCACTATCTGCCCAAACAGCGACCAATGTGTTGCGGTATCGTGAACAACCAATCCTGTAACACAGCTACTTGAGGTAGCCGTGAACAAGCAATCCAAAAAAGGTGTTACCGTGCCGCTTTTTGAAGAAAAAGGTAACATAAGAAGCAGTGTACCTACAATTATCATAGCAGCAAAGCCAAATATTATTGTTCTCGAAGATGAAAATATTCTTTGTTTTGGCATAAGCACCACCCTTGTTATTTTTTCTTTATCCAGGTGCGTGGTGAAAGAAATACCACTATCGGGAAAATTTCAAGACGACCAAGCAACATGGCGAATGACAAGATTATTTTAGAAAAGCCGGTGTAGCCCGCATAGCTCGCTGTAGGCCCAACAGCCGAAAAACCGGGACCTATATTGTTAAAACAAGCGGCCACCGCCGAAAAATTGCTTTCTAATCCAAAAGGTTCGAAGGAAATAAGCAAAAAAATCATAAAAAAGCATATCACATATATAACAAAATATGTGCTTACACTGCTCAGTGTAGAGTCTTCTACCGACTTGCCCTCAAAGTGAACCTTGCCAATTGAACGAGGATGCAACATTTTTCTTATTTCTTTGGTTACCGATTTAAATAGCATTACAACACGCGAAACCTTTAGTCCGCCCGCAGTTGAACCCGCGCAAGCGCCACAGAACATAAGCAATAAAAGTATTGCTTTTGAAAGACCGGGCCACAAATCAAAATCCGCAGTGGCAAAGCCGGTTGTTGAAATAATTGATGCCACTTGAAATGTTGAATTTCTAAGAGCTGTAGAAAAATTCTTATAAATCGGTGCAATATTTACAGTAATTGCCGCTACGCTTACAAATACAATCGATATATAACACCACAGCTCACCGCTTTTTAAAGCTGTTCGTATACGGCGCAACAAAAGTAGATAATATAGGTTAAAGTTTACGCCGAAAATCAACATAAATATGGCAATAACCCATTGACAATATGGACTATATGAGGCTATGCTGTCAGCCTTGATACCAAAGCCGCCCGTACCCGCTGTACCAAATGTATGAATCAGGCTATCGAATAACGGCATACCGCCTGCAAGCAACAAAACAGTTTGTAAAACAGTAAGAAAAATGTATATAAGATACAGTATTTTTGCGGTATCTTTAACGCGAGGAACAAGTTTACCAATTACAGGACCCGGCATTTCTGCTCGCATAATGTGAATAGAACGATCGGTAAGATTAGGTATGATCGCCATAATAAACACAAGCACACCCATTCCGCCTATCCAGTGGGTAAAACTACGCCAAAAAAGCATACTGCGGCTCATTGCCTCTACATTTGTAAGTATTGAAGCGCCCGTAGTCGTAAAGCCGCTAACCGTTTCAAAAACAGCATCGATATAGGAAGGAATATCACCGGATATTACAAAAGGAACAGCACCTACAAGTGCCATAACTATCCACGCAAGCGCCGTGATGGCAAAACCGTCTTTGGCATATATAACGCGATTTTTTGTTTTTGTTATCAAGCCTATAAAAAGACCAATAGCAAAAGCGGCTATTGCGGTAACAAAAAACGCGAAAAACTGTTCAGTTTCCTTGTAAATAATTGCAACCACCGCAGGAATAAGTAAAAGCAACGCCGCTACTTGAGATATTCTGCCTACGGTTCTAAAAACCATTTTTATATTCATAGCATTTACCTCAAAATGTCCGAAAGGTCATTCATTTTTTGATCATCAGATTTGGCAATTATAACAACTTTATCCCCTGCAATAATTTCATCGTTACCGGTAGGAACGAAGGCTTTTCTTTTTCTTATAATACCGGCAATAAGAACGTCTTTTTTTAATTTCATTTCTTTAAGCGGAATATGCTGCGCCTTGAAATCAGATTGAACATTGAATTCAAGTGCCTCAACACTTCCGTCCATCAGCTTGTACATAGTTTCAACATTACTACCAAGCGAATTTTGAAGCGCACGTGCATAGCTTGTAACAACGTTTGCCGCCGCTTTTTTTGGAGATACAATAGAGTCAAGTCCAAGCTTTTCGGCCATTGACGCCAACTCGTTACGATTAACCTTTGCCACAACGCGCGGAACATTTTGCGACTGTGCAAAAAATGAAATAAGTATATTTTCTTCGTCAATTCCTGTTAGAGCTGTAAATGCATCTACAGATGTAATTCCCTCTTCCATTAATACTTCTTGCTCTGCACCATCACCGTTTATGATAACAGCTCCAGGCAACTCTTCAGCAAATTGATTACAACGATTAATATCTTTGTCGATTATGGTAACGTCGGTACCCGAACGCAAAAGCATTTTGGCAAGATAATAGCTTGTTGTAGTGGCACCCAAAATCATTACAGATTTAGATTGCTTTTTAGCAAGACCCAGTGTTTTTAAAAGCTTTTGAATTTCAATAAAATTTGCAGTAAGGCAGATATGATCTCCACATTTGAGCACAAAATTACCATCTGGGATATAAACCTCATCTCCGCGTTTTACAACCGAAATCAAGAAATTAAGATCATATTTTTTGCGCAAATCAATAAGACTCATTCCATCTAAATGCGAACCATCCTTAAGCGAAAGCTCAATCATAGAAAAATTACGTCTTGAAAAGGTTTCAATGTTTATGGCAGCAGGTAATTTTAATATGTTAAAAATTTCCGAAGCCGCTAAAAGTTCCGGATTTATGGTGAGTGATATATCAAGGTACTGTTTTACCTGTTCCATTCTCTTATCGTTGAACTCGGGATTACGAACACGCGCTACCGTATATGCCGCACCCATTTTTTTTGCTATAAAGCAAATAAGCATATTAATTTCATCAGAGTTTGTTACGGCAATTAACAAATCTGCTGCCGATACCTGCGCTTCATCAAGCGTATCATTATCTACGGCGTTACCGCAAACACACATAACGTCGTAAATATTATTCATTTCGTCAACAACCTTTTGATCGCAGTCAACAAATATAATATCGTGACCTTCGCCTTCTAGACTCTCTATTAAAGTGGCGCCTATTTTACCGCCGCCTACAATAATTATTTTCATCTACTTATCACTCCGATAGCGTATTGATTATTTTATTATACAACATATGTTTTATTTTTTCCACTACTTTTTTCGCATTGACATTAAGCTGTATAAGTTTTATAATATTACCGAAAAGAAAGCTCGGTGATCGTTATGAAAAAGACCAAAAAAATAATTATAATTGTGCTTGCTGTTTTGTTATCTATTGTTTTGGCTTTAGTTGGCACATTTCTTATTTTAACATATGTTGGTAAATCGCAATTTCACAATGCCGACACACATATTTCAGCCGAAGAAGTAACAGTTGAAGACGAAACAACCATAACATATAATGGCAAAAAATACACTTTAAATGAAAACATTGTAAGCGTTTTAGTTATGGGAATAGACCGCGAAAATGTTAACGAAAACTTTGGCAGTGGCAACAACGGCCAAGCTGACGTTATATTTGTAGCTACAATAGACACAGAAACAAAAAGAACTTGCATTATACCAATTTCACGCGAAACAATGGTTGATGTAAACCTTTACACTCAAGATGGAAAATTCGCCGGCACCAAACACGAACAGTTATGTCTTGCCTACGCATACGGAAACACGACCGAACAAAGCTCGCAAAATGTTTTAACCTCTGTCAAACGTTTGCTATACGGAATCAACATTAGTTCTTTTGTTACGATTGAAATGGAAGGCGTGGAAAAATTAACCGATTTGGTTGGTGGAGTCAAATTAACCTGTTTAGAAGATTCAACAGATAGTCAGTATTTCTTTAAAAAAGGAGAAAAGCTAAACCTGTATGGTCAAAAGGCAACGGCATATATTTCATATCGCGGAAACGATGTTGAAGCAAACGCACGACGTATGGCTCGCCAAAAACAGTTTTTATCCGCACTAATGAATGAAACCGGCAACGAAATATCAAACGATTATACAAAACTCGCAACACTTTACACTGCTCTTTCACCATACTTTAACAGCGACATTTCATTCGCACAAATCGCCTATCTTGCACAAAATTGTTTAACAATGAATTTTGGCGATACTATACAGTACAAGACCATAGAAGGTACGCTAAATCAAGGTGAAGAATGGGTTGAGTTTGAAGCCGATAAAGAATCAACATTACAAACGGTTATTGATGTTTTCTATACACCAAAGCAGTAGAAAAAGCACTCATTTTTGAGTGCTTTTTTTGTTATTTGTATAATCAGGAAGTAATTTAGGAGCAACAGCACTAGTTGTAATGCCTGCACTCAACATTTCTTCTTCATATTTTTCTATGTGTGACAATGTTAGTTCTCCAAGAGTAATTTGCTTTGCTATAGACGCCGCATTGGCACCTGCACTACGTCCAAAAACAATTATATCAAGCAGTGAATTACCCATCAAACGATTTTTACCATGGATTCCGCCCGCTACTTCACCCGCAACAAATAAATTATTTATACTTGTTGACATACAGTTTTCATCAATATCAAGCCCGCCATTTTGATAGTGAAGTGTCGGGTAAACAAGAATCGGCTCCTTCCGAATATCGATACCGTATTTTTGAAACATACGAAGCATTGCGGGAATACGTTTTTGGATAGTACCTTCTCCGCCAATTTTTTCAATCATAGGAGTATCAAGCCAAGCACCCCTGCAATCACCCACATCAACACCATTATCACAAGCGCTGCACTCGCGAATTATAGCCGCGGTTGTAACGTCACGCGTTTCAAGCGGATGGACAAAGACTTCGCCCTTTTTATTTACTAGCTTTGCCCCAAGTGAACGCGCCTTTTCGGTAACCAGAGAGCCTAAAATTTGATTGGGATATGCAGCGCCAGTTGGATGATACTGTAATGTTTCGACGTAAATCAGTTTGGCGCCTGCGCGATAACCTAAAACTAACCCATCGGCAGTAGCACCATAGTGATTAGAGGTTGGAAATCCTTGATAATGCATCCGTCCTGCTCCACCGGTAGCAATAATAACAGTTTTTGCTTTTGCTACCATCAGCTTGCCGCTTTCCATATTCATAAGTATAGCACCCGCGGCATTTCCTTTTTTATCGAGAACGAGTTCAATGGCCGATGTATATTCAATTACGTTTATTTGACGATTTATCACCTCATCGCGCAACGTACGCATAATCTCTGCACCGGTATAATCCTTTGCTGCATGCATACGTTTACGAGATGTACCGCCACCATGCGTTGTTGACATATCACCACTATCATCTTTGTCAAACTCAACGCCTAGTTTCTCAAGCCATAGTATCGTTTCGGGTGCATTGTAAACAAGCTTTGCAAGCAGTTCACGCTTTGCAGCAAAATGACCGCCGCCAAAAGCATCTAAAAAATGAATTTCCGGCGAATCGTTAGGCTTATCTGCCGCTTGAATACCACCCTCTGCCATTATAGTATTGGAATCTCCCATGCGCAGCTTGGTAACAATAGTAACGTTGGCACCTGCGTTGTTTGCTTCAATAGCTGCCACAGCACCCGCTCCGCCGCCACCAATAATAAGTACGTCGGTTTCAAAATCAGGTTTAGTAAGGTCAACACTATCTGGTTTTATTCGGCTGTGCGACTGCAAAATATTTGCCAATTCTACAGGAACCCTATCACCTTTGTTTGGACCAATTTTAAGTGTATCAAAATATTTTTCATTATAATCGGGATGAAAAGAAGCAAGCAAATTGTTTTTTTGCTCTGATGTCATACGATTCGGTTCTGACATAATATTCTTTTCACGCATTGCTTCAACAAGCTTTAATGATTCTTTTATTTTTTCCGAATACGTATGATGCACCTCCCTACTTTTCAATTTTTCTATTGTTATAAAGTTCTTTAATTTCTTCAATTGGCTTTTGCATAAGTGATTCAATAAGCTCACTAAAATCGCCGTTTTCAATTTCTTTTATACGGTCTTTTAAATGTTTTGATTCGGGTGATAAATACTTACCATTGATTCTTCGCGCAAGCATTGCAACCTGCGGTTGGGAAATACCCGCCGGGCAACGTGACGCACACGCGCCGCACATTACGCACTCGAAGGATTGTTCGGCGCATCTTTTAAAATCACCGTTTTTTGCGCTTTCTATATACGCTTTAACATCTAATCCCTTCGGGCAGTTTGTGTTACACAAATTACAGCCTATGCAATTATAAATTTCAGGATAAAGCTGCATCATGACAGTTTCGTCAGGCGATATTTCATTAATATTATATATTTGTTTTTTTAGCGGGAACGACGGCAATGCCGCAATGTGCATATTATCTTGAACTTTGGTTTGACAAGCAAGACACACTTGAGGTTTATCATCATTTATTCTATAAAAGGTAGCACAAGCACCACAAAAACCATTTCTGCAGCCACAACCGCGAAGCAGCACGTAACCAACTTGTTCCATAGCTGTCATAATTGTAAGATTATCGGGCACTTCGTATTTTTTACCAAAAAGAAAAATGCTTACTGTGTTTTCCAACCTTGGTTTTCTCCTTATTAAAGATTTATTACATTATAATCCAATCAAATAAATATTACAAGCACTTAAAATTACTGTCTTTACAAAAAGAAAATTTTAACAACAGTCGCAAAAATTACCTATAATAAACGAATATAATATTCACAAGATAATATTGCAAACGCAAACAAAATTTGTGTATGTAAGGAGTGAAACACGATGGCTAAAAAGAACAGCGAAGCACTTAATCGTTTTAAGATGGAAGCCGCAAATGAAGTAGGCGTTAATCTTAAGCAGGGTTATAACGGTGACCTTACCTCTAAGCAGGCAGGTTCTATCGGCGGTCAGATGGTTAATAACATCTGTCCTGTACGACATATGAATTTCACACGTAACAACCGCACTGTAAACGGCCACGAAAAGCAGTTTACATATAGTTTTAGGTTGGTAGTGTAAGCAATGTAAAAGGCACGAACTTTTCACAGTTCGTGCCTTTTACGTTCTGCATTACTTACTAATGCTAATAACTGTTTCCTATTAAGATTTTATGACACCTTGCGCTTTGGATAGCCTCGCAGTTTACCGTTCAACTCACTATAGCTAGATATCCATCCTTCTTCTTTAAAATAATTCAATATTACTACATTATATTCCAAATTTTCGAACGAGGGACTTTTCCCGTGTTTACACAAATCTTTATAACGTGTATCACTTAACGCATCCAATAATGTTTTCAATACGTCTTTTGTACAAACACTCTCGGAAATAAACATAGAATAAATACGTATAGGCAAACATTTTTGTGCCGTGACTATTGAAATAATTCTGCTTGAATTCTGTTTCGCATAATCCAAAACAATTTCTTTTGTTTTCGCGCCGAAAGATTGATATCTTTTCAATATCCATGGCAAATCCTCAACATTAAAATGGTTCTTGATAATTTCACAGCAAACTTCATCGGAATACTTTTTGTTTTCAAGTGAAATATTGCCACCATACAAGTTTAACAAAATTTTTGATTGTTCATCATCAATTCGTACATCGGATAGAAGATTCAAAATTTCACTAGATTCTAAAGTAATTTCTTTATCCTTTAAAAGCTTAAAAGCACTTTTTGAATTGCCTAAAAACAGAAAATCCTGGGTGTTTTTCGCATAATTTTGCTTAAAGAAATTGTAATTTTCTTTTGTTCTAGATATACAGTTAAGCTCAAGCAAACTAGTGATTTGCCAATTTTCAAGAGATTTATATGTGAATGAGTTAAAGATAAAACCAATTTGTTTTAAAATCCTTCTATAATCAGAATGATCCGAAAATTTTGTATAAACCAGTTTTTTGAGAAATTCACTGGCATTTTCCTCACCAATGTAATCTCTTAAGTTTTTAAACGCAAGCACTTTAGAATTCTTAGCCGAAGTCATACATATAATTAATTCGTTAGAAATACTTTCGTCTGATATTTCTATTTTGCAAAAGTATGTTAAATAATTTCGCCAAGTTGGTTGAAAAGCTTTAATAGTTAACAAATCAGGCCAAAGCGTTAGTTCAGTCACATTTGAAATATTTATAATTTTAACCGAGCTTTTTTCCATATACGCCATTTTATTTTCACTGGTTACTTTTTCGTTATTCAATATATTCAGAATAACATTTTGCTCATCATTAAATTTACGTTTAGAATAACTTAAAACAAATTCAATAAGATTATTACAATCACTTAAAAGATATTTACAAATAGGTTTTTCGATGTTTTTATAAACATATGAACAGAATCTTACAACGTCTTTATTGATATTAAATTTAGTATATATTGATACAATCTCAACTATATTCCCAGTATTAATTTCATACATATTATTCTTATAAACGAAATCCAATACTTCTTTGGTTCTTTCATTAGCAACAATATTGCTAAATATGACACCTAGAGAATTTAACGCCTGACAATACTTGGAAATGTTGGTAGTATCTATCACAAGATAACTCGAATCATTAGAAATTTTCTTAGTTAGCCACATATCCTCATTGATATTTTCTAAAGCATTTACAGGACATGCATCAATAATAGCAAACAGAATTTTTCTAAAATCCACCTCGTTAATAAGTCGTTCACTATACCATACATGCAACCATTTGGGTCTATGCATAACAATATAACTTAACATGTCTGATTCTTCTATATGCATCATGATAAATTCTATTATAAATCTATAACCGTTATTTCCATAGGCATCTATTGTGTTAAACCAATTTATAATAATATCATCTTTTTTGTTTTTAAGTACATATTCTAACAAATCAAAATTGTGTATATTGCTTAACAAAAATACTGCAGGGTTGATATGCTCCACGACCTTTTGTGGATTGTCCAACTTGTAAGTATAAGGGTTTTGTTTGCCTTCGTTTACTGATAATATAAATCCTCTGTCAGCCGGCGTTAATTCATCAGAATAAATATAACTTGAATACAAATTGTAATCTTCGTTTAATAAACCATTGGTTATCAAATACTTAATAACAGGAAAATTTCTATCTAAAGTTATGTGGTGAAGCTCATTCTCTATATCTTTATATTTTTTATTAAAATTCTCCCAAAATTCATCAGCACCAGCATCATTGATTAATGCTTTTAGCCTTTTTGTAGAAATAATATTAATTTCCTTGGTATAAGACTCGATTTTATCAGATATATTTTTTAGATTTTCGCGAGAATATAATTCTATAATCTCACGTTTCGAATTGTATTCTGGATTATCCTCCATTTTTTTAACCATATCTTTTACAGTAATTTGCAGCGTATAACCATTCTTTAAAACGGTTACCGAATTTTTAGTATGAATAATTTTCTTAACTAAATCTACTCTTGATATATCTTGAGGTATTGTCTCGTTTGCAATACGCACATCTCCATTAACAATTGGGAAATATAATGCATTTAATTCATCAATGTTATGTATCTTTTGTTCTTCAAAAAGCTTTAGTTCATCAGATAGTTCAGATTTTCTTTTTATATAATCCGCTTTAAGAATATCACACAAATCATTTTTGCTTTTGAATATATCATATACATATCCACGACCAGACTGTAACGCATGAAAATCTTCGGGAAATAAATTTTTATACACAATTATAGCAAGTTGATAATTGGCATTGTAATTCGTGTTTTGTTTCGGATTAATTATCTTTCTATAAATTTGAAATTCATTTACTATGTTGTATAGCAGCCTCATATCGTTGATGTAATATGCCAAATCGTATATGAAGTGTTTGTCTAAACCTTCCATACAATTTGCATCTTCTAACAGCTTCGAAAACTTATCAGAAGAGTTTGTAATATCAATCACAGGGACTATTGGGATAATGAAGTCAAAAAACTTACTACGTTCAACACTGTTGAAAATATCATCTCTGATTAAATATAAAAATCTTATGGTTTTATTAGTGCTTTTGTTATTGATTAGGTAATTAATTTCACGTAGTTTTTCAAAAATTGCTACCGAGTCATATCTGTCCAAATCTTCAAAAACAATTACATCAGCTTTACTATTTTGGAAAAGATAAATAACCTCATTAAGATATTTATCAAAAGAAGATTCGTTTGATGAATCGAACACTTCAATATCAACGACACTTTTAATGCCCAGCTTTTTTAGTCTTTTAAAATGCCCGCTTCTAGATACAAAACAAAATATTAATACAGCGAGAATAAGTATACACCCACTGAAAACAACAAGTTGGAAAATATCCGATAAAGTAAATGTTAAGAATTCGTAATTGTTTGATATAATCCAAGAATTCCATTTAGAATATAAAGTTACATAAAATATCGAAAGAATTATAAAAAACATAGCAAAGGAATAGAATAACTTTTGATACCACGGTAAAGATCTCTTAATATTAAAATTAGTATCTTTAATATTTGAAACTTTAATTTGATGAATTAATTGATTTAATATTTTACCTTCTAATAGATAGGAAATTGAATTTTCACTCAAATTGACACATCTATCACCTTTACTGTCTTTTGAATTTTCTAAATTATTATTAAAGTGAGCTAACGAAACATGTATAAAGTTATGTTCGGGATGCTGTTTTTCATAAGTATTAACTATACTGCTTTTACCTGACCCATATGCACCTAAAATAGCAATATTTTTAATCACATCTTTTGAACTAAAAATATAATCAAGCGCTTCACGATAGTTCGATATATCTATATTTTCTTTTGGCATAAGCGAATTAAAAGAAGAATCATTATCTATATTATCCAGCTTATTAACATTCATTTTGCAAAATTTAATAAGAAAGTTTTTAGTTATATCTATGATTTTATAAATCAGTTTCAGCAAGGCCTATACCTCCTAAAATATTCCAATTTATTTTATTATACCATTAATTCCGACAATATTCAACACTTCCAGCTATAATATATCACAAAACAATTTGATTGCTAAAACAAACATTCATAACACAATTAAAAAAGATAACAAAAAGCACTCAATCCTCAAGATTAAGTGCTCACTTGTAGTCTTTTTGCCTTTGTCATATACGCAGGAACTAAGCATAACAAACAACTGTAATTAACCCTTTGAGAACATTGCAATTTTCGTTATCTTTTAAAACACTCCTGCTTAATTTAAAATGTATCACAATTAGTTCAACGTCTTATTGTTAAGGTGTCAATAGGTTTGGCATCAAAATGACCTGACGGGTCACCAGAATTTTAAATAGGTCTTTTGGCTTAATTCCAAGAGCCTCTGCAATATAGAATATCGCACTAAATGAAGGCTCCATTTACTCGACATAACGCGTCTGATATACCCGGATTTTTACCTAAATCATCGCTTAGATCTTTGTATGTCTTATAACTTATTTGGAACAATACCACATTTAGAGTTTTATAGTTAATATGCAGTTACTTTGCTTTAAAATTTAAATGCATAAAACCCCAATATAAGATAATAAAGTTATACCATAAAACTCAATATGTTAGTATATATGCTATAAATTTATTTTTATTGAAAAAGGCATGGCCCTAAAAGGATTTGAGCGACCATTAAGACCATGCCCCTTCAAACAAAAGAAAAGCTATAATAGAAAGGCACAACCCTATAGAAAGGATGGTTTTCATGACTATTAGAGTTGTGCCCTCTAAACAAAATAATTTTTTGAATTTTCAAATTTAGTTATATAAAAATATGGAGTAAGCGAACCGAAAGTCGAAAAAATACCGCGTTTACAAATATTATTTATATACCTTTAACCAATCAACCACTAACGTTTGTGGTAAATCTTTATCATCTACCTCGCCATACCACGCACGACTTCCTTTAGGTCCTATGTAGCATGTAAACAGAATATATGCCGGTTTCACATCCTCCACAGGCTCAATATCACAGTTCACTTTGGTTAGCTCGCCATTTACATAATAGTAAAGTCCATACTCATTCCAAACACATGAATATTCTTGATATTGGCCATATTGAAATCCATATATTTCTCTAAACTCGCCGAGTGAACTTTTGGTAATGCCTTGAGTTTTACAGTCCCAATTCGGTTCCCAAAAATGTTCCGTTTGAGCAACACCGCGTGTGTCAGGATTAAAAAACACTTCCATAATATCTATTTCGCCACAGCCATGAAAATCGTCGCCCATATCTGTGCGTTTAAAAAAGTAAGTCTCGGTGTACTTGCCTTCTGGAAGCAACCAAAAGGCCGAAAAAATGCCTCTTGGAGCACTGGGAACCATCATTTTAGCAGTAAAACAACCATAGGTTTGCGAAAATTTTCCTTTCGTAGTCAAACCTGAATCCGAATAAAAACACTCTTTACCATTACGAATTGTGGGTGTTTCATGCTTTTCAAAGTCAAGGCACAATTTTCCATCACGAACATAGTTGTCCTTAAACTCGGTAAATGCCATGTCTACCTTTGCCCCTGAATCACGACCGGTCCATAAATCCGTATTATATGATTCAAAATTGTCTTCCAAAGTTTGTTCCCATTTTTTAAGTTTAATAGAAAGAATTGTTTTATACTTTTCATCCTTAACGTATGTCGCTGTAATATTAAGAACTTTTCCCGTTTGTCTTACTCTATCGGGAACAATAATTCTACCATTTTTTATCCATACCTCAGATAAATCTGCTGAAATATTATAATCCTCGCTTAAAATTTCTACGCCTTTAAACGTAACGTAAAAATCATATTTCACTGCATAACCTGGTATGCCCGGATGATATTGTTTTAAATGTATTAAAAATTCTTCAGTTGGTTTTTCTTCACAAAAACCTTTTATACTTACATTCTTTTCAAAATCGGTCACATCTAATTCCTCTTATTTATATACAAAGACGCCAACATCTTTAACAAACGTTTTTTCAAATAATCTATAAACAATTAAATATATTTATGAATACGCATAAATTCCATAAATCCATTCCAAGCATGAGCAGATAAAGAATGTACTGTAGGCGACATAAAAAATCCCACATTTCCTTTAAGTAACTTTTCTCCGCCTGTAAGATAGTGATCACAGTCTTCTATTCCGTAAAGTTCTTGATTTACCCAAGCTTCGGCTGCTGCCACACAACAAAGCTGTTCAGACTTTTGGTCAGCCCAATAATCTTGTTCAGAAGCATTAACACATACCTTACGTGGAGCTATACTTGCAAGCACATAATGTTGGTCAAAATCTTTACCAAAACCTTGCTTGGCATGTTTAAGAAAGTTTTCGCAAAACCAAAACGGAAACGCACGAGTTATAATCTCTAATGTTTCTCCTCGGAAACGCTTTTCGATATCAAAATCACCATTTGAGTTTGGTAATCCAGAACCGCCACGCGCAATTGCATCTCCTGCACAACCAGCATTATTAGATAAAACAAAACTAAATCGTTCATCCATCATACCCGTATACAAAGCGGTTTTACCCAATCTTGAGTGACCCAAAATTGCAATATTTTTATCATCAACATTTGGCAATGTTAATACATAATCAAGCACTCGCATATTTGCAAACGCCCAAATGGCAATCTTACCGCAATCTGTTCTGTTTTTTCTACCATTGGGAAATACAAGCGGTGCTATACCGGTCGTAAAATCTCCGTCATCAGTAGTAATATCGTTATAACAGTATGTAATAATATCATATTCGCTTTTTGCTATTTCTTCAACGGGAAAACCCTTATCAAGGTCATCTTTGCCAAATCTTATCCAAAGTATAACCGGATGTTTTTTACTATCACAATGAAGTATGCGATGAATAGGAAATGTATGACTACCATTTAAATTTGTCAACGTTAAATCAACACTTGATAAACACACATTACCGCTTAAAAAAGGATGTTCCATTTGTTTTTCATTTGAAACGGCAATATCAAAGTCATTTTGGGGTAGATAGCCATACTCTTCGCGTTGTATTATTTCTACCATTTCTTCACGTGACAAAAGTTTTGGTAGATTTCGATTTTTCAAATCTTGTTTTAACATAAAAAACACCTCTAATAATCTTTAATTTACTTCCAATCAAGCGGTGCAATAGATACTGCACCATCATGTGGAATTGGTTTTCCTCTCCATCCACATGTTGTGATATAATATTGTCCATTTTCAACTAAAATTTCCGGAGCATGTGCATTAATTACAGTAATAGGTATCGCACCACCGACGCCACCATTGTATTCGCCAAATTCTTTAGGATTTTCAGAGCAGAAGACTAGCGTATTACAATAAGTATCGTCACTGGAATTTGTATATGTAACAAATAAATAATAACTATTGCCATTTTTGATTACAAATGGCGACTCCATAGCACCCCAACCAGGATTAAGCGGAGCTTCATCACCAGAAGTCAATGCAAACCCCTCAAATTCCCAAACTAAAAGATCACTAGATGAAAAACAGGAAATTGTGCTTCTTTTTTTGTGGACTCCAACAACATACATTAAATAATTATCATTATTGATTTTTAACACAAAATGATCACGATGTGCAGCCATTAGAGGTTCGTTATGCAGAATAACGTTTGTACCAAACCACTCATTCATATCAAAAGACACAGCAAGTTTTGTTGGAGAAGGGCCATAAAACATATAATAATTTTCGCCTCTGTTTATAACGCAAGGAGCCCAAGCAAGTGTTCCGCAATCTATTGAACGACCCACTTCTTTAAATCGTCCATTTAAGTTAGTACCGACACCGTGCACAAAATATCGTTCATCACAAGGTTTTCCAGTAAAACTTGTAATACCATACAAATGCCAATTACCGTCAGCACCTTTAACAATTGTATGGTCGTTAACATACTTTCCATTTTGTTGAGGCCTAAAGAGTTCTTTCCATTCCTCAGAAATATACGGTATTTTCATTTAAATATTATCCTTTTCTAACTTTATAAATATTCTTTTATACGTTCTATATATGGTATGAAATTTGAAAACGGACGAGCAATACTCGTGCACATAAGTTATTAAATAGTATCTTTATGTTCTATTATGGCAGTTCTACGTCATAGTGAGTAAAAGCTTTCCATATGGTACCTTTAGGAATATTTTCCGCCTCTCCACCTGCAAAAACTATATACATTTTGTGATAGTTCAGGTGGTTTCCATTATCCGTTAAGATAGCATCGTATGATGTTTGATAATAGGGTTCATAGCCGCTTGCCTTCATGGAAAACGTAATGCCGCTTTCCCTTCCTAAAACCATTATTTTAGAAACACATTTTTTATTAACAGGAAGTGTTTCGATACGCATTATTTCCTCATCGTTAAAAGAATAATGATCCGTTAAAATAATTTTCGAATTAGTCTTATCATGTTTCATAGGTGGCATCATAGCGAGATAACTTTTTATGCAATCGTCAAGTTTAACATCGCAAAGCCACTCAACTTCTTGTTCTAAACAAACCCCTTCTTCTGTGACAGTAAAATGTTTACTATGACTAAGCACCGCCTTTTCAGGTGCAGAAGGGTCAAAACCTAGCGAGCGAACAACAAGTTCAAACTTTTCGCATTCTTTTTGATCGGTTAGAAAAGAAAGTTCTTTTTCTTTTCCGTCTACAATTATAGCAGAAAGTTCACCACGTTCATCGCCATGAGCAAATCCACCAATAAAATCCGGACGCTGATAAAGACGTATAGCCATTTCCCATTCTGCACCTTCATTTGTTAGCGGTAAAATGCTTTCACCATCATCTAGAACAGCATTCACAACCGACATGCGCCATGTGTCGCAGTTTATTTCCGGATTTACAGAATGAATAAAATTATAATTAATAAAGCCTTGTTTTGCTGGACAAAGTACTTCTATACCGCCTTTACCACATTCATAATTCATATTTGATTTGAATTTTATTAACACCGGCATATCAACTCCGTTTTTATTTCATCATAATTTTAGACCTTATCAATTTAAATAACATCATAAACAGATTATGTTTTTTAAAAATAAAGAGCACTCATCATAGAAATATGGTGAGTGCTCCATATTAAATTAAATTATACACTGCAAACCACATTTAAACTTTCTTTGACTTGCGAACAAATACAAATGCAGCACCTATAAGAGCAGCAACTGCAGCTACGCTTACAACACTTTCACCTGTTACTGGTGACTCGTTACTGTTATCGCCTGCTGGCTTATCATCTGTCTTGTCATCGCTTTCGTCTTCGGTCTTATCTTCTGTAGAAATATTATCTTCTTCCTTAACAAGTTTATCAATTATGAGATCCTTTGTTTCTACTTCTTCTTTACCTTCTACATCGGCATAAATCTTTTCACAGCGTGAACAAGCATAATGCTCTTCTACACCCTCATTTTCATAAGTTGGCTCAACTTTACCATATTTAACAAGGTCGTGATCTGTTGCATCTACATCTGTAGCGATATCCTTGTCATAGTCAAGGTATTCTACACTATATACATCTGTATCATCTGCTGCAAAGTATTTTCCGCAAACTTCGCAAACCTTATGAGCAATATTGCCTCCTGTTGTACAGTTAGCTTCAATAGCTTCAACGCCCTTGAAAGTATGACCAAGTTTACCATCTATCTTTTTCTCTCTTGAAACTTCTTTTTGACATACCGTGCAATATACAACCTCGTCATGCGAACCATCTGTTACACAGTCTGCTGCTACTTTGTTCTCAATTTTAACTTCGCCTTCTGTATGACCAAGTTTTCCAACAGTTTTCTTTACTCTTGAAAGTTCCTGTTTACATACTGTACAGTTTACAACTTCCTCATACGAACCGTCATTTTCACAGTCTGCTGCTACTTTATTTTCAATTTTAACTTCGCCTTCTGTATGACCAAGTTTTCCAACTGTTTTCTTTACTCTTGAAAGTTCCTTTTTACACACCGTACAGTTTACAACTTCTTCATACGAACCGTCATTTTCACAGTCTGCTGCTACTTTGTTCTCAATTTTAACTTCGCCTTCGGTATGGCCAAGTTTTCCAACTGTCTTCTTAACTCTTGAAAGTTCCTTTTCGCATACTGTACAGTACACGACTTCTTCATACGAACCATCGTTTTCACAGTCTGCTGCTACTTTGTTCTCAATTTTAACTTCGCCTTCTGTATGGCCAAGTTTTCCAACTGTCTTCTTAACTCTTGAAAGTTCCTTTTCACATACTGTGCAGTACACAACTTCTTCATATGAGCCATCTTTTTCGCAGTCTTCTACTACTTTGTTTTCAATTTTAACTTCGCCTTCACTATGGCCAAGTTTTCCAACAGTTTTCTTTACTCTTGAAAGTTCCTTTTCACATACTGTGCAGTACACAACTTCTTCATACGAACCATCATTTTCACAGTCAGCTGCTACTTTGTTCTCAATTTTAACTTCGCCTTCTGTATGACCAAGTTTTCCAACAGTTTTCTTTACTCTTGAAAGTTCTTTTTCACATACTGTGCAGTATACGACTTCATCATATGAACCATCTTTTTCGCAGTCTTCTACTACTTTGTTTTCAATTTTAACTTCGCCTTCGGTATGGCCTGGAGCTGTTGTAACCTTATCAGTACCTTCAGAACCGCAAATTGAGCATACTTGTGCCACTACACGGTCGGTTGTACAGTTACCTTCTATCTTAACTTCACCATCAACCATTTTATGTTCTTCAGAAGCCAATGCAAAATCGCAAGAACATTTATATGCGTGTGTACCATCGCCATTGTCAACAAGTTTAAATTCTACATCATGGAACGCCTTAAGTTCAGGCATTGTACTTGTTGTATAGAACGCATCACCGAGTTTTACAGCACTGAGATTGTCAGCAGCTACTTTCTTTATCTGTCCTTCAGTGTAGGTCCAAGAATTATCTGTAAATTGAACCGTACCTGCTGCACCGTCTGTATAGCAATTTTCAAAACAAACCGGGTCATTAGCACGCTTTTGTGCCTTAATATTTACATTAACTAAATCTGAACCAAGGGAAAGCACATTACGGAAACTATTTGAAACATAGGTTTGTCCG
>JAFXGM010000025.1 GCA_017513195.1 Clostridia bacterium | reverse complement strand
GTAAGTAAACCCGCTCGGCCGACAGAACAAAAAGTTTTGTTCTGCTGCCATAACGGCTATTTAAGTATCAGCTGAAAATTAAGCTGTATTTACCGCCTATGGTTCCCTCGCTCGGATGAATAATTGAAGTTCATTCCCGTCAGCCTGTTCCGTTCAGCCTACCAACATCATTCATTTTTACCTTGCTTTTGTTTTTACGCTTTTTATTTCCGCCGTTAATGATTTTTAATTGTTAATCGATTTTATAATAGGCGGCATTGTCTGCGGCGACTCGCCGCTAAACTGTAATTTATCAACCACTTTTTTAAATAACACTTGACATTTACCTTAGGTTAATTGGTAAAATCGGCACGAAAGGAGGCAAAAAGCCTTATGAAAATGAAAGAAGTTTTAGAAAAAACAGGCTTGACCGACCGTGCCGTGCGATTGTATATTGAAAATTCTCTCGTTGTTCCGAGCATAGAAGAATCCTATAGCGGAAGAAAGAACATAGAATTCTCTGCTGAAGATGTACAGTGTCTTAAAAATATTGCCTTGCTTCGCAAAATCGGTTTTTCTATTCCTGATATAAAATCAATATCACAGGGCGGCGAAACCGCAAAAGAAGCTATCGAAAAGTTTATTTCTCAAAAACAAAACAGCATTGAACACGATACGCTTGTTGTTTCACAGCTTCAGAAAATCTCTTTTGAAAATGATTTGTCTATAGAAAGTCTTTGCAGTCAACTTGAATCTGCCGCGGAAAACAAAGAAGTACCAAAAGAAGATTTACAGCTTTCATGGATAGAAAAGTTAGAAACCAAGGGCATTGATTTTTGGGGGATAATTAATATTGTTGCTGCAATTCTGGCAGGAATATTATTTGTTGTTTTCTTTATAGTAGGGAGCGTTCATTTTATCTTTACCGCTGAAAATACAAAAATTTTTTTATCAGGGTTAGCTTGCTTTGCTCCAATGCTAATTTTGGGTGTTCTGATAGTTATTCTTAACAGGATAAAAACCGTTGTTAAAAAATGCAAATTATTAATTCGTATTTCATATGCGTTTTGTGCTTTGATTATTGTTCCGTGTTGGATTTGTTTGGGAATAGTATCGTTAATTTGTTTATGGTTCAGCGAATCGTATACTGACGACCCTGCAGATTACCTTGTTCTTGATAATTGGGTTGAATCAAATTTCAGCGAAGAAATTGAACTGATTTTTCCTGATGAAATTCCGGAATCGGCCTTGTCGACGGAACACAGTTACAATACGCACTTTTATCCATTTACTACAGAGTACTATTATTTTTATAATCATATTCTTGACCCGTGTATTGAAATTATTGGTCAATGGACATTGCCGAAAGACGAGTTTAATAAAGAAATATTAAGAATAGAAAAAATAAACACCGAAAAAACGGTTGTTGAAAAAGGCGATTGGGTTTGTTATTATTTTGCTGATACAGAAGAATATCAGCGGTGGGACAGTAAAACATATACATTTATAATTTTTGCATATAACGATGAATCAAGTGCAGTAAGGTATATTGTGTCGCATTGTGTTGATGCATATGCCACAGGTCCGGTTTATCTCGATATGGTTTGGTAGAATATATTTGTTTGGTTGATAAAAAGAATGAACAGAAAAAAGAAAATTATTATTGCTGTTATCGCTGTACCGATTGTAAATATCAAAGAATGAAAAAGCACTTTATTTTTACGAATATTTATGGTAGTATATTATTGTAATGTCAAATCGGAATTAAAAGGGGGATACATATGTTTGCGACAATACTCAAATCTGTCCTGAAATTTTTTATTTCTTTCCTTATGGTTGTCAGCCCCAATCTGCTTACCTTGCTTGATATGGGCGAAATTCCGCAGGGTAAAACAATTGATTTAAGCGAAAACGGTGAATTCAAACTTGTGTGGGAAGATGATTTCAACGGAACAGAGCTTGATAGAAGCAAGTGGGCTTTTTCGTGGTGGATAACCGAGCGAAAAGGCGGCTACTGGCACGAAGATTTGGTTTCTGTCCGCGACGGCAACCTTGTTATAACGGCAAAGTATCTTGATGAACCGCTTGAAAACCGATATTATGACCAGTGGCACAATGAGATTGATTTTATCGATTATAAGCCGGGCTGGTATACAGGCTGCATTACAACCCAAGGTACATACGAACAGTGCTACGGCTATTACGAAGTGCGCTGTATTCTTCCTGCTGCTACAGGTATGTGGAGCGCGTTCTGGATGATGAACGATAAGGTTGTTAATGTTGACGGTACAGGAAAAGACGGCACAGAAGTTGATATCTTTGAATCAATGTACTATAAGGACCACTGGTGGGGAAATGATGCTGTCATCAGCGGCATAGTTTACGACGGCTACGGTAAAGAAATAAAAAATGCATCTATCGGCAAGGTGTTTGTAGAAGGTGACCCCTATACCGAATACCATACCTACGGACTTGAATGGAATAAGGATGAATATATTTTCTATCTCGACGGCGTTGAAACCGGAAGACTTACTGCCGGCGGTGTTTCGCAGAACCCCGAATATCTGCTCCTTTCCTGCGAATTTGCAGGCGATAACGGTGTTCAGCATTCCGACCGCCACGGTACAGGCGAAATCAGCAAAACACCCGAAGAAAACTGGCCCGCAGAGTTTATTGTAGACTATGTAAGGTGCTATCAGTATAAAGATTTAATAAAATAATAATTCTTAATATTCATTGTATATTATTAATGTAGGTATAAAACATATGAGAATTTTGCTGATAAATCCAAAGTTACCCATTTTTATGAGAATGCCTTCCTTGCCTTTAGGATTGCTTTCCATAGCATCATATTTAAAAACATATGGTCATGAAGTGAATTTGGTTGATACATTGGTTCAAAACATTGATATAGAAGAGAGTTTAAACCAATACAAACCAGATATTGTGGGAATTTCAGTTATGTCTTTTTTGGCTGGAATTGAGGCTAAAAGAATTACTCAAGAAATAAAGAAACTGAAAATTCCTGTTGTTTGGGGAGGTCAAGCGGCAACAGCAATGCCTGAACTAATGATAAAAGAAGCTGAGCCCGACTATATTATTTTGGGAGAGGGCGAAGTTACTTGGTTGGAATTGGTTACAGCACTTGAAAATAAAGAGGATGTTTCAAAAGTTGCTGGACTGGTTTACCTTGAAAACGCAAAAGTGACTTATACTAAAACAAGAGAACTTGCAGATATTTCATCGTTTCCGGATATACATTGGAATTTGGTTGATGTCAAAAAATACTTTTCTTCATTTTTTAATTGCGATAAGATGGTTTATTTGCATGCTAGTAAAGGATGTCCGGCACAATGTACTTTTTGTTCAAACCAATTGTTTCATCAATCGAAAAATAGATGCCGCGATGTTAATCAGATTATAAAAGATATAGACTATTTGTATTCTCAGGGGGTAAACGGAATATATTTTTCTGATGAGTTGTGGATTCCAAACAGAAAAGATCGTACGGAGCTTTGCAAAATTTTATCGGAGCGTAAGTATAACCTTTTTTGGGGATGCCAAATGAGATTAGGTGTATTAAACGAAGATGATATCGAACTGATGTATGATGCTGGCTGTAGATGGATTCTATTCGGTATTGAAAGCGGCAATAAAGAAAGAATAAAACTCATTAAGAAAAATATTGATTTAGATCTTGCTAAACCTACTGTTCAAATGTGTGAGAAACGCGGAATTACTGTACAGGCATCATTTATTATCGGATATCCTGATGAAACTACAGAAGAAATAAAAGAAACTCTTCGTTTTGCAGAATCTTTGGGTGCGAGTTTAGTAGTAGTAAATATTTTAACTCCTTTACCCAATTCAGAAATATATAATCAAGCAAAGGAAAATGGTATCTTTGAATATCCTAATTCGATAAAAGAAATTGCATTTAATATAGAACAATCGGCTACAGATGAAATAGTAGTAAACTTGTCTAAAGTTAATGATTTAGATTTAAAAGTAATTCATTACTATTATCAATGGAAAGCTTTTTCTAATAAAGATTCTGTTAATAACGAATCGTTTGGGATTATTAAAAAAGCGGCAAGCGATGCTATAAACAGAATATTTAAGCACGGATTAAAAGGCTTTTTCTATGGAACATATTCGTCAGTCAAGCAGTTTAGCAGAGTGTTTTTTTATTCCCATGCGTATGGTAATATAAAGAAAAAATACGGTTTAAAATAACAAATCAGGCAGTGGATTGATATTCACTGTCTGATTTGTTATTTTATTAGAATATGTTTTTAATATTTTTCAATTTATCAAAACAATAATCTGCTCTTTCGTCAAAGCCTTTATGCACAAGTATTGTTTTCATTCCTGCATTTTTGCCGCCTATTATATCTGCGTTTATATTATCTCCAACCATATAGATTTCTTTTTCGGCAGGGTAGAGCAATTTTGCAATTTCGAATATTTTCGGGTGTGGTTTTTCGTAGCCCACAAGTCCTGATATAATCATGTGCTCAAAATACTGCGTCAAATCTAATGCGTCGGTTACTTCCTTCAAATCAGGGTAATTGTTTGAAAGCAGTATGTTTTTATGACCTTGGTTTTTGATGTGTTCAAGTGTTTCATATACACCGTCAAATAAAAAATAGTTTTCCTTTTTCTTTATAATAGCCCGCACCTTTTCGGCTGCCGTTTTGCTTTGTTCTTCGTTCAAGCCCAGCCTTAAACAGCTTTTGTAAAAATGGCGGTTCATATCTTCCCACCAAAGTTCACCCGTGCGGTCAGGGTAGGCTTTTTCGGGTGTGTGCCAGCTGAAGCCGGTTTCGTTACACTTGCGTATTGCATGGAATTCTATTTTTGCATCGGGTACTGTTTCAAGCAGTGCCTTTTGTACACTGCCGCTCCATAAGTGGTCGCACCAAGTGAGCGTACCGTCAAAATCCCAACAAAAAACAGCCAAAACAATCACATCCTTTACAATACAGCGTATCATATATAAAAATTTTTTCAATACTATATTGACAAACAATATTATATCGCATATAATATTATACAGAAGGAAGAAGTATCCAAAGAAAGGAGAGTGTTTTATGACTTATCAGTTAGCGGCGCCGCTGCTTGATGCCTGCGTTTTAGGAATTGTCAGCGGTGAAGAGGTTTACGGCTATACCCTTACCCAGCGTGTGCAGGAAATAGTGGATATATCCGAATCCACGCTCTATCCCGTACTGCGCAGGCTGCAGAAAGAAAATCTGCTTACAACCTACGACCGCCCGTTTCAGGGCAGAAACCGACGCTATTATCAGATTACGCCGCAGGGACTTTCAAAGCTTGAATTTTATCGCTGTGAGTGGGAAATTTACCAGAAGCAAATCAGCATAATGTTAGGGGGTAAACTAAATGACTAAACAAGAATTTTTAAAGGAGCTTGAAAAAAGGCTTCGCCATATGCCTCGTGAGGACAGGGAAGATGCCTTGCGCTATTACAGCGAATATATTGATGATATGAACCTGCCGCCCGAGGCAGATGTTTCTGCACGCCTTGGTACGCCTAAGGAAGTGGCAAAGAATATCATAAACAGCTGTACCAAAAAGCACATGGACGGTAAGGGGCTGAAAGAAAAGGGTAAATCGCTTTGGCTTATTATTTTAAGCCTTTTTGTGTCGCCCCTTGCTTTGCCGTTGGCACTTGCCATAGCTGCGGCAATTGTTGTTGCGGTTATTGTAATTATTCTTGCTGTCTTGGCGGTTGCCGCACTTGTTGTGGCAGGTCCTTTCCTGCTAATCTTCGGCGTTATAAAAAGCATCGGTTGGCTGATTTCGGGTATCTTCTCAATAATCGGCGCAATTATTATTGCTATGCTTGTAATTAAGGTTATTGGCTGGATTGCAAAGAAAATAGCCGGAATATTCTGAATATAACAATTTAAAAAGGAAGAAGGTTATATAAATGAATAAAACGCAATTTTTAAAGGAGCTTTCAAAAAATCTGCGCAATCTTCCCGAAGAGGATAGGGAGGATGCATTAATTTATTATACCGAGTTTATATCGGATATGGGTGTAACAGATAGTGACGATGTAACCAAAAAACTCGGCACACCCAAAGAGGTTGCGGCTGAAATTATAGCCAGCTGTGTCGATAAACGCCTGAAAACTGGCACAAGAAGCGGCAATATGGCGGCTGTGAAAATTGTTTTGGGCAGCCTTTTTGTAAAGCCTGCTGCAGCAACTCTGCTTGTGCTTATGGTAACAGGGATTATTGCCGTAGGGTTAAGTGCTGTGCTTTGCGGTGTCTGCGTTGCGGCTGCGGGTGTGGCTTGTGTACCCGGTATATTCTGGGCAATAGGCGCAGCGCAAAAAACGGTGATTTTCGGCTTTATGCTTTTGCTTGCGGCACTTGGAGTAATAATTATTATGATTACTGTTAAGCTTATTGCCTTAGGCTTTAAGGGTGTCGCTGTTTTTGCACGCAAAGCTTTCAGAAGAAAGAAGGTGTCATAAATGAAAAAGCGCTTTAAAAAGGCTTTGACAGCCTTTTGTGTAATTATGGCAGTCGGTGTGATTTGCGTTATTGCAGGTGTGGCTATGGGCGGCAGCGTTTCATATCAGATAAGTCTGCCGAATAAAGCGGTCAATGTGACTGAGGATTATATCAACAATTCAGTTAAAGTTGACGCATTTACTGACATTACCGTATATGAGTCATATGCAAATATCCGAATAGAATACGGTGAAGATTATAGGGTTACATATAAATACCGAACTGTCGATGTTCCGCACATTGAAGTAAAGCATAACCATCTTTTCGTTAATGTAGATAATTCTTTTGAATCCCGGGCGTCAATGTTCCTTGATGATACGCTCACCTTTTTTGATTTCGGTAACGATGAACCGAATGAAATGGTAATAACCGTGCCGGCAGCTGCTGAACTTAGCGGAATTTGTGTATCGGTTGACTATGGCAATGCCGAAGCTGATGGTATCAGTGCAAAATATATGCAGCTTGATTCATACTGCGGCAATGTGACCGTAAACGGTGGCGAGATTACGGGCGGATTATACTGCGATTCGCAAAACGGTAATGTAGCTGTCAGTAATCTGACTTGCGGCAGCTTCTGCGGTGTACCGTATAACAGCAATATGATTATCAGTTCTCTTAATACGGGCGAAATGGATATAGTTGAAGCACATTGCGCAAATGTAGAGCTTGAAAATTGCACCGTAACCGATTTTGAAATGATTACCGATAGCAGCAATTTAACTGTAAATAATATGGCTTGTGATGCTTTTGATATTGCTTCTGAATACGGCAACGCAGATGTTACAAGGCTAAAAACGAAAAAGTTGTATGTTGAAAACAAAAGCGGAAATATGGATTTTGAGCTTATCGGTGATAAGGAAGAATACGGGCTTGACATTATGCCCATAAACGGCAATATTGAAATAAACGGCGAAGAATATCCCGAAACAGTAATAAATACCGATAGCGAATCCTTGTTAAAAGTGAACTCAAGCTACGGAAATGTTGATATAGATTTTATAAATGAATAATATAAAAGAGGAAGCTGTTTTTTGCAGTTTCCTCTTTTGCGTTTGTTTGATAAATTACAGTTTATCGCTCTGTTGAATTGTTTGTCAAAACCTCCTTTTGAAAGGAGGTGGCATTGCGGAGCAATGACGGAGGATTGAATAAAATAAAAAGTGCAGTATTGGTAAAGTAACTGTATGTTACTTTTGTCAAT
>JAFXGM010000024.1 GCA_017513195.1 Clostridia bacterium | reverse complement strand
TGTTTCAAGATTATCTACAAATTCAACAGTAATATTAGAATCAAGATTTTTACAAATATCTACAATATGCTTTTGTGTTTTACTTAACTTAACACCATTTAAACCCACCAAAAACTCTACTTCGTCAGATATTTCTATGTTATCTATATCTGGCTCACTTAGTTCAAACTCATTATTATTTTTAAATTCCTGTAATGGTGAACTTAAAGAATATTGATCCAAAGACGCCCCATTATTACCTTCAATATTGACATTTCCGAAAGAATTGGGTATAATAAAATTAGAGTAGTTCTCTTTAACGTCTTGGACGTACGCCTTGCGGATTTCATTTAAATCAGCGAGATATTGAGAACTACTCATTTTTTTATTTGTTGCATAATAAAATCCTGTTTTTTGGTTGACACCTCTAACGCCCATGTTTTTTTCAACGATTATATCACTATCTACACTTGAACCTCTACCACTTATTCCACCCAAGGGGGAAATGCTGCTTCGAACTCCTCTTCCATCATTTCGGGCTCCTCCTTCATCCATCCTTCTAACAGCATCAGTTCCGCTCTCGGTCCAAAAGATATTTCGCTTTCGAAATTTGGATTTTTCTTTATCAATTCCACTTCTTTTCTCAATATTTCCAACGCTTCTCGATTCGTCACTTGTCACACCTCTAAAAAATTTCAATATTTCTTTTTCAGTATAACCCATCTCGGTAAAGTTTTCAATAAATTTTATACTTTCATCGGTAACGTCAACAACGTTACCTGATACATCGGGCGTTGCATACCTCAAAAGTTCATCATCAAAAAGACGATTTCGTGTGACCTGACGGGCTTCCACTTCACCATAAATTTTCAAATATGATTTATAGGCTAGTTCTTCCAAACTGTTAGCATCAAATAACTTTAGTGCTATATTGCACAAGTAATTAAACTTTTCTTCCTTGTTCGCAAGATTATTAAACTCTTCGCTCCTGCTAACCATATCATACGCGGTATTTATAGCGTAATAAAGTCCAGTGTTTTCAATTACGGATTTTTCATCCAATCCTCTGTTCGATATAGGTTTCTCTTTCGTGGATAATGTGGCACGAACTCCTGTTCCCAAAAGTTTTCCTTTGTTTTCGCTTCCTTCATTAGAAATTGCAGCTCGGCTATCGGGTCCGCCGTTGAGTAATACAGTTCGCCATCCTCTATCGCCCAGTGTGTCAAAATTGTTTCTTTTGTAGCCGCCGAACTCATTAATTCCTCCAATGTTATTCCAGACTCTTTGCACTCCCGATATATCACCTCGGCTATCCATATAGCCATTTCTCCATTTGTAAACACTTGTAATACCAACCTTTTTAAGAAAACTTTTTATTTCATTATCATTATAACCCAAGAGTTTTAGCATTGTAAAGAATTTATTTTCTTCCGCTTTAAAACTTACAATATTACCGTCAATAATAGGCTCAACCATTTGCAAAAGATTTTCATCATACTCACGGTATTTTGATACTTCTCTTGCTTCTACCTCACCGTAAATTTTCAAATATGATTTATAGGCTAGTTCTTCCAAACTGTTAGCATCAAATAACTTTAGTGCTATATTACACAAGTAATCAAACTTTTCTTCCTTGGTCGCAAGACTATTAAACTCTTTGCTCCTGCTAACCATATCGTATGCTATATTTATTGCATAATAAAATCCTGTTTTTTCGTTGCCGCCTCGCGCAAAACCCTCTACAACTTGTATTGCATGCTGTGTTTCATGTATTAACACATCAACAAACATTTCCCTATTATTCAACAAACCATAATCGAAATAAATGATATTTTTATTTGGTATAAACTCCCCATAACTATGTTCTTTGAGATTTTTAAACTCAACTTTAACACTTTTAAGTTCCGGATACGCTGCAAACAATTTATCATGCACTATTACATCACCAAGCAACGCAACGTCTTCATCCGAATTTGCAAAGTCAATAAGTCGATCAATATTAAGCTCATTATCCGGTATATAATATCTCCACTTGCCATCTCTACCTTTGTACCAGCCGGTATCACGTCGGATGCTTTCGCTATCTTCACCTTTATACGCACGTAGTTGTGCCTCGAAGAGTAAACTGTGATTTGCCGTTTGTGATTTTTCTCCGGCAATAAGATATTTTTCTTCATTAAGCTTTTTCTTCATCAGTCGCTTGCTATCTTTCGAGTTATAAACCCTTGTAAGCAGACTTTCCATATACTCAAGGTCGGTTACTACACTCTTCGCCTGTGGCATACCGCGTAGCTTATCTATAATATCCCTAATCCACTGTTTAACCTGCTCATAAAGAGTAGGTTCTTTTTGTTTTAGTTCCATTAGCGCCGCTTCGCTACTTATTTCATCACCTATACCAATAAGCGATTCCCCGTCAGCATTTTCAAGCGCCTCAATTATTCTCGCGCGGTATTGCTTACCTTGGATTAATATTTGCGCAAAGAAATCTGCAATAATCTCTTCCCTTGCCATTTCCATTGTAAAAGCATCTCGGTCTTCTTGTGGTATACCCTCAGCATTTTTATACTGCTCATACTTATAGTTGGTATAATCCTGAAGTGCACTCTCACGCGTTGCCGCGTCAATCTCAAAACCTGCGGCATTAAGTTCTGCTCTCACATATTGCTCGAATGCCTTACTTTTTTTAAAGCAATAATTAAAGAACTTGCTATAAAGCGCCTTTGTCTCAAGCCTATGCATAAATTCATGCTTAAACACTTCTATATACATCTGCACAGCATTAAGGTCCGAACGAATAAGTATTTTATTCTGACTTCGTATAAACTTACCTTTAATCTTGCCTTTTTCATCAATTTTATCAACAAACTCTACAGTTATATTTGGAAATAGTTTTTTACAAATATCTACTATATGCCGCTGTATATTTGTTTTCTGCTTGCCGGTTATGGCTTCCTCAATCGCTTCCTCAGCCGTAGGCGCACGTGCTATATCTTTTGGTGTGGGTTCGGTTAAATCAAACGAACTGCTGTCAGAGGCTTCTCCTTGAGGAGAGGCTCCGTCTTCGGCGGTGGTGAGGTGTGCTACATTATCATATTCATCACCGCCATGGGTGACGTCATCACCTGATGTGTCACCAAAATATTCATCCCCACTACCGTCAAAATTATTTCCTATATTGACGAATTTAAATTTTTGTGATAAACTATCATTGACATTGGAAGTAAGAAGTCCTGTTATAGAATTCTGTGAAATTCCAGCAGGTGTGCTTCCAATGTTATTTTTTATATCAATTTGCAAAGTCCAAAATTTATTCTTTTGCGGCGATTTTCTAATAACTACTGTGGCAACCTTTTCAACCCCGTTAATTCTAACGGTTTGAACTATATAGGCATAACTTACTGACGTTTTTGGGCTATGAATATTTTTGACATTATCTTCGATAATCTTACCATTTCTTATAATCAAAGGAAGATTTCTAATCAACAATAATTTATCCATCATTATTTCATGTGGCATTTGTGTAAAATTGTGATAATTAAATGTTTCCCTAATACCGCTCTTATTAATTTCAATAATCATGCCACTGGATTTGTTTTTTACCAATGTTTTTCGTTCATTAAAATCCTCAAAAAAGCCTTCATCTAAAAGAGTTTCAAATACTTTTTCCTGAACATGAATAGTATCATTCATTCTTTTTATATCAAAAGACGATATGACATCACTTTCTGATAAATACGATATTTCGTGTTCACCAAAATGTTCATCCCCACTATCATCGTCAAAGTACTGCTTACCGTCAGCACCTCGAACCACACCTGGTGATGCTACTCCGTTAGAATCACTTTGAACAGCTCCAACACCTTCGGGCGCATCAACCTGTCCACCTTGTTGTGCAACGGTACTGCCTGCAACATTATCAACCACCCCATCTGCAGTTGACTGCAAAACCTCACCTTGCTCGGTTGTATTATTTTCAATTTTGTTTTTATAAGCAAAAAAAGCAGACTCATCATATGAGCCCACCTGATTAAATAGTTCGGTATTAATTTCCATCTTGCTGTTAAAGCGTTTAACAGCATTTTTTACATTATGCCAATCAAAAAACATTTTTGAAAAGAAATTTTCTGCAAAGTTACTGTCATTCAAGACATATTGATATACATACGCAGTTATTTCCGAGTTAAGTGCTATTGCACCTTCAATAGTATTAATATCATATCTATTATTATATTCCCGTAAATTTAACTCTTCACAAAAATCAATATAGTAATTTGATTCTCGGTTCAAATTTCGTAACACAATGTCTTCATATTCAAAATACGAATCGCTAAACATTCTCATTTTCCAATGAACAAGTTCATGATCCATCATACTCTTAAATTCAACCGTTGCTACATTTGAAACAAATATTTTTCCGCCTCTTGTAGTAATTGCCTGATTATGTACCAGAGTTATTCCATCAACGTTAGTTTCTATAACACCGTCACAATAGTAAATGTCTATTCCACGCTCACGCAATTTTTTAAAGAAAATATTTTTTGGCGAATTATCGTCTTTTACAGGGGTATATGCAATAATTAACTTCCCTTCATTTAAAAGTAACCTCTCTTTTCCACTTCCTTCAAGGCTATTTCTGCGCGTTCTTTCGGAGAAAGTTTCAGCAGTTTCTGATATACCTCCTTGGAAATCGTCTCCGATTTTTCGGAAGTATTTTTCTCTGATTTCCCGAACGCTTTCATTATCTGCTTCTTTGTTAACAAAATTATCACCTACCGAATTAATTATATTATTTTTTTTATTAGATTGCAACTTCGAATTTTCATTATGTTGCGTTGCAGCAATATCACCATCAACCACACCATCTGCATTCGACTGCGAAACCTCATTGTTACCGAACTTTAGACTATCTCCATACACAGCCTGAATTATTGCCTGCATATTATCATTTGCAAAACTCGACTTTTCTCCCAAATATTTGTCATTGACAAAATTTCCGCTCTGTGATACATTGTTATTAGAAGTGGGAGAAGCAGCTGGCGTTTCGGACGTAACCATGGGGAGCCTTTTGGCAGCATTAGGGACCTGCGTAACCACTTCATAAGAAGGCGGAGATGCAAGTGCGCTTCGGGCGTGGTCATGTGGTTGGTCTTTTTGACTTTCAGCAGGATCTTGCGTAACGCCTTCTTTATTATTTTTTAAATATGCCGACTGCACCCACAATTTGTTATAATTATTTTCAAAAACAGCCTCTACTACATAGTAGGTGCCGTTTATTTTTTTACTGTATCGTATCTGTGGTGCACGTCTATTTATCGTATCTCTAAACTCATCACTTGTAGCAACCTCACCTTTTTTAAACAACACTTCTACACTATCATAGTTCTTTATTACCCAACCCATTCGGGCAATATCATTATTGTTTGACATCGTGTGGTCGTGACTACCACTAATGCCGTGTCGCTTAAGTATATGCCTTATACCATTTGTGTTTATGTTATGCGTGTACCCATCAACATCAATACCTAACAAATACTTAATATCAGCAGCTTCTCGGTCACTCACGTCGGATATAGTAAATCTTTCAAATTTATTACTACCATTTTTTACTCTCTCAACAAACGCCTTAAGTTTTTCATCAACCGAATTAAGAAAGTCAATTATCATACCCCTCTTTTCCGGCGCATAACTACTTAGCGGATTTGTAACCGCGTTTGTACTGTTTTGAACAAAACTTTCACTATCACCACTATCTTCTCCACTAATGCCTTTAATAAATTCATCTGCATCAATTCCATTTGTTTGTGTTTCATTTGAATTTAAAAAAGCAACCTGCGTTTCTGTGATTGCTTCTTTTATTACATCGCCAAATCCGAGTTTATCATTCATGTTGTAAACAGCTTGTACAACATTTTCCCAATTTTCAAACATTTCGGCGAATTTTTCTCTTGCAAATTTAGGATTGGTACAAACATATTGACTTATATATGCAGCCAATTCTCGTATTATATGCTCAAAAGAATTTATATCTTCGATATCGTATCTACCATTATAATGATTATCGTTTATTTCTCTGGCGATTTCTTTATATTTTTCACTTGTAAGGATGAGCTCTTCGCATAGTACATCCTTATAATTCAAATACTCTTCCATATTAGAATATTGCCATACATGCACGACCTCGTGTAGAGCTATACCGTCTCCGTTGAGTGTAGAATCACCTGAAATATATATCGTCCCATCAAATATTGTTACTGCTTGAGTTCTTTCTACAGTATATTCATTATTGTTTATTTGTATTGGTCCATCGCAATATATAACATTATATCCTTTTGATTTTAAAATAGCATATGCCATACCCGCGGGTGAATTACTATTGATTGTTTTGGGTTCTTTGCAACCAACTGTTACATTTAGATGAACAAACAGTCGTCCGGAATTTTTGTAAGTTCTCTTAATTCTTCTTTTGAAAGAGATTTTATCTTCTTTTGTAATTTCTGCATTTTCGCTTTTTCCTCCGGCGTCATCTTCTCTGATTTCTCGCCCAAACGCTCCCATTGTTCCTTGGTAATCTTCTGCATACTTTTCACCTTCTTTTTTACTATAATTATAGTTAAATTTATTATCACTGTCAACCACACCGTCTGTAGCCAATTGCAAAACCTCACCTTGCTCAGTCACTGCATTATTCTCATCCACGTTATTGTTGCGACTGTTTTTTATCGCATCTTTCCAAACGGTATTCGCTCTATCTGCAGATAGTTCTTTTACAACCTGCGTCGCTATCTCACTATTGTTAAGCGTCGCGCGTTCTGCTGAATTAAGTTTTTCACCAAACACCGCCTTCGCCACAATAGGCGACAACTCTTTAGCTGCCTTTTTATCAATTCCCAATTCACTAAATCGTGTTTTGCTCTTGGTCTCAATCTCACTCTCAATTGCCGTAGCAAGATTATAAAGCGCCGTACCCGACAAGTTTTTACCCTTCTTAAGTTTTGCGTCTGACTTAATTGCCAACTTATAAGCTTCACTACCTTCCGGCATCGCCAAACCGTTATCCACAAGCGCATAAACACTCTTTTGTGAAAAACCGTAATAATATTTACCATATCGTGCTGCGTTAATAGATGCTGATGTGTTTCCCACAAAAGAAAAACCAAAACCCATCAAAGCACCGCTTCCAGCCGCTTCTGCGATTTGGTTTCCCAAATCTTTTAATGCTTGATTTTTTGCTTCTTCTTCAGTAAGACCATTATCTATATATCGTTGCACACTTAATGAATAATGTGACAAATCGCCGTTAAACACAGTGTCGTACAACATATTAGAAGCTTCTGTAGCAGTTTCTTCTGTTGCATTTACAAAACTTTCTTTCAAAAGATTCTTAAACCAAGTCTTAAATTCTGCACCATTTGAAGCCGATAACTTATCTAGTTGCCCTAAAGAAACTTTTTCCCAAAGGTATTCATTTATACCATTTGCTAAACCATTGAAAAGCGCTTGTGCGCCTGTCATACCTCTATCAAGTGCATCGTTGACACCTGAAGCCGCTGCAGACAAACCGAGAAGAATTGATGCAGCCTCAACGGCCACTTTACCTTTACCAAATAATTTACCCGCTGTAAGACTATCTATCCCTGACATTACCGTATTATACAAAAAGTCATAGTCAATCCCCAAAAATTCACCATCATGCGAATTCGCATACGCTTCTCTTATTTTTGAACTTGCCTTGCTTAATTTACTTTCCTTTATCTCGCCATTAAGAGCATTGTGTGCAAATTCTATTCCCGAACCAAGATTAAGCGCTACTGACATAATATTTGCTTCTAGTGGTGCATCATTAGTATAATCCGACCACAACGTATGATATTTAAGTGTTTCACCATCACTAAGTGCCGACCAACCATCTTTGGCTGCCACCTCGCGTTTGTAAACCCAGTCTTTAAGCCATACAAAATAATCATGTTTCTTTGTTGCTCCTTTTCCAAGATGATAACAAGCAACGTTATATTCTTCTTCGGAAATGTTCTCGTCCTTTATGTCATACTTTTCTTTGCCCTTAGCTATGTAACTACTCGCATTTGGATCATCCTGCATCTCCGCATAGTACTTACGAAATTCTTGACTTGACATTAAATTCCATCTATATTCTTCTTCTTTTTCATAAAAATCTTCAACAAATTCCTCATTGCCATATGAAACTTCAAGTCTCGCTAATTTTTCAGCCATATTAAGTAGAAAAGTGCTTTTTTCTTCGAGTTTATCAGGTTTTCCGTCGTAGTTGAGATAACCTTTTTTAAGCTGATACGCTTCCCTTGCACCATCAAAACTTCCGTTTTCCTTGCGGTATTCCACAAAAAATTCTCTTGCTTCCTTAACGTATGCATCAATTTCTTCATCCGATTCAAAATCTTTAATCTCAGAATCCTTGTGGGTGTTTTTGAAAGTTTCTATATAACCATTATATTTTTTATAATCTTCTCCGGCGTAAAAATATCCGCTTGCAATTTCGTTTATTTCATTAATATTTTTGCCCTTTAAGTTCGCCATCGCGTCCCACATTTGCTTATCTCTATTAGAAAGAATATTATTAATAAATGCTAATTCTTTCATAGTGCTGCTGTCTTGACTAGGCAAAGAAACTTGTAATTGCTTTTGTCGTTCTACCAACTCATCCCATGTCATAACGCCGTATTTGTTATTCCATACGGATTTATTGTAACTATCTACATCCTTATATTCTGCATAATAATTTTTTATTTTATTAACATCATCCTTTAGCGTTTTCAAGCTGTCTATCGTGCTTTTTCTATCTTCTTCAGTATTGAAATTCAAAAGTCCAAGTTCATTAAGCATAATAACACCATTAGCATATGAGCTAACTGTTTCACTGTACTTTTTCATAGTATTAGCATCGAACCACTTACCTGATTTTATCGTATTGACTATGTTCACGACCTCTTTGACTTTATCACTATTAGAATTCTCATAAGCCTTGTTGACCGCCGCACTACTTAAATTCGTTGCATAGTTATGATCATATGTACCCACAGATTTTAAAGGCGCACCGGACATATCCACATTTGTACCCGGTTTTATAACTTTAACACCACCAGAGGCTTCATATAAATCAGGATTATTAGCCTTATAATTCACCTCATCCATAGCATTAATAAAGCCTTTGCTCTGCGCCAAAGCATCATTGTCGACGGTCAGCCTACCATTTACAATCTTCGGCGCCGAAAGTAATATATCACTTCGTTGCGAATTGATTTTTTCATTCATCACTGACTTGTTATACTTTATATCGTTTTCAGTCATCTTACTAAGATGTATCCTTGTTGGATCTATTGAAATAGAAGTGTTTTTTTCACTGCCAGGTTTAATATTAAATCTTGATGGATCTAATATTGCCATAAATCACACCACCTTTAATTTATATTTGGATAAATTGCCTTTATTTCTTCGGTATAATCTAAATATACATTATTTATGTCGTCCCAAATAAAGAATTTACCCGTTTTGCTCTTCCAAATAGTATTCTCTTTTCCATTGTCATATAAATCATATTTAACAACCGTATTACCGACAGTCGCTTTTGAGAATTTACCGCCTTCACTCACAAGACCTCTAGGCTGGTAACCTGGCGTTCCATCTGCCAACTGGAAAAAACCTATATTTTTATCGTTATATTCAGCACTATAAGCAATTCTGTTATCATTAGAAGTATATGGATTCATATATGGTGGCACTTCTTCGGTCTTTCCGGTCTCGGTATTGTAATATAAATAATTGTCGTTCTCGTCAGCCACTCCTCTAAACCAGTATATTTTTTGGGGTGTAGTATTTCCCTTAGCACTCGCCTCAATCGCAGCTTTATTTAACTCTACACCCGCATTATATTCGGTTTCCCATCTCTTGCGTGCATCTTCAACATCCGTATTATATAGCTCGGTTGCAATTGTGTTGCTTTGCTGGTCATAAAACTGATTAACGCTTAATTTATCTGCCTCACGCTGATTATTTATGCTGGTTACGTATGATGCTAAATCACTGCTTAATTTATCAAGCGCTTGTTGCCTTGCAAGATCAAGCTTGCCCTTTTGATTTGCATAACTAAGCTGCACCGCAGTCTGCTGTGTGCGGTTAAGACCCGAATCTGTCAGACCTAAATTGGCATTGGTTTCAGCAATCTTTTTTTCATTTATAAGCTTTTGTACTGCATTGCGCTCATAGTCGCTCGCGTAATCAGCAATAGTATTAGCCTCAGCTTTCTTGTATGTATCTTCAGCCAACTTTATAGCAGCATCAGCACTATTATCAATAGAGCCTAAATCATTCTTTTTTAATTCAGCGTTTTGCTTATCGGCATCCGCTTTATATTCTTTAAATGTTTTCGTCATCACTTAACTCCCCCTAACATCCTATATTGTAACGATAGTCCGTCTATAATAAGCGGACCCTCACATTCTATCTTTACACCAAACGTGCGCATCGCACGCGCTGATACATAAAAATTTTTAACTGTCACAAATGCCGCATCACGTTCATCTATAGAACTTCCGGCAAGTGTTACCACATCGCTTTCACTGCCTTTATCGGTTAAAAAGCCTACGTTTATCGGCTCACCGCCATTATTACCAAAGGCAATACTTACTCGGTCAACATTTTTTAAATACCCCGCCGCCGAAAAATCAAATAGCTTTGTCTGCAGCTTAGAGTTTATTTTCTTTTCGACAATCTCTAGCTCATCATTCTGATTTAAAAACAAAATCTTATCATTTGCTGTATTTTCATCAGCAGAGAGTGTTGAAAACGTTAGCATCACACCATCACTTGTATCGTAACTATTCATCCGCATCAGTTTGTTATTCATCGCAAAAAGTTTACCGACATAGCCTACATCGCTTATCTCCCATATATACCACGGTATCTGCACGTTGCTATCTTCATTTTTAGAAAAAGACGCTGCATACTGATAACCGTAGCTGTTATAATCCATAACGTAAATTTTATTTCCAACACATAACAAATAATGACCTTCAAAATCGCAGGAAATTGCGTTTTTAAGGTCATTTTCTTTTTTTAGCATAGAATTTATCATATCTGATATCTTGTATATTGTTCGCTCACTGTATTGATTGTTTGAATATAGTGTATATACGTTTCCGTCACTATTGATCCAAACTAATCGGTTGCGGCACAATTGCACAGTATACGGGCAATCACAACCAATATTTGCATTTAACTGAATCATCGGAAAAATCGCACTGTTCGCCTCATAATCTACCACAGACTGATTTATAAGGTCATCCGCCGTAATATTATCATTAACGTTATAATACGAATAATAGGTTGATTTTTCCTTAAAGATTATAAGGTTCTCACCCTGTTGCCCAAACACCGTCACACCCTGTGACTTATCTCCCACGTATGCATAGTTATTTTCGGGGAAATATAACGGATTATTAAGACTAGACCACACAACAAGCGACTTTTCTTTTTCATCTGTATTGCCGCAAAGGAAAAGTCGCGAGCCACCGTTAATACCGTTAGCCGCCCCACCAAACCAGATACTTTGAGACATGTTAAATATTTTTGCTCTGTTTTTATCGTTGTAAGGATGACTCGGCGAAATAGTTATTATAAGATTATCTTCAGCATAATTATCTGCTTCTGTAAGTTGAATAAGATTATTTTGATAATCTCCATCTGTGCTAAATAAAATATGCTGGTATTCTTCGTTTAAATAAACAGTCATAACCCTACCATTTACTTCTTCGCTATTCGCACTTGTAGCATCACTTGATATTTCTACAACGTATTTATCTTCTTCACCATTTCTACCAATTATAGTAGCTTCTATCAAATATCCATCATTTAAATTAAACATTCCTGCTAATTTATATGCCATATTGTGCTTTGTGTTTGCAGGATTATATAACGAATAAACCATTTTATAACTGTCACAAAGGCTGTTATACGCCTCAAATTGCGTACCGGTAAAATCTTTACCATTATTTGTCGGCAAACAATGTGCGTAAACTGTCGGAACATAATATTCGTACCAATGTATATATTCCCAACTTAATTCATCGGCAATTTGCGTTTTATATGCCTTAAAGGATCCATTATCATTTAAAAATAAATATATATATCCGTCTTTTTCAAAAACAAGACGTGATGACATAGCCAGTTGACTTTCAATCTCTTCACTAGTTTTACAATTTTCTTCTCTTAACAAATCGCAGTCAACACTTCCTACCCAAACAGTTTTTTCCGGATACTGCCAAAAAAACTTCATAATTGTAAGCCAACTACCATGCTCAAAACCACCGTCACAGTCTATACAACTTACAAGCACTGCATCTCCGTTTTTTACCTGTGGATGTGAGCGAACATCGGCAATATATACGTCTTCAAACGCTCTTGTCGACGTTACGTGCATACAATCATTCGTCACAAACCCCGGCCTAGTGCGCAGCATTCCTTCTTTGTACCACATATTAACGCAATCGGTCATCTGGTTGTCTCTAATACCCGACAAACTGTCACGTAAATTTAAACCGCCGCTAAGTTGCGGTACATTAACCTCTCGGCGCGGCTGTCTATTTATCATTGGATATTTCATTCCCTTATCCTTTCTATATAAATTTCCTTATAAGGCTCCCCGTGTTTGTCTCAAGGGGAGCTGTCAGTAAATACTGACTGAGGGGATAATGTCTCCTAATTCTCTGGGAATGGCATTGCATTCTTTACCCTCTCATAATTTGTCAGTCCTGCACGTTTAGCATTATACAAATGCGCAAAGTACTGTTGCTGGTCACCATCATTCTCACTACGCGCTATGTGCATAGCAAGTCCGTACAAAAAGCATTCATCCGTTACCCTTTGCGGCAATAAAATTTCGTCATTAAGACTATTTATTGGTTTAAAGGCTTCACGGCTTGTCGTCTTCCACAAATCGCTATAAACCAAGTTTACAGTCACAATAGCACTGTTTCTAATTCTTGTGGTCAACTCCGCGTTACCGTCAGCGTTAGTGTAACCAAGCATTTTTAACGCATTATTCAAAAGTTCCTTTGCTTTCATTATAAGTCACCTACCATATTTTCATTTTGTACGGGTGCACTGCCAGCACCGTTTCTCATCATAGTCATTGCTCTTTGTTGGTCTTCGGGTGGTAAGCTCATCAGCTTCTCATAAACTTCAGGGTTGGTTTGTTTTATATATTCAAGTACTTCCTCATCGCCTATCTGGTCGGGCGTCACTTCGGGCTGTGCGGTTGCCTGCTGCATCATATCCTGTTGTTGTACCATTGCTTGCTGCTGCGCCGCCGCTTGCTCTTTTCTTGAATTAAGCAAGCCGCCAACGTCTGGAATAAGACCCTTCGGCAAACGTTCAAGATATTCAATAAAGCTGATTTGCTGTGACATAAGCAAATTGCCAAGATTACTAATCGACACCGCCTCGCTCCAAAGTGTCGATGCACCAACGTCTATACGCGCCGTAATTACAAGGTCGCGATAACGCTGGGCATCAAATACCATATAGCGTATATTACCGCCATCATTTACTTTAATAGAGCGCTTGCCGTACATTGTAATCCAAAAATCTGCCCATATGCGTGCCACATCCTCGTTTGCGCTGTAAAAACGGTTTTGATACATCTGCATCGGCGCAATAGCCGCTTCTCGTGCTTGCACAATAGCCGTGGCATTGTCCGGTATAAAATTACCAAGTGCCGCGTCATTCGCGCCATTGTCCATAAGCACGTTTTGAGCAAAGGCATCGGTAAAGTTTATAAATGCCGCGCCATAGTTTGGTGGTGCTACGTAGCGTATCGCGCTCATCATATCTTCAGCACTACCATAAATCTTCACAACTTCAGCAGGATCATTTGATATTCCGTCAGGTATAAGGTCACCGTTAATAACGGTCTTTGGCATACCGGTGTTCTGCATTGCCCATACCGAAATAGAGTGAGCTTGATTAAGTGCTATTTGATTTGGGATTTGATAGGTTATCTCGCTGTCGCCGTAAGCGCAACTGCGTCTGCGTTCCCAAATATATTTTGCAATTGGGTATCTGTGTATCAGCAAATTCCATTCAGGGCGCACAACAGCATTTTCAGTTACTGTCTTACCCCAAATTGTTGCGGTACCATTGTCATCGTACTTTTTATATAACTTTGTGATTACGGTCACTCGCTTTGAGTCTGCAGGCTCATCTTCACCGCGATCACCCGCGTTGCGGTAAAAACCGTTTTGCCCGTCAGGAACAATATCCTCCACCGGCTGACCATATTTTTCAGCCTCTCGTTTTACTGCTTCAACGTCCATTCTGCGCGCAATTATAATATACGGCTGGCTTTCAACCTCTTCGTTATTCGGGTCACCAAATACTACGTTTTCTATATCTAACACTTCGCAGTTAATATCGCCCTTAATCGGTGCCGTTCTGCCTTCGTCGGCGTATAATCCTGTGCGAATATCACTGTCCCAATATGTATATAAAATACCCGTGCCCGAAATATATGCATTTCTTAGCAACTGGTCCTTTTTGTCATCGTATTTTAGCCTCTCGGCTGTAATTTTAAAGTAATTTGTAAGCGCATTCATTACAACCGATACTTCAGCATCACTGGCACTTCCTTTCGGCACCTCGCCACCCATCAGCTGCTCTCTTACTGCGGTTTTATTATCCTCTATATCCGATGTATCGGGTACACCCTCTGCGCTATAGTTTACAGCAATCGGTGCGCTGCCGATGGTAGCCATCTTATATTCTCCGATTCGCTTTATAATGTTTCGCCTCGTCAGCGGTTTTTCATTACCGGCATTTACACCGTGCCACTGATCACCTACAAAAAATCTCTCGTTTATTCTTGCCTGGTCGTGTATACCCTTGTCACCAATACTGTTTTTATATTGCTGACCTGCTTCATATTCCGACCAAATTTGTTCTGCTTTTAGCTTTATCATCTATTTTTTACCTCCAAAAATAAAAGTGGTTGTATGATTTACAACCACTTTTTTAAAAATGTTTCAATTTTTTTGGTTAATTTTCCCAAAGTCTCTCTTATAAGGTTATATACTTCATATCAATTATTTTGATCTAATTGCTCACCTATTTTTGTATATACAAACTCCTGCTCCGCTCGGCTTTGTTCCATACTCGCCAAATTAAAAGACAGGGTGTAATACCCTGTCTTCTAATTTGTTGATAGTATTAAATTATAAATTCATCGCACGGATGCATAAATCTCTTAAATGTTATCGCATCTATAACTTGCATTTTCTTTTCATTTGGTGCTTTATACAATATATTATCCTCACCAATTTTTTCATCTATATTAGAAGTTTTTGCAAATAAGTCGAATTTTTTTATTGAAATATTAAATTTTTTAAGAAATTCATTCATATCGTTTGCAACAAAATACGCATTTTTGCCCTCAATTGAAGAACCCTCAATGCTTAAAACATCATCCCAAAAATATATTCCTTTTTGTACACCTGCGCATATATATACAATAAAACCATGGTCTTGTGTATCACCTATTATAATAGCACTTTCAGGAATTTCATCACCATATTCATTGTTCCAAAACAACAAACTGGAACGCTTACTCTTTTTATTGCCATAAAGAACATCTATCCATATTTTTTTATTTTTAATTAACATATAGTGTTCATCTTCAAAATCAAAACGTCCACCATTTGTTTTTATTAAAAATTCTTTATAGTCCTGCGGCACCTCAAAACCGAGTAATCCATCTAATTGATTAACTAATGCAGCATCTAATTTTCCATATTTGTTAAAAGCCATAACTAATCTCCTCTTCTAATTTTAGACATCGGTCCAATATGGGTAAACTGTCGATGAATATTTGCATCAATTTCTTGAAGCATATTGCTATTTGGTGGATGATGCCATACCGTATTAGGATTTTGCTCAACCAACTTTTTAGCTTTTCTCTTATCTATTTCCCGATTAATAAAATCACCAATATCCACCTCTTGATTTACTAACTCTGCACTTTTAAAATCGGGATATCCATCCACGTACTTTACACTTATTCCATCTGAATTAGTGTAAATCCAATTATTGCTAGTATCTATCTCAATTTTCCCACCATTTTTCAACCACCTTTTAGGTCTTGGCGAATAAAGTGGTTTTGTCTTTAATACATCCTTTGTTAAATCATCAAGTGTTAGTACCCTTGTTTCTTCTATTATACCATTTCCTTGGGTATTTTCAACACTTTCCAACTGACTTTTTTCGACATTATTTTTTTGGGTGTTCTCTGCACCTTCCCAAAGCCCCTCAACAAACGCCTTTTCATCAATAATTTTTTCTACATCTATTGTGCGAATCCCATCTTTTTCTGTAATATTCGGTACTGCTTTAATACTACCATCTTTAGAAATAAAAGGAGCAGCCCCACTTTGTGAAGCCACTCCTTTTTGCACATGTTCACCCTTGACATTTTCATTTTCATTTTGTATATTATAATTAGATATATCTGATGAGACATCGCGTGATGAGTTATTTTTGACAGGTTGCGCACCGTCCAAGGATATATCTTTTTTTATGTTCCAGTTATATATTTGACTTTCTCCTCTATGCCATTGTCCTTCTGCAATATCTCGTATAGCAATTCGTACACCAACTATATCCTCACCGATCTGCACAGGTGTGTAAAAATAATTCCATCGATACACATTTGGTTCTCCATCGTAATCGGCCGTTGAATATAAATAGCGGGAATTTTTAAAAATATCTTTTGTGGAATAAAGCATATTTGCTTTTTCCTGCGTAATTTTTTCTAACACTTCATTTATTCCTGTGCTATATAAACGCGCCTCCAATATTTTTCCGTTAACTTCAAACTCAAAGTCTTTGTTTTTGAATTTATTTAAAAATTGACGTATATTTTCTTTAAGATTATGTATTGATTCTTTAAGTATTGGTGTGCGTTCCTTTTTCTTGATCCCACGTAAATCAGGATATGATTCCGCTACATTTTCTATTGTTTTTTGCGGTACTTTTACTATATCACCATCTTGTATCATTGCATCATGCGTTTTTTGCATAATATCTAATTTTGTTTGTTCGTCAAAATATTCTACATTATTCCAAATAGTGCTATGATTATTGCAAAATTCTTCAAAACTTATATATGCCTTATTACCGTCTTGAATATTGTTGGATAAATAATTTACCGTAGAACCTGCACTACTTATAGTCCCACCTGAAATAAGACCACATATACCCGCTTCAAGTATATCTCCGCCTTTATCCCACATAGCATTTATAACAGCATCAGTATCGCTATAGCCTTGCTGTTTATACGAGGCAATTAGCTGTTCCCACTCAGAACGACTGCCCAAAACTAGTGTATCCGTAATTATATTTGAAAGCTCGGTGGCCATTTCTTCACTCATTTCAATACCACCTTGCATTGCAGCCTTCCCTAACAATTGATACCATTTTTTTGCAGGCGCATTCACAAATTCATCTAAAAAATGACCAATAGAAATTTTTTCAAATGCCATTTCAGTAACACCGGCAAAAATTGAAGCCACGGCAATTTGCTCATTACTTGCACCTTGTTCATATAATTGTTTTGCTTTAGCTGAACTAGCACCCATACCAGCTATAACAGGATATATTTTGCCACCAAATGTAGCAACACCGGCAATAGAGTCAACACCCGCCATCACTGCTTGATACGCATCGCCCCACGTCACACCTAAAAACTCTGCATTATTCGTTAATTCCTCAATCTCTATCGCAGTATTTTTTCTTGTGTTGTCCGCATGTGAAGTTGTATCTCTATAGGCAGCATAAGGGTCATATTTCTGTCCGGTAACCAAATTCCCAAGGTCCTCTATAGCATTGAAAGTATTCCCATATAACTTTTCGGGTACCGACAATATATTTAATCCTATTTTTTCGTACCATTCCGCATTTTTGTAATTTTCATCCCATTTTTGTTCTTTTGCAATCCTTCGCCTGCGTGTCAAATCTCTTGATAGTGCATCATAATAACTTTGTGCTGCCACATCCCCCTGTGTATTAGCAAGATAATTTAGCATCTTAAATTCATCTTCAGTCGCATAATCCCAACCACGCGACTGCCCACCATACCAATAATCGTCCGGTTCCAAGCCGTTTCTTACTCGTTCAGAATGCACAAGCGCATCAGTACCAACACTATAATAATCAAGAAATGCTCTATAATTACTTACGTCCCATGTTATAAGCTTACCACTTGAATCTTTTTGTGGTATATAGACCGAATTAACGGCAAAATCTGCGCTATTTACAAATTGAGTAGCCAAACTATCATTTTTCTTATTATACATTTCATATAATCTAATTTGCTCTTCAAGATATTCTTTTTCATCTAACAATGCTTTATATTTTTTTGTTTCCACATTAGTGCTATATATCATTCGTCCGCTACCGCTTGATGCTTTTTTAGTCCACTTCTCTTCATCCGACATATTAGATGTTTGTTTTTTAATTACATCCAATCGCGCAACACAGCTTTCATACGCTTTGACCCTTGCTTGTATACTATTTGTGCTCATGCCATCTTCTAATTCCGCTGTATTATTCATAATAAACGAGTTATACTCATTTATATTATTAAAATTGGTGTAGAGAAAGTTTTTACCCTGCACACCTTGTTTAATTTCTCGCAACGCAGTAACATACCCTGTTCTTTCATCTTTAGAAAGTTGGTTAAAATATCCCATATTTTCAAGCGCGATCCAATCGTCAACATATGTATTAATGATATCGCTATGCTTTTTTGAGGTATCCGAATTCTGCCATTCATTGGAATTAAAAAATTCAATTGATTTTTTCAACTCATTAATATCAATATTTTTTATTCGCTCAATAATCTTTTCTTTTGCTTTTGAACGTAAGCTACTTAATTCAAAATTTCTTCTTTCTAATACGGAGCCTTCAAGTTCACCATATTTTACCCCATCCATAGCATTGTAAAGTTCTGGATTCTTTTCTTTATATTTCACAAGTTCATCATAATTTTTAAATCCTTTTTTACGTGCAAGCGTATCTGGATGTGGTAGTCTGCCATTTTCAAGGAATCCCAGATTTGAACTAGTATTATCATTTTTATTTTGAATATTATCATTTGACTCTGTAACTATATTTTTTGCCAAAAGTCCTGCTGTCGCACCTATATGCATTGCGACAACCGCGGCTTTATTCGCAGCTTCCATTTATTCACCACCTGTTATTAAATTTTTCCATATTCAAACCCCATAAGCAAAAAGCGGTTGCTTTACAGCAACCGCTTTTTAATGTACTAAGTTTTTATTCACCGCTGATTGCAAAAATAAGACCTTTCTTATTCTCTGTTACAAAGCAGTCATAATATAGTCTGAAATTAATCTTATATGCATCCATGTCCTGCACAATTTCAGGTGTGTAGATATCAACCTTATCTACCTTCTTAACAAGTGATGCTGCACTTTTAGGCATAATAATTGCCTTAATATAGCCGGCGCCGTCTGCTGCCGCAAAACCTGTGTCGTTAAATGTATACTCGGTTCTCATTCTATCAGCAGCTACCGGAATAATAGCGCAACCGTTAAGATGCTTTACCTTAAGGTCAGCATTACCCTGTTCAAATTCACTAACGGTGATTGAACGCTGCAAATCATTGCTTGTCATAAGAGCGGCATACATTACAGGGTCAACAAACGCTACCATCTGTGAATTTGTATAGCCGTTTGCTGCTTCTGCATTGTTGATTGCATCTAGCATAATAGACGCTGCCTTATCAGCATCAAATGTTGTTACGTTGCCCTTTTCATTTGCAATTCCATAAAGCTTTGACATTACGTATGCATCAATTTCAGGGTTTACCTTTGTGCGAGTGTATTCACCCACAATTTTACCTGCAAGGGATGTCATACCGCTTTCATCAGCATCCTGCGCATCAATTACAAGCTGCTTGCTACGCTCTTGACCGAGTGTATAAGCGGTGTAATTAAAGTTGGTACCACCCTTCGAGTAACCTGTTTCACGGTCGTAATCACCAAGACCGTCAAAATCAATCTGTGGCATATTTACAGTTCTAGCGCCTGTAAATCTTGCCTTAAACTTACCATCGGCCAAAAAGCCTGTCTTAGATTCCTGAACTATCATCTTATCAAGTTCGTGTGCATATTTGCTTGCATTTTCAAAAATATTTGCCATAATTTATACCTTCCTTTTCTATTTTTGCCACAAGCCCGACAAAAACTTTCTATCGGTAGAATCCATATTTCCTCCATCGTTTGTACTCATTTTCCCAAGACTTGCCGCATTTGCCGCCTTGCTTGTTTTATTTGCGGCATCAATTCTCATTCTTTCTTTATTTAAATAGTGCAGATATGCAGAATATAAATCTCTATTTCCTTTTGCTGCGTCCATAATCACCGAATTGGGCAATTCGCTATAATCTGGCGCATCGGGCATTTCATTTTTTAATGTCATATACTCATTTGCAAGTCGCGTATTAATACTTTCGGTGTTTTTTTGCTCCCTTACACTGTTTTCGTGTTCACCCATCATTTTCTTATAATCATCCGACTGTCTTTCCCTATATATTGCCATGCCGATTTCTACGTCAGGGCTATCTTTTCCGTACATTTCTTCAAGATGTCTACGATATTCATTTTCGGGCGCCATGACTATTCTTTCTACAATAGAGTTTACGTCAGTACCCTGCTTTTTAGCAAGATATTCAAGCTTTGTGCGCAAGGCTTCTGTATGCATTCCCTTTTGTATAAAATTTATTGCCTCTTGCTTTGTAAAATCTCGATTTTTGTGATTATATTGCACCGAAATAAAAGGTTCATTTGTTTCCGGCTTTTCTGACGCGGATTGCTGCACATCCAAATTCTCCGCATCTCGCTCGACATTTTCCGAATACTGATCTTCACTGTCTGGTGTGTCAATAGTATCATCCTCGTATATGTCTGTTTCTTCTTGATCAAAAGCATCAGGTATGGTGTCCTGATACTCGTAATCATCGATAATATAATTATCGTTCATTTCTCATTCTCCTTTATATACATCCCTATGGTAAAGGGAAAATAACCATTATATTTTTTCTTGTGGAGTGCTTCCGTCATATTCCAAAAATTTTCTCCACTCTTTTTTAGCTTTCTTTTCCTTATCGCTTTCTACAATTTCTTTGGTATCAATATTTTCTTTTTTAAGTTTAATTCCTCTATCTTCGTATTTATATCCAATAAAAAATCCAATACCAAAAATTGCAACTGCAACCAAAGCAAAATTAATAATTATTAAAATTGCTGTAAAAATAATCGAATTGTTCACTTTATTCTCCTCTATCTAAAACCAATATCTTTTAACTTTAAAGCGTGTTTTTTCCCGTAACACTTATCACCATCAAACTTCTGCTTATTCTCATTAGGATTTTGTGGCCTAAAATATTTTACATCATAAAATGCGTAACGCATTGCATCCATCAAATGATTGCTTTTATCTTCCGGTTCGTTCACACCATTCTCATTTTTATCCTTTTTCCAACAGTAGCTGCTAAGCTCGGCAAATGTATTTTTACATTTCGGATGCACATAAATCTTATATTCTTGTATCTGTGCAATACCGTTTAGTATCGAGTCCTTACCCTTAACACTCGGCATAATTCTTGAAATACCAAGCCGCCTTAAATCATCGTTTGACTTGGGCTCTGCACAGTCGGCGCGTATTCGTTCTTTCGAAAAGCCTTTACGCTTTATCATATCGGCAATGTCGCTGTTTAGCATCTTCGTTTCATAGTGCTCATCGTATATGTAAATCTCTTTAGCTGAGGGACTTACCGCAAAAGCAATAAAAGCAGTTGGGTCATTTGTATAACCGTAATCCAGCCCAAAAAAGTGCCGCAACTTCCAATTTTCAATTGTGTAGGGACCGGCGTCCTCGACGGTCCGTTTGTCATATACCAAATTCCCCTTTTCATCAAACCCAAAATCAAGCATCTCAAAGTTCTCATAAATAAGTCCTTCGGCCACGCCCCACTCACCAAGACCTGCAACCGCATACCGTCTGTAATTTGTATTGCGCATACGTTCAAAAATATCACGGTCAGTATCGTCAAGAAATTCATTACACAAGTAATTTGTAGAGTATGTATTCACATTATCTTGCCGCTTATCAAAAAAACGTTTCTTAAGCCAATGTGCCTCACTCCACGGGTTAAAGGTTAGCGTAGTTTGTTTAAATAAATGCGGCGGTATATTACCACGCGGCACCGAAAGGTCCAGCTTTTCAAAATCAGTCTCTCTTTCTATTTCAAAAGCTTCCTCAATCCACACCCAACACAAATAACCTTTTGATACAGTGGTCGACGCCAACTTCAAAACGTCATCAAAACCTCTAAAAAGTATCCTTTGTCCAGTCGGCTTATATGTCATTTCCATAGGTGATACAGTGTTTTGCCACAAGTGCGCCACACCCAACTTTTCCTGCGCCCATTTAAGCTGTGCAAAGGTACTGTCACGATGCGTGTTAAACACCGCGCGTACCACAAGCAAATTACTGTCCGGATACTTCATAAGTCGATATATCAAATTCAGAGCCGTCGTAGCACTCTTCTTACTACCCTTACCACCTTTAAGTACCCTATATCTTCCTTTGTCATACCAAAACTTTCCATATCCTTTTCCAATAATATTTGGTAAATATATTCTATTCTTCAATTTTATCCTCACCGGAAATAAAAACTACACTATTAGTGGAAGCATTGTTTTGCAAGCTTTTTAGTTCAAAAAACAATTTCAGCGCCTGAGGACTCCCCTTTTTAGCCGTTTCAATAATTGCTTTCCAAATTTCAAATAGCTCTGTTTCGGTGTATCTGGCAATAAGAAAATTTATGTACTGCTTAAATTCTTTTTTGTCATACCACCTATAGAATGTAGATCTCGCTATTGAAAGCTCATCACACAGTTTACTTATGTTTCCGTCAAACTCTTGACTAATTAATCTTTCTGCACACTTTTTCATTTTAGGTGATATTGAAAATCCATTTTCACTTTTCATTTTTACACCTCCATATTATTAAATATTTCTTGCCACGTTGGTATACTAGCACACTTTTTACTGACATTCACTGACATCATAAGTTATTTCAGGTAAATTTATTAACGCCTTTTTATATATTCTATATATTTGTCTTTCACTATAACAAAGGATTTTAGAAATCTCCGCAAAGCTAAATCGTGTCCTATCACCATATTCATCAATTTCTCCCAAATACAAAAGTCTTAGTAATCGCTGTTGCGTTAAATCACTCAGTTCGTTTATTGCTTTTTCTATCTTTAACCTCAAATCATATAACAAATCCAATTCCTTTTGTATAAGTTTGTCCCAATTTACCGCTCTTTTTTCTACCGTAATTTCAACAATTGAACCTTTATCTTTACTTACTTTAATTTTTTCTTCAAATTCAGGACTTTGATATTCGTCACAATTTTTACTTTTTTCTTTTGCGCGACGTAACTGCTCTATACGTTCATCTATTTCGCCGTACTTTTTTAACAACAGCTTTTTTTGCTCTATCGTCAACCTCTTTTTTCCTCCTGTATATTAAGTCCAACAGTAACACAAATTGCCCGTACGATTTATATAAATTATGCGTTTTATTATAATCATCTCTAAATTTTTCTACTATGGCTATGCTTTTACTACGTTTTGCTCTAAGCAAATAAATACACTCATTGCACAAACCGTGTCTTACGGCTTTATTTCCACAAATACAAAATTCATTTTTTTTCATTATCAACCATTAAACCTCATAAGCATTTTTTCTAAATCATATTCAGTCGACATATCAAATAGCTCCGACTGAATATCACTTTCTAAAAAGTCATACATTTCACAAATTTTTTCAACTATAATATCTACAGCATCGTTTAAATCATTGTTATTTATATTAAGACCAAAAACATCCCTAATAGAATTCATATATCTATTTATGTACATAAGAGCCGGTAGTAGCGCCTCCATCATTTCAAATTTATCAATTAAAATTTCAATTTTTTCAAAGTCCGTGCTTTTACAATGAGGGCAAATCGCCACCCTCTCATATGGTGGAGCATCAAGTCCGTGCCTTTCTTCATAAAATGCTGTTTCATCAAAATATCTTTTGCATTCCGTACAATAAAATCTTTCACTACCCATCAATATCAAATTCTCCGTATTTTAAATTAAGTAAAAAGTTTTTTCTCAACAGCAAGCTGAGCTTTATGTCTTTATCACGCAGCTGTGCTTCAAGTGAAGTGATTTTCTTATCAGACCATACAACACACAAAAGGCTCACTAACAATACTGTCAATAATAAAACAACCAAAATAACCGCAATCCATAAACCAATTCCTTCTAAAATTATACAATTCATATATCATCCTCCTTTTTGTATCTTTTAAAGATACACATATAGCAAAAAAATATAAACATTCGCCTCCTTACACAAAACAGTTAAACGTGTATCTTTTTGAGATACAACAATATTACCACCGTTTTTTTCATTTGTCAAGCGTTTTGTATCTTTTTTTTAGCAATTTAAAACTTTTCCTTGACAAATGAATACTTTTAAGATACAATTGTTGCAGAAAGGACTTGATAATATGAATACAGGTGCCAAAATTAAAAAGCTCCGTAATGAATACGGATACTCTCAAGAGCAACTCGGTTCTATGTTAGGTGTTCAACGTGCTGCTGTTCAAAAATGGGAAAGCGGCGCAGTTAAAAATCTTAAAAAAGAAACAATAATTAAATTGTCTGAAATATTTAATGTCCCCTCATCTTATTTATTGATGCCGATTATATGAACTACGACAATGTAATCTCGTTTCCAAAAATGAATCGCATTCCCCTTGTTGGTACAATAGCATGTGGCACACCTATTCTTGCTTCCGAAAATCTCGATGGTGAAGTAACCGTCCCCGAAGACATAAACGCCGACTTTGCCCTTCGTTGTAAAGGCGACAGTATGATAGATGCTCGTATTCACAATGGTGACATCGTATATATTCGTCAACAACCTACTGTAGAAAATGGTGAAATCGCCGCAGTTCTTATTGATGAGGAAGCAACACTAAAACGTGTATATATTTCCAATGACACCATTACACTTGTTGCTTGCAATTCAAAGTATCAACCATTTGTCTATACAGGCGAACAGCTAAATCAAATTCATATACTTGGTAAGGCAGTAGGTTTTACAAGTACAATATTATAAACAAAAAATCGGCTTACGTTATGTAAGCCGATTTTAATTATATTCAAATTATCTCTGAACACGACCTGAACCGTCGCCGCCCGCAAGCTTTTCAACCTCAGCAACACTTACACGGTTGTAGTCACCTTCAACAGAATGCTTGAGTGCAGATGCTGCAACAGCAAACTCAATAGCCTCTTGTGTTGACTTATCCGAAAGAAGTGAATAGATAAGTCCACCACCAAATGAATCGCCACCGCCAACACGGTCAACGATATGTAGATGATATGATTTAGAGAAACAGTAGTTTTCGCCATCATAAAGCATACCTGCCCAATCGTTATCGCTGGCAGAAATAGATGAACGAAGAGTAATAGCTACCTTTTCAAAGCCGAATTTGTCAGCAAGCTGCTTAGCAACCGACTTATAACCTTCGTGATTTAACTTACCACCATAAATATCAGTGCCTTCAGCCTCAATACCAAATACGTCTTTCGCATCTTCTTCGTTAGAAATGCAAACGTCAACGTACTGACAAAGGTCAGTCATTGCAGCACGTGCTTCGTCACGAGTCCAAAGCTTACCGCGATAGTTAAGGTCGCAAGAAATCTTAACGCCCTTTGCCTTTGCTGCAATACAAGCCTCGCGACAAATTTCTACAACGTTTGGACCAAGAGCCGGTGTAATACCGGTAAAGTGGAACCAGTCGGCACCTTCAAAAATCTTATCCCAATCAAAATCTTCCTTTGTAGCCTGCTGAATTGCAGAATACTTACGGTCGTAAATACATACCGAACCACGCTGTGAAGCGCCCTTTTCAAGATAGTAAATGCCTACGCGCTCGCCACCACGAGTGATGTTAGAAGTATCAACACCAAAATAACGAAGTGAATCAACTGCTGCTTGACCGATTGCATGCTTTGGAAGCTTTGTTACGTAAGCACTGTCCATACCATAGTTTGCAAGAGAAACAGCAACGTTTGCTTCACCACCGCCAAAGGTTGCTTGCATTTGGTCGTTTTGGAAAAAACGATAGTAACCGTTAGGAGCCAAACGAAGCATTAGTTCACCAAAAGTAATAATTCTAGCCATTATCCTCTAATCTCCTTTAAAAGTTCAACAGCTTCTGCTGTAAGTTTTTCAATCTCATCAAACTTGCCTTCGGTAATCATATCACCTGGTACCATCCAGCTACCACCGCAAGCAAAAATAGCTTTACAGTTGAGATATTCCGCAAGATTTTTAGGTCCAATACCGCCTGTAGGCATAAATTTAACCTTTGTATATGGAGCAGCCATAGCCTTTATCATCTTAACGCCACCGGCTGCTTCTGCTGGGAAGAACTTAAGATAAGTAAGACCTAACGACATACCCTGCTCTACTTCGCTTGGTGTGCAAACACCCGGTATAATTGGATAACCCTTTTCAATACAGTGTTTAACAACTATTGGATTAAGACCCGGGCTTACAATAAATGATGCACCGGCTGCCATTGCAGCATCAGCCTGCTTTGGTGTAAGAACGGTACCTGCCGCTACAAGAAAATCAGGATATTCCTGTGCAATAAGACGAATTGCTTCTTCTGCAGCATCTGTTCTAAAGGTTACCTCTGCACAGCAAAGACCACCTTTTTTAAGTGCAGCTGCTAGTGGCACTGCATCCTTTGCGTTGTCGATCTTGATAACCGGCACTACGCCAATATCACTGATTCTTTTAATTAAATTTTCCATTTTGTTACCTTCTTTACAAGAAAATTTTTACAACTTTAATTTTACCACATATCAAAATATTGTCAACAAATAAATGCACAAGATTGTAATTTTTAGCCCGTTGTTGACGGTGTACTACTCGTTGTATTACCTGCATTGTCCGGATTTGCAGCATTTTCGGCCTTTTCTGTCTCTTGTTTAGCCTTTTCTGCCTCAACTTTTGGGGAATCAAGTGCTGTACCCTCGTGTTTATCACACAAAGCAGGCATATATTTTTTACCCTTCTTATACCAACCCACAGCCTTTGATGGACACGCGTCGGTTGCGAGCTTTCCTGTTTCGGTACAATAGTATCGATCTAACGCATACGTACTTTCCTTAAACTCCCTTTTTTCAAGTCCCGAATGCACTTTCGACATAACGTTACCCCACATTTTTAGAGCAATTGCACTGTCGGAAATTGATTGTGGATTATCGTAGCCACACCAGCATGATGCAACGTAATATGGTGTACCACCAACAAACCATAAGTCGTTTGCATTATTTGAAGTACCGGTTTTCGCATATATTTTCATATCTTTAATATATCCCGCTGCTGCTTTACCCGTACCATTAGAACCATAAACAACCTTTTGAAGCATTTTGTTCATAACAGTCGCTGTATCTTCGCTAATAGCAGTTTGCGGCTTTGACTTTTCGTGAGATAATACAACATTATTTTGCTGATCATAAACCGCATAGTAAAGAGTTGGCTCATAATATTTACCACCGTTGCCGTATATAGCATACGCCGCTGCCGATTCCACAGTTGTAATACCGCCGTTTGTACCACCCATTCCCAAAGGTGACAAATCAATATCGTTTTTGTTAAGTGTAGTAATGCCCAATTTTTGTGTCAAGAAATCGTAGCTGTTTTGTGGACCCATCTCATTTACCAAATAAACAGGAATTGTGTTTATAGAACGCTCAAGCGCATACTGTGTGGTTACACCACCCCAATAAGAGTTATACCAGTTTTTTGGTGTCCAGTTTTTATACTTTGTGGCAGTATCGTTTAAAATTGATGAATAATGAATTCTGCCTTCCTCAATTGCAGGCGTGTACGCCGCTAGTGGTTTCATTGTAGAACCCGGCTGACGTATAGCATCGGTTGCTCTGTTAAATCCCGAAAGTCCAAGGTTTACCGTCTTTTCACCTATACCGCCGGCAAGTCCCTTTACTCTACCGTTATAGTCCATAACGGTAATTGCACCCTGCAACTGTGAGCCATCCTTTGCCTTTAAACCATAAGCCTCCGCGTTAGAGAAGACCTCATCTACCGCCGACTGTATTTCTGGGTCCAATGTTGCATAAATCTTATAACCGCCGTTATAAAAATTCTCAGCCGCATCTGCATCGTCCCAACCATATTTATCGGCCAAATCATTGGTTACGTCAACTATTAAAGCATCTACAAAATAATTGTTTACTTCCGTTTCATTAAGCTCTTCACGCGATGCTACAAGATTTAATTCTTCTTTTAGTGCCGCATCGTGCTCTTCTTTGGTTATATACCCTTCCTGAAGCATAAGCGCAAGAACAGTCTCGCGTCTTTCCTTATTTCTTTCTGGATTATCATCAGGCGCATAGTTTGATGGTGCTTTGGTAATTGACGCTAGGCTTGCGCACTCAAGCAGTGTCAAGTCCTTTACACTCTTGCCAAAATAATAGTTAGCCGCTACCTCAACACCATAAATACCGTGTCCCATAGGGATTGTGTTCATATAACACTCTAGTATGGTGGATTTACTGTATTCGTTTTCAAGATAACGCGCTCTCATAATTTCGCGCACCTTACGACTTGCTGCATCTTCACGGTCATTGGTAAGATTTTTTACCAACTGTTGTGTTATTGTAGAACCACCCTGTTGCGACGAATATATCGGAATAAAGGTGTTTATAACCGCACCAAAGGTACGCTTCCAGTCGACACCGTAATGTGTATGGAACCTCTTATCTTCAATGGCAACAAAAGCATCCGCCAATAGCTGTGGAATACCGGTATAATCAGCGTTATCTTCTTTTTTGGCCTCTATTTCATTATAAGGCACCCAAATACGGTTAAATTCGCCGTGCAATCTTTGGTATTCAACCCAGTCGTCATTGGTTTTATCTTTTACATAAATCGTAGTAGTATAGAACAGTTCATCCGGGTTATGCAAATCAACGTCCATTGTACCATCTACCATAGTAAATGCATACAATAAAAACGAACCGCAAACAATACTAACGGTTATTATACCAATTAGCATAACAGTAAGTGAAACCTTTAAAAACCTTTGCCAACCGCTTTTTTTATTTTTCTTACCCTTACGAGCCTTGTCAGCAGAAGCTGCCGAAAAACTATTAAGGTCAAGCGATTCAGGTGCAGACTCTTCCGAACTGCTGCTAATATCGTGCGAATCCTCTACAACACCATCTGAATTGCTATTAGTATCATACGATTGTTTTTCTGGCTCATCATTAGATTCACTAAAACTAAATAAATCTTTATCGTCCATAAAAAACACCTCCGTTAAAAATGGACACACTTATAATAATACATATGTATTATACACCATAATTTTCATTTTGGGTAGTTACAATTTTTTAACTTATATTAATAAATTATTAAGGCAATACTATTTTCGGGTGATTTTATGCGTATTTTTATTAAAAAAATTTTATTTCCAACATTAATTTTCGCGTTAACATTCATTCTAATCGCTTTTTATACAAAGAATAACTCACAAAAACCAAAAGATAAAAAATATATTATAAAGTCATACAAAAACACAATTGCTTTATACAACAACGATGAAATAGTAGAAATATATGATAGCATTGTCTTAAACACTTTACCGCAAAATGATATTAAAAAATTTAATGACGGAATTACCGTCTCAACACAAGCGCAAGCCGAAAAATATCTGGAAAATTTTGATTAAGAAATTTAAAAGAAATTTGAAAACAAAATGCAGTTCCCTCCTTATTCGAATCCCTTTCTCCATATAAAAAAATAATACGGAACCCACTTTTGTGGATTCCGCATTATTGGCACGCTGAAAGGGATTTTTCCACACACTACCGTGTGCTATCGCCTCGCTAACGCTCGTTACCCACGGGCTTTGCAACCGTTCACCGAAAGGTTGCAATTTGTCTTTCGACAAACCGCCCTTGTTCGAATCCCTTTCTCTATATAAAAAAATACGGAACCCACTTTCGTGGATTCCGCATTATTGGCACGCTGAAAGGGATTCGAACCCCCGACCCTCTGCTTAGAAGGCAGATGCTCTATCCAACTGAGCTATCAGCGCATATCGCCAAACTTGGCAACGCAAAGTATTATATCATAACAAAATAAAATAATCAAGTACAAATTTATATTTACTTTTTATAAAAAAACACTATAATAAAGCTATAAACTTATCTAAGGTGTGATGAATATGGAAAAGAAATATTTAACCATAGTTTTTGACGATGGACCACTTCCCTATATGTGCGAAATGATTGATTTATTTAACCAATATGGCTTTAAAGCGGGTTTTGCCGTAATGGGTAGCAGAATCACTCCTGATACTGAATATATGATAGAATACGCTATTGATAACGGTTTTCAGCTTGTAGGTCACTCACAAACACATCCCCGTTTAGAAACAATTACATCCGAACAGGTTGTCGACGAACTAACAACCCCAATTAATAATATTAAAAATCGTTTTAATTATAATATAACCATGACACGCTTACCGAATTTATGTCGTGACGATAACGTACTTAAAATCTGCAAAGAATTAAAACTTGTTTTGCTCGGTCACGGTATGAAATGCGGTAGTGACTGGCTGCCGGACGCAACACCAGAAAACATCATAAAAGAAACTCTTGATACCGCATGTGACGGCGCTGTCGCTTGTATGCATGTTAAAGAACATACCTACGAGGCACTTAAAACCATTTTACCGGAACTAAAGGCACGAGGTTTCATGCTTGTAAATCCCGACGAATTATTTAAAATTTATGGTAAAACCAATCTTCCATACGGCGTACATATTCACAATGTAAACAATATATAACAAAAAGCACTCAGGGTTACTCCTGAGTGCTTTTTACATCATTTAAAAGGATTATCATTATTACTATATATCTGACAAATAATATTTTGTATTTTTAGCGCTTCCTCACCGGTAATCTCTAGTTCTTCTTCGCCTTTTACCGCATTAAAGAACTGCCTAATTTGAACTGCGTGTTGAAAACCCCAATAATCCTTACCACCTGTATACTTAAACATATCTTCAGGTTTATTGGTTGCAGTTTCAACACTACCGTCTTTATATATGACTTTAGCCTCACCATAAGAGAATATAGCTTTGCCGTTTTCACAAAGAAGACGTATCTCAATCGGTTCATCGCAAAGGTAGTTATTCATAGCATAAAAAGACAACAATGCGCCGTTTTCATACTTAATAAGACCTTCACCCGTATCTTCTACCACCATAATATCGTGGTTACGGTTATGAAGCGTTGACTGAATCTCAACAGGCTTACTGCCAATCATCCAGTTAGCAAGATCAATAGAGTGTATGGCTTGGTCTATTATAACACCGCCACCCTCTTTATCCCAAGTGCCTTTCCAATCGGAATGATCGTAATAGTGATCCGGGCGATACCAAGTAAGCGTCGTTCTTCCGCACTTAACCGGCCCCAACTTTCCATCCATAACACGCTGCTTTACAAGCTGTGACGGCGCATTATAGCGGCACTGGAAAATAACACCATAAAGAACTCCACATTCTTTTGCAGTTTCAACAGCTTTTACAGCATCTTCATATTTAATGCTCATCGGTTTTTCAGACAAAACATTAATTCCTGCACGAAACGCATCAATAGCAACCGGCACATGCAAATAATGTGGCAAACACAAATTTACTGCATCCAACTTTTCGCATTCAAACATTTTTTTATAATCGGTATATACCTTACCGCCGTATTTTTGTGATGCGGTTATTGCTCTATCCTCTTTAATGTCACAAACTGCAACTAATTCCACATCATCGAAAGCCTTAATAGAATCAAGGTGCATAACCGAAATATTACCGCAGCCTATGACTGCTACTCTTAATTTTTCCATAATAGCCTCACAGATTATTTAATATATCAATAACAGTTTCAAGTTCGTCGGGTTTAACCTTTTCGGGTGTTGTGTTATTCTTCACGCAGTCCTTAAAATATGCGATTTCAACTGCATAAGCGCCACTCTTAGGAAGGTTAATTTCACCTGTGTCACCTGTTGCAGCCTCTTCAAGACTAACAACACTTCCACCGCGTTCATAAATTTTTAGACCTTGACCTTCGTTAGAGATTATGGCATCTTCAAACTGAAATCGGAATTGCGCTGTAAATGGATAACCACAAGCAAACCATGATGATTCAGCATTTATGGCAAAATCACCAAAATCGTATGTAACGTTAATATAGTCTTGATCAGACAGCTTTGTACGATAAGATTTTATATCTTTTGGAGCACCGAAAGCATAAATCATAAAGTCTAAATCGTGAATATGAAGGTCATACGGTACAAAACCACTACGTTTTTCATCGCGCATCCAGTTGTCCCAACTCCAAGCCGGGAAAGCACTGAGTCGCTTCATATTACCAAATAGCAATTTACCATATTTACCGCTTTCATAAATACTCTTTACAAACTCGTATTCACGCCAAAAACGAATAACGTGAGCCACCATAAACTTAACATTGTTCTTTTCTGCCACCTCATAAACTCGTTTAACATCATCACGATTTAATGAAATTGGCTTTTCGCACAACACGTTAATTCCCTTTTCCATCGCTTTAATAGCATATTCCACGTGCAAATTGGTAGGAAGACATATATCAAGAATATCAAGAGTTTCGTTTGCGAGCATCTCTTCAAAATCGGTATAATGTCTGATATCAGGATATTTTTCCATTTGCTCGGGTCTTACGTCGCAAAGTGCAACAAGCTCTACGTCGTCAAGAGCAAGCCAACCGGGAATATGCGCGCCACTAATGCCGCCAACACCTACTAAACCAACCTTTAACATAAAATTATCCTCCATATACTTCGTTTATAATTTCAGTAAGATAATCTCTTGCGTGAATTATATCGGGCTGTTGTTGCTCGTTCCAAATTTCACGTTCAATGGTAACATAACCGTCATACTGGAGTTCTTTAAGCTTTTTAAATAAAGCTTTAAAGTCAACCTTGCCATCACCAAGACGAACTTCCTGACCAAGCGAATGACCGTTTGTGGGATAAAAGCCATCTTTGGCGTGAATATTACGAACATATTTACCAAACACATCAAGTGCATCAACAGGATTTGCTCTGCCATAAAGAATAAGGTTAGCGGTATCAAGATTTATACCAAGATTATCCATATTAACCTTTTCAAAACAACGCATCATTGTAACAGGTGTTTCCTGACCGGTTTCAAAAAGCAACCACTGATCGTTTTTCTTCAAGTGACCGGCAACGGTTCTTACCGCTATACAAAAAGGAGCAAACTGAGGGTCGTTTGGATTTTCGGGAATAAATCCCATGTGTGTAATAACGTCAGTAACGCCAAGCTTTTTAGCCCAATCAGCACCGGCGCAAAGCTGCTCAACACGCATTTGACGGTATTCGGGTGGAACAAGACCTAGTGTTAATTGACCATCATAAAAGTCCCAAACAACAGGACCCGACCAGCCACACCAAAAAGCAGAAATGGTAACACCATATTTTTCGCAAAGTTCTTTTACCATCTGGGCATTTTCATCTGTCCAATCCTTTGGATTCCAAGAACCCAACTGACAGTTATCAAAACCAAAAAATACAAGCTGCTCAAAATACTTTTCAAGCTTCTCACGTTCCGCAAAGTGAATCACATTACCTATTTTCATTATATTTGCCTCCTTAAAGGATTGATTTTTTGTTAACTTTATGATACCATATATGCAAAATTACAATTTGTATTATTTTGACTTGAAATTATATATTATTGACTTTTGATAAAAGGGGGAGCATATTGTGCAACTAAATTCAAAAAAAGAATTGACTCCCGTTGTATTTGGTGAAACCTCTGTAAAAATTTTAAAAACCAAGTTAGGACCCCACATTCGTGCGTTTGAGCAACATTGGCATGACCGATTAGAACTGCACTTAATAAAGTCAGGTAGTCTTGAATTGTGTTGTAATGACGAAAAAGTATTTGTAAATGCCAACGAGCTTTCAATCGTTTCCCCTACTATGTTGCATAGCGGTAAATCCGGCAGCGAAGGCTATGAATGTTACGTTATAATGTTTGAGGTTGCCGACCTATATAACGGGACGGTATCAGCCAAGCAATATATTGAACCAATAATAAATGGTAAGATACGTTTTAAATACAAAACCGATAATAGTGAAATTGTAACACTTGCAAACCAAATAGTAGAAATGCAACAAAACAGCAAAAACTATCATCCGCTTGAAACGGTTGGTCGACTCTACAGACTTTTAGGATTACTGTGTGAACATTGCATCGACGATACTCATTCTTCCCCACAGCTATTTGAAAGCTTTGATAATGTTATAAATTACATAAACTTAAATTTCACAAAAAATATATCATCAGCAAGCATAAGTCGGCAATTCGGCTATGACGAATCTTATTTTTGTCGCAAATTCAAAAAAGCTACTGGTATTACGGTTACAAACTATATTCGCACGCAGCGACTCGAGCACGCCCGCAGACTACTAGAAAAAACCGAAGAATCTGTACGTCATATTGCCATTTCTTGTGGCTTTATAGATGCGGCATACTTTACAAACTGTTTTAAAACCGCATACAATATATCACCTACAAAATATCGCAACAATTATATAAAGCAAAAAAATAAAGAACCTTATTAAACATAAGGTTCTTTAATAATTCTTAAAAACTATTAGCTAAGTGCAATAACGTTAGCGACAAGCGCTAAGATGAAGAACAAAATTGTAATATACTTAGTAATGCTAGCAAGCTTTGCATTAACAGTACGTGCCTTATTCTTTGAAAGGAATGTATCAGCAGCACCCGAAATAACGCCGTTTACGCCTGAACGATGACCCTGTTGAAGAAGGATAACAGCGATAATGATAATGCAAACCAATATCATAACTATACCTAAAGCTATTTCTAAACCACCCATTTTTAAACCTCCAAACTATACAAATCAGTTATCTGATAAATTTCGCAAAAACTATCATACCATAAAGTTTAGCAATTTGCAAGAGTTTTTTTAATTTTTATTATGGCAATTACAACCGCCAAAAAGTTTATCTATATTAAGACGTTTTTCATCCTCGTTTTTTATAAACTGCAATGTGCGGAACAAATTAATCGGCGCACAATCTGCATAAAAAGCATCAAGCACAAAGTTCTCTGCCGCTACGTGCAACGCACTGCGCAAAATTCCATCTGCTAGCGGTATATCGCTTTGCGGTTCAACAGCAAAAACTGTCATTTCTTTTTTCGAAAGACTATATAAACAATAGCCCAAAACATCTTCATTTTGGCTTGCTATAACACAGCCTGAAAATTCATCCACAGCAAGATTATGCCGTTTAAACAGTTCTATGATTTTCTTTTTTTCACGACAAGGAATAACACTTATCACTCTTCTTCTTGCCTTTCCTTAGATATATTCTCAAGACGAGTAAGCTCTCTTTCATTAAGCTCACGCCATGAGCCCGACTTTAATCCGCCAAGCTTTACACCGGCAATTTCAATGCGCTTGAGTCTTAAAACATCAAGACCTACCACAGCGCACATTTTTCTTATTTGTCGGTTTCGACCTTCTTGAATAATAAAATTAAGCACTGTTCTATCCTCGCGTCTTTCTACAACAAAAACGTCGCAAGGCAGTGTTTTTTTGCCGTCAATAATAACGCCTTCACAAAGCTTCTTTATTTGGTCATCATCAACAGCGCCGCCAACCGTTACGCGATATGTTTTATTCACGTGACTTCTCGGGTGAGTAATAATATTGGCAAGCTCACCATCATTTGTCATAATAAGCAAACCTTCAGAATCTCGGTCAAGTCGTCCTACAGGAAAAACCTTAACCCCCACGTCTTTTACAAGGTCTGCCACGTTTTTACGGTCAAATTCATCGCTTAGCGTCGTAACATAACCGCGCGGCTTGTGCAACATTATGTAAACCTTTTGGGTTATCGGTACAACCGTTTTACCTCTAACACTAACTTTATCACGTTTAGGATCAACCTTATCGCCAAGCGCGGCAATTCTACCGTTAACGCGCACCTTTCCCTGCTCTATCAATTCCTCTGCCTTACGTCGTGATGCTATTCCGCAAGCAGACAAATGCTTTTGCAGTCTTATTTTATTATCCTTCATATTGAACTCCTATATTTTCAAAAGTAAACTCTTAAACATTTCAAAAAACAATCTGATTTTATTTTGATTATACTCTATATCATCATTCGACGCTATTGGCAATTCATAAATATTGTCATTATTGCAAATATAACTAACGCTGCCAATTTTCTCCCCTTTTTTTATTGGGCAATATAAAAAATGAGGTAATTTTATCAAATAACTAACCTTTGCATTTTGTGGTACGCTTATAGTGGCAGATGGTACTAATACATCGAATTTTTCACCATTTGCAACACAAATCGAATATTCACTCATCTTTGGTGAAATAGTCTTGCTTTCTATAAGTGATAACCCTAAATCCAAAAGATTTCTATGGTCTTGCCAATCGTTTTTATCGTTTAACGTTACAGCAATTACAAATTTGCCATCTTTTTTTGAAGCAGAAACCAAGCACCTGCCTGATTTTTTTGTAAATCCGGTTTTTACCCCAACAATATCATCATACATTTTTAGCAGTTTATTGTGATTGGTAAGTGTACGATTATATGGTGGGTTCCCATAGCATAAACGAGCAGTTTTTGAAGCGGCAGCCTTCGCAAACTGTTCATTAGAAAGCGCTTCCTTGGCAATAAGTGCCAACTCATAAGCCGTTGTGTAATGCTCATCTGCATCAAGACCTGATGGTGTCACAAAATTCGTGTCAACAAGTCCCATTTTACGCGCACGCTCATTCATAAGCTCTACAAAGTTATGAACACTGCCACCTATTGCAATAGCCGTAGTGTTTGCCGCATCATTACCGGAAGATAGCATCATGCCATAAAGAAGGTCATGGTACGAAACCCTGTCTCCCACCTGCAGACCCATCGACGAACCCTCAACCGTTACCATTTCACGCGTGGTTACTATTTCACGGCTTAAATCCCCGCCAAGCTCGCAAAGCAGTAACGCTGTCATAATCTTGGTAGTGCTCGCCATCGAAAGACGCTCGTCGCAGTTTTGCGAATACAATATTTCACCTGTAAATCCGTCTATCACCACCGCAGCTTTAGCAGAGGTGTTATAGGCAGATACAGTGAAAAGATTTATTAAGACTAGAAAGCATAACGTAGTACAAATTATTTTTTTCAAAAAACTTCACCCATAAATTTTATGAGTGAGGTTTTAATTTTTATGTTATTCTTTTTCTAGCGGAATTTCAGTCTTTTTTGTAAAAAGACTCTTTACCTTATCAATAAGCTCGGGCGCCATGTTTATTGCCTTATCTATTGTGTTCATTTCATTATATATAGGCATCATGTGCACGTTATCTCCATTTATGCAAATAAATGCAACAGGATTAACGGTAACACCTGCTCCGCCACCGCCACCAAAGAGCTGCTGACCGTTCTTGCTTGGAAAATCACTACCACCGGTAGCAAGTCCAAACGAAACCTTAGACACCGGCAAAAGCGTAACGTTGCCAACTACAATAGGTGTACCGATAATTGTATCGGCGTCAACCATTGTGCGAAGATTTTCAAGTGTTGTGTCCATTACGGTCTTTAGATTGTTTTCGCTCATTTTCTTCACTTTCCTTACGTTGTATTTTAAATATTTCTATCAATACCGAAATTCCGGCAATAATCCAGTTTATAGCCGATGTTTTAACCAAAGCCGCACATTTAAACTCCCATTTTGATTTATCAAAATCGGCACTAATGTTTATATCTTTAGGCTTAAAATCCGCAACCGATTGTATTAATGCAAACACCGGATAGGTTGCCGCGCAAACCTCGCCATATTTTATTGCAGTATCAGCGGCATCGGATGTCGCCACGGTTAAGTCAAATTTAAACCGTCTGAATTTAAATTTCTTTAAAAGCCACATAAGCTTTTTTAGAACGATCTTTAGTATCGCACTAAAATATTTAATTGTTCCCATTAAACCCTTTTGCTTATAGGTTCTTATAAAGAAATTATCTTTTTTAGTTTTAGCAGACTTTTCATTGGTTACTTTTTGCTTTTTATATTTATTTTTTTGCTTCTTTTCACTTTTTTTGTTATCAAAAACAGTTATTCCCGAATATTTAATTTTTATTAAAAATTCACTGTCATAAGACAAATCTATTGTAATCGGCAAAAAAATTGCAATCAACAAAAGTCCTACTATCGCACCTATAATAATCAGTGCTATCACTATGACACTTCCTCGTTGGTCATTTCTTCTTCACTAATCTGCAACTGCTCGCCTATATCGTTTACTTCCGGATTGTCCTTTGGTAACGGCGGCAAATCGCTTAAATCGTTTAAGCTAAAGCTACGTAAAAACGTCTTGGTAGTTCCATATAAAAGCGGTCTACCCGGTAATTCAAGCCTTCCTCTTTCTTCAATAAGACCTTTTTCAATAAGTGTAGATACTACACCCGAACAGTCAACTCCTCGCACCTGCTCTATAAAAGCACGCGTTACAGGCTGATTGTACGCAATTACTGCCAAAACCTCAAGCGCCGCAGGTGATAACGGTGTTCGACGCTTAATGTCAAATGCCGTTTTAATATATGGAGCATAATCCTCTCGTGTTACAAGCTGGTATGTGTTTTCAAGTCTTACAACGTAAAAACCGCTACCCTGCTCATCATAACGCTTTTCAAGCTCTTTAATATATTTTTCTATTTCCTCAGGCTTAATTTCAAAGGTTTGAGAAAGTCGGTCTATGCTTATAGGATCGCCCGATGCAAATAAAACCGCCTCAAGCGCCGCTATTGTTTGTTGTTTGTTCATCCTCTTTTGTGCCCCTTAACTATCTTGATTTCTGCTGTATCAGCGCTATCTCCCGTTATTTCAACACGGTTTGCCTTACACAACTCAAGCACCGCCAAAAACGTTGCAACAAGTTCCGAACGGCTGCGCGCTGTTTTGTACAGCGAAGACAGCTTACTTTTGCCGCCTTTTACAAGATTACGTATTACAAAAACTATCTTTGTTGATACCGAAACTATTTTTTTTGCAACAATTTTTGTAAACGGCGCAACACTCGGTGGTAATTTTCGCTGTCCACGACCTACCGCAGCAAGATAATACTGATACATAACTTCACTATCGTGAACAAGCTCGTACGTCTTATCAAAATCGTACTCTGTAGGCACACGAACAAAGCGGTCAAAGCCACTCGTCATATTACCAAGCTTTGCTGCCATTTCACGACAAAGCTGATACTCAAGCAATTCGCCAGTAAGCTCTTCCTTTAGCCTTACAATCTCGTCATGCTTAGGTAGCAGGCTTACAGTTTTTATATAGATAAGGCGTGATGCCATCTCTAAAAACTCACTTGATATTTCCATATCCTGAGAGCGAAATACCTCCATCTGCTCAAGATACTGCTCAATAAGCACGGACAACTGTATGTCATAAATATTAAGTTTGTTGCGCGCTATAAGCTGTAAAAGCAAATCAAGCGGGCCTTCAAAATTTTCTATTTTATAAGACAGCGTAACCGTCTGTTCCATTATTTCACACTCCAAGTAAGGTAAAAGGCAGTGATGCGATATTTGATATTTCATTAAAAACATTAGTCGCAATGCCACTAATAATCGGATCTAAAACGCCACTGCACAGCAACGCAAAAACGCCGATAAAAATAATTTGTTCGTATCGCATAATTTTAAAATAATATTTTTGCGGCAAGAATGTAAACAGTATTCTTGAACCATCAAACGGTGGCACCGGTATTAGATTAAACACCGCAAGATATACGTTTATCATAGCAACTGTTCCAAAGAAATATTCCATTACACTTATTAAAGCAATATAGTCCCAATATATTTCCGTAGCAATAAAAATTGTAACTATCAAGCCATATAAAAACAAAAATAAAAACGCAACTATCAAATTGGAAAGTGGTCCTGCTAAAGCTACAAGCGCCATACCCCACTTAGGATACTTATAATATCTCGCGTTAACCTGTACAGGCTTAGCCCAACCAATACCTACAAGCAATATACATAAAGCACCAATCCAATCAATATGCGCTAGCGGGTTAAGGGTCAGCCTTCCCTGCATGCGTGGTGTTGGGTCACCAAGCTTTGTTGATACAAATCCATGAGCCCATTCGTGTACCGGTAAAGTAAGTAATACAACCACTGCCGCCGACAATATCATCATTATTATTTCAGATAACGGGTATTTATTTGTAATAGCGTCTAGTAACAAGCACTAACACTCCAATCTAAATAATTATTCAATTTATTATATAACATTACTAATAAAATTACAAGCAAAATATAGCCTTAATTGTTTCTTAAAATTTAATTCTATTGATTTTTTTGTCGTTTGGTGATATAATGTGCTGGCTATGAAAACTTTAATGAAAATTTTACTGATTATCAGAGATGTTATTGACGTTGTATCAGACTCTATCGGCTATCTGCTAAAATACAAGATCATTTATAAAATAACCGGTATTTTCTTCACAAGAAAATTCAAGGAGGCAAAACAAAATCACAAGTACGCAATACTTGTTGCAGCCCGAAATGAAGAAACGGTTATAGGCAATCTTGTCGACAGTATAAACAAGCAAGATTACCCTAGTGAGCTTGTAACAGTTTTTGTAGTTGCCGATAACTGTACCGACAATACTGCAAAAATCGCACGCGAGCTTGGTGCTATTTGCTATGAGCGTTTTGACCCAGATCATCGCACCAAAGGCTATGCATTGCAGTTCTTGGTCGAAAACATCAGACGTGATTACGGCATTGACAGCTTCGAAGGTTATTTCATTTTTGATGCGGACAACCTTTTAAAAGAGGACTATATCACCCGTATGAACGAATCATTTGATGCCGGTCAAAAAATTATAACATCATACCGCAACACCAAAAACTTTGGCGACAACTGGATTTCAGCATCCTACGGCGTGCACTGGCTTCGCACAATACGTAACGAGCATCGCGCACGTTCATTGTTCCATTTAGCTACACGTATTCAAGGTACCGGATTTTTATTTGCGCACGAGCTTATCAAAGACGGCTGGAATTATGTATCTCTTACAGAAGACCGCGCATTTTGCGCCGATGCGGTAGCACAAGGATATCAAATTTCATACAATAACGATGCCGAGTTTTATGACGAACAACCCGTAGATATGAAAATTGCTTGGCGTCAACGTGTTCGTTGGTCAAAAGGCCATCTACAGGCACTTGCCGAAACGGGACCACAATTACTAAAACACATCTTTGTAACCGGGGGTGCCGCAAATCGCGAATGTAAAAATGCACCTTGGTGGAAAAAGTTATTCAACAATATTAGACTCCGTTTTATGAGTCTTGATATGTTGTCGGTAGTTTATCCACGTGCACTTTTAATTTTGTTTAAAAGAATAGTAAAATATTACTTAGTTCTATCACTTATTCTTATCGGTTGGCAGTGTTATAATTTTGATTTCTTCAAGGTTGGCGTGTTTGGCACACCGGTTATTGACGGACTTAAATTCATTAGTGCAAATCACGGTACAGGCGCTGTAATCGGCATTATGACACTTTCCGCTTTCTATGCTTCACTTGTAAGTTACTTTAAGAATATATTTTCAGCAGTTTATATTTACTTTATCGAACGCAAGCACATTGAGCATATACCGCTTTTCAAAAAGGTTTGGTACTGTATTACATTCCCAATTTTTGATCTTATCGGTAAATTCTCATTACTTGTCGCATTATTTAAAAAGGTCGAGTGGAAAGCAATCCCCCACACTTCAAGCGTAAAGATTGAAGATATTCGCAAGGGCGGACCACTTAAAGACAATTACACAACGAAAACCTAAAACAAAAACACCTGCTTCGGTTTAAGCAGGTGTTTTTCATTACAAATATTTAATTAGATAACGCGTACTCTTATTACGCCATCAATCGCAGCAATTCTTTCTTCTACTGCTGCAGTGTCATCAACGCTAACGTCAATCATGGTATATGCGTAGTCGCCACGTGATTTGTTAAGCATATTTTCAATGTTAACGTTGTTTTCAGCAACAATACCGGTAATTGCAGTAAGCATATTAGGTATGTTCTTATGGATTACGCACACACGGTGCTTACCACTTCTTGGCATCGTAATTGCAGGCATATTAACCGAGTTAACGATATTACCATTTTCAATATAATCAACAAGCTGACGGGCTGCCATATCAGCGCAGTTATCTTCAGACTCAGGTGTAGATGCACCCAGGTGAGGAATTGCAATAACACCATCAACACAAAGCATTTCTTCTGTTGGAAAGTCGGTAACGTATGCTGCTACCTTACCGTTTTCAAGTGCTTTGAGCATATCATCCGAATTAACCAAGGCTGCACGTGAGAAGTTAAGGATTCTTACCCCCTCCTTCATCATAGCAATGGCATCAGCATTAATCATATTTTTTGTGCTGTCGAGTAGCGGCACGTGAACGCTAATATAATCACATTTCTTGTAGATTTCGTTAATATCGTAAATATGAACTGCATTGTGGTTAAGGTTCCAAGCAGAGTTTACAGAAAGATATGGGTCATAACCGTAAACGGTCATACCAAGGTGATTAGCGGCATTCGCTACCATAACACCTATTGCACCAAGACCTATAATACCCAAGGTCTTACCCTTAAGCTCAGGGCCAGCAAATGCTCCTTTGCCTTTTTCTACAAGCTTTCCTACTGCGTCGCCCTCACCTTTAAGAGTTTTTGCCCACTCAATTGCAGGAATAACACGACGAGATGATATAAGCATACCTGCAAGCACAAGCTCTTTAACGGCATTTGCATTAGCACCGGGTGTATTAAACACAACTATACCCTGTTCACTGCAACGGTCAATCGGAATATTATTAGTACCTGCACCGGCGCGAGCAATTGCCTTAAGTGTTACAGGAAATTCAGTATCGTGAAGAGCTGCCGAACGCACAATCGCGCCATCAGCATTATCAACCTCATCACCTACGGTATATTTGTCATCAAAAACCTGAAGACCGATTTTAGAGATTTTGTTATAGGTTTTAATCTTATACATTATGCGTTCTCCTCTTCAAATTTCTTCATAAACTCTACAAGTTTTTCTACGCCTTCAATTGGCATTGCGTTATAAATTGACGCTCTCATACCGCCAACGCTACGGTGACCCTTAAGGTTTACAAAGCCAGCCGCCTTAGATTCTGCTACAAACTTAGCGTCAAGCTCATCGTTACCCGTAACAAAAGGTACGTTCATAAGTGAACGGTCCTCTGACACAACGGTGCCCTTAAAGAGCTTGCTGTTATCAAGAAAATCGTAAAGAACCTTAGCCTTCTTAACGTTCATTTCCTTTATTGCTTCAAGTCCGCCCATCTTTTTAATCCATTTAAACGTAAGACCTGCTATATAAATTGTATAACAAGGAGGTGTATTAAACATAGAGCCGTTTTCGGCGTGCGTTACATAGTTAAGCATTGTAGGTGTAATATCCATAGCGTTACCAATAAGGTCTTCACGAATAATTACAATGGTAACACCTGCAGGAGCAACGTTCTTTTGAGCGCCTGCATAAAGCATACCAAACTTTGTTACGTCAATCGGTTCTGAAAGAATACAGCTTGAAATATCAGCAATAAGCGGAACATCACCTGTATCGGGCAATTCGTTATACTTTGTACCGTAAATGGTATTATTCATACAAATATGAACAAAGTCAGCCTCGGGGTCAAAATCAGCTGCAGTTGTCTTTGGAATGTACGAATAGGTCTTATCAGCACTTGATGCAACAGCACGTGCTTCACCATAGCGTGCTGCCTCTTTATAAGCCTTGTTAGCCCACTGACCTGTAATAATAAAGTCGGCCTTTTTATTCTTATTCATAAGATTAAGCGGAATCATCGCAAACTGAGTGGAAGCACCACCCTGCAAGAACAGCACCTTATAATTATCAGGAATATTCATAATCTCACGCAAATTAGCCTCAGCTTCATCAAATATTGCCTGATACTCTTTTGATCGGTGTGACATCTCCATAACCGATTGACCGCTATTACCGTATTCTAACATCTCTGCCGCAGCAGTCTTAAGTACGTCTTCAGGTAGCATTGAAGGACCTGCACTAAAATTATAAACTCTTGCCATAATATAAAACCTCCATATTGGGACTTGTTTTCCCGAATTTGCTCACTATTATACATTACAGTATATTCAATGTCAATAGGTTTGTTAAAAAATAAACAAACTTTTTAAAAATTTCTTTTTCCCGGTAAATTTTATTGTTATTTTTTTAACAATATAGTGAATTTAAAAGATGCTTGTCGCAAAAGACAGCATCCTTTAAATATTATCTTAATGTAAAATCTTCACTATCAAGCGTTAGATTTGGATTGTAATATGGGTCACCTGCTTTTAGTTCTTTTCCCCATCGCTCTTGGAAACGGAATATTTCACCGTTAAAACGTGCTCGCTTTTCAGGTGTGTCTTCATCACCGCGGCTTTTGGATTCATAATGATAAAACTCTGCAAACGGTGTAAACACAATCAAGTACCCGAAGTCGCGAATTTTCATACAAAAATCAATATCATTAAACGCAACGGCATAACCTTCGTCAAGACCACCAACCTCATTATACACATCTTTTCTTATCATAAGGCATGCTGCCGTACAAGCACTTAAATTTTGGGCTATGCTAGCTCTTGCCATATATCCGGGATTATCTCTTGCAAAGCCTTTATGAGAGTGACCGGCCACACCGCCAAGACCAACTATTACGCCCGCATGTTGAATTGTGTCATCATCGTAGTAAAGCTTTGCGCCAACCGCACCTACATCCTTGCGCTGAGCAAACATAAGCATCTGCTCAATCCAATCAGAAGTTATAACCTCTATGTCATTATTGAGCAATAAAATATAATCTCCACTTGCTTGTTCTACAGCAAAATTATTTATTGCCGAATAATTAAAACCACTTTCCCAAGTAATAACCCTTAAATTACTATACTTGCTTTGCGCCGTTTTATAATACTCAAAGGTTTCGGGCTCGGTACTGTTGTTTTCAACAACAATAACCTCAAAGTTTTTATATGTCGATTTTTCATATACCGAACTCAAACATTTTTCAAGGTCGTCAGTATGATCTTTATTTGGTATTATAATCGAAACCAACGGTTCGCCTATAATGTCATACTGAATTTTGTAGGTTGTAGGTACTGTTGCATCCTCTACCCTGCCGGATAAACCTAATCTTTCAATATGGGATACAAGCGCGCGCTTAGCGCTTTCTACAACATAGGGCTTCGCCGATACGTCGGATGCCACCGACGCTTTATGAGAGCGCCAAAAATAAAGCGCTTTGGGTATATGCACTATATTTTTCGCCTTTTCGGTAAGTCGCAAAATCAAATCATAGTCCTGACTGCCGTCATAATCTCGGTTAAATCCGCCAACCTTATTTAGCAATTCTTTGCTAAAAGCCGTTAAATGACATATATAATTATATGAACGCAAAGTGTCAGGCGAATAGTCGGGTTTAAAATTATAAATTGTTATATTAGAGGTTCTGCCGACAAAGGTAACTTCATCGGTATATACAAAATCAGCACCCTCATCTATTGCCTTTGCCATTTCAAACAGCGCCGACGGATGAAGCAGATCATCATGATCAAAAAGCGCTATAAAATCGCCACTGGCCATTTCTATGCAAGCATTAGTGTTATCGGCAATGCCCATATTCTTTTCTAATTTTTTATAGCAAATTCTATCATCTGCTACGCTTTGCACATACTCGCCTACATAGCTGTGTTCGCTATCGCTACCATCAGCCATACACAACTGCCAGTTGGCATACGTTTGATTTTGCACTGACTTAATCATTTCACGCAAAAACTTAATGGGCGTGTTATATAGCGGCACAACAATACTAAACTTTACATTTTTGTTAAATACGGTAGCCTTTTCTCTTTTTCTACGGCGACCACTTATTCTATAACGCACAGCAAAGCCGCCGACAAGTCGATTTAACTTGCGGCGGAATTTTCTTAAAGCAACTATAAAAAACCTTATAAACGCAAAGACGTGCGGATGTTCTTTAAGTCGCAGTGCCAATCTTTTTAAAAAGCCTTTAAAAGATTTTTCCTGCACAGGTGTTTTTTCAAACATTTAATGCTTGCCTACCTTTGAGAATTTTTATACGCGTCACAAACCTCCAACGCGTCACCGATCATCTTTATTTTGCCTTTTTCAAGCCATACACAGTGCTTGCAAAGACGTTCTATTTGCTCAATAGAGTGCGAAACGATAATAACAGTAGTATCATCGTTTATCATAGAGTTAATGCGTTCCTCGCACTTCTGCTGAAATAAAAAGTCACCTACAGCTAGTATTTCATCGACTATAAGTATATCAGGCGTAGTAACAGTAGCAATCGCAAAGGCAATACGCGCGACCATACCCGAAGAATAGTTCTTCATTGGCACGTCTAAAAATTCATGCATCTCCGAAAAATCAACGATATCTTGAAATTTTTCGTCAATAAACTTTTTAGAATATCCAAGCACTGAGCCGTTAAGATAAATGTTTTCTCTCGCAGTAAGGTCCATATCAAAGCCGGCACCCAATTCTATAAGCGGCGCAATAGTACCATAAGTTTTTACCGTACCCTTTGTCGGCTCAAGTATGCCCGAAATAATTTTAAGGGTTGTACTTTTACCGCAACCATTAAGACCAACTATGCCAAAAACGTCACCTTTTTTAATATCAAAAGATACGTCGTTTACCGCTACAAAATCTTCATAATGAAGCTGACGCTTAACAAGCTTTAAAAAATACTCTTTAAGGCTTTCAAGCTTTTCCTTGCTCATGTTAAAGTGCATTTCGACATTGCGAAGTTCAACTGCATTTTCGTTAATCATAAATACACTCCTTTATTATATATGAAGAATAAACTTGCGTTGCGCCTTTTTAAATACAAGCGCACCAATCAAAAATACGCCTATAGCCATACCGGCGCAAATAAGATTTTCCTTAAGTCCCGGAATATGATTATACATAACCAAACCTCTAAAGTACTCAACGTAATGAGTAATTGGATTAAGCTCAACTATTCTTAAAACAAGCTTGTAATCTTTAAGTATTTCCAACGGATAAATTATGGGAGTAAGATACATAAGAATAGTAAGCAAAACGCCATAAAGGTGCTGTATATCTCTAAAGTACACCGTAGCAGCACTTAAAAACAGGCTTACACCACATACAAAAACAAAACAATAAATAACAGGTATCGGGAACAATATAGTTGTAATGCTTGGCACAAAACCTTGGAACAGCATAACAATTACGACCGCTATAAGTGTAAAGAAAAAGTTCACAAGCGAAAACAGACACTTTTCAAGTGGGAATATATACTTGGGAATATACACTTTTTTTATAAGCGCCGCCGAGCTTAAAATAGAACTAAGCGAGCTTGATGTTGCCTCAGAGAAAAAGTTCCATATTGCAAAACCAACTATATAGTAGGTAGCAAAGTTATCTACTTCAATTTTAAGTAATTTGCCAAACACCGTGGTAATTACCAACATTGTAAAAAGTGGATTAAGCACACTCCATGCTACACCAAGCACCGAGCGACGATATTTTATTTTAAAATCTTTTGATACCAAATTTTTAAGTAGCGGCATAAACTTTTTCATATCAGAAAAAAAGTTCGCTTTATTTAAAGTATCTTTTGACACACACATTTCCTCACTTTAACATTAAAGTAATATATTGGTATGTTTATTATATCATTACATCAATAATAATGCAAGAAAAAAAGCAAATACTACACTTGGTGATTTATTAATGATTTCTACGGTAATAAGAACGTTTATACTATACGTCACAGTAACGGTAGCAATACGACTTATGGGCAAGCGCCAAATCGGTGATATGCAGCCTAACGAACTTGTAATAACGTTACTAATTTCAGAAATTGCAGCAATACCTTTGCAAGACACAGAGCAACCAATGTCCATAGGCCTTGCGGCAATTTTTGTTTTAGTTTTTCTTGAAATAATAATATCTATTCTTGCTATGAAAAGTTTTTTCGTAAGGAAACTATTAAACGGTCAATCGGTTGTTATAATTAAAAACGGTGTTATCGACCAGCACGCCATGCGTAACGTTCGTATGACTGTGGTTGACCTTATTGAACAGCTTCGTGGACAAGATGTATTCAATATTGAAGATGTCGCCTTTGCAGTTTTAGAGGTCAACGGTAATTTAAGTGTACTGCTTAAAAAAGACGCTCAACCCATTTCGGTAAAAGATGCAAAATTAAATCTACCCGACAGCAAACTACCTCTACCTGTTATAAGCGATGGAAAAATCGTTTACGAATCTCTTAAAGCACTTGAAATAACCAAACAAAAGTTAAATAAAATTTTAAAGCATCAATGTGACAGCGTAAAAGACGTATTTTTAATGACGCTTGACCGTGACGGCAACCACACAATAATAAAAAAAGGCGGTGTCAAAAAATGAAAAGACTAATACCTGCCACAATAATTTTTGTATTGGTGATTATAATTTGCTTTTGGGCACATATATATGTCGAAAACGCTTGTAACAAAACACTTAACGACATCGAACAGTTTCGTAATAAAAAAATCACGGGCACCCAACTCGAAAACAAATGGCAAGAACAAAAAGAAAATATGTCCCTTTTTGTAAATCACGGATTTTTAGATAAAATTTCAATTTATATCGGTCAACTAACCGTTGCCTCCACGGACAACACTTCACTCGAATTAAACGCCGTTTATAAAAACATTGAAAGTGTTTTAGTTCTAATTAAGGCGGAACAAAAATTCGGTTTGCACAGTTTTTATTAAACCTATATGCATATTTTTGTGTTAAAAACGAAAATATGCATTATTTTTTGCATATTTTTTATAAAATTGCAAAACTTTAAAATATTTATGCATTTTCACTTGACAAAACCACTTTAGTATGCTAAAATCGGTTCATCCTAAAAAAGTTACATAACATTGTAATTAAATTAAAATCTTGAAATGAGGTAAACAAAATGAAAAATCTAAAGAAAATTTTGGCAGCCGCTTTAGCACTTTGTATGCTTTTCTGCTTCGTTGGCTGCGGCGACACCGAAACAAGCAGCACCGCTGATGACACTGCTAAGGCTACCGCTAAGGTTAAGGTAATCGACATCAACCTTACCGAAGAAGAATATGCCTTTGGTGTTGACAAAGACCAACCTGAACTTTTAACAAAGGTTAATGAATTCGTTAAGAAAATTCAGGACGACGGCACATTTGATGAAATCTGCGACAAATACTTTGGTGACGGCGAAAAGACTCCCGTTAAGTCAGCAGCAGAAGATGCTTCAAAGGATCAGTTAGTAGTTGCTACAAACGCACAGTTTGAGCCTTTCGAGTACAAAGTAGGCGAAAACTTCTATGGTATTGATATGGAAATCGCAAAGCTCCTTGCTGATTATCTCGGCAAAGAACTCGTTATTAAAGATATGGAATTTGACGCTGTTTGCTTGTCAGTGGGTCAGCACAAGTGCGATATCGCTATGGCCGGTCTTACAGTAAACGAAAAGCGTGAGGAGCACGTTACCTTCTCAACATCATACTACACTGCAAACCAAAAGCTTATCGTTAAGGGTGACGATACAACATTCGATGCTTGCAAAACAACAGAAGATGTTGAAGCAATCCTTAAATCATTAGACAAGACAACAAAGATTGGTTACCAAAACGGCACAACCGGTAGCCTCTATGTTCAGGGTGATGCTGACTGGGGCTTTGATGGTTACGATGTAGAAGGTAAGGGCTATGGCTCTGGTTCTCTTGCAGTACAAGATCTTATCAACGGCAACATCAAATATGTTGTAATTGACTCTGACCCTGCAACATTTATTGTTGAAGCTATCAACGCTGTAGCTTAATCAATATTAAATTTACAACAATAACCTCACCGCAAGGTGGGGTATTGTGTTGTTATAAGGATTATTTATTATGGGAAATTTAGGTTTAAAAATTGAACGTTTCATAGAAGTTTTTATTGATAATGGCGGCTACAAAGAGGTTTTAACCGGTTTAGAAAACACCCTTAAAATCGCAGTAATCGGTCTTATAATCGGTATTGTTATAGGTACACTGATTGCAACGGTTCGCGTGTTACCAAAGTATAAGGTATTGCCAAAAATTCTTAACGGAATATGTACTTTTTATGTTGCATTTTTCCGTGGAACACCAATGGTGGTACAACTTTTGTTGTCCTACTACGTTGCCCTGCCTTTAATGGAAATCAACCTTCCGTCAGTAACTGTCGCCATTATAGTATTCGGACTAAATTCCGGCGCATACATATCAGAAATAATGCGTGGTGGTATTTTGTCGGTTGACCCCGGTCAAATGGAGGGTGGCCGAGCTGTTGGTCTTTCTTTTTCGAAAACTATGCTTTCAATCATAATTCCACAAGCGGTTAAAAATATTTTGCCTACTCTCGGCAATGAGTTTATAACCCTTATCAAAGAAACCTCTGTCGTAAGCTTTGTTGGTGCGCTTGACCTGTATGTTGCATTTAACCGAATTGGTTCTAACAGTTATGAATTTATGGTGCCCTATCTTGTAATGGCAATCATTTACATTGTATTGGTGCTTTTCATCAGCGGTTTGGTAAAACTTTTAGAAAGGAGCTTGAGAAAAAGTGATAGAAGTTGTTAATCTTACAAAATCTTTTAAAAACGTTGACGTTTTAAAAGGCATTAACGTTACTATCAATAAGGGCGAAAAAATTGTTGTTCTCGGCCCATCAGGTTCCGGTAAATCAACCTTTTTGCGTTGCCTTAACTGTATGGAAGACCCAACCTCCGGTAGCATTATTTTTAACGGTGTAGATATTGCCGATATGAGTGTAAACATCAATGTGCACCGTCAAAAAATGGGAATGGTTTTCCAACACTTTAATCTTTTCAATAACAAAACAGTTATAGATAATATCATGTTAGCTCCTATATACGTTGAGAAAAAGCGAATGCGCAAATTGCGTTTTAGCAATCCAAACGGTGAAGAAATTAAGTCTACTAAACAAATTAAGGCAGAAGCAAAAGAAAATGCTATGAAGCTACTTAAACGTATCGGTCTTGAAGAAAAGGCTGACGTTTTCCCCTCTCAACTATCTGGCGGTCAAAAACAACGTGTAGCTATTGTTAGAGCTTTGGCAATGAATCCCGACGTTATACTCTTTGATGAGCCAACCTCAGCACTTGATCCTGAAATGGTTGGCGAGGTATTAGAGCTTATGAAGGAACTTGCTCACGAAGGTATGACAATGGTTGTTGTTACACACGAAATGGGCTTTGCACGTGAGGTTGCCGACCGAGTAATATTTATTGACGAAGGCGTAATAGCCGAAGAAGGCACTCCCGAAGAGCTTTTTGGAAACCCACAGTGTCCAAGACTTAAAGAATTTTTAAGCAAAGTTTTATAAAATAGAAAAAGAACCTGCTTTTGCAGGTTCTTTTTTTAAAAAAATAATTAAAATCCATTTGGCATTTCAAGTTCACTAAAGCCTTCAAAAAACGCTTTTAGTTCTTTTTTCATAACAGCAATGCCACCTAACCTGTTGCTTTCAAGGTTCATCGGCATAACAGGGTCGTGCACACTAAGACGCAACAAAAACCAACCGTTTGGTGTTGATACCCTTATCCCCTCACGGTTATCATCAGCAATAACATAACCCTGCTGTTGTTTTGCGAATTCTTCTAATTCATCTATAACACGTTGACCGTAAACCTTAAAATAGTCAGCCTTTATGTTAAATCTGTGTTCTTCTTCCTCAGCAGGCATTTCCATTGTAGAGAGCAGTGCCTTAATATCGGTACCCTTTGCAAGCTCAATTATAATCTTGGTCGCAAGATATGCGCCATCGTCAAGGAAGTAATTTTCTTTTAGCGCCGCATGTCCCGAAGTTTCAATAGCAAGCGGGCAATCAATTCCCTGCTCACAAAGTTCAATAGCCTTGTTTATAACATTTTTGTATCCGCGACGATAGCGGTAGTGTACACCACCTAAGTCTTCGTTTATATACTTTTTAAGTCCATCAGATGTGACCGAGTCGGTAACTATTGTACCACCCTTTTTACCACCTAAAGCAATATATGCAGCGATAGCTATAAGTCTGTTACGGTTTATCTCGTTTCCGTCTCCGTCAACACAGCCCGCACGGTCTACGTCGGTATCAAATATCACGCCAAAGTCGGCATTACTGTTTTTAACCGCTTCACAAATGCTCTCAATAGCCTGCTTGTTTTCGGGATTTGGTATATGATTGGGGAACATGCCGTCAGGCTCTAAAAACTGACTGCCCGAAATGTCGGCACCCAAAGGTGATAAAACATTATTTGCATAAAATCCGCCAACGCCGTTACCCGCATCAACTACTATGTGGTAGTTTTTAAGCGGCTTATCGCCTTTGCCAACCTCACGAATAATCATATCACGAAGTCGGGCTGCATAATCGGTCATATAATCAACCTTTTCTACAACACCCGGTTTTTCACTAATACACTCTTCTTCGTTTTCAGCAATCTCTAATACTTCGGCAATATCACTGCCCTCAAGACCGCCTGTGCCTATAAAGAATTTTAGTCCGTTCCTATCAAAAGGATGATGACTTGCGGTAATCTGTATAGCGGCATCGGTATGTAAATCAACAGTGGTCATAAACATTGCCGGTGTTGAAGCCAAGCCACAGTCTAGCACAGTTACACCCGCATTTATAAGTGCCTTTTTTACCTGCTCGCATATTCTATCGGCAGTAATGCGTGAATCATGACCAAGCGCAATACGCAGTTCACTTGAAGGTCTTGAAAGCTTGTTAACACACCACGCTACAAATGCAGCCGATATATCATAAACCGCCTTGTCGGTAAGCTCTACCTCTTTGCCACCTAAATTCGATGCAATACCACGTACATCAGTACCGCTTTTTAAAAACATGTATTCCATTATAATCCTCCCGACAAAAAACCTGCCGTAAAATATCCTATTAAAATTAGTGCTATCACCGAAAAGGTAACCACCATTGATTTAAAAACGACACCCCAAAAATCTCTTTTTTTGTTTTGCATTTTACCACTTTCCTCTCAAAAAAAGTATTGGCAAAACAAAAACGAATATTCAAATTTTAAAGTGCTTTAATCTCTTTGACACGAGCACCCATATCATCAGCAGAAAACAAAAAATTGCCTGCCACCAACACGTTAGCTCCGGCAGCTACAGCAAGTGGCGCCGTTTCAGCATTTATGCCGCCATCAACCTCAATGTCGATGTTTAGTCCTTGGCGCTCACATTCAGCCTTAATAGCCTTAATTTTATCAAGCGCTGCGGGCATAAACTTTTGCCCACCAAAGCCCGGCTCTACCGACATAACAAGCACCATATCACAAAGTGGTAATAACTCAAAAATCTCTTCCGCCGCTGTTGCAGGCTTAATGGTTATGCAAGACTTGCAACCTAGCTCGCGTATTTTTTTTAGCAGTTCGGCATTATCGGAACCCGCTTCATAATGAAAGCCTAAAAGGTCGGCATATTTTGCAAATTCCTCTATATATCTGTGTGGTCTGTCTATCATAAGGTGCACATCAAGCGGCAAATTTGTGTGCGCCTTTATTGATTTTATAACGGGGTTGCCAAACGAAATATTCGGCACAAAAATACCATCCATAACGTCAAGATGCAGCATATCTACCCCTGCATTTTCAAGTTTTTTTATACTGTCACCAAGTGTCAAAAAGTCGGCTGTAAGCACCGACGGAGAAACCTTTACCATAAAATCACCCAAGTTTTTTATTTTAATAAATCGTCATTGCGAGCCGATTGGTCGGCGCGGCAATCCGTTTTTTCTTTATAATTTTAATCTGTATGCACTATCTTGTCAACCCGTTATCTCCCAAAAATAGCGGCGATTACTAGGCGGAAAATCTGTGAGCACACCGTATTCGGGGTCATAAAATTTGTCATCAAAAAAAAGCGACCAATGCCAGCACTTAGGCGTTTCAAGACTAAGAATCGCTACACGCGGTAATTCACCCTTATTTTTAACCTCTACCCTTTCATTTTTATACAAAATTTCAAGCTTCAATAGGGCCATTTTCATATCTTTTAGGGTGGTCTCTTTTTCGGTTTTCACTAAATCAAAAATTTCATTTACGTCAAGCCCCGAAAGCATCGCAAGCACAGCCTGCCCACACGCAAGCGGATTAGGCTCATAAATATGTTCAACTTTTTCTACTAACGGCATAATTACCTCAATAAAAAATAAATTCCGTACAGTACCCGTACGGAACTATTATAATATTTTACCCTTTAAATATCAAGGCTATTTTACCAACGTTCCCCCATCACTTTTAAGAAGTATATAAATTCGCTCTTCCTCAAGCGTATTTGCATTTATATACACCAAAACCTCCCTGTTATCTTGCGTTTTGCACAAAAACTCATAACACCTTATTTCGCCACCGGAATCTGTAGGAATAAGCGCCAACGTACTTTTTTCTATTTTCAAATCACTACTTATCTTTTGTGCCGCTTCTTCTATTGTAAACATCGGTTCTCTAAATGCTCTGGTGGTGTGATTTGCAAGGTAGCCCGCCGTTTCAAGCAACATAATCTCGCCCGTATCCATTGCCACACCTACTTTTATAAGATCGGTATAGCATATTGTATCGTGGTCTAAATATGCAAAGTTTACAACACAAATGCCGTCGTCCGTGTAATAATAAGTGTCTACCATACTGTTAAATTTTATTTTTTCCAAAAATTCTTTAGCAGCTAATATTGCCTGTTCATACTTAATTTTATTTTGTTTGACCGCTCGATTTTTACGCATAAATACAGGATATCCGCCTTTTTTACTAATTGCTATATTCATGTCATCGTTTTGAAAACGATAACATACTATTTTCCCCTCTTGCATTCCGCTAAAGCCTAAACCACTTTTATCACTTACCTTGCGCGCAACCGCAAGTGCCTCCTCTTTTGAAAATTCATTTGCTACAGCGGTCATAAGCGGTTGTTTATTTAATATGTGATCAGAGTATGGTCCGTCAAATATAAGCGTCGGGTAATCAGACAAATCCTCCTCTAATTCAGTAAGAGAGTCGGCAAGTCCCCCCTCATCAACAGCTTCATCTAATTTATTTTCAATAACCTTTGCCCACTCATCTGCATTGTTATATTCTATACCAACGTCGTTTATAACCTGTGTTATAATATTTGCCGTATTACTTAATAATTTAAGCTCTTCCCGTTGTTTTGAAGTAACGCTGTTTTCGCTTGTAATTTTTTTAGCAACGCTAATCGCATAATTGCCTACCTGTGACAAAAACCTATAAATTGTTGAAATATTATTTGCCCCCATTGGCAGCTCCGAAAGTGCCGATTTAGCAAGCTCTGCTTCACTGAAAATTTCGGTTGCTAATGCTCCCATCGTTTTGGCCGAAGATACGTATGCCGTTTTTTGCATGGCGACGCTTATGTTGTTAAGACTGCTGTTTAGTTGCTCAAACGCGCGTGAATACTGATTTTCTATCATCAATACGTATTTGTCATTTTTCTTTTTTTCTTTGACTGCAAAAACGCCTACAATCAAAATAACGACCGATAAAATAGATATTACGCCTATAAATGTTCTCTTTTTTATCAATTACAACACTTCCCTTAATATATATTCTTAAACATAAGTATTATTTTTAAACACTTAACTATTGATTTTTTTATAACTTTGTGTTAATATTATGCTCGGTAAAGGCTGTGACGAAGACAGTAGCGTGTTTTATAATTACCATAAGCGAGTTGACGATGGTGTAAGGTCAGCGGTATGAAAAGACGTGAATATCACTTCCGAGCTTCTGCGTGAAAGGTTTCAAGTAGCGTAAGACGGTTATCTCCACCGTTATCGGGAGTGCGGATATTGGTCCGTTCTAATAGGTGGTTTAAGCTTGTGATGTATATTTTCATCCTCGTCCTATTATGGACGGGGATTTTATTTTTGAAAGGATTATTACTATGTACGACAACATCTCTCCAAATCTTAATTTTGTAGAGCAAGAAAAGAAAATCAAACAGTTTTGGGACGACAACAAAATCTTTGAAAAGAGTATCGAAACCAAGGCTAAAGGCACACCTTACGTGTTCTACGACGGTCCTCCTACCGCTAACGGTAAGCCACATATAGGTCACGTGCTTACACGTGTTATCAAGGATATGATTCCACGTTACCGCACAATGAAAGGCTGTATGGTACCAAGAAAAGCCGGTTGGGACACACACGGTCTTCCTGTTGAGCTTGAGGTTGAAAAGCTTTTAGGGCTTGACGGTAAAGAACAGATCGAAGAATATGGCCTCGACCCATTTATCGGTCACTGTAAAGAAAGCGTTTGGAAATACAAGGGTATGTGGGAAGATTTCTCAAAAACCGTTGGTTTCTGGGCCGATATGGACAATCCATACGTTACCTATGATAACAACTTTATCGAGTCAGAATGGTGGGCGCTCAAACAAATCTTTGACAAAGGCTTACTTTATAAAGGCTTCAAAATTGTTCCCTACTGCCCGCGCTGTGGCACACCGCTTTCTTCACACGAAGTGGCACAAGGCTACAAAAACGTTAAAGAGCGTAGCGCGGTTGTTCGCTTCAAGGTTGTAGGTGAAGACGCTTACTTCCTTGCTTGGACCACTACACCTTGGACACTTCCATCCAATGTGGCACTTTGCGTAAACCCAGACGAAACATATTGTAAAGTAAAGGCTGCTGACGGCTACACCTATTATATGGCAGAGGCTCTTCTTGACAAGGTTCTTGGTAAGCTTGCTACCGAAGATACCCCTGCTTATGAAATTCTTGAAAGTTACAAGGGCGCAGAACTTGAATACAAAGAATATGAGCCACTATTTGACTACGTAAAGCCAGTTTGCGAAAAGCAAAATAAAAAAGGTCACTTTATCACCTGTGACAGCTATGTTACTATGACCGACGGTACAGGTATAGTTCATATCGCTCCTGCATTTGGTGAAGATGACGCTAAGGTTGGCAGAAAATATGATTTACCCTTCGTTCAGTTTGTTGACGGTCAGGGTAATCTTACTGCCGAGACACCATACGCCGGCACATTTGTTAAAAAGGCTGACCCGTTAGTACTCGTTGACCTCGAAAAAGCAGGTCTACTCTTTGACGCTCCTAAGTTTGAGCACGACTACCCACACTGCTGGCGTTGTGATACTCCGCTTATCTACTACGCGCGTGAGTCTTGGTTTATCAAGATGACCGATGTTAAGGATGACCTTATTCGTAACAACGATACAGTTAACTGGATTCCCGAAAGCATCGGTAAAGGTCGTTTTGGCGACTGGCTTAAAAATGTTCAGGACTGGGGTATTTCTCGTAACAGATATTGGGGTACTCCACTTAATATTTGGACCTGTGAATGCGGCCATATGCACTCTATTGGTAGCATAGAAGAGCTTAAATCTATGTCCGACAACTGCCCCGACGATATCGAGCTTCACCGTCCATACATTGATGAAGTTACCATTAAGTGTCCACATTGCGGCAAAGCTATGCACCGCGTGCCTGAGGTTATAGACTGTTGGTTCGACTCGGGTGCTATGCCTTTTGCACAGCACCACTATCCTTTTGAAAATAAGGATTTATTCGAATCACAGTTCCCTGCCGACTTCATTTCAGAGGCTGTTGACCAAACTCGTGGTTGGTTCTATTCACTTATGGCAATTTCAACCCTTATTTTCAATAAGGCTCCTTATAAAAACGTAATAGTTCTAGGCCACGTTCAGGACGAAAACGGTCAAAAGATGTCCAAGTCAAAGGGCAATGCAGTTGACCCGTTCGATGCGCTTGAAAGCTACGGCGCTGACGCAATTCGCTGGTATTTCTACACCAACTCTGCTCCTTGGCTTCCTAACCGATTCCACGGCAAAGCCGTAGTTGAAGGTCAGCGCAAGTTTATGGGCACACTTTGGAACACCTACGCGTTCTATGTGCTTTATGCTAATATTGATAAATTTGACCCAACAGCTCATACTCTTAACCCTGACAACCTTACCGTTATGGACAAATGGCTTATTTCAAAGCTTAATTCTATGGTAAAGGCTGTAGACGAAAACCTCGCTAACTACCGTATTCCTGAGGCTGCTCGCGCATTACAGGAATTTGTTGACGAAATGAGTAACTGGTATGTTCGTCGCGGTCGTGAGCGTTATTGGGTACAAGGTATGACAGCCGATAAGGAAACCGCATACTTGGTACTTTACAACGCGCTTGTTACAACTGCAAAAGCAGCCGCACCTATGATTCCGTTTATGGCCGAAAGCATTTACCAAAATCTTGTTCGCAACGTCGATAAGTCTGCCCCAGAAAGTATTCACCTTTGCGACTTCCCCGTTGTTGATGAAGCTGCAATTGACCAAAAACTCGAAGCAAATATGGAAAGCGTACTCGACATAGTAGTTCTTGGTCGTAGCGCTCGTAACGGTTCAGCAATAAAGAACCGTCAGCCACTTAGCACTATGTACGTTAAGTGCGATACACCGCTTGACAGCTTCTATGCCGATATCATCAAGGATGAGCTTAATATCAAAGCGGTTGATTTCACAAACGAGGTTGACAACCTTGTTTCGTATAGCTTTAAACCACAGCTTAAAACGGTTGGTCCAAAATACGGCAAACAGCTTGGCGAAATCCGTACCGCCCTTTCAGAGCTTGATGGCAATGCCGCTAAAGCAGAGCTTGACCAAAACGGCGAATTGGTATTTAATTTCGCTTCAGGTGAAGTTCGTTTGGGTGTTGATGACCTTCTTATTGAAGCAAAACAAAAAGAAGGCTTCTATACCGTTAGCGACCACGGTGTTACAGTTGCTCTTGATACAACACTCACCGACGAGCTTATCGAAGAAGGCTTTGTTCGTGAAATTGTAAGTAAGATTCAAACAATGCGTAAAGAAGCAAACTTTAACGTTACCGACCATATCACCGTTACTATGAATGGTAGCGAAAAGGTTATAGCTATTGTAAACAAGTTATCAGCTGATATTTCCGGTGATACCCTTGCCGATTCAATTGTTATTGGTGAAGCAGACGGTTATGTTAAAGAGTGGGATATCAACGGTGAAAAGCTTACAATCGGCGTTAAATGCCTATAATCAAAAACAAATATAAGTAAAGTAATGCCTTGCTTAATTGCAGGGCATTTTTTTATGCATTTTGCAACATTTTACCTAATGTAATATTAAATAATTATTAATATATTATACCTTGTTTTTTGTCAAAAAAGTGATATAATATATGATGCTAAACTAGAATATTATGCTTATTTATATGAATTATAAAATTTGAAGATTTGAAAGGAAAGCGATTATAATGGATACTCAAACGGTATTGGGCAAAATATCGCATTTTTTCACCAAGAAAATTCCGGCATTTTTCATATTAATTAAAAACTTTTTCAAGAAAATCGTTAGCGCCAAAGGTCCTGAAAGAGTTCTTGCTTCGGGACGTTTTTTCGAAGTTTCTGCTACAAAAAGATCTATAATATCAGGCTCTGTTATCGCAGGTATCCTATTATTCCTTGTAACATTCTTTAACAACCAATTTATGAAATTAGCCATTGGTACCAAGTGGTTGCTTTTTATACTTGCATTGGTTGCACCTTTGATAATCGGTGTGTTAATAGTATTTAACATCAAAATCAAGCGCAATTTACTTAATAAGTCGTGGCATTTTATATTCTTTTTCCTTTCCCCAATCATTACAATGACTATGACGGAGTGTTTAAATGGAATCTTCGTTTATGATATGACCTATCTCGGCTTTTTGGCAAACTACGTTGTCATATTATTATTCCAATTTTTCTTCTTTGCCATCAGTGGCAGCTTTAGGGTATCACTACTACTTGTAAACTGTATTTGTTACGGTTTTGCACTTGCTAACTGCTATGTTATGATGTTTAGAGGTACTCCGTTTATTCCTATGGACTTTTTCGCCATTACAACCGCAGCAAACGTTGCTAACACCTACAACTACACCCCAACATATACAATTATTTTAGCAACGCTAATATTCATTTTAATGGTAGTAATAAGCCTTAGAATGAGCACACCAAAATTCACCCTTATTTCAAAAATTATTTCGCGTGCATTTATGGGTTCTTTCTTCACCTGCTTGGTAATAATATTCTATTTTACTTCTATTTTTGCAGATGCAGGCGTAAAACCAGACTTTTGGAATCAGGCACGTGGCTATCGAAATTACGGATTCGTTTTCAGCTTCTTTTGTAATACAAAGTATATGTATATGTCCGAACCTAGCGGCTATAATGCAGATGAAATTGGTGACTACGTTTCAAGTACAATTGATAAAGAGGACACCAACGTAATAAAACCAACCGGAAACGAACCAAACATTATCTGTATAATGAATGAATCTCTTTCAGATTTAAGTGTTCTTGGCGAATTTACAACCAACGAAGATTATATGCCTTTTATGCGTAGCCTTACAGAAAACACCGTAAAAGGTAATTTATACGTTCCTGTAATTGGTGCAGGTACTTCTAACACCGAATTCGAATTCCTTACAGGACATTCAACAGCATTTTTACCCTCAGGAAGCAACGCATATATGCTTTACGTAAAAGACCCTCTTGCGTCTATTGTATCCACACTTGAAGGTCAGGGTTATTCATCATGGGCTTTCCATCCTTATTATTCAACAGGATGGGACCGTGTGCCTGTTTATGGTCACTTGGGCTTTAACTCCACAATGTTCCTTGAGAACTTATTAGACGAATCAATCCTTGAAGACTACAGAACAAACGGCGGTAATGCCGAATATTTACAATCTCTTGTTGATACCTACTATCCAGACCGCGAAAAAATGCTTATTCGTCAATATGTAAGCGACAGCTACAACTATGACGTTATAATTGACAATTATGAAAATCGCGACAAATCTAAACCATATTTTGCATTCAACGTAACAATGCAAAATCACGGTGGTTATTCAAACAGCGCAGAAAATTTCGACGAGTGTATCCAAATTCAATCGATAGGACAAAACACTACTCCACCATACTACAACAAAGCAAGCAAATATCTTTCTCTTGTAAAGGCTAGTGACGACGCATTCCGTGATCTTATTGAGTACTTCAAGGGTGTTGATGAACCAACCATTATTTGCATGTTCGGTGATCACCAACCAAATATTGAAACCGAATTTATTGCATCACTATTAGGAACAGATAATATCAACTCGCTTACAGTTGAACAAGAGCAAGCTCGTCACGTCACTCCTTTCTACATTTGGGCTAACTATGATATTGAGGAAAAACAAATTGACAAGCTTAGTTCAAACTATTTGTCAGCGTATATGTTAGATGTTGCGGGCGTTAAGCAAACCGAATATAACAAATATTTGTTAAAGCTATCAGAAACATTGCCGGTAATAGATACAGTCGGTTACATTGACGCCGAAAACAACTACTACAAATGGAGCGACAACAGCCCTTATAAGCAAACAATTAGTGAATACGAAAAAATTCAGTACAACAATATTTTCGACCCTGAAAATAAGAAAAACGAGATTTTCTTCTTAGACGGTTATGTAATGCCCGAAACACTCGAAACGGAAGAATCAGAAGAATCGGCAGAAACAGAGGAAACAAGAGAATGATTAACACCACCCTCTGTTATATCGAAAAAGACGGAAAGTATTTGATGCTTCATCGCATCAAGAAGCAAAACGATTTAAATCAGGACAAATGGATTGGTATAGGCGGCAAGTTTGAGGACCGTGAAAGCCCCGAGCAGTGCGTTCGGCGCGAGGTTTTAGAGGAAACAGGTCTTACACTTAATGCGTGCAATTATCGCGGTATTATAACCTTTGTATCAGATAAGTGGCCTACCGAATATATGCACCTTTTTACAAGCTCTGACTATGTCGGCGAAATAAAAGAATGTGACGAAGGCGTACTTGAGTGGGTTGATAAGCAAAAAATATACTCTCTTCCACTTTGGCAGGGCGATAAAATATTTTTAAAACTTATCGAAAACCCATACACCCCGTTCTTTTCACTTAGGCTTGAGTACAAGGGCGATACGCTAATAAGTGCAATTTTAAACGATGAGGTTATTGTATGAAAATTTGTATATATGGCGCATCATCAAATGCTATTGATAAATCATTTATAGACGCTGGTGAGCTGCTTGGTAAAACAATAGCACAAAACAATCACTCGGTTGTTTTTGGCGGCGGCGCCGCAGGTCTTATGGGCGCAGTAGCACGTGGAGCAAAAGCCAAAAATGGTGAAATTATTGGTATCAGCCCATCATTTTTTAACGTTGACGGCATACTGTTTGAAGACTGCACCGAAATGATTTACACCGAAACCATGCGTGAGCGAAAACAACTTCTTGACGAAATGTCTGATGCGTTTATTATTACCCCTGGTGGTATCGGCACGTTTGACGAATTCTTTGAAATCTACACACTTCGTCAGCTTGCTACACACAAAAAACCGATTGCTATTTACAATACAAACGGCTACTATAATCCGCTTATAGATATGCTAAATAATGCGATTGATAAAAAATTCATGCCACAAACAAATATGGATCTTCTCTTTATATCCGATAATCCACAAGAAATTATTGATTATTTTGCAAACTACAACCCTACCGATTACGAAGCAGCAGAATTTAAGTTTATAAAATAAAAAAAGGCCTTGCTTTTAGCAAGGCCTTTTTTATTATTAGTACATTCCGCCCTGAGCGGCTGCAGCAGCTGCGGCATTTGCTGCGGCTACGTCTTCTGGTTTATCGGCTACAAGGCTTTCGGTTGTAAGCACCATTGCGGCAACACTAGCTGCGTTTTCAAGCGCCGAACGTGTAACCTTTGTAGGATCAACAATACCGGCATCAAGCATATCGGTATAGGTTTCGCTATAAGCATCAAAGCCGTAATTAACCTTACCGCTATTTAAAATCTTATCTATTATAACAGAGCCTTCAATGCCTGCATTGTAAGCAATCTGACGTATAGGTGCTTCAAGTGATTTAAGAACAATGTTAACGCCTGTCTTTTCGTCACCCTCGGTCTTATTAGCAAGATCTGCTACTGCAGGAATAGCGTTAAGAAGCGCTACACCACCACCCGCTACAATGCCCTCTTCAACTGCAGCCTTAGTAGCAGCAAGAGCATCTTCTATGCGGAGCTTTTTGTCCTTCATTTCGATTTCGGTAGCGGCACCAACCTTAATTACTGCAACACCGCCTGCAAGTTTAGCAAGACGCTCCTGCAATTTTTCACGGTCGAATTCTGAAGTTGTAATTGCGATTTCGTTTCTAATTTGAGCAACACGGTCCTTAATAGCAGTCTTATCGCCAGCACCATCAACAATAACGGTGTTTTCTTTTGTAACCTTAACCTGACGTGCGCGACCAAGCTGCATAACACTTGCATCCTTAAGTTCAAGACCAAGCTCTTCGGTAATAACTTCGCCGCCTGTAAGAGTGGCAATATCACGAAGCATTTCTTTACGTCTGTCACCAAAGCCCGGAGCCTTTACTGCAACGCAGGTAAATGTGCCGCGAAGCTTGTTAACAATAAGTGTTGAAAGAGCCTCACCCTCGATATCCTCGGCAACAATAACAAGCTTTTTGCCTGACTGAACAATTTGTTCAAGAAGTGGTAAAATCTCTTGAATGTTAGAAATCTTTTTATCGGTAATAAGGATGTATGCATCATCAATTACGGCTTCCATCTTATCCGTGTCGGTTACCATATAAGGTGTAATATAACCACGGTCAAACTGCATACCCTCAACAACCTCTGAATAGGTTTCAGCCGTCTTTGATTCTTCAACAGTGATAACACCGTCAGCCGATACCTTTTCCATAGCTTCGGCAATAAGAGAACCAATTTGAGCATCGCCCGATGAAACGGTAGCAACACGGGCAATATCGTCGGTGCCCGAAACCTTTTTAGAGTTATCAATGATTGTTGCAATGGCGGTATCAACTGCATTTTTGATACCCTTTTTAACTACCATTGGGTTTGCACCTGCAGCTACGTTTTTCATACCCTCGTTAATAAGAGCCTGTGCAAGCACTGTAGCGGTTGTGGTACCGTCACCTGCTGCGTCATTGGTTTTAACCGATACTTCTTTAACAAGCTGTGCGCCCATATTCTCAAAAGCATCTTCAAGTTCAATTTCTTTAGCAATGGTTACACCGTCGTTTGTAATAAGCGGTGAGCCGTATTTTTTATCTAGAACTACATTTCTACCCTTTGGTCCCAAAGTTACCTTTACAGCGTTAGCAAGCTTATCTACGCCTGTTTGAAGTGCTTTGCGTGCTTCTTCGCCAAAAATAATGTTCTTTGCCATAATAAAATATCTCCTTACTCAACGATTGCAAGAATATCCGAAAGATGAAGAACGGTATATTCTTCATTATCTAACTTAATATCGGTGCCTGCATATTTTGCAGCGATAACCTTATCACCGGGCTTTACGGTCATAGCAATCTCTTTGCCGTCAACCATACCACCTGGGCCTACTGCTACAACCTCGGCAATTTGAGGCTTTTCTTTAGAAGCGGATGTAAGCACAATGCCGCTTTTAGTTGTTTCTTCTGCTGCTGTTGCTTTTATTACAACATTGTCAGCCAATGGTTTAATTGTCATAATAAAAATCTCCTTTTTACTGCGTTGCAGTTTAGTTTATATTAGTAATTATATCCAATATTTTTTAAAAGTCAAGTAAAGTCAAAAACATTTAAACTTTTGTTAACACTTTATTTGCAACGCTACGAGGCACTACGAATTTGACCGCATTTTTCACAAGTTCAAACTTCATATTGGTGGTTTCTACTATCTCACCATCAAGATTTACCGGTATTGGCTTTTCAGCAGTAAATGCCATACTTGTGCAATTTTTAAGCGTGCAACAATCAAGTTTTTTATGTTCGCCTTTTTTATAAATACCTAAAAATTTAAGTATCTTAAGCTTTGATATTTTATCAACCAACGTAAAATCAAGCTTATTATCATAAGGCACTGCCTCCGGTGCGCCCTTATAACCACCACCATAGTATGGTGCGTTGGCAATAACTGCAAACAAACAATTTTTTTGCTCATATTCCTCACCATCAACCGATATATTGGCAGTAATTCCAAGCTTACCCAAAAAGGTCCTTACTATTGCCAAGGTGTATGCAAAAGAGCCCGAAACAAGCGGCCATTTTTTAAAACTTGACATGCGACTAGCCACAACTGCATCCATACCCACTGAACACCCATTTAGACAGTATTTATCGCCTGCCTTTATAAGGTCCATATCAACGGCTTCGCCATCAATTTGGTCGGCAATGTCCAAAAACTCTTCACGAGTATTAAAAAACTTTAAAAAATCGTTTGCCGAACCGCAAGGAATAACACCCAGCTCAACATTATCATAGCCCACAACGCCATTAAGCACTTCAAAAACAGTGCCCTCGCCACCACATGCAAACATACGAATCTTATCGCCTGTTTCAGCTTGAATTTTAGCATCACCTTGCGCATCGCCTGCACGGGTTGTAATATGTATGTTATATTCACTATCTTTATCCGCAAAGTATTCGTCTATTGCTTTTTTAATATTTTCTTGAGTCTTTCCTTTGCCCGCTGTAGGATTAATATAAAAAACGTATCTCATATATTTATATTCCTTTATTTTTAAAGTACATAAACAGTTGACACTTAATCATACCGTTATAAAGCTTTCTACGCTTATCGGCAGTAGCGCCAAAATGTTTTTCAAACTCATCATGAGGACTAATTACAAAATACTTTTTACCCTGTGTTCTATCAAAGCGTTCGCCCATTATTTTATATAGTTTTTCAGCTTCTGCTACGTCAAGCAATCTTTCACCATAAGGTGGGTTTGTAATAACCAACAAACGCTCATCAGGAGTTTTAAAATCCTTTATTTCGGCTACCGCCGCTTTAACGTATTTTTCTACACCCGCTTTTTTGGCATTAGCAAGTGTAAGCTCTACCGCACTTGGGTCAATATCATAACCTTGTGCTCTAAAATCAACATTTTTAATAATAAGATCCTGTGCGCGCATACGCTCTTGTTGCCACACGATTTTTGGAATAGACGCAAAACGCTCTGCTGCAAAGAAACGACGCAAACCCGGGGCCGTCTTGGTAGCCATAAGTGCCGATTCTATAAGCAACGTGCCACTTCCGCAAAACGGATCATAAACTTGAGTATCGGGAAATATTCGCGCCAAATCGCACATTGCAGCACCCAATGTTTCCTTAAGCGGTGCATCGTTAGAGTTGCGACGATAACCTCTTTTATGAAGTCCCTCACCCGAGGTATCAATCGTAACCGTTACGTTATCCTTGATTATAGTAAAACGAATTTTAAATTCAGCACCCGTCTCAGCAAACCAGCTTATTCCGTATTTTGATGAAAGGCGGTTAACAATAGCCTTTTTAATTATTGACTGACAGTCAGGAATACTAAAAAGAGTTGAATTTATACTTGACCCTGCACTTACGGGGAAAGCGTCATCTTTACCAATAAAGCGTTCCCAAGGAAGCGCTTTTACTTTATCAAAAAGCTCTGTAAATGTGGTAGCACGGAACTGCCCCATATTTATAAGAATTCGTTCTGCAAAGCGCGAATTAATATTGGCACGAGCCAGCATATTAAAATCGCCCTCTAAAAGCACTCGACCATTTTCAGCCTCGACGCTTTCAAAACCCATTCGACGAAATTCGTCAGCAGCAATACTTTCCACTCCAAAAAGGCAAGGAGCAATTAATTTTATTTTTTCCATTTTCATCTCCGTATAAGTTTATAGCACCATTGTAAACTTATTTTCTTAAAAAACAAAGGGCAGTTTCCAATAACAAACGGAACCCACCCTGATTTATTTATCTTACACCCGAACCGCGTTTTGTACGATTTGCATCCGGATTTTTGCGCTTTAGGTCTGAAAACTTTTCATCACTTGCTTGCTTAAAGCGATTCATCATTTCCTCAAAACTTGCGGGCTCGCTTTTCTTTGGAGTCCAAGTATATGTAGAATCGATAGTGCTTTTTTCAGGCGCATTCTTCGGTGTGCGCTTTGGTGCTTCACTTACCTTTTTTTCAGGTGGCAATGCACGCTTTATACTAAGTGATATTTTACCATCTTCACCTATGGTTAAAACCTTCATTTTAACTACGTCGCCCACTTTTACGTGTTCTTTAATATCACTAACGTAATTTTTTGCTACCTCAGATATATGCACCATACCCGACTTGCCGTCGCCAATATCCGCAAAAACACCGAATGTAGTTATTGTTGTAATTTTTCCCTCTACAATGTCGCCAACCTTAAGCTCCATAAATTTAAAATGTCCCCCTAATTAATTACCTGATGTATCTATGAATATTTCCTCTCCGGAATATACCCAACCCAATCGTTCTCTCGCGGCTTTTTCAATAATCTCATCATACGAACCGCTATCTAAAAGTTTTCGAAGTTCTTCATTTCCAAGTTCAAGAGTATTAACCTCTTTTATCAGTCCGTCTTTTTCCGTTTGTAGTTCGGTAAGCTCGTTATTTAAGCTAATAAGTGAAGCTACAAAATATACAGCAATCCCCAGAACAATAAGACGCACAATAACGCTTTTTCTACGTTTTGGTTTCTGTTTCATTCAAAGACCTCTTCACATCTATAATATTTAATTTATTATACAACAGTTTAAGCCTACTTTTCAAGAACTTTTTTATACTTTTAAAAATTTTAGGCACATATTTTATTGTTTTTAAAACACCTTTTTCTAATTTATGAAAATACAAGTAAAAAAGACCATCTATTTTCTGTTTTATATATGCTAATTTAATAAAAAACCAACCTAAAATACCAACAATATATTTCGATATACTAACCCTAAACAATACAAATCCTATCAACTCACCTAAAAGCACAAATCCCCTAATCTCGCCGTTTGTACGTGCTATTAAAAAAATAAACGTAATAAAGCCATAAATAATCCAACATATTAAATCACAAATATTTATTGCCATAAATGAATTTAAACATACTTTCCGCAATGCACGTAATATATCATATAAAAGGCAAAAAATACAACCTAACAATAACGATAATACAAAGGTTGTAATTTGATTGTTGTTACTGATCTCCCACATATGTTATCTAAAAAGCCGCGACCAAAAGCCGCCTGACGACCTTGCATCTGACATATAAACAACAGCATGAACCTTACCTGTCGCACTTAAATCCCCTGTGGTAGTATTAAAACTTTCAATGCGCAGGTTGTCACCTTTTATCGTCATTTGACCAAGCAGAGTATCGAGCAGAATGGTTTCATCATCAAAAGATGCCACTTCTTTCACACCAGATATGTTTAGATTTTTTCGATTTTCAATTATTACATTCTGAACAGTAGCAATATTTTCTTCCAAAACAAAACACCTCACTTTAAATATATTGGTGAGGTGTTTTTCTTATTCTATTATTTTATACATTAACGATGCATCATCTTTGCGGACCGTTTCGGCAACATTTAAAACCTGAACCTTAACATTTTTTGCGCCAAAAGCTATTTCTATAGTGTCATTCACCTTTATGTCCAACGATGCGCGCGCCACTCGACCATTTACCATTACTCTACCTGCATCGCAGGCTTCATTTGCAATGGTACGGCGTTTTATGATTCTTGAAACCTTTAAATATTTATCTAATCTCATAGCGAACCTTTTCTAAATATAAAAACTATGAGCCGCCAAAATAGGCGGCTCATCTTTTACTAATTTTCAATTAGTTGATAGCGTCTTTAAGAGCTTTACCAGCCTTGAATGCGGGAGACTTTGAAGCAGCGATCTTAATCTTCTTACCGGTAAGAGGATTGATGCCTTCACGAGCTGCGCGAGCCTTAACTGAGAATGTACCAAAGCCAACAAGAGCAACCTTGTCGCCTGCCTTGAGAGTATCAGTGATAGCGTCAACTACTGCTGCTACTGCCTTTGCTGCATCTTTGTTAGAAAGACCTGCTTTCTCTGCAACTGCTGCTACTAATTCTGTCTTGTTCATTGTTAGAACCTCCTGAATATTTTTGGTTTTCTTAAAGTGTTTTACACCAGAATTATAAGCGTTCAAAAAATTTTTCAAACGTCTAATCTAATTATAACTTATCTTTTAAAAAAATCAACAGATTTTAATAGATTTATTAAAAATATTCAAATATGTTTGCATAATTTTGTGCAAATTTCACCATATTTATCTGATTATTTTCAGCTTTTTAAATACTTTTAGTATCTTTTCACCCTTTGGTAAAGATATTACGTCTTCGGGTTCAAATGTATTAAGTATTATAAGAACTAATACATACACAACAGCCGCCACACCGATTTCAAGTATTGTTCCGATTTTACCCATAGAACTTAGATCTAAAACAACGGTAGAAAATCCGCAAGCCAAAGCAGAAATTAGTGGTTTTAAAATAGTTTTCCAAACATTCGGTTTTACTTTAGTTGCAACGATAAGAGTGATGAAGTGTGCTATAAATACATACGCAAAGCACGCCAATGTACCTATCGCCGCACCCTTAATATTAATGCTTGGTACACTTACTAAGAAGTAATTTACAGCAACCTTTATAACAGCACCAACTGCTATATTTATAAATGCAAATAACTCTTTCTTAACCGACTGAAGCATACTTGTCATAGGTATTGATATTCCGGCGAAAATAGCCGCAAAACCGTAAATTTGAAGTATAGTCCCACCGATTTCAACCGACGCTGTAGTACTATAAATTAGGCCCATTATTTGATCGCCTAAAAATACAAATCCCATACCTATTGGCATCGAAATTATAGCGGTTAATTTTAATGGAGACTCAATATTACGTTTCAAAAGTGATTTATCTTTTTTTGTCCATGCGGTTGCCAAAACCGGTAAGGCACTTACACCCAGTACAGATGTTATTGCAGGAACCAAATTATAAAGAGTAAATGCTTTTCCCCTAATTCCATAAAGAAAGGTAGGAATTTCCTTATCTATCAATTCTGTTGCCGAGTGCATATTGTAATCTGCAATAGAATTCTGGTACATATTGCGTATGAGCTCTGCATGATCTCCCATCATAGTGGCGAGGTGTTTCTTCACAAAAAACGCATCCGCCAGCGACGAAAAACTGTTTGCCAATGAAGCAAATACAACCGGCACAGCAATTATAACTACGCTTTTAATAATTATAGCTGTTCTCTGGGGTGTAGGTGAACTGTCAAGTTCTTGTTTCGTTATGCCATCACCCTTTACCTTGTGACGTATAAACAAGAATAACGCTGCGGCCACACTACCTATTGTAATACCAAACATTGCTCCCGCCGCTGCATAGGCAACATCATTTGTTGTTTTTAGTACAATATAGGCAAAACCATAGCCTAAAATCAACTTACCTAAAGATTCTATAACATCAGAAAAAGCTGTAGGATACATATTTCTAAGACCTTCATAGTATCCTCTAAAAGCGGATGTTACACAACAAACCAAAAGTGCCGGAACAATTGCATAAATACTATAGGTTGTTCTACCTGTAGGATCTGTTTTTTCTACAAAATCATCCGTAAAGCACAACATAAGCAACATAGCTACCAAACCGGTTATAATGAAGATTTTGCTAGTTACCTTAAATGTCTTTCTAACATCACGATAATTTTCTTTAGCCATGTGCTCGGCAACCATACGAGAAATTGCTATCGGTAATCCCGCCATTGCAAGTGTATATATTGGTGTGAATAAATCATAGGCTGAAGAGAAAAAGCCAAATCCAAGATCACCTATAAGATTAGAGAGCGGAATTTTAAATATTGCGCCAATTACCTTTACTAACAACGTAGAGCAAAGGAGTATTATTGCACCATATTCAAAACTTTGCTGTTTTCTTTCTTTTCCTTGCATTATTGACCTTCCTTACAACACAGTGCAAAAAGCACCTTCATAAATACTTGAGACAGTGTTTGACCCTCAAGAGTGTTCATATCACTATAGTTAGCATAGGCATCCTCGCCTGCATCGTCCGACACACGTCTAATGCTTAAAAACGGAATGTTTGCCATATCGCAAACGCTGGCAATTGCCGCAGTTTCCATATCACAAGTGGTGCCGTCAAATGTATCGCGTAAAAAGTCGCGATCATCTGCACTGCATACAAATCTATCACCGCAAACCGCAGTACCGCCAACACACTTACCTATTACCGCTTCCGCCTTTTGCAAAAGCTTGTTATCGGCCTCATAAATATATTTTTGCGACGGTTTTTCACACGGCTTATAGCCAATACCCGTAAGGTCAAAATCGTGTTCTAAAAACTTATCGGGCAATACGACTTCCCCACGATGCACACGACTTATCCCCCCGGACAGACCGTAATTTAAAATATATGTACAGCCCATATCCGCAAGATGTGTAGCGGCAGTCGCAGCATTTACCTTGCCGATACCGCAATTTATGCAAATCACATCGACACCACCGCAGTTAAAGCCTACTGCCAAACGATTAAAATATTTATATTCCTGCGGACTGTACTGCTTAATTTCTTCTAAAAACGGTGCGTACTCATCATAGTCGGCAACCACTATACCAATTTTCATATTATTATTCCTTTAACCATTTTTTATTTTATCTATTTCATCATTAAGCCTTGCTATCTCATCGTTCTTGTTACAGATATCATCAACAAGGCTACACACTTCTTCACTTTGGTCTTCCGAGTTTTCTTTTATCATTTCAAAATAAATTTTACCAAGTTTCGCAAAATCCTTTTCGCGTTTGGATTTAAGCGAAGCTATATTAAATTTTTGTTTTTCAACGGTTACAATTTCATCCGTTTTTTTGCAGGCTACATCTAATACCTCTTTGGTCTTGATTATTGCATCATCCAAAAATCCCATTTACACTTACCTCCAATAAATTTTAAAGCTCAAGTCCACCAATAAACTCTCTAATAAGTGAATCTTGCGGTACCAATTCGCTACCGATTGCAGTAAATCTTTCAAGTGCATTTGCAGTTTTAATAAAATAATCATAGCAAGGCGCATTTTTATTCACCGCACTGCGCATCTTTCCAAAACGTTCTTTATATACGCCAAGTTCATAAGGATGAAACGTAACAAGCTGAACGTCTGCTGTATCTTTAAAGCAGTATAAATATTTTCTTTCGCCATCTATTACATTATTCCATAAATGTAGCGTTTGTGTCGCAGTAGCACCTCTAAACTTATCATCTCGCAGCACTCGCCTTACAAGGCGGATTTGACGGCTTGAAAGCAGTTGTACGCCGTTTTGGTCGTCAACCGAGCGATTAACACTAATATAGATTTTAAAAATATTTTTTCTTGGAACCAAATCCGAAATAAGCGGATTCATAGCATGTAGTCCCTCAACAATAATAATACCTTTATTACCTATATCAATAGCTTTTGCGTCAATCAAGCTTGATTGAGTCTTAAAATCATAATGAGGCAACTTTGTCTTACCGTCTTTAATTATATCATTAAAGCATTTCTTTATTAGTGATATATTAAGCGCATTTACCGATTCTATATCTTTACTGCCGTCGGGCAATATTGGCAATTTATCAGCAGAGAGATAAAAATCATCAAGTGATACAACCTCAACCGTCTCCCCTAGTGACTTTAACTTTTCTTGTAAAATATGAGCGGTTGTTGTCTTGCCCGAGCCTGAAGGTCCGGCAATTGCTACTATTTTTATATCATCGTCCATACCAATGCGACGAGCAATACTTAACATATTTTCTAAATACTCTTTATTACATTCCTTGATAAATTCCTCGGGACGTTCTTGCGCCATTCGGTTAATATCATTTAAAGTATTTATCATAAAATTCACCTATTTCCGTTTTGCGTATCATGAGTTCATGAAACCCATTTATATATTCATAAGGATACTTAAAATTAAAAATTCTTTTTATGTTTTTGCTTTCTTTGTCTTTAAGCTTGGTTACAGCCGAAGCACCACACGCAAGTATTGTGTGGGTTTCATCCATAATATAAACGTTATAAAGTCCTTCAAAACCGGGCTTTGCATAACCAACGTTTTCAAGGTTTCCAACCGTCTTGCTTTGTCTATACATATAGTATGGCATAATACCGTTTTCGCTTAAAACCTCGCGAGAATAGTTTACCATTTTTGCAGCTTCACTACCCATTTTAATTTCGTCATGCTGACCTGTAGTGTTCAGTGTTGATGCGCGCTTCATCGAAAGCGAATGTACCGTAACACTTTCAGGGTAAAGCTTTAAAATTTCTTCCATTGTAGATTTAAAGCTGTCAAACGTATCACTCGGCAATCCTGCAATTAAATCCATATTTATATTATCAAAACCTATTTCGCGCGCTAAATTAAAGGCGTCAACTGTATCTTGCGCAGTATGCTTTCTGCCTATGCACTCAAGCACACCATCATTCATAGTTTGCGGATTTATACTAATACGTGTAACTCCGTTTTTCTTTATAGCCAACAGCTTTTCTTTGGTAATAGTATCAGGTCTGCCGGCCTCTACCGTAAACTCGCGAACAGCAGACATATCAAAATTATTTCTCACCGTGCCAAGCACCTGGTCTAACTGCTCGGCAGTAAGTGTTGTCGGTGTACCGCCGCCCATATAAATGGTCTCAAGCTTTAAATTTAATTTTTTAGCAATTTCTGCGGTTATTTCAAGCTCACGACATAACAACTCTACATACTGCGGAATTATGTCCTTTGCCCTTTCAATAGAATGTGATACAAACGAGCAATATGAGCATCTTGTAGGGCAAAACGGTATTGATAAGTAAAGGCTAAAAGAATTATCACAAGATAAAGAAATAATATTTTCTTCGCTCTTTACCGTTTTTTTGCATAATGCAAGTTTTTGTTCACTCACCAAAAATTTATTTTTAAAAAAGTTTTCGGCATATTCAGCACCATATTCGTTCCAATAACGTAAAAACAACTTTGCAGGTCGCACACCGGTTAGTATTCCCCAATCTGGTCTGTAACCCATTAGTTTTTCAAAACAGTAAAAAAGCTGACGACCTAGCTCGTGCTGGGTTTCTTTTCTTTGGTCTAAAATACTTTTATCAACCACTGCAGAAAACTGGGCCTCGCCGTTATCTAACGTCAATTTAACGGTTACTACAGTATCGTCACCATCATATAACACCTTACAAACGGCAATATTTTCGCCCGTTTCTTCGGTGTGCAAAACCTCAATCTTTTCAAAGGGCAAAAAAAGACGTATTAATTTTTCCATTTCATAGTCAAACTGGTGACCTATGTTACATAACTTCATTTTTTACCTCAAATAAGGATTATATTTTCTTTCGTGACCAATAGTTGTTTCCTCACCGTGTCCTGAATAAACCTTTATTTCATCATCAAAAATCCACATCATTCTATCGAGTGACTGCTTCATTTCGTTAATGTCGCCACCCGGCAGGTCAACCCTGCCAACAGTTTCGTAAAACAGCATATCACCACTAAACAAATTATCGTTCATAAGATAGCACATACCGCCCACCGTATGACCGGGAGTTTCAAAAGCCTTTACGGTAATATCACCTACCGTAAACTCTTCTTCATCCTCAATCGTATAGTCAGCGTTGAACGCAGGAATTGCGGGTGTAAATCTGCCCGATAGATTAAACGCTTTGTCAGACAACGCAAATTCCTCATTTTTACCTATTGCAATCTTAACACCGGTCTTTTCTCTAAGCTCTAACGCACCGCCAATGTGATCGTAATGCGCGTGGGTTATAAGAATAAGACGGGTTTTATCGGCATTGCTTTTTAAAAAATCTGCAAGTTCCAAGGTGTATTTTCCGGGATCAACTACAATAGCTGCTTTATCAGTCAACACACCATAGCAGTTAGAATAGGTAGCAAGATGCCCTTTAAGTAAAAGTTTAACTTCCATATTTATCCCTTTTTATTCCATATATCTGTGTCTAAAATGATAGTAACCGGTCCGTCGTTTACAAGTGAAACCTGCATATCGGCACCAAATTCACCGGTTTCTACGTTTTTAATGCCGTTTGATTTCAGTGTTTCACAATACATTTTATAATACTTTTCTGCCGTCACAGGCTCCATGGCATTTATAAATGACGGACGATTTCCCTTTTTAGTATCAGCGGCCAATGTAAACTGTGATATACATAAAACCTCACCGTCAATATCAAGAATGGATTTATTCATCTTAGCGTTTTCATCCTCAAAGATGCGAAGATTTGCAGTCTTTTTGGCAAGCAACTCTATATCGCTTTCGGTGTCACCATCAACTGCGCAAAACAAAATCATAAATCCTACACCACATTTGCCAACAACCTTGCCATCAATTTCGACCGATGCATTTTTAACCCTTTGAATTACTGCACGCATACTACTGCACCACTCTTTCTACGCTGAATACACCGGATATTTTTTCCATACGGGCAATAATACTGCGTAAATGTTCAACGCTTTCTGCACTGATATTGATATGAATTATGCTGTTGCCGCCCTTTAACTGACGCGCATTAATTTGATGCACCGCAATACGCATATTATATGCTGTGTTCATTACGTCGCCTACAAGTCCCTCTCGGTCAATGGCTGAAATCTGTAATGTAGAGGTAAAGCTTTCACTCCTTACGTTGTCCCAGTGTGCGTGTACCCAACGATCAGGCTCGGCACTGTTTGAAATATCCTTTGGTACGTTGCTACAGTCGCATTTGTGAATAGATACACCGTGTCCGCGTGTTATAAAGCCGATAATATCGTCTCCCGGTAGTGGTGCGCAGCATTTTGAAAGCTTAACAAGACAGTTGTCAATGCCCTCAACAACAACACCTTCTGATGAAGCATGCCTTTTAGGAGCAACGGTTTTAATTTCTACCGCTTTTGCCGCATTGTTACGCTTGGTATAATCTTCTCTAATGCGTGGCAAAAGCTTTGAAATAAGCACACCGCCGTAACCAATAGCGGCATAAAATTCATTAGCGTCTGTAAAATGCATACGACGAGCCAAATCATCAATGTATTCAATATATTCGTCTTCAGAAAAGTTGATGTTGTTGCGACGAAGCTCACGCTCAAGGTCATCCTTACCCTGCACGATGTTTTCTTCACGTTTTTCACGCTTAAACCAAGAACGAATCTTTGCTTTAGCAGAGTTTGTAACCGCAATATTCATCCAATCGCGGCTCGGTCCGTGACCCGCCTGATTTGTAGTAAGAATTTCTATTATTTCACCGGTTTTAATTTCGTGATTTATTGGTACTATTTTACCGTTTGCCTTAGCGCCAACCATTTTAATACCGACAGCCGAGTGAATTGCAAAAGCAAAGTCAACTACCGTAGAACCAACCGGCAAATTTATAACGTCGCCACGAGGTGTAACGGCAAATACGTCTTCTTGGCTTAGGTCAACCTTTATAGTGCGCACTATTTCAGACGCATCACCCGAAACGTCAGAGGTTTCAAGCACCTGACGAATCCACGCCAGCTGATCTTCCATATACTTGTCTGTACCGGTTATTCCCTCTTTATATTTCCAGTGCGCCGCAATACCAAACTCTGCCGTGTGGTGCATTTCAAAGGTTCTTATCTGAATCTCAAAAGGAACACCCTCACGACTTATAACGGTGGTATGAAGTGACTGATACATATTGGGCTTTGGCGTAGATATATAGTCCTTAAATCTATTTGGAATAGGACGGAACATATCGTGCATTATACCCAAAATATTATAACAGTCAGCTACAGTGTCGGTGATTACACGAATGGCATAAACGTCGTATATTTCGTCAAAATCGCGATTTTGAACGTACATTTTACGGTAAATACCGTGAATAGATTTTACACGTCCCTGGAAAGACATCTTAACGTTTGGAAGTTCTTCACCCAAACGAGTTTCTATTCGTTTTTCAATGTCCTCAAGTATTTGTACTCGCTGATTTTTTCTCACCTTCAAAAGCTGCTCAATTTCATTATATGCAATCGGGTCAAGATGCTTAATGGCAAGGTCTTCAAGTTCTTCTTTTACAGGTCTAATACCAAGTCGGTGAGCAATAGGCGCATAAACCTCAAGTGTTTCAAGCGCCTTATCGCGTTGCTTTTGTTCCGGCATTGCGCCAAGGGTACGCATATTATGCAGTCTATCGGCAAGTTTTATAATAATAACTCGTATATCCTTACCCATAGCAATTAGCATTTTACGAAGACTTTCGGCCTGCTCTTGCTCTTTAGATGAAATATTAAGCCTACCTATTTTTGTAACACCATCTACAAGCAGCGCTACATCATCGCCAAAAAGGCGTTTGATTTCGTCAATCTCAACATCAGTATCCTCTACCACGTCGTGTAATAGTGCCGCAGCTATGGATTGGCTATCCATACCCAAAGTAATAATTATCTTTGCTACGTTATATGGGTGAATGTAATATTCTTCGTTTGTAAGACGCTTTTGACCCAGATGATGATCTACGCAGTAATTAAATGCTTTTTTGATAAGCTCTACGTCATAACTGCCGCCCTGAATTTTCATACATTCTAATAGCTCATTATAATCGCGAACTGCCGCTTCATTCATCTGTATTCACCCCTTCATATAATTTCTTATAAGTAACCGAATTCATAAGGTCACTTTTTTGGTTTGTGGTGTGTCCAACCCAAACACCATTATTTAACGATACAAGTTCCAATTCATTAAGTGTTTTTAGTGCCGTCTGTGTTTTGCCATAACCTATGTCGGTTTCAACGTGTCTTAACCTTTCCGCACTTATAGGACCTGCCGTAATCATTTTATAAACACTACCAACCTCTGCTCTGGTTGGAAAAATAGCGGTATAATCGGTATCATATCCCGAAACAAAGTCATCAAACAGCTGTTTGCCTTCAAAATATGCATCTTGGTCGATATTCGCCATTTTCACTGCCTTTATTTGTATAGAAAGGTTGTATTTATCTTGATAAAAATTAGTGTCAAGCGTAACTGCCAAATCTATGATATCACCAGGCATAAAGCAAAACTGCTCAGGTGTTACACTAAATAACACCGTTTGAAAAGCGTTGCCGTTTTTTCGGCATAGCAATTTTAGATGCTTGCCACCGCCTATTGCTGTTATTTTTTCAAGAGTCACACCAAATATACCAAAAATTGGCGCAGGATTACCCATACCAAACGGCTCTAGCGATTTTATAGCAAATGCCATATCAACGCTCATACCGGCAGGATTAAGCCTAAAATCAATATTAAGCTTTGGTACTGCCAAGGGTTTGGTTGTAGCATATTGATTTATATTTTGACGAAATTCATCTACTTTATCGTCTTTGACACTAACACCCGCCGCAAGCTCGTGACCGCCATATTTAATCAGAATGTCACTGCACGCATTTATGGCGTCATAAAGATGAAATCCCGAAAAGCTACGGCCCGAACCGTGTGCCACACCATTTTCACTAGATAAAACAAGTGCCGGTTTACCATAACGTTCGCATATACGAGAAGCCACTATACCAAGCACACCAAAGTGCCAATTCTCACCGCAAACTACTATAACCCTGTTATATTGATAATCGTTATCCTCTATCATTTTAACGGCGCTTTTAAAAATTTCTTTTTCTATTTGCTGGCGACGAACATTATCGTCATCTATAGGTCCTGCTATTTTAAGCGCATCCATGGTATTATTTGAGGTCAAAAGTTTAAACGCACGATATGCGCTACCCATACGACCTGCCGCATTAATACGCGGAACTATTCCAAAAGATATTTTACCCGCGTCTATGTTATTGCGGTCAACACCCGCCATATTAAGTATAGCGGCAATTCCTATATTTGATGACGACTTAATTTTTCTAATACCCGCTTTAACAATAGAACGATTTTCATTTGTAAGCGGCATTACGTCACCAATGGTTGCAACCGCCAATATATCGGCATAGCGGGGTAACATTTCTTCAGGTTCTTTATCGTCAAGCACACAAACAAGCTTAAATGCTACCTCTGCACCACAAATATCTTTAAATGTACTTGGACAATCCTTGCGATGCGGATCAACCACAGCTACAGCGTTTGGTAATTCTTCGGGCGGCAGATGATGGTCGGTGACCACCGTCTTAATTCCTAAAGATTCAGCATATTCTATTTCATTAGCACATGAAATACCGTTGTCGACAGTAACTATAAGACCTACGCCTTGTGACGCAAGCTTATCTACTGCAGCACAATTCATACCGTAACCTTCATCAATACGGTCGGGTATATATGCAACAACTTCAGCGCCTCTGCTTTTTAAATAATCGTAGAGTAAAGACGTAGCAACAACGCCGTCGCAATCATAATCACCAAACACTGCAATTTTTGTATTGTTTGTAATAGCACTATTTATATAATCGGCGGCGATTCTTATATCTGCAAGCTCTAACGGATCGCAAAGTATCGGCTCATCACTCATAAGAAGCTCAAGTTCTCCATCGTTATCTATACCACGACCAACAGCAATTAAAGCGGCAAACGGATCAATATCACATTCTTCGGCTAAAAGCTTTGCTTTTTCACGGTCGGGAGCGCCAACAATCCACTTTTTAACAGACATAATATCACCTCCATAATTTGAAAATAATTATTCAATTTATAATAACATAAAAACATATATATTTCAATATTTTTATATATAAATATATAATAAAAGCAACCACGTTTTAACGTGATTGCTTTTGATTTTATTCAAGCTCGAACGAGCCTGTATAAAGCTGATAATAAGTGCCCTTTTGTGCAATGAGATCGGCGTGTGAACCACGCTCAATAATTCTACCCTTATCTAACACCATTATTACATCGGAGTTCATAACGGTTGAGAGTCTATGCGCTATTACAAATACAGTCCTACCCTCCATCAATTTGTCCATACCTTTTTGCACAATAGCTTCGGTACGCGTATCGATTGATGATGTAGCCTCGTCAAGTATCATTACAGGTGGATCGGCAACCGCCGCACGAGCAATAGCAATCAACTGTCTTTGACCTTGCGAAAGGTTAGAACCATTGTTAGAAAGCTGTGTTTCGTAGCCTTGGGGCAGTCTGGTTATGAAATCATCAGCGCCCGCAAGACGTGCAGCTTCTATACATTCTTCATCGGTAGCATCAAGTCTGCCGTATCGAATATTGTCCATAACAGTACCTGTAAACAGGTTGGTTTCTTGCAAAACTATACCAAGGGAACGGCGCAAGTCAGATTTTTTAATCTTATTGATATTTATGCCGTCATAACGAATTTTGCCATCCTCAATATCATAAAAGCGGTTTATAAGATTGGTAATTGTGGTTTTACCCGCACCCGTAGCACCTACAAAGGCAACCTTTTGACCCGGACGCGCATAAACCGATACATCGTGAAGAACAAGCTTATCTTCTTCATAACCGAAATCAACCTCGGTCATAGTAACGTCACCTTTTAATAATTCGTAAGTGAGGGTACCGTCGCTATGTGGATGCTTCCAAGCCCATTTACCCGTTCTTTTATCGGCTTCGATTATGTTCCCGCTCTCGTCAACCTCGCAATTTACAAGCGTTACATAGCCTTCATCTGCTTCGGGCTGCTGATCTATTAAATTAAACACGCGTTCAGCACCCGCCATTGCCATAACAACTGTATTAATTTGCTGGGTTACCTGATTTATGTTGCCTGTAAACTGTCGCGACATATTAAGAAAAGGTACAACCAAATCTATAGTAAGCACTGCAACACTGCCACTTACAAGTGTGCCAATAGATATGTTTGGCACATGGGTCAATAACAACACACCACCAACAGTAGCCACAAGAACATAAAGTATATTGCCAAGATTACCTATAATCGGTCCTAGGCAGTTAGCATAGGCATGTGCGCGGAAGCTATCATTAAATAATTCATTATTTACCTTATCAAAGTCCTCGTTGCACTCTTTTTCGTGACAGAAAACTTTAATTACCTTTTGCCCGCTCATCATTTCCTGAACAAAGCCTTCGGTTTTACCAATGGCCTTTTGTTGACGCATAAAGTATTTGGCAGAACCACCGCCAACCTTTTTTGAAACAAAAGCCATTGTAATTACACCCAATAGTACTACTAGTGTCATCCAAACGCTATAGTAAAGCATAATGCTAAGCACGCTTATAACAATAACCGCAGCCTGTAAAAGCGATGGCAAAGAACGAGAAATAAGCTCACGCATTGTATCAACGTCATTAGTATAATGACTCATAATATCACCGTGCTTATTTTGATCGAAGTATTTTACGGGCAATTTTTGCATTGTTTCAAACATATGAATTCTCATCTTATTCAAAAATCCCTGTGTTATAAATACCATCAACTGATTATAAAGCGTAATCGCTATAATTGATACCACGTAAAGACCTATTAAAATAAACACCTTAGGCAAAATTACACTTTTAGCCGCTTCCCAATCGCCTGTTTTAATAAATATTTCAATATCGGCAATTACCTTTTGTTGAAAAACTGCCGGCAATGCTGCAGTTACTGCCGAAAAAAGTATGCACGCAATTGTAAGCGGCATCATTACGGGGTAAAATTTGAAGAGCATTTTAATAATGCGTTTAAAGGTATTAGGATTAAATTTTCCTCTGGGGCCTCTTGGCATATTGCGAGGTGCTGGTCCTCTACTCATCAAAATCACCTCCGTTTGTTTGCTGTTCGTAAACTTCACGATAAATTTCACTGTTTTTAATTAGCTCATCGTGATTACCAACTGCTGCAACCTTACCATTTTCCATAACAATTATCATATCAGCATCCATAACCGAAGCTACGCGTTGCGCAATAATTATTTTTGTGGTTTCTGGTATATATTCTTTAAAGCCTGCCCTTATAAATGCGTCGGTTTTAGTATCTACCGCACTGGTGGAGTCGTCTAAAATCAAAATCTTTGGTTTTTTCAAAAGGGCTCGCGCTATACAAAGGCGTTGCTTTTGTCCGCCCGATACGTTTGTACCGCCCTGTTCAATATACGTGTCGTATCCGTCAGGGAATGATTTTATAAAATCATCTGCCTGGGCAAGTTGACACGCCTTTATCATTTCTTCGTCGGTAGCATTTTCATTACCCCAGCGTAGATTTTCTTTTATCGTGCCCGAGAAAAGCTGATTTTTTTGAAGCACCATTGCTACCGAGTCACGAAGTGTCTTTATATCATACTCACGTACATCTATGCCACCTACCAGCACTTCACCTTCGGTAATGTCATAAAGTCGCGGAATAAGCTGTACAAGCGACGATTTACCCGAGCCGGTACCGCCGATTACACCAACCGTCATACCTGATTTTATGTGCAAATCAATATTCGATAAAGAATTTCTACTGGCTGTTTTCGAATACTTAAAGTTTACGTTGTTAAAATCTATACTACCATCTTTAACAGTATAAATTGGATTTTCTGGGTTGTGAAGATTTGGCTCTTCGTCCAAAACCTCACATATACGCTTCATAGATTCCATCGACATTGTAAGCATAACATAAATCATTGACAGCATCATTAGTGACATAAGTATCTGCATACCGTATGTCAACATTGCAGAAATTTGACCAACGTCAAGCAAAGCACCCTTGCTTGAAATTGTAAGCCTAGAACCAACGATGAGCACAAAAATCATATTAAAATACATACATATTTGCATTATAGGTCCGTTTAGCGCTACTATACGTTCAGCTTTTGTAAAGTCCTTGCAAATATCTGTTGCTGCGTTAGTGAATTTTTTAGTTTCGTATTTTTCGCGTGAAAAGCCCTTTACCACACGCATAGCACGTACGTTTTCTTCAATCGACTCGTTAAGTCTATCATACTTCTTAAACACACGACGGAATGCAGGCATAGCGGTTCTTGCCACAAGCAAAAGACCAAAAATCAAAACAGGAACAACCACAACAAAGGTTGTCGCCAAACTGCCACCCATCTTATACGCCATAATAATCGCAAAAACAAACATAAGTGGACTACGAATAGCAGTTCTTATAATCATCATATATGACATTTGCACGTGGGTAATATCGGTAGTAAGACGTGTCACAAGTGATGACGTAGAAAACTTATCTATATTATGAAAAGAGAACTTTTGTATTCTTGTAAAGACATCATGACGCAGGTTTTTTGCAAAACCCGCAGACGCTTTAGAACAGGTATAAGCTGCTATACCTCCACAAGAAAGCGATACCACCGCCAGAGCAACAAGAATTAAACCTGTTTTTAAAAGTTCGCTAAGCTCTACACCGGCTTTAATATCGTTGACAAGATCTGCCGTAATAAAAGGTATTAAGCATTCAATTACAACTTCACCAACCATAAGCAACATTGTGATTATACTGGGAGTTTTGTATTCACGAATGCTTTTTGCTAATTTTCTAATCATTCCACTACCTCCAAATTAGCCTTAATTTTATCTACCACACTATAAAAAGCGTCCAACTCTTCTTTACTAATCCCTAATTTTAAAGTGTTTTCTATCTTTTTAATGTTTTTTACGGCCTTTTTATGAATTTCAACTGCCTTTGGGGTAAGAACAATTCTTTTAAGTCGCGCATCATAAGCAACACTTTCACGTGTAATAAGTCCGTTTTTTTCCATAAGCTTTAGCATATTTGTAGCGGTTGAACGACGTATTGAAAAACGCGCCTCAAAATCACGCTGAAAAATATCTTTATTTCTATTTTCATAAAAATATCTTATAGCCCAACCGTGAACACCCGTTGACTCCTCAAACTCGGGGGGTCTTGTGCTATGAACAAAGCGTTTTACACAGTTATTAAGTGTTCTGATTTCAAAACCAAGCTGCCGTTCTTTCTCCATAAAAACACCACCATAAAATATTGTTAGCAAACTAACATTTATTATAATCTCCTTATTTTCCAATGTCAACCAAATAAAAATGAATTTTTTATTAAATATAAAAAGGTGTGCTACAGCACACCTTTTATCTTAAATTATTTGAGCTAATACACTGTCAAAATACTCTTTTGCAGCATCGGCAATCTTATCGATTTTTTCGCATTTAACATCAAAATTATCTGCACTTTCTATTACAGATAAAATCTCTGCTTTTGCAATTTCAGTCTTACCGAGAATTAAGTTTAAAAGTTCTTTGTGCGTATCATTTCCGCCAGCAGTTAATTTATTACTATACTCAGCGGCACATACCACAATTTTACCGATAATTTGCGCACCATATTCCATATCCGGCTTTAGCGCTGCATTTGCTATCATCTTTTCTTCTAATCGTCGCATGGGTTCGGTGACTTTTGGTTCTGCTTGCACTTCTTTGCTTTTTTCCAGCTGAGATTTTAGCGCATTAATTTCTTCCATATTTTGACTAAGCACCTGCTTTAAATCTGCAAGTTCACGCTGAGTCTTTTGCAAGTTTTCAAAAAGCAAAAAATTTTGCTCAATTAACTTCTTTTTATTCATTGACTCCACCTGATTTTTGTCTTTTTTAGGACGTGCAATCGCTGCTACCAATAAGATAGCTACTGCACTACCCAAGGCATCTATACATATATCGGTAATCCTGCATGCTCTACCGGGCACGAAATATTGATGAATTTCATCACTGGCGGCATACAAAACACATATTATAAGCGCGTATAATATCTTTGTTATATATTTGTGTTTTGTATTATATCGTGCTGATAAAAACGACAATATGCCTAAAACAAAATATTCCAAAAAATGTGCTGATTTTCTTACAATAACCGTAACTATATTGGTAATTTCCAACTGCTTTTCGGCAGATAAAGAATTAAAGTCTTTTATAAATACGGAGATTAGTTTTGATACAATTCCACCACTAACCTCCGATGACTGCACTGCTGATTGAGCCGACATAATAAATATAAATGCCATCCAGCCCAACATTAAAATATAGAAAACTATTGATTTTTTTGTTTTTGACATATTATTAGAAGAATAATGGATATGGATTTATCCAACCACCGTTTTTAAGCATACCAAAATGCAAGTGATAACCTGTTGACCAACCTGTAGTTCCAACGTAACCTAATATTTGACCCTGCTTTACGTACTGTCCTTTTGATACAATAATCTTTGAAGCATGAGCATAATAAGCTACGTAATTAGAGGTTTGACCATTAATCTTAAGCGAACCATGGTTTACTACGCAATAGTTACCATAACCGTTACCACAACAGTTGCCATACTTTTTGTAATTGTGGCTGCATCCGTTGTATACAAGATCTACGTAACCATCGGCCGCAGCACGAATAGGTTGACCTGCGATATTGCCACCCGCAATATCCATACCGTTATGCTTGCCTTTATGAACCTTATCATTGCTCTTAAAATGTGCAGAAATATAATAATGTCCGCTAACAGGCCATTGCAAACCGGTATTTGGATTTATAAAAGAAGCATACTGCTTATTGGCAATATCGTCTTCTAATTTCTTTTGTAACTTTTTAATTTCGGCATTTACAGCATTTAGATCCTTTTGCTGATCGTTTTGCTCTGCGGCAATGTCATTATAAATTGACGCAGCCTCGTTTTCCTGAGCTTCAAGCTCTTTTTGTTGCTCGTCTATGGTTGACTTAATTGAAATTTGATCATTAAGCAGTTCTTCATTTTCTTTGTTCTTTTCGTTTAAAACATCAATCTCTGCCTTTAAGTCATCCATCAAACGCTTATCATGAGCCGAAATAGACGAAGTAAGCTGCATAAGCTGTAAAAAGTTAGAAAAATCTTCAGCACCCAAAAGTATTTGAATGTTACTTTCAGAATTGCTCATATAAAGCGCTCTGATACGCTTTTTAAAAGCAGTTTTATCAGCCTCAATCTCACTTTCTTTTTCGGCTATTGCCTTGTTATTATCGGCTATTTTTGTATTAATTGAATTAATTTCCTGATTGCAACGATCAATTTGTGCTTGGGTATTTGCAATCTTTTTGCGTATAGCCGCAAGAATAGCTGCTTGATCCGCTTTTTCAGTTTTTAATTTATTTATTTCAGCTTGAATATCACTTGCTTGTTCTTTTAAATTAGCAATATCATTTTGCAAATTATTCTTTTCTGATTGTGTAAGCGCTACAACAGATAGTGCCGTAATAGCTATAGAAAAACAAAGCACAAAAGTAATAACTCGCTTTAAAGTTTTCTTCATAAAATCCTCCAAAACAATTTGTTAGATTCTCTCTTCAAAATTAAATTGCAGTAAATTCGCTTCCTTCGCGTTTTAGATACTTACGAATCATAATAACGCTACCAAACGCACCCGCAAACAACCCGATGCCAATAAACACGAGCAATAGATACCATGAAACCTCTCCAAATTTAACAACAGTTCCCAGTATCGCAGATATTTTTTCGGTAGCAACACGATAGCAGAAGTATATCAATCCTTCTGAAATAAGTGCAGATATAATACCGATAATTAAACCTTCAACCAAAAACGGTATTCTTACAAACGTGTCGGTAGCGCCTACTGCCTTCATAATGCTAATTTCAAGCTTACGATTATACATTGTAACGCGTATTGTATTAGAAACTATTACCAACGCAATTATAACAAGGATTGCAATAATCCAGAAACCTGCAACGTAAATTCCCTGCTTTATAGCATCAATTTTTTCAGCCAATTCTCCGTGAGAACGTATGGTATCAACACCGTTAAGTTCCTCAATTTGCTTTATAGTTTCATCAAAAAGAGCCATATCCTTCATTGTAACCTTCACGGCCGCAGACAAAGGATTACCATATTCATCGTCAAGGAAGGTAAAATAATCAGCTTGTCCTTCAAGCATATTTTCTTTTACATTTTCTAATCCGGACTGACTAGAAATGTACTCTGCCTTATCGACATTAGGCAAAGCCTCTATTTTAGCACGAAGTTCTTCTGCTTCCTCATCGTTATGTATTTCGTAGTCGGTGTCCTTTATACCGTTCTTGTCAGCACCATCTTCGGTTGAAGCATTATCTTCTGAGTTATCGCTGTTTTCTGTACTTTCAGCACCGGAAGTGGCTTCATCACTTGAAGTGTCCTCAGCGTTTTCTACATCACTTTCCAATGTATCGCTATAAAGTGCCCAGCTATAATCCTTCATATAGACCATAACAACATTTTCTTTTTCCAAGTTGCCAATGGCCTTTGTAACATTTTCAGAAATAAGTATTGCTAAACCTATAACCACCATACAGGCAACAAGCACGCCTATTGATGCTAGCGACATAAGTCTATTAGCCCAAACACCCTTAAAGCCTTCTTTTACAAGATATCTTACGCTACTAAATTTCATTATTCGGCACCTCCTGCTGCATTGTCAGCAATAATTCTGCCCTTATCAAGCATAATTACACGGTGCTTAAAATCACGAACAAGATTATGATCGTGAGTTACCATTAAAATGGTGGTACCACGTTTATTAATCTCGGTAAGTAGGTTTACTATTTCATAAGACATATTAGGGTCAACGTTACCGGTAGGCTCGTCCGCAATTATAAGGTCAGGAGAATTCACAAGTGCACGCGCAAGGCCCACACGTTGTTGCTCACCACCTGAAAGCTGCATTGGCATTGAACGCGCTTTATCACCAAGACCTACTTTGCTAAGCGCTTTTGAAACCTCACGACGAACACCACGACCTGATTCACCTACAACGTGCATTGCAAACGCAACGTTATCAAACACATTCATTGTGGGAATAAGTCTAAAATCCTGAAATACAATGCCCATCGTTCTGCGAAGCAACGGCACCTTTTTTCTCGACATTTTAGTTAGGTTAAATCCGTTTACGTTTATAATACCAGTATTTGCTTTCTCTTCTCGCATTATAAGCTTCATAAAGGTACTTTTACCAGCACCAGATGAACCAACAACGAAAACAAACTCGCCTTTATTTATTCTTATATTAACATCCTCAAGCGCATGCGTACCACTAGGATAAGTTTTTGATACACCCCTAAACTCTATTACAGGTTCTAAAGCCGTATTCCCTGCAAAAGACTCAAGTAGCTGCTCTTCAGCCATAAAATTTTCACTCTTTCAATTAGTATTTTATCGGGTTGCTTCTAAGATACTTATTTACCATAAGTGCGATTTTGAAAATAATCGCATGGTCAAACTCGCGAAGGTCAAGACCTGTAATCTTTTTAATTTTTTCAAGACGATAAACAAGTGTGTTTCTGTGAACGAATAACTTTCTCGAAGTTTCAGATACGTTAAGATTGTTTTCAAAGAAACGCTGAATAGTAAACAATGTTTCCTGATCGAGATTTTCAATCGATCCGCGCTTGAACACCTCTTTCAAAAACGTTTCACAAAGGGTGGTCGGCAACTGATAAATAAGTCTTGCAATACCAAGGTTGTCATAAGAAATTATTGTCTTTTCGGTATCAAATACCTTACCAACTTCAAGAGCTGTTTGAGCTTCTTTAAATGATTTTGCAAGGTTTTTCAAATTGTTAACAGTAGTACCTATACCGATAACGGTATGAACATAAAATTCACCCGATAACGTGTCTGCAATAGAAGATGCAAGATTTTCAATATCCTTACGGTCGATATCAGATTTTGTTTCTTTAACAAGCGCAATATCGGTTTCGTTTATGTTAATAACAAAATCCTTTGTTTTTTCGGGGAATAGATTTTGCAAAACCTCATAAACAGAAACGTCGCTTGAATCAAGATTACGAATTATTATTACGGTACGAGCAACGTCGCTATCAAAATAGAGCTCACGTGCTTTGATGTAAATATCTCCGGGTAAAATATTATCTAAAATGATATCTTTAATAAAGTTACCGCGGTCATATTTTTCGTCATAATAGTTTTTAATGTTTGCAAAAGCCACCGAGATTACAATTGCATACTTATTACAAATAATGTCGGTACCCTCCACAAATACGGTGTAATCAGCACCTTGCGCTGAAATAACCGGTTTGAAGGTGTAGCCTCCATCAACAAAACCTTCTGCTACCGGAACGCTTGAAACATCAAGCTGCTCGCCAATTCTACCAAGCTCGCTACAAGCTATTATAGTATTGTTAGCATCCATAACACCAAAGGTCTTATCAATGGCATCCTTCATCTGATGTATTACCGCTTGGAATAATCTGTTTGACATAATAAACCCACATCACTTTCTATATTATGTTACATACGTATATATTTTACACCAAAAATCGTCATTTTGCAAGTAATATATTTATTATAAATATATAATAACGCAAAGTTTACACAATTGAAACATTTTGTGTGCAAATTGTTTGGACAAAGTTGTCAAAATATTCTGTTTTAAAATTATATTTTTTTGAAAAAACATCAATGCTTGCACCATCGCCAAGGCTTAAACCTAACATTTTAATTGCCGCTTCTTTTTTTGAAAAAACTTCAATATATCGCCCAGACAAATTTTGTGTTTTTTCATTCACATAAATGCTTTCTTTAGAGCTTAAAAGCTTATAGTTTTCACGTTGCTTTATTTCGCGAATCTGCTGAATATCTACACCTATGGGCGCGTCACTTACGGCGCATACTATGCGGTCAACGCTGTGTGAAATACTAAAAAAGCAAAAGTCGCACAGCGGTTTTCCGTGCTCGTTAAATGTTATTTTTACAGTGTCTTTATTATACATTTCTTTGACCATTCGCCATAATAATATATAACCCGCAAGTGATAATTGTTTATCTTTTTCACTGTGCTTTTTATCAATTTTTTCTTTTATTGCGCAATCAAGCAGACTATACATTTTTGCATAGTCTGCCTGTGTGAAATCGTAAATTTTAGCACTATAAAACTTTATCATTTTATTTTTACGTTATCTAAAAGATAGTTCATTGTGGTGTCATAAACTGCATAACACTCTGAAATTACGGCATTGGTTGTTTCTTGACTTTCTATTGTACTGTCAAGAAGTTCCAGCTCTTGCGTGTCATATATGTAATACAAAATCATATATTGCTTCATCACCGGATAAACATAGTTTTTTAGCACCTCATCCTTTGATCTTGTGCTCAAATCGATGCCATAAGTCAAACTATATTGTTCAAGTACAGCCTCATATAAAATTTCAACATCATCTTCCGGATAATCACTAAATTTACTGTTCTTAACAAGATAATCTAATAAGTATTCTCTTTTTGTACGTAATTCCAACGATTTTGCATATTCTTCTTTTGTATCAATTTTAAGTGCCTTGTGCAATTGTTCGGGTTCTTTTGCAATGCTGTTTATTTTAACGACAAATTTTGCCTTAACACCGGCAAGGTCCTTATTATTATAGTTGGCCGGGAATGTTACATTAACATCTCTTGTCTCGCCTGGTTTTGCACCTATAAGCTGTTCTTCAAACGTATCAACAAAATATTTAGAGCCAATTAAAAGCACCGAATCCGTAGCACTGCCTTTATCGAAAGCAGTTCCACCTACGTAACCCGTATAATCAATATTTACTATATCTCCAAATTCAACCGTTGTTTCTGCAGAACTGTCAAATGTTACATAATTTTTAATGTTTTCCTCAGATACACCGTACTGATAAATATCACTAAACAAAAAATATACATAAAACTCTTGGTATTCGCTGGAAGCCCTATCAATCTCTATGCCCTTATATTCGCATACTTCCACATAGTCGCTAATATCAGCACTATTTAAAAACTCTCTTCCCTTACCACATCCTGCAAACAAGGTTGCCATTAAAGCAATTAATACTAAAATTGAAACTATTTTTCTCATCATTTTCATCCTTAATTATTATTTAACTCGCCTTTAGAAGCGGCTTTAAGATATGCGTTAATAAATCCGTCTAAATCGCCATCCATAACGGCGTTTATATTACCCGACTCAAAGCTTGTTCTGTGGTCTTTAGCCAAAGTATATGGCATAAATACGTATGAACGAATCTGTGAACCCCAAGTAATTTCTTTTTGAACACCCTTGATATCTTCTATCTTTTCAAGATGCTCGCGTTCTTTTATTTCAAGCAATTTTGATTTAAGCATACGCATTGCTTGCTCACGGTTTTGTACCTGACTACGCTCGTTTTGACAAGCAACCACTATACCTGTCGGAATGTGTGTAAGACGTACAGCAGATGAGGTTTTATTAATATGCTGACCGCCCGCACCGGACGAACGGAAAACGTCCATTTTAATGTCGTCTTCACGTATTTCAATGTCCATATCATCGGTGATTTCAGGCATAACCTCAAGAGATGCAAAAGACGTATGTCTTCTGCCCGAAGCATCAAACGGCGATACGCGCACAAGACGGTGAACGCCCGATTCACTCTTTAGATAGCCGTAAGCATTTTCACCTTCAACCAGCAAGGTAGCACTTTTAAGACCTGCCTCATCACCATCAAGAAAGTCGAGCATTTTAACATTAAAACCATGTCGCTCACCCCAACGGGTGTACATACGAACAAGCATTTGCGCCCAGTCCATAGCTTCGGTTCCGCCCGAACCTGCGTGGAAGGTAAGAATTGTGTTATTACCGTCATATTCACCTGTAAGTAATGTTGTAAGACGAAGGGATGATAGATTTTTTTCAAGTTCGTCAATAGAGGATGTTATCTCCTCTACCATTGTGGCATCTCCCTCTTCGTCAGCCATTTCTATAAGCACCAAAAGATCATCGTATGATGATGCTATATTATCATACGATTCTACTTTATTTTTTAATTTTCCCGTCTTTTGTACAACGGCCTGTGAGTTTTCGAGATCGTCCCAAAAACCGGGTGCCGTTTGCTTAAGCTCTAATTCTTCGATATCACGAACCAGCTTGTCATATCCTATTGCATCACGAAGGTCTTTTATTTCTTGTTCGTTAGCAATAAGGCGTAATTTTAATTGCTCAAATTCAAGCATCTATTTTCCTCCAAAGAGATTATTTTGTTAACACATAGGCGTGCCATTCCTCACGCATAAGACTTTCAGTAATTTTAAATCCGTGCTCTATGGCTGATTTTTCAACCTCTAAAGCACGCATATCAATTATGCCGGACACTATAAGTATGCCGTCGTCTTTCATAAAATCTGCTACGTTATCAAAAAGTCGCATTACAACATCTGCAACAATGTTTGCACAAACAATATCATATTGACCGCTTATTTTTTCAGCCAAATCTCCTACCAAAAACTCTGTTTTTTCGGACACGCCATTTATTTCAGCATTGGCAATTGCAGTTTTAACCGATTGCGCATCAATATCAACGCCAATAGCGCTCTTAGCACCTAATAAATCAGCCGCGATTGCAAGTATACCACTGCCCGTACCAATGTCAAGCACGGTGGTATCATTTGTGACACGCTTTTCAAGAATTTCAAGACAAAGCGACGTTGTAGCGTGACTGCCTGTGCCAAAAGCAGCACCCGGATCAAGACTTATAACTGTGCGATTATCCTTATTATCATAGCTTTCCCAGCTTGGACAAATAGCAAGCTTTTCGCCTATTTCAAATGCCTTAAAATACTTTTTCCAGTTTTCGTTCCAATTGGCATCATCAACAAGCTCACACTTAATTTCATTATCAATTCCACAAGCGGTAAAACGCTCACGAAGATATGACACCGCCTCAATAGCATTATCGCTTTCGGCAATATACATATGAATTATCGAGTGAGTTCTGTCTTTGTTTACAAGCTCATCATCTATAAGGTCAATATGAGCAATTTCCTCGGCATCTGCCTCAAGATTTGTATAATCTTCTATATATATTCCGTAAGGCACGGTCATATTTGCGATGGCAGCTGCCTCGTCGGTTTTTTCTGTAGGCACTTTTGCCGTAATTTCGGTCCAATCCATGTAAACACCTCAAATAATTAGTATAACATAAAATCATTAAAATTCAAAGAACAAATTTATACTTTCACTTGTTGCTTCTACAGTACCCTGTACCATGCCTCCACGACCACCGCCGCGAACGGTAAACTGTGATTTAAATTTTGCAAAAAGCTCTTGTAGCTCGTCATCTCCAGCACATATTGCAAACGAGAAATTACCCGTATTTTCAGAGAATACCGCCCTAATTCCACCGAACTTTTTATGTAATTTGTCAGCGAGCAACTGCAACTCTTTTACGTCACAACCGTCTACAAAAATACACGTGTCGTTCTGCGCCGCAGCAGATACTGCCATATCGGCAATTTTCTTTTTTAGCTCGGTTATTTTCTGACTAGCAGCAGTACATTTTTCATCTAACTTTTGTACTGCCTCATAAGCCTTTTCTTGTTTTGATGAAAGCAATGCAGAAATTTGAGAAACATTTTGATATTTGTTTTTGTAATCTTGTAGTGCAAAATTTCCGCACTTGAGTACAATCCGAATACCACCGCGCATTTTTTCGGTATCAAGTAATTTTATAATACCAATTTCCCCCGTGTTTTTAACGTGGGGCGCGCAACAAGCACAAATGTCGGTATCTTTTATCTCGACCAAACGAACAGCGCCGTCTATCTCTTTTTTGCTTCGATACTCGGTTTTTTTGAGTTCTTTTTCGGTTGGAAGGTAGGCTTTAACAGGTAGATTTTGCCACACCTTTTGATTGGCAAGATACTCAATCTTGTCAAGCTGTTCGCGAATAAGTTCCTTATCAAAATCTATTGTTACAAGCTCTTCACCAAGATGAAAACCAACATTATTAACACCAAATAATTTATGGGCAATTCCTGACACAATATGCTCACCCGTGTGGTTTTGCATAAAGTTAAATCTACGGTCATAATTAATTTTACCAATTACTTCGGAACCAATTTCAATAGGCTCGTTAGTGTAATGATATATAGCGCCATTTTCGATTTGCACGTCAAAAACATTGGTGTTCCCAAGCGTGCCAATGTCGGCTGCTTGTCCCCCACCTTCGGGGAAAAAGGCGGTTTTGTCCAATATAATTTTAAAAGCGTTGTCGGCAGATATACAATCAATTACGGTAGCTGTAAATTCTTTTATATATGCATCTTTTTCGTAAAGTTTTGCGGTCATACCAACTTCTCCAGAATAATGTGTGCAACCTTATAAATATCGCCGGCACCCATTGTTATTATTAAATCGCCATCATTTGCCGCTGCAATCATTTTATCGGCCAATTCATTATAATCGGCAACAACCTCAGCATCCGGCAAAGCATCGGTTACATTTTCGGATTTTACACCGTAAACATTTTCTTCACGTGCCGCTACAATAGGCGTCATAAACACCTTATCGGCAACAGACAATGCCTGTATCATACCATCACGAAGTAGTGCTACACGAGAATAGGTATAAGGCTGAAAAACAACAATAACCTTTTTATAATCAAGCGTTTTGGCCGCTTGCAATGTTGCCATCATTTCGGTTGGGTGGTGAGCGTAATCGTCAACAACCGTAATACCTTCAGACTCACCTATAAACTCAAATCGCCTGCCGGCACCGGTAAATTTTGATAATGCATCTGCAATTCCGCTTGGCGATACACCCATATCATAACAAACTGCAAAAGAAACGAGTCCGTTATAAATGTTATGCTTACCGGGCGCATGCATTTCGAGGCTACCAACAACTTCACCATTTTTTACAACGTCAAAGCAATAACCGTATTTACCCGGCTTTATATTTTGAGGGTGATAGTCATTTGTTTCGTCAAAACCATAGGTTATAACCTTTGAATCAAGTGTCGATATAACGTCTTTTACATCGGCATCATCGCCATTTGCATAGCAGATTTTACCCATGGACACAAACTTTTTAAATGAATTTTTAAGATTTTCCATAGTCTTAAAATAATCCATATGGTCGTCATCAATATTAAGCAACACCGTAATATCGGGCGAAAACTGCAAAAAGCTGTCAACAAACTCGCACGATTCGCAAACCAATGTTTCTGACTCGCCTACCACGCAGGATGAATTAGCCATTGGTAGCTTGCCACCTATAACTGCGTTAGGATTTTGCTTGTTAATTAAAAGAATTTGTGTTATCATAGAACTAACGGTGGTTTTGCCGTGTGTTCCGCTAACGCCTATCACGTTATCATAACAGCGTGTAATAGCACCAAGCAGCTCTGAACGCTCCATTTTAGGTATATTATTTTCACCTGCAGCTACCATTTCAGGATTGCTTTCAGGTACAGCAGCAGAGTAAGCTACTAAATCGGCACCTTGAATATTATTACCAATGTGCTCGTTATACACCGTTACACCAAGCTCGCGAAGACGTTTTACATTCGCATTATCGTTTCTGTCAGAGCCTGTAACCTTGTAACCTCTTGATAACAAAAGCTCGGCAATGGGGCACATACCGCTACCGCCTATACCAATCATATGAATGTGGCGTGCAGTCAGAAAAGATTTATCAGAATTAAGTTGTTTTTTCATAAAAACACCTCAAATAATCATAGTTATCTATATTATACTATTTTTTATATAAAAAATAAACCCCTTTTTTAAGAAAGGTCCAAGAAAATGAAGTTCAATTTACCGCAAAAAATTGAATACGTGATTGATACTCTTATTTCAAACGGACACAGCGCCTATATTGTGGGTGGTTGTGTGCGTGATTTGTTGTGTGGAAAGGAGCCTCACGACTATGATATTACCACATCCGCAACGCCCGATGAAACGCAAAGCCTTTTTGAAAAAACGATTGCTACGGGTATAAAGCACGGCACCATTACGGTGATTATTGACGACGAACAAATCGAAGTTACAACCTTTAGAACCGAAAGCACGTATAACGACAATCGTCACCCCGAAAGTGTTAATTTTGTGCGTAACGTAAGCGATGACCTTTCCCGTCGCGACTTTACGGTAAACGCTATGTGCTATAACAATCGTGAGGGCTTGATTGATTTATTTGGCGGTCAAGAAGACATAAAAAACAAAACTTTAAAGGCTGTGGGTGATGCAAAAACAAGATTTTGCGAAGATGCGCTTCGTATCTTGCGACTTTTTCGCTTTGCCGCGACGATTGAATTTACTATAGAAAAATACACGTTTGATGCGGCAATAGAATGTGCGCCGCTTCTTAAAAACATAAGTGCCGAACGCATTTTTACCGAACTTAAAAAAGCGGCGTGTGGCAACAATGTTTCGGTTATATCTCCCCTTCTTGACACAAACGCTTTATTAGATTTTTCTCTTGAAAACACCGATTTGACCGTGCTTCAAAAACTACAAAACAAAGAGGATTTACGTGTGTTTGCACTGCTTTATCTTACAAGCACAAACCTACAAAATACCCTTAATACCCTTAAATGCAGCAACGCTTTTAAGGACTATTGCACAAAGCTGTCCTACCTGATTAAAAACGAAATAAAGACAGATAAAACAAGCATCAAAAAAGCATTATGCATCACCGATTACGAGATTGTTTGTGATTATTTTGAATACTTGAAATCCATTTTAAAGCTTGATATTACAAGCCACAAGTCATTACTTAAAGAAATAATAAATTCTAACGAGCCGTATAAAATATCACACCTCGACATTACAGGAAACGATATTATTTCGCTTGGCTTTAACGGTAAGCAAGTTGGTGAAAAATTGCAATTTCTACTAGATAAAACAATAGAAAACCCAAAGCTTAACAATCACAAAAAACTTTTAGATTTAATATGTAACTAAAGAGGCATAAGCACCATAAAATGTATTGAATTACATTTATGGTGCTTATTATTTAGGTGATTGTATGAACATTTTAATTATAGGCGGCGATTTGCGCATGAACATCGCCTTTGACGAGTTAAAAAATCAAGGATACATAGTAGATAGCTTAGGACTTAAAGAAGACGACAATGGCAAAATTGAGTATGTCGACGTTGTGTTGCTACCCGTACCCACAACGCGTGACGGTAAAAATATTTTTTGCCCACAAACCAATAAAATTATACCGCTTGAATATGTAAAAAAGGCAAACAAAAATGCTCTTATTTTAAGCTGTGGTTACGAGTTTAAAGATTTAAATTGCATTGATTATCTAAAACTCGATTCCTTTTGTTTTCTAAATGCCGTTCCAACAGCCGAGGGCGCTATTGCAAAAGCAATAAACGATACACCGTTTTGCTTGTGGAAAACAAAAGTGCTTGTTGTAGGTAATGGGCGCATAGCAAAAATACTTGCAGACAGACTTAAAGCGCTTAAATGCGATGTCACCGTATCGGCTCGTAAAACACGCGATTTCGCGCATCTTGATGCCTTGGGTATAAAATACATTCACACAAGCGAGGTTGCTAAAAAGGCAAAGGATTTCAATATAATTTTCAACACAATAGATGTTAAACTTTTTGATGAATTAAACAGCCTTAAAAACTGTTATCTATATGACCTTTCAACAAAGGGCTGTATCGATTTTGATAAAGCAAAACAAAGCGGCATAAAAGCGCAAAAACTACCCGGCATTCCCGGTAAAATTGCACCGCTTACCGCCGGAAAAATAATAGCACAAACAACACACCAACTTATAGGAGAATGGGTATGCAAAATATAAAACTTGGTTACGCATTTTGCGGTTCTTTTTGCACCATCAATAAGTCGTTAGAAACGCTAAAAGAACTTGCAAAACTTAATATAGATATTACCCCGATTATGTCGGAAATTACTTACAGCACAAGCACACGATTTGCTAATGCAGACGAATTTAATAAAACAGTAGAAGAAATTTGCGGCAAAAAAATTATACACACCGTTCCTGCCGCAGAGCCAATAGGCCCTAAAAACTTACTTGACGTCATTGTGGTAGCTCCCTGCACAGGTAACACCATTTCAAAAATAGCACTTGGCATTACCGATACGTCAGTTACAATGGCGGTTAAAGCCCATTTGCGCAACAATAAGCCCGTAATACTTGGTATCGCTACAAACGATGCATTAGGCGCCACAGCCAAAAACATTGGACTACTGCACAACACCAAAAACATATACTTTGTCCCCTACGGTCAAGATGACCCCGTGGGCAAAAACAATTCGCTTATTTGCGATTTTACCAAAATACCGCAAACTATTGAAGCCGTGCTTGACGGCCGTCAAATACAGCCTGTTATAATATAAAAAAGGCTCCCGAACGGGAGCCTTAAATTATTATTCTATGCCGAAATAACGAGCTGCATTGTTGTAACAAATATCTTCTACTATTTGTCCAAGTGTTTCCATATCTGCGGGGTACTCGCCGTTTTCTACCCAAGTGCCAAGCACGTTACAAAGTATACGTCTAAAGTACTCGTGACGGGTGTAAGAGAGGAAACTGCGTGAGTCGGTAAGCATACCAACAAAGTTGCCAAGAAGTGACAAGTTAGCAAGGGACTTAAGTTGTGTTTCCATACCTGATTTGGTATCACTAAACCACCAAGCCGAGCCGTGCTGTATTTTGCCTGCGGCCTCGGTGCCTTGGAATGCACCTATAACGGTATCTATCATCTCATTATCGTGAGGATTAAGTGAATATATAATGGTCTTTGACAATAAATCATCAATTGCAAGCGCATTAAGCAGTGCAGTGAGTGCCTCGCTGCAAGGACGGTTTGAAATGGTGTCAAAGCCTGTGTCAGCACCAATTTTAGCAAACATTGCCTTATTTGTATTACGCTGAACACTATAGTGAATTTGCATTACAATACCGCGCTTTGCATACTCTTTTCCAAGACATACAAGTATAGCGGTTTTATACATATCGGCTTGTTTTGCAGTGATTGCTTTGCCCTTCATAGCTGCCTTAAATGCGGCGTCAATTTCCTTTTCGGTGCCGATTTCAAAAGGAATATAGTCAAGACCGTGGTCGGTAGCCTTACAACCCATTTCACAGAAGAATTGGAGGCGTTTAATAAGAGCAGCCTTAACATCGGCAACACAGTTAATCTTCATATCAGCAGCCTTTTCAAGTGCTTTTATGTAATCAACAAAACCGTCTTTGTCAATGTTAACTGCCTTGTCAGGACGGTATGATGGGAGCACCAAAGCCTCGCACACGCCCTCGTCTTTAATCTTTTTGTGCCATTCGAGCGTATCGATTGGGTCGTCTGTAGTACCGATCATTTTAACGTTTGATTTCTTTATAATGCTGCAAGCCGACATATCGTCGCTCTGGAGTTTTTCGTTACAAAGATTCCAAACCTCTTCGGCTGTCTTTGCGCTGAGTATTCCGTCATAATCAAAATAACGCTTAAGTTCAAGATGATTCCAATGATACATTGGGTTGCCTATTGCACGTGGCAACATCTCGGCAAAACGCAAAAACTTGGTGTAATCGTCAGCATCGCCCGTAATCTCGTTTTCGGGGGTACCGTTGCTACGGATTAAACGCCACTTGTAGTGGTCGCCGCCAAGCCAAATTTCAGTAATATTTTTAAACTTTTTATTTTCATAAATTTCTTTTGGATTTATATGACAGTGGTAGTCAATAATCGGCATTTTTTCAGCATAATCGTGATAAAGACGCTTAGCCGTTTCGTTGGTTAAAATAAAATCATCGTTAATAAAGCTCATAGCAATATCTCCTTAAAACATTTATCGTGTTTATTATATAATGTTTAGCTTATTAAAGCAAGAAAATTTTTACACAAAATAAAAACGGACGACCAATGGTCGTCCCTACGTTAAAACTCAAATTTATTCGTAGGGATGAGCAATGCTCATCCGTAAAATCATTACTGCAATTCAAAATGTTTTTTACTATACGCTATAGGTATTTCTTTGTTATCAATAACCGCTAAATAAAATTCGTCACCTTTTATAGCGCCATTATATATAGATTCGTTAAACATACAAAATTCTTTAGACCATTTATAATTCATTCCACCCGGAATTTCGTACTCAGCGTAAGAAGAAAAAAACAATTTATATGATGAACTTTCATGTTCAAATTTTGTTCTATGCTTTCCCGGTATGCCATACACAACACTATCAATCACTATTTTAAATTCGTCACGACTTGCTTTATAAAAATATTTGACATTTTTATAAAAGCCGGTGCACGCCATTGACAATATACAAATCACCACTGTTACCAATAAAAATATAACCTCAATATGTTTAATATCTTTATACATATGTTCAGTTGTAAATCGCAAGCCAAACATACAAATAATAAAGATACTTAAAATTATTAGTGTAAACCTAATATTAGCAAAATATAAATGTTTAATTTCTTTTTAATTATCTCTCTTGTCAAAATTTCTTTTTTGTTTTCTTCACTCATATTCAATCCCTTAATTCAAAAAACTTTGTATTATAGGCAAGAAGCACCTTTTTATTCCCAATAACCGCCAAATAAAATTCATCACCTATTTTTGACGCTCTAAACACACCACGATTATCCATACTATATTTTTTCGACCATCCATAATTAATTCCCCGTGGAATACTGTATCTATTACCCGACTCAAAGAACAATGATGCAAAAAAAGGGTTAAAACGCGCTTTGATTCTTATATCAGCGCCATCTGGTATGTTATTTTTTATATCAACCAATTTTTCAACTAATATATTAACGCCATCGTTTTGGGTAGCCTTATATGCTTTTATACTGTAAACCAAAATATAAATCAGCCAACACTTTAAAAAAGCAATCACTAATCCCGTCCACCCTAATAATAAAAGTTTTACAACGAAATCATTTCCCATATTTAAAAATAACAAAAGAATAAAAAGCGAACACAATGCACCCAATTCTATTGTGGTATGTATTATTGTAAATTTAGAAATATTTCTTATTTCATTTTTTATAATATCTTTAGTTAAGATTTCTTTTATGTTTTCTTTTGGCATTAAACCACCTCATAATTTAATTATACAAATGTAAAAAACAAAAATCAAGACTCCACTTTAAAAGCGGAGTCTTTAATTTAACTCGTATTTCTAATTAGTAAAGTATCTTGCCGTCTGCAACCTTGCGGAGGTGTTCGCCGTAAGGTGATTTGCCATACTTTTCTGCCGATTCAATAAGCTTTTCTTTGCTTATCCAACCGTTTTTGTAAGCAATTTCTTCAACAGCAGAAATCTGAATACCCTGACGGCTTTCAATAACCTTTACAAATTCGGTAGCTTCAGCCAATGCGTCCATTGTACCGGTGTCAAGCCAAGCGTAGCCGCGGCCGAGTGTTACAACATTGAGGGTATCGTCCTCAAGATAAAGCTTGTTAAGGTCGGTAATTTCAAGTTCGCCACGTGCAGAAGGTTTCACCTTTTTAGCCATTTCAACAACGCGGTTGTCATAGAAGTAAAGGCCTGTTACGCAGTAGTTTGACTTCGGATTCTTTGGCTTTTCTTCCAATGATATTGCCTTGCCGTTTTCGTCAAATTCTACTATACCAAAACGCTCTGGGTCTTCAACGTAATAGCCAAACACAGTAGCGCCCGTCTCTTTAGCCGCCGCTTCGCGAAGATGCTTCTTTAAGCCGCTACCGTAGAAGATGTTGTCACCCAAAACCATTGCGCAGCTATCGCCTGCAATAAACTCTTCACCAATAAGGAACGCCTGTGCAAGACCGTCTGGTGATGGTTGTACAGCATAAGAAAGATTAATACCATAACGTGAGCCATCACCCAAAAGGCGCTCAAAGTTTGGCAAATCGGTAGGTGTCGAGATAATAAGTATATCACGAATACCTGCGAGCATAAGGGTGGAAAGCGGATAATAAATCATCGGCTTGTCATATACCGGAAGAAGCTGTTTTGAAGTTACCATAGTAAGCGGATAAAGACGTGTTCCGCTACCGCCTGCAAGAATAATACCTTTCATATTAAAAACTCCTTTTTATTTAACAATTATATCTATGCCGAGAATTACGACATCGTTTACCGGTTTATCGGCTGCGCCAACCTGCACGTTTGCAATGGCATCCACCACGTCCATACCATTTACAACCTGTCCAAAAACAGTGTGACGAAAATCAAGCCATGGTGTACCGCCCATTTTAGCATAAGCTTCGGTAATTTCGGGCGGAAAACCATTATCGGCAAGGTCTTTCATTTGCTCGAGCATATTCGCAGGAACATCACTTGCCTGCACAATAAAGAACTGACTACCATTGGTATTAGGACCTGCGTTTGCCATGCAAAGCGCACCGCGAAGGTTGTGAAGTTCAGGGGTAAATTCATCTTTAAAACTGCGTCCCCAAATCGACTCACCGCCCATACCTGTGCCGGTTGGATCACCGCCTTGAATCATAAAATCCTTAATTACACGGTGAAATATTATACCGTTGTAATAATCGTTTTTTGCGTGTGTAGTAAAGTTTTCTACCGTTTTGGGCGCTTGCTCAGGAAACAACTTAATCTCAATGTCGCCCATATTAGTATGCATTACTGCAACTATATCACCGCTTTTTACGGCTTCAAGCTGTAAACAAGACATAATACTACCTCTTTTTCGTAATTTACCTATATTTTAACAGTATTTTACCAAACTTTCAATAGTTATTTTTTAAACTGTATTTTTATTGCTTTTTTTAAATTATTACTGTATAATTAATGCAACAAATACATAGAGGTGTTTCGTTGTGAATGATTATAAAATAAATACGAAATACGATAAAATAATACAAATGCTCGCCCTTGCTCTGGGCAGTAATGAAACGGCGTTAAAAGAGGCTATTTTGCGCTCTTACGTCATTGATCAAGACGAAACCAATAATCGCCTTCGTCAAGTGTTTTGTAAAGCAGAGCGCGGCGAAACTATAACCATTGCGGCTATTGGCGGCTCTATTATCGAGGGTGCTCACGCAAGATCACAAAACGGTATTGGAAACAATGCGACTGCTTTCACCGATGATTTGAGTGGCGAAAAATGTTATTTTGAACGTACTATCGACTGGTTTGAAGAAACTTTTCCCAATACACAAATCAACGGTATTAACGCAGGCATTGGCGCAACACCCTCTTTTTTAGGAACCTTTCGCCTTGACCAAATGGTGTTAAATTACAGTCCCGATTTAGTAATAATAGAGTTTTCTGTAAACGACCTTGATGCCGTACCATTCCTCTTAAAAGACGAGATATTCGAAAGCTACGAATCGATTGTTCGTCGCTGCCTTGAAAAAGGAATTGCTGTTATACCGATATGTCTTGTAAATCAAAACGGCGACAGTTTGCAAAAAATACATTTAGAGCTTGCTGACCATTATAATATGCCAGCAATTAGTTATCATAATGCTATTTTCCCCGACGGCCAAGCCGTTTTTGATTGGAAAATGCTATCTCCTGACGAAGTTCATCCCAACAACGCCGGACATACTTTGATTGCCACCTGTATTGCAAATTACCTTGATAACGTACTCGAAAGCACTAGACTTACCGACGAATATATAACAGATGAGCTTCACACCAGCTGGATATATTTTGACACGTTTAACAAAGTTAATGCTCAGTACGCTTACGAATTTAAAGAAAGAGCACGCGGTGGATTTGAATTTCAAGAAAGAATTCCAAACATAAGCTACAAATGGCGCGGCGCGCTTGTAAGTGATAATGTTGAAGGCAATATCAAGATTATTGTACCCAAAGGTGCTTGTCGCGTATATGTTCAGTTTTTTAATTCAAATGGCTCGTTTGAAACCGATTTTTTAAATATGAAAAGCTCTTGCAATACCACTGCTATTGGCTGGCCAAGAGCCATGTGGCACCGTGTTTACACAGGCAAAGCCACAACCGAAGACGTTACTCTTACAATTAAATCCCATAAAAACGGCAAAGTTATAATTATGGGTGTTTTAATTTCTTTTTAAGGAGGCATTTTTATGAATAGGTTAAACAACTGTGCTTGGATTGGTGCCGAAAGCGAAACCGTTTCGCCAATTATTTTGCGCCGATTCGATGCAAACAATGTCAAAAAGGCAAACATTATCATTACAGGTCTCGGCTATTTTGAGGCTAAAATCAATGATAATCCCGTAACCGACTATTGCTTTTTACCCGTTGCCAGCGACTACGAACCTCGTGACCTAACCCTTTGCGCGCACAAAGGAACTACCGGTACTACAACAAATAGAATTTACTATTACGATTTTGATATTACCCATTTATTAAAGAGGGGTGAAAACCTGCTTTCAGTTCAGCTTGGCAATGGTTTTTATCGACAAGAAGAACGTACTGCCGAAGGTAAAATGTATTTTGGAGATGTTTTAAAATGCATTTACAAAATAGTTTTAGAAACCGAAAACGGTGTGATAGAACTTTGCTCTGACGGCAGCGAAACATATACCGATAGCGCTATTCGTTTTAGCAATATGTATTTGGGCGAAACAATAGATTACACCGCAAAGCTGCAAGAAGAAAAAGCGGTTAATATTTTCCCCGCAGCACAAACTATTTTAAGCGAGGCAATTGGCACACCCGATAAGGTTATTCGCAAAATCAAGCCTATTAAAATTGCCGAAATAGACGGCAAACAGATTTTTGACAACGGTGAAAATATAACCGGCGTTGTTGCCGTTAAAACCAACGCTGCCGCAGGTAGTGTAATTACACTTCGCTTTGCCGAAAATATTAACGAAGATAAGTCGCTTAATTTTTCTTCAACCATAAGCTCTTACGAAGCAACACGCAGCGGTGAACTTCAAATTATGAAAAACACCTTTATAACCGATGGCGCATCACGCACTTTATTACCAAAATTTGTTTGGTATGCCTTCCGTTATTTTGAAATAGAGGGTGAATTTGACGAGGTAGAAGTAAATGTTATTCACGCTGACACACCCGTCACCTCAACATTCACTTCAAACCACGAGGGTCTAAACTTTTTGTACGATGCGTTTTTACGCACCCAGCTTGACAATATGCACGGCAGTATTCCATCCGACTGTCCTCACCGTGAGCGACTTGGTTACACAGGCGATGGTCAAATTTGCGCGCCGACAGTTATGATGATGATAGACACGCGCGAATTTTATAAAAAATGGATACAGGACATTCTTGACTGTCAGGATACAAATGGTCATATTCGACACACCGCACCCTTTATGGGCGGCGGCGGTGGTCCAGGTGGTTGGGGTAGCGCCATAACCATTGTGCCCTATGCTTATTATAAGCAATATGGCGACACCGATATTATAGAAAAGTGTTACGACAGTATGAAGCTGTGGATTAGCTATTTGCTCTCCCACACTGAAAACGGACTTGTAACTAGTGAAGACCCGGGCGGTTGGTGTCTTGGTGACTGGGCTTCTCTTGACAAAATGGAAATTCCCGAGCCTTATGTAAACAGCTGTTATTTTGTTAAAAATCTTTTACTTTTAGAAGAAATGGCAGCAATCATTGGCAAAGACGACGATATCTCCTACTATCAAGAGCTTCGTGCCCTCACCGAAAAATCAATCGTTGACACCTATTACGACGCCGCTACAGGTCATTTCGCAGGTGGTGGTCAAGGCTGCGATGCATTTGCCGTATGGTGCGGTCTTGCAGGCGAAGAAACCGTAAAAATGTTGGCCCAAGAATACACCGAGCTTGAGTATTTCAACACCGGATTTATCTGCACCGACATTCTTTGTGAGGTGCTTTGTAATTACGGCTATACCGATGTTTTCTTATCACTGCTAAAAAGCGAAAAACGCGGTACTTTCCTTTATATGAAGCGCCAAGGTGCTACAACAATTTGGGAATACTTTAACGGTAGATGCTCACACAACCACCCAATGTTCGGCGCATGCGCACGTCAGCTTTTCCAAAGTGTTTTGGGCATTCGCCAGCGCGAAGGTACTGCAGGATACACTGACGTAATTATAAACCCCGTAAAAACAACACGTGGCTTAAAGGCATCGGGCAGTATTGTCACTCCAAATGGTGTAATAGCCGTATCGCTTGATACCACAGGCGAAAAACCTATTGTACAAGTCGATGCACCCGATAACATTAAAATAGAAATTATGTAATTCCTCTTATGCCTCCCTTACCTAAAGGGAGGTGGACCGCTTTAGCGGTGGAGGGATACTCCTATGCGAAAGAGGTTAAAAATGACTTATATTTATCTTGTTCGTCACTGTGAAGCTATGGGCAATCACAAACGACTTTTTCAAGGCTCTACCGATTGCGATATAAGCGAAATTGGTACTAAACAATTAGAGTATCTAAAAGAGCGTTTTATGGGTATAAAGCTTGACGCGGTTTATTCTAGTCCACTTATTCGTGCACAAAAGACTGCCGAATCAATAGCTTACGGCAAGGGCTTGGAAATCATCACCCGCAAAAATTTAGCCGAGCTTGACGGCGGCATTGTTGAAGGCAGACCATGGCAAGAGGCTTTTAACGCTATCCCGGGTCTTGCAGATGCTTGGAACAATCATCCGCAAGACTTTGCTCCCGAGGGAGGCGAAGCTATGCGCGACGCCTACGTTCGTATTTACGACGAGATAATGGCACTTGCTCGGAAAAATCGCAACAAAACCATTGCATTAGCCTCTCACGGTGGGGTTTTGCGCTGTCTCACCTGTCGCATTCTTTATAACGATATTACCCGTCTAAAAGATGTTCCTTGGCACGAAAACACCGCGGTTACTCTAATAAAAATTGACGATAATGACAAAATTAGCATTGAATTTTTCAATGACCATAGTCATGTACCGGCCGAATATATGCCCAAGCGCAGCCGCATAATACCAAAGGATTAAGAGGTGTTACTATGATAATAATGTCAGTTGATTTAGGCAAAGCACGAACTGGTATTGCCGTATCAGACGCATCTTGTCAGTTTGCATTTCCCAAAGACGTTATAACCGAATATAACACCGAGCGCCTTGTTGAAAAGGTGTGCGAAAAGGCAAAAGAATATGTTGCCGAACGTATTGTAGTAGGCTACCCAAAAAACATGGACGGCTCTTTAGGCGAACGTGCACAGGAATGTGCCACAATAGCCGAACAAATAAAGACAGTAAGCGGCATCGAAACAGTCCTTTGGGACGAGCGTTGCACCACCATTACCGCACATAATTATTTAAGTATGAATAACGTCCGCGGCAAAAAGCGTAAGCAAACGGTTGACGCAGTAGCAGCAGTAATAATTTTAGAGGATTATTTAAGAAGCATAAAATAAGGATGTTAATCGCCATATAATATACACCTTTTTTTCACCTTGTATGAAAACAAAATATGTGATATAATTAAATCATAAAACAACATTGTTTTGCGTAATACTTCAAAGGAGATGTATAAAATGAAAAAAATCATAGCATTAGTTTTAGCAATTTCCCTTGTATTTCTAATTATAGGTTGTGGTGAAAAAGATACCTCTTCATCAAATAGTGATTTACCCGTTTCATCATCAACCAACACTACCGCTTTTGTAAAGCCTGAAAATTACGCATCTGTTTTACTTGTTACCATAAACCCACAATTCAAACTGTACCTTGACAAAGACTCGAACGTTTTAGCCGTAGAGGCTGTAAATAAGGATGCAGAGTCATTAAAAGATAGTATCAGTTACAAAAATCAAAAACTTGATACAGTTATCAAAAATATTGTTACAAGCGCTAACGATAAAGGCTTTGTAAAAGAAAATGCCAATATCAATTTTGAAATCGTTGAAAAAAAGGACAAAGAAATAAATACTGCCGATATTTTGACAAACGCCACTACAGCGGCAAATTCGGCGGCAAAAGAGCTTGAAATTACCGTAACAATAGATAAACTTGATATTGATACTAACAACAACTCTGAAAATACCGATTCTCAAGACAGTACATCATCTAAAGACGAGAGCGACAACATTTCATCAAAGCCCACAAAACCAGTACATACCCATTCGTTTACCAATGCTACCTGCACAAAGCCAAAGACATGCTCTTGCGGTGCAACCGACGGAAATGCGTTGGGCCACAACTTTAGAGAAGGAAAATGCACTGTGTGCGGAACCGCCGACCCCAACTATACCGTTACACCATTAAGCAATAAAAACGGTTATTGGGAAGGAATTTATATTTCAAACGGTACATATTACTCAGTAGGACTAAATGTTATTGGTGATCTTTCAATAGGCGTAGGTGTTGGAGACCCACTTTCTAAAATGGAGCAAGAAATTCAAGATGATATAAGAAATCACAAAGACGAACCCGATTATAAAGAATCTTATATCGTTTATCAAGGCGTTGAATATTGGTGTGCCAGAGGTAGCAACGCTCCTTTAGCTACAATAGTAGAAAGCGGTAACACTATTACCCTAACAGCACTCGATGAAAGCACTGCACAAATCGTTTTAACAAGAACAGATGAAAACACTTTAACAGTTAAATCATGCACGCAAACGTTTAAAGATATGCTCGAAGATATTCCCGTTGGCACAAAACTTACCTTTACAGCCAACTAATATAAAACAAAAAGCGATGGATTAATCCATCGCTTTTTGTTTTAGTGTGTTATTACGTTTACTGTAGCGTATACCTTATATTGCGAAAGACTTGACGGCTGATTTCCGTAAGCACCTATTAACTTTTCCTCATATTCGGGAATAGAATCTATTTTTCCTGCAACATAGTCCAAAATACGCTTGCGGCAGGTTTCGGTACGGTAAATCATACCACCAATGCGGTGATCCTGCACATCGAAGCCCTGTGGTTTATTATCTTTATACCACTGCTTTTCAAATGCGGCGCCAAATTTACGCATTGCCTTTGCAACCTCTACATAATCGGTTTTTGCAAGGCGTTCAAGCTCTGCCTTATCGCCTTTTTCGTAAGCGGCGCGAGTCTTTTTGCCAAGCTCATACTTGTATTTCATAACATCGCACATTTTTGCTGCCGCATCAAAAAGATAGCCGTATCTGCGACTGCGTTTAGCAACCGCATAAAGCTTTTTGGCTAAATCATCGTAATACTCGAAAGAATTTACATTATCACGCACAGTGACGTCCAAAAAGTCGCTCATATAATCAGAGTAGAACATATATTTTACAGGGTTTGGTGGGTTATTAGAGGTAGAATCCATATCAACCTGATTAGGCTTATCAAGCAACATAAAGTCATCAAATTCTATACCGGTAAGGCGCTTGAATTTGTGCCTGATTTTCTCTTCGTCGCTATTGCCCTTTGCATATTCTGCAACGTAGAAAAGTGCCGGCAGATTAGCTATGTTCGAACACTCGCCGCCATCGTCACCCCACATAGTAAAGAATATATTTTTGACCTTGTTCTTTTTACAAGACTCAACCGCAGGAATAGAGTTTTTAATAGAATGCGCATTAAACGGTGTAAAGCCATGCCAACCCCATATACCGCCTGCAAACCAAGTTTTTTGTTTAAAGGCTTTATGGTTGTAGAACATATCATCATAATGTTCTTCCTTGTCACTATAATAATCCCAGTAAACAGGGATAACGTCAGGGTTAATAGCGTCTTTAAATCCCTTTGGCATTTCATGTCTGCCCTTAATTGCGCAATACAAACCGTCACTCCACGGTCTAAAGAACATATCTGACCAGATAAGCGGAACAAAGTCATATTTTTTTGCAAGCTCGCAAACCTTTTCAAGATGACGCTTTAGTATTGAAAAGGTATCTTCGTAGCCGTGAAGGTCCATATACTTACCGCGACCTACCATATGTGCTTCGTCCATACCGATATGTATATATGGCGATTTAAAGCACTTTTTAAGGGTAGAAAACATTTTGTCAATTAAGTTGTAAACGCGCTCATCGTCACAAAGCATAATATCGTTGCAGTCAACGGGAATCGTGCCCCAACGAAGTGCCTGATTTAAGTGAGCCAGTGTTTGAATACAAGGAATAAGCTCAACACCTATGTTGTTAGCAAATTCGTCCAGCTCCTTCATTTCTGCTACCGAGTATCTGCCTCGCATATAACCAAAAAATGGCTCGCCCTCTACTTCATAAGTGTCTTCGGTATAAAGCATAACCGAATTATAACCCATTTTTTTAAGCAAAACGAGATATTCTTTAAGCGCCTTCACGTTCATAACGGCGTTACGTGACATATCTATCATAACGCCGAGTCTTTCATATTTTTTTGCCATAAAAACACGTCCTTTCAAACATATTATAACACTTAAAATGTTTTTGTAAATACAATTTGTTTATTTAATGCGATATTACATTTACCGTAGCGTACTGCCAGTAACGCTCTATATATGTCGCTTTGTTATCATACATAGGAAGTAGTTTCTCTTCATATTCGGGAATTGAATCTACCCTGCCCGCAACATAGTCTAAAATTCTTCTGCGGCAAGCGTCGGTACGGTGTATCATACCACCAATACGATGGTCTTGAACATCAAAGCCTTGCGGTTTGTTTTCTTTATACCACTGTTTTTCAAAAGCAAGACTAAACTTTTTCATATTACGAGCAAGCTTTATGTAATCATTTTTAGCAAGTTTTTCAAGCTCTGCCTTATCACCTTTTTCGTAAGCAGCACGGGTCTTTTTACCTATTTCATACTTATATTGCATAACTTCACAAAGCTTTGCCGCCGTATCAAAAAGATAGCCGTATTTTCGTGTTTTTTTAGCAACCGAGTAAAGCTCTTTTGCTAAATTATTATAATATTCGTATGCGTTCACATTATCACTAACAGTAACGTCTAAAAAGTCACTCATATAATCTGAATAAAACATATACTTTACAGGGTTTGGTGGAAACCACGCCGTAGTATCCATATCTACCTGATTTGGTTTATCAAGCAGCATAAAATCATCAAACTCTATACCCGTAAGACGTTTGAATTTTGCTTTGATTTTTTCTTCATCGGTGTTGCCCTTTAGATATTCTGCAACATACAACAGAGATGGAAGCATAGCAAAATGCGGACATTCACCGCCATCATCGCCCCACATTGTAATAAATATATTTTTAATTTTATTCTTTTTACAAGAGTTAATTGCCGGAACAGAATTTTTTATAGAATATTCGTTTAGCGGCATAAAGCCTTGCCAACCCCAAACTGCACCTGCAAACCAAATGTCATCCCACAGTTGTTTGTGATTATAAATCATATCGTCATAGTGCTCTTGCTTGTCACTGTAATAGTCCCAATAAACAGGTATAACATCAGGGTGTACCGAATCTTTCACGTATTGCGGCACTTGCTTTTTACCATCTATAAAAACATATTCACCGTTGTTCCACGGTCCAAAGTACATATCAGCCCAAATGATTGGCTTTAATTCATACTTTTTAGCAATTTCACAAACCTTGTCCAAATGGCGCTTAATTATGGTAGCCGGATTTTCGTAACCGTGTATATCAAGGTGCTTACCGCGGCCTAACATATGAGCTTCGTCCATACCAACATGTATATACGGTGATTTAAAGCACTTTTTAAGTGTTTTAAACATACGGTCGATAAGATCATAAACACGTTCGTCGTCACAAAGCATAATATCGTTGCAGTCAACGGGAATTGTACCCCAACGGAGTGCCTGATTTAAGTGAGCAAGTGTCTGAATGCAAGGAATAAGCTCAATACCTAAACTATTTGCATATTCATCAAGCTCCTGCATTTCGGCTACCGAATATCTGCCGCGCATATAACCAAAAAACGGCTCACCCTCTACCTCATAAGTATCTTCAGTATAAAGCATAACCGAGTTATAGCCCATTTTTTTAAGAAGAACTAAATACTCCTTAAGCGCCTTCACATTCATAACAGCGTTGCGCGACATATCTATCATAACGCCAAGTCTTTCATATTTTTTCGCCATAAAAAGCACCCACCTTTCAAGCAAATTATAACATTTATACGCATAAAGTCAACGAAAAAATCCCACTATTTTCATAGTGGGATTTTTATATTTAAGACTTTAAAAATCTTAATTATTTACCGTAAAGCTCAACAAGCTTTTCAAGGTGAGCACGACGTGCCTTTGCAGCGTCAGCAGCCTTGTCAAAGAGCTCATTTGCACGCTCTGGGAATGAACGTGTAAGTGATGAGTAACGAGCTTCGTTAAGGATGAATTCCTTATAGTCGGTTGTAGCTGGCTTGCTGTCGAGTGAGAATGGATTCTTACCTTCAGCCTTGAGTGCTGGGTTATAACGGAAGAGATCCCAATAACCACAATCTACAGCCTTCTTCATTTCTGCCTGGCAGTTAACCATACCACCCTTAATAGAGTGCATTTCGCATGGTGAGTAACCAATGATGATTGAAGGACCGTCATAAGCTTCAGCCTCTTTAATAGCCTTGAGTGTCTGGTTCTGGTCTGCGCCCATAGCGATTTGTGCTACGTAAACGTAACCATAGCTCATTGCGATTTCAGCAAGACTCTTCTTGTTGATAGCCTTACCAGCTGCTGCGAACTGAGCAACCTGACCGATGTTAGAAGCCTTAGATGCCTGACCACCTGTGTTAGAGTAAACCTCGGTATCGAATACCATAATGTTTACGTTTTCGCCGGTAGCAAGTACGTGGTCAACACCGCCAAAGCCGATATCGTATGCCCAACCGTCACCACCAAAGATCCATACAGATTTCTTTGAAAGGTACTCTTGATTTGCAAGGATGTCTTTCTTCATATCGCAGTCACAGTCAAAGCCTTCGAGTGCTTCAACGAGTGCCTTTGATGCAGCAGCGTTCTTGTCGCCATCGTTAAGTGTGTCAAGGTATGCATTTGCAGCAGCAACTACATTTTCAGGTGCCTTGCAAGCGTCAACTATAGCCTTAACATCGTCGATAAGACGGTTACGGATAGCCTTTTGACCTAAGTACATACCAAAGCCGTGCTCTGCGTTGTCTTCGAAGAGAGAGTTTGCCCAAGCAGGACCATGACCGTTAGCGTCTGTTGTGTATGGTGATGTAGCAGCAGGACCGCCCCAGATTGATGAACAACCGGTAGCGTTAGAGATGTACATTCTGTCACCAAAGAGCTGTGTAATAAGACGAGCATAAGCGGTTTCAGCACAACCTGCGCATGAACCTGAGAACTCGAGAAGCGGTTTCTTAAACTGTGAAGAAATGAGGTTAGCGCTTGAAGCAATACCTTCTTTTTCAGTTACGTTTGCAACACAGTAATCAAAGCTTGCTTGCTCAGAAAGCTGTGATTCCTGAGATACCATCTTGAGTGAGCTGGTAGGACATACGCCAACGCAAACGCCGCAACCCATACAGTCAAGTGGAGAAATTGTAAGTGCATAAGAATAGCCCTTGTTTGTAACGAGCTTTTCTTTTACTGCAATCTTAATATCTGCAGGAGCAGCTGCCTTTTCGTCAGCTGAAAGTGCAAATGGACGAATTGTAGCGTGAGGGCAAACAAATGCGCACTTGTTACAACCGATACATGTTTCGTTGTTCCACTCAGGTACCATTACAGCAACGCCGCGCTTTTCATAAGCAGATGCGCCCTGTTCAAATGTACCGTCAGCATGATCGGTAAATGCAGATACAGGAAGGTCATAACCGTTCATAAGACCAACTGGCTTCATGATGTTGTCAACCATCTTAACGAGCTTGTCTGCACCAACAGATGCAGCAGCAGCGTTGTCATCGGTAGCGTTAGCCCAGTCAGCAGGTACGTCAATCTTAACGTAAGCGTTAGCGCCTGCGTCGATTGCCTTTTCGTTCATTTCAACGATTTCTTTACCCTTCTTCATAAACTTCTGAGCTTTTTCCTTCATGTAGCCGATAGCCTCTTCACGTGGAAGAACTTCAGAAAGCGCAAAGAATGCAGACTGAAGAACGGTGTTGGTACGCTTGCCAAGACCGATTTGGGCAGCCATATCAATAGCATTAACAGTATAAAGCTGAACGTTGTTGTTAGCAATGTAGCGCTTAGCTTCTGCAGGCATATGCTGATTTAATTCTTCAGGAGTCCACTGGCAGTTAATAAGGAATACACCGCCGGGTTTAACGTCATTAACCATCTTGTAACCCTTGATTACGTATGATGGGTTGTGACAAGCAACGAAGTCAGCCTTGTTGATGTAGTATGGGCTCTTGATTGGCTTGTCGCCGAAACGGAGGTGAGAAATTGTGATACCACCGGTCTTTTTAGAGTCATACTGGAAGTAAGCCTGAACGTACTTGTCGGTGTGGTCACCGATAATTTTGATAGAGTCTTTGTTAGCACCAACGGTACCGTCACCACCAAGACCCCAGAACTTGCACTCGATTGTGCCTTCTGCAGCGGTGTTTGGAGCTGCTTCTTCTTGGAGTGAAAGATTGGTAACGTCGTCAACGATACCGATTGTGAAGTTGTGACGTGGAGCGTCAGCTGCTAATTCCTTATATACTGCGAATACGCTTGAAGGAGGAGTATCTTTTGAACCAAGACCGTAACGGCCACCGATAACACAGTCAATCTTGCGACCCTGCTGTGCGAGTGCACTAACAACGTCCATATAAAGTGGTTCGCCAAGTGAGCCTGGTTCTTTTGTTCTGTCAAGAACTGCAATCTTTTTACAAGTTGCAGGAATAGCCTCAACAAACTTGTCAGCAGCGAATGGACGATAAAGTCTTACCTTAATAAGACCAACCTTTTCGCCTGCTGCCATCATATAGTCAATAACTTCTTCAGCAACGTCGCAGAATGAACCCATAGCGATGATTACACGCTCTGCATCAGGTGCACCATAGTAGTTAAAGAGCTTATAGTCTGTGCCAATTTTAGCATTAACCTTGTCCATATATTCTTCAACAATTGCAGGAAGAGCTTCATAATACTTGTTGCAAGCTTCTCTGTTCTGGAAGAAGATATCGTCGTTCTGGTGTGAACCACGCATTACAGGACGCTCTGGGTTAAGAGCACGCTTACGGAATGCATCAACTGCATCCATATCGCACATTTCTTTAAGGTCATCAAAATCCCAAACTTGAATCTTTTGAAGCTCGTGTGAAGTACGAAAACCGTCAAAGAAGTTGATGAAAGGTACGCGACCCTTGATAGAAGCTAAGTGTGCTACTGCACCAAGGTCCATAACTTCCTGTGGGTTTGATTCAGCAAGCATTGCAAAACCTGTCTGACGGCATGCATAAACGTCAGAGTGGTCGCCAAAGATGTTAAGAGCGTGGCTTGCTACGCAACGAGCTGATACGTGGAAAACTGAAGGCAATAATTCGCCTGCGATTTTGTACATATTAGGAATCATCAAAAGAAGACCCTGTGAAGCGGTAAATGTTGTAGTAAGAGCACCAGCTGCGAGTGAGCCGTGAACTGTACCTGCAGCACCTGCTTCGGACTGCATTTCTACAACGTTAACCTTTGTTCCAAAAATGTTTTTGAGGCCCTGTGCTGACCATTGGTCAACATAGTCTGCCATTGGGCTGGATGGTGTAATAGGATAAATACCTGCTACTTCGGTAAACGCATAAGAAACGTGAGCCGCAGCGTTGTTACCATCCATGGTTTTAAACTTTCTTGCCATGTTAAAATTCCTCCAAAAATTTTATTCGAGAGGCTGCAACATTCAAACAGTCTCATACGGATATATAATAACACTTTTACTTTAAAAAGTAAATAAGAAAATTTCGTTTTTTGAAAAAATTGTCAAACTTTTGTCAAAAAACAGTTTTTCAGTCAAAAGAAGAAGCCTTGTTGTATGCAACAAGGCTTCTTCTTTATATCCAATAACGTTTTAAAACTACAACAAACAAATATATATATACTGTTAGGTGATATCCACATAAATATGCTTTATAATTGATCTTTTGAATCGACGCTGAAAATTTAGGAAAATAGCATGGAACAAGCAGCAAAGGAATGATTGGCACAAAATATCTACCTTGCAATCCTCCGATATATGGTATTTGATTCATATAACTGGCTACCTCGGAAGTCGTCAGAGTATTCATATCTATTCCGTATGCCTTCATTGTCCAACCAAACATTGAAAGAACAGTAACAAAGGTCATTCCTAAAGCCACAACAAATACTATTACAAGTTCAATTTTTTTAAATGGATTTTTTTCGAAGGGACATTTTGACTTATTGTTATAATCAAATAAATTCAAAAACAGCAAATTCAAAATAACAAAAACCGTAAATATCAATGCTACGGGCGTGTCAAACCATCCTAAATCACCCGTAATTTGTGTAAGCCATTCGCCGAAATATGCTTTAACCGTCAGAAATACCAATTTAATAGATGCTTTAATATCGTACATTGCACCAATAAATGTTTTTCCTTCAGATATATATGGCAAAATTTTAATTGCGCCCACAGCTGCTACTGCAATCAAAAAAGCTGCGAGTATTGAAAATGCTACTTTGCGTTTTTTAATTAATTCTCCATTAAGTTTAAAGAATCCAAAATTAAAATCAATTTTTGAAACAGGTATAGTAACTATAAGTAACGCAACTAGCGCGTATGGTATTTTTGTTATTACTATAACGGCAATCAACGCTACCATTATAGCGACATCAATTAACGTGAATTCTTCCTTTGTAAATTTAACATGCAGTATGTAGGCAAAAAGCAAAAAATATGATGCCATTAAAAATGAATCGTATGACAAAGATGGGAATTCCTGCAAGCAGATTGGCAAAAGCATTATTGCTGTCATCAATTCCTTTTTAAAAGGCATTAATTTAACCGCCAAATACCCAAAAATTGCATAAACAATCACTGCGCAAATTTCAGCAAAGCTAACGCATATCCACAATGGCATTCTTAATAGACTGGTTAATACAAATCCTACAGCTTGTGGAAGATGTCTTATAAGTTTGATAGAAGGAACCGAAAAATCGTCGGGCAATGGTGATGCAATCTGCATATCAACATATGTTGATAAATTAACTTTTTCATCGTAATTTCTTATTATACGAATTGTATCCGCAAAATTGGAAATATCACCTTGCGTTTTAATATTTATGTCCCAATTTAATTCTTCATATATTATGTTTATATGCGTTTGCTCGTCAGGAATCTGGTACACCGGAAACAATAAAGCAAATATAACACCGACTACCAATGCCGTAACCAAAAAAGTTTTTTCAATAGAAAAAGTATTTTTGAAGATTTTTGCATCAGCTTTACTTTTTAAGATTAAAAACACTATCAACCAAATAATTGCTGAAACAACCATACTCTCTAACAAATCAAATAAAAATTGTTTCTTTAAAAGTTTTATATCTTCTTCCGCATTGATTTTTACGGAAGATATACTAACTACTTCTTCATTACTAACAACCGCTCCACCATATTGATCAAATCTTGAAGTAATTTTAATCTCATCAGCATTTTGAATTCCTGCCTGTATTAGTAACGTATTAGCAGAAGTTGATATGTTAAAAGAAGTATTATTTTCGCCACTTAGAACATTTAGCGAAACATTACCCAAACTCGCTTTGCTAGAGTCAAAATTCAATGAAATTGCAACTATATCTTTCGGTAACTGATCAAAAGAAAGTGAATAATCATGCGATATCGTCCCTACCCCATTGGGCTCGCTTACATTAACGCTTTGATGAACAACTATATATTCTCTATTATAACTTTGAGGTTGGCTTTCAGAAAACAAAAGACCGGTACTTTTGCCAAAAGAAATTAAATTAAAATTCCCTACCGAAATATATGTTAAACTTACATACACAGTAATCAAAAAAGCGAATACCATGCATATTATTTTTACAACCTTATTTTTTTGCACCTTTTACGCCTCTCTTATAATCAATGTAACCTTTAAGCATAGCAAAAAGTTTTTTATATTTTTGTTTTTCACACAAAAAAATCTTTGCTGCTTCACGAGACGTTCTAGCCTTTTCAGCATTACAAAAATCTGGCCAACGCTCATGGTACATATCATAAAAATAGTGTCGATTTCTTACTATGTAATACCTGCGCATAGCGCTATGATTTAAACTATACATATGTTTTTTGCCTATATTTTTAAATACTACATTACCCAAATTATGTTTTAGTTCAATATAAGTAAGTCGCCAAATATCATATCCATGATCACGCAAATTAAGACAATAATCAAAATCAACAGCATCAATAAACATCCAGTCTTTAAAACCGCCAATCTCTTTATACGCTTTAAGATTGATTATATTACCCGATGTCATTACAACCGCAGGACTATCTATACCTTGGGGATTTTCGTTTTCGTTGAAAATTGTTCGATGAAAAGGCGTAATAAGACCTATTTTTTGATAATTGTATTCGTTTTTATTTTCCCTGCAATCAATGATGAATTCTTTCATTTTTTCGATTCCATCATCACTAAAACTGCTATCTTGATCCATCGTGAGCAACCAGTCATATCCATCTGCAATAGCCTTACGCGCGCCTGCATTAAGAGCATATGCTATTCCCCTGTTTTCACCATTGGATATATATACTATTTTATCATTTGAAAATCGTTCACTATTATCACTAGGTGAATTATCAACCGCGTAAACAACATCAACTGAATCAAGATAAGACCTTATATTATCCTCTACATTAATGTCCGGATTATATAGAACAACAACCCCTGCTAATTTCATTTTGTTACCTCTTTACCAACTTTTTAATTAGTCTTAAAATAACTTTTGCGGGACGAGATATAAAACGCGGTACTTTCAACATACTTATGAGCTTCCATTTTGTAGAATTCATTATTTCGTTTAGTACATATACCGCATTACTGCTAACATAACCGCTTGAATATAAATCTTTCTCTTCTTTTATAAGATATTTCAACGCGTCACAATCAACCACACGTACAGCATTGTTGGGATCGTCATATATATTCTTATATTCCTCTGCCATTTCTGCAACAGACTTAAAAACATATTTTTTTACATTTTCAACTGCCGTATTATATTCGCTAACATTTTTATTAATTTGAATTAACTTGTCCGCTATTTCTTCCGGAGTTGAATCTCGCGGCAATACCCAGCCAAGATTATATTTTTTTACTCTTTCTGCTCCGGCACCAATGTCTAAAGATAAGACTGGAACCCCCGCAGACACCGCTTCGTTTACAGTATATGAATATGTTTCGGGCCAAATTTGCATAAAACAGATAATATTTATCCTGTTTTTCCAAAGCAGTTTACTAAGTTCTTCTCTTTTATATGGGCCATGGAATATGTAGTTAGATTTATTCTTTTTAAGATCTGAAAACTCACTTTTGCCAAAGGTGTGAAATTCAACCTTTTTACAAGTTTTGATAAGATCTCTTATTATATCAGAGCCCTTATGTCTGCACATAACACCTATAAAAGCAACGCGAAGCTTTCCATCAATCGCTGGTACAATATCTGCCTTTGAATTTTCTACCCCATGTTCAATTACGGTTATTTCAACATCATTAAAAGTTTTGGCAAGTTTCGCTTTAGTATCCTCAGAAGGCACTATAATCTTACTGAATTTTCTTAAAAATTTATTCCATTCAGACTGCCATTCGGGAATTATATTGTTTGATGCTCGGTTACATTTTATCAAGCATTCGGCACAATTTTTTTCGGTCATATCCCCGCAATACTTCTCATTACAATAAAGCATATTAACAGACGGGCACAAAGAATAAAAATCGTGCAATGTAATAACAGAATTAATATTATACTTTGTGGTTACATCGGCAATATCAAAAAAATGCCCGGACATATGGTGTATGTGCACAGCATCAATCGCATAGGCACGAACAATATGGTCTATCATTTTGCCATATTCACTATTAAATCTGTTGTATTTTGCTGTAATACCCATTTTAAACGGCATAGTAATTCTAAGAATTTCTTTGCCAAAATATGATTCTACAACATATCCCTCGCCATTTGGGAAAAGAACGTGAAAATTAAAAAATTCCGATAAAGATGAAACAATATCCTTAACATGAATAGTGGTACCACCAATAACATTATCCCATTCGTGAATTACTATCAAAACATTTTTCTTTTTTCTTAAATTCAAGTTATAATTTATGTTTTTACAGATATAATCTATAGGAAATGCTTTACACCAATTATCAATATTTTTAAAATAGTCGGGATATCTTTCTTCGATTATTTTCAAATGACTTTCAAGCACTTTTTCTCGTTCTTCAGAAAAAGATTGACTCTCAAGATGATATACAATAACATCATCACACATAAGATTTTTAAATCCGTAATCCATGCAGCGATATGAAAAATCATTTTCCTCGCCATATCCTCTGCCAAAACTTTCCTCGTCAAACAATCCAATAGTATCAAGCGCCTCACGTCTTATATAAAGACAGAATCCATGAGCTGTAGGCAGTGCTGGATAATCACGATACGAACATTCAGACAATATATCATTATATTCATCAATCGTTATGTCATTAGGCACTTCATTACGCATAAGACCCTGTGGAACCGATACAAGCGTAGCATTGTTTGACATTGCTGTAACAGTGCCCACTTTGGGCTGACTATAGGCACAGTTTTTTATTTTGTCAAGCCAGTTTTTTCCTACGACGGTATCACTGTTAAGAAGCAGCACATCATTTTTAGAATAACGCATACCTACATTAACGGTACCAACAAAACCTTTATTCTTCTCGTTTTCAATTACAACGATATTGAGCTTTGGGTACTGTGCTTTAATAGAATTGATATGCACACTTATCCTCTCATCTGGACTACAATCGTTTACTAGTATAAGCCTATCCTTTGTAAAATTTGTGTTCTTAATAACAGATTCTATGCACTCAACTGTCGCATCATAAGCATTATATATTGGTATTATTACATCACAAAAAGAATTCATAGTACACCAGCTTTACATATATTTATTTAATTGTATCACATATTCTCTATAAAGTCAAAAAAAAGTTGACTGCACAAAACAACCAACTTTTCCTTTTTATTTTCCCGTTATACAGTCAGCAACGTAAATGCCCATAGCTCCCGATTGTGAAAGCCCACGGCAGATGCCACTGCCGTCACCAATAATATAAACGTTATCGATAAGCTCAAACTTTTTATTCATAAATTCAGGTCTAATAGAGTAATACTTACTTTCGCAGCCGTAAAGCAAGGTATCATCATTTGCGGTACCAGGTGCTACCTTATCAAGCGCATAAATAGTTTCAATAATATTTGTAAGTATACGGTGTGGAAGCACAAGTGAAATATCACCCGCTGTTGCCTTAAGTGTAGGTATTACCGTGTTTTGTGAAAGTCTATGGTCGTTTGTACGGCGTCCACGAATAAGATCACCAAAGCGCTGCACAAGCACGTTGCCCTTACCTATCATATTAGCAAGGCGAGAAATATTTTCAGCATACTCGGTAGGCTGATTAAACGGCTCGGTAAAGCGAATGCTTGAAAGAATTGCAAAGTTGCAGTTGTCGGTCTTTTTATCTGCCTGAGCATAAGAATGACCGTTTGCCGTAATTATGCCATGATTATTTTCAGCCGATACAAGACCACCTTGGTTAAAGCAGAACATACGACATCTGTCTTCAAAGGTCTTGGTTTTGTAAAGAATTTTTGGCTCGTAAATTTTAGAAGAAAATTCACGCCAAATAATATCCTTCATTTCAACGCGCACACCAATATCTATATGATTAGAACGCATTTTTACACCATTTGATTTACAAAACTCTGACACAAAATTAGCGCCCGAACGGCCCGTTGCAATTATAATATTTTTAGTCTCAAAAACTTCACCGTTAGCATAGTTTAACACGTAATTTCCGTCTTGTTTTTTAATGTCGATGCAATCATAAAAGCTATATAGCTCACTTCCCGATGCACGTATAGCCGCTATTAGATTTTGCATTGTTATGTAGTTGTTATCTGTACCAAGGTGCTTTACGTTCATATCAAGTAAACGAAGGTTGTTTTGTATGCATTTTAGACGTAATTCATCATTAGATTTAAATACCTTTGGAACACCCGAAGTGCAGTATTCGTTAAGAATTTTGTCAACCTCATCTATATAAAGATTGGCAGTGTCATCGCCAAGCTCTTCGCCCAAGGTGCCGCCATAAGCAGTACCCAGGTTAAACTTACCGTCACTAAACGCACCCGCGCCTGCATAACCGCTTGTAATACTGCAAATTTTACAGTGAATACAACCGTTGTTTTTACTTGCCGGGCAAACACGCTTTTCAAGCTCATTGCCGCGCTCGGTTATAGCAATTGCCATCTCCGGATTATTTTGACGCAAGCGATAAGCCGCCATAAGACCGCCTATACCTCCGCCTATTATCACAGTATCAAACTTTTTCATAAAATCGCTCCTGAAATTTAATTCTTTGCAAACACTAATTTGCCGAATATATAATTAAGTATTATAACAACAATTTGCACAACACATTTTGAAAGCATATCATCAAACGAACAAAGCGTTACCAGTAAATACATTAATGCCATATCAATTACAAGCGTTGCTATCCTCGCAAGATAAAATTTTATAATCTCTGCTTTAGGCGAGCCTTTGCTTTGAAAAACAAATATTTTATTTGTAATATAAGCAAACAAAACACTTACAACCCATGACAAAATATTGTTGATTTGTAGCTCAAGCGCATTGCTTGTATCAAAAAGAAACTTTGCAAACAAATAATATGTTACTATGCTTACAAGCGTTGTGGCCGCACCGCAAATTACGTACATAATAATTTCACGATGCTTTTTAAAAATATCAACTAATCGGTTTGTAAAAATACTAATTACAATCACTCCGTAAAATTTCCGTAAAAAAGGACTGCAAACCAAAATTGGTTGCAGCCCCTACTGCTTATCTATTTTACAGTAAAGTGAACAAAATGTCAATAAATACTTATTTCCTATAATTCCATTTCGATCATCAAAAGTCTATTATACTTTGCTACCCTATCGGTACGGCATGGCGCTCCTGTTTTTATTTGCCCCGCGTTTGTAGCCACTGCAATATCCGCAATTGTTGTGTCCTCACTCTCGCCCGAGCGGTGTGATATAACTGCTGCATAACCATTTTGCTGAGCCATACGAATAACCTCTAATGTTTCGCTTAAAGTTCCTATTTGATTAGGTTTTACAAGCACTGCATTGCCGACGTTTTTATCAAAGCCCATTTTAAGTCTTTGAGGGTTAGTAACAAACAAATCGTCCCCAACAAGCTGTATTTTATCTCCTAATTTTTGGGTTAAAGCCTGCCAACCGTCCCAATCGTTTTCACTAAGTCCATCCTCGATAGATATAATCGGATACTTACTGATAAGCTCACTATAATATTCAATCAACTGCTCCGCGGTCATGGTTTTATCGCGTTTAGGAAGTGTATATTTTCCGTCTTTATACCACTCGCTTGATGCCACGTCAAGCGCTAACTTAATTTTACCGCTGTACCCTGCCCTCTCCACCGCTTGCAGTATTAACTCTATTGCCGCCTCATCACTGTCAAGATTTGGTGCAAAGCCGCCCTCGTCACCAACACCGCTTGCTAAGCCGCTTTCCTTCAAAATCTTACCCAAACTATGATATATTTCGGCGCAAATACGAAGTCCCTCGGCAAATGTTTGGGCACCTTCGGGAATTATCATAAACTCTTGAATATCAATGTTATTCGTTGCGTGCGCACCGCCGTTCAAAATATTCATCATGGGTCGCGGAAGCACGGTTGCCTTTACACCGCCAAGATACCTATAAAGCGGCATTTTAAAGGCATTTGCCGCCGCTTTGGCTACCGCCAATGACACCGCCAAGGTTGCATTTGCACCAAGGCGGGATTTATTTTGGGTACCATCTAATTTTATCATAGCATCGTCAATTTCGCGCTGATTAAAAACACATTTGTCTTTTAGTAAATTATTGATTTCGGTGTTTATATTTTCTACTGCATTTTTCACGCCCTTGCCCATATAACGCGTAGTGTCATTATCGCGCAGTTCGTGTGCTTCATACATACCGGTTGACGCTCCCGACGGGCTTATAGCAAAGCCCTCTACCCCATTTTCACAAATCACCTTTGCTGCAACTGTAGGATTGCCGCGCGAGTCTAAAAGTTCAAAACCCTGAACGCTTTTGATTTTCATAAAATTACCTCCGTTTTCTTTAATTTTACCCTTTATTTTTTATTTTATGTATGTTATAATTACTATGTATTATTATATAATAGGTGATTATATGGAATTTGGCAATAGGGAAAATCTTGACTCAAAGCAAGGTAATATCATATATGGCAGAAATCCCGTTATGGAGGCTCTGCGTTCTGGCCGCGAAATTGACAGACTGCTCATCGCACACGGTGTAACGGGCGGCTCGGTTACAGCAATTCGTGCAAAATGCGCCGCACGCGGCATACTTATCAAAGAAATCAGCCCTCAAAAGCTTGACTATTACTGTAATGGTGGTAATCATCAAGGCGTTGCCGTAATGATAGCCAGTCAGGAATATTCTACGGTAGAAGAGATACTAAAAACCGCCGAGGAGCGAAGTGAAAATCCTTTTATTGTAATTTGTGATGAAATCGAGGACCCTCACAACCTTGGCGCTATTATCCGTACAGCCGAGGCTTGCGGTGTACACGGCATAATCATTCCAAAACGTCGTTCGGCCTCGCTTAACGCTACTGTTGAAAAAACGTCGGCAGGCGCCTTGGCATACATGAAGGTTGCGCGCGTTACCAACATATCAAACACTATTGACGAGCTTAAAGAAAAAGGCATTTGGGTGTTTGGCGCCGATATGGATGGTGCCGCCTATACCAACACCGATTATGATATGCCTTGTGCAATAGTTATCGGCAACGAGGGTAAAGGCATTGGCACTTTGGTTGCCAAAAAATGTGACGGCATTATCAGTCTTCCTATGTGCGGCAAAATTAATTCACTTAACGCATCTGTAGCCGCCGGTGTACTAATGTACGAAGTAGTAAGAAAGAGAAATTTAAAATAAAAATGGTGGGAAAATAATTATGGGATTTTTCTCAAAACGAAAAGATGAAAACAACGGATTTATTATAAATACCGACGATGAGCCTATAAAAATATCGGGTGATAAAAATCTAGCACCTCACGCTATGACACCCGAAGAGGTTTCAGGCCTTTGGGTTTTCGGTGATAACGAGACTCCTAAACAAACCAATGCGCTCGATTCGCTCAAAAAGCGAATGAACGTTTCAAATGAAAAGGACGAAGAAATCAAAGAAACACCCATCAAAAAAACCGTAACTCCCAAGCCGCAAAAAGAACTTAAGCCAAAGCACATTGATGTATCCGACGCAACAATAAAGGATAACAAAACTCTTATGGAAAAGGTTAAGCGTTATACCATAGACGAACAAGGTCACGACGTAACCGAAAACCAAAAGCCGCTTTACGAGCTTGAAAGCGTTGCGGAAATTTTGATGAACGATGGCGAAACCGCCATGAAAAACCTATCTAAAAAATATGGCCTTGACTTTGTAGTAGATGATTTAGGCAAAAAGCCGAAGGAGAAAACACCAACCCAAGAAGCAACTACAAAGAACGAATCAACACCACAAAAAAACAATTCAAATGCCACTACGCCTACCCCCGCTTTTGAACAAATGGTTAATGATTCTGAAGCCCGTGAAAACCGCAAGCTTTACGAAAGTCTTTTTGAAGAAAAAAAGGCAAAAGAGCTGCCCGATATCAGTGTGCCCGATATTTCTGACATTGACACACAAGAGGTTGGCATTACCAACGAAAACCCGATTTCCAATACAGCTACAATACGTTTTACTCCTATAAAAGATAACAAAGGAAACACCGATCATATAACGATTAGTAGCGTCACAAAGCATATTGATCTTGGCGAGCAAATTCCGGAGGATATATCAAGCCATTCTTCCCCTCAATTTGAAGAATCCGATTTTGACGCATTTACTCCACAAGAAGAATATACTGACGCCAAAAGCGGAAAGCAGTTGCTTTTATCGCTTGCCAAGAAAAAACGTTCATACTTTATTGATGCAATTATTTCTTTAGTTGCACTTATTGCTCTTTCACTTTTCTTTATACCTTCTTTGCACGATTTTAGACTTGCAAATGCAAAAGATGCAATGGTTACCTGCTCGGCATTTTTATTTGTATCAATTGCAGCTAATATTGATATGTGCGCTGACTTTAAAAATCTATTAAATAAACGTGCAACATTCGATATTATGGCGGCTTTATTTGCAATATCTACTTTAACACTTGGTGTTACCGCTTCATTTACAAATTCTGATGCCTTTCATATGATTTTCTTGTGCGCCGTTGTTCTTTTTGTTCGAACAGTATGCAAATTCAAATTTATATCAACAAAACACAGCAGCCTTAAGAAAATTACAAATGATAATCCTAAAAATGCTGTTACTCTTATAAACGATTCTGCAACCACCTTTGCTATGGCAAAGAATTCAATTGATGGTGATGTTTTAATTGCCGCACACAAAAAGACGGGTTTTGTTGAAAACTTTTGCAAACACTATGATTATCACGCTACCATGTCGGGCAAAACACCAATAATTTTTTACGTAACTTTAGGTCTTGCTTTGATTTGCGGAATTATAGCATACTTTTTAGACGGCAACAACAATATTTTTAGTGCGGTTTTTGCCGCAACCTGCATTACCGGTATTGCAGCAATTCCGACCGCATTTTTAATTGACACCCTACCTCTTACTTCGGCAGCTAAAAAGCTTAATGATAAAGGCGCAATGATTGCCGGTATTTACGGCGCCGAAAAAATTGAAAACGCGAATGCCGCAGTTATTAACGTCAATGATATTTTCCCTCAAGGAACAATAACACTACACGATATGAAGGTGCTGTCAAATAACAATATTGACGAAATCTTACTACGTGCGGCTTCGCTTACCGCGGCTGTCGGTAGCCCGCTGCGTCCTATATTTGAAGAAATTGCAGGCACTAACACGTCTTATTCTATTCCCGATTCCGATACCGTAAAATATGAAAAAAATCTCGGTATTTCAGGCTGGGTAGACAACGAACCTTTATTTATAGGCAACCGTTCACTTATGAAGGCTCACGGAATAGATATTCCTAGTCTTGAGGTTGACAAAAAGATTTTACGCCAGGGTTATTTCCCTGTGTACGTTGCTACGTCAACTACCGCTTGTGCGCTTATTATAGTACAATATAACGTTGATTATGCAGTTGAAAAAGAACTTCACAAAATTACTGATCTTGGTGTACTGCTACTTGTAGAAAATTGCGATCCTAACGTTAATGAAGCAATGCTGTGCGACTATTTTGGCCTTTATGACGACTCGGTAAGAGTAATGACAAACACAGGTCTTCATATGTATAAAAACGCTGTTCCCGATACGCAAATCTGTTCTTCGCCTGCTATATTCCGCGGCAGTGGTCTTAACTTTATAAAGATTGTGAATTGTGCCTCGGGCATCAATAAATCCAACCGCTTGCTTACAATACTTTATTCAATATTTGCAGTACTTGGAGCACTTTACTTTGTGTATGCCGCTTTTTCAGGCATTTTATCAATGCCACAGGCATCGACAGTTTTACTTTACGCACTTGGCACAACCGTTTTATCAATAATCGGTTTTCTCATTCGAAAACCGTAGGCTGATGGGTATCAAACCCGTCATGCCTGACAAATAATAATTTTATGTTTTTTCTTGCCTCATCGTTTGTAATACGCCAGTATTACTGCCCTCTTCGGCTTCGCCCTCCCAAAAAATTATTAATTGGCAGGTCAAAGAGTTTCTCACATCCGCCTTTTGCGAAAGGCAAATCGTAAAATTTACAGTAAGGCTACCGTTTTACAAATATGAATACAATAATCAACAAAAGGCAGCGTTCGAAACCATAACCGGTTCGACACCCGTCAGCCTAGGAGGAATAAATTATGGATAACAAACAAAAATTTTACATCACAACTGCCATTGCTTACGCATCCCGTAAGCCGCATATAGGCAACGCATATGATATAGTGCTTGCCGATATGATTGCCCGTTACAAAAAGATGATGGGCTTTGATGTATATCTTATGACAGGCTCTGACGAGCACGGTCAAAAGATTGAAGAATATGCAAAGGCTGACGGCATCAGTCCTAAAGAATTTGTTGACAATGCTGCTGCTAATATTAAGGCAGTTTGGGACTCACTTGATACCTGCTATGACAAGTTTATCCGTACAACCGACGACTATCACGAGGACGCGGTTCAAAAGATATTTAAAAAGCTATACGACCAAGGTGATATTTACAAAAGCACTTATGAAGGTAAATACTGCGTTCCTTGCGAGTCCTTCTATACCGAAAGTCAGCTTGTAGACGGCAAATGCCCTGACTGTGGTCGTGAGGTTATCGACTCTAAAGAAGAAGCTTATTTTTTGCGCCTTTCAAAATATCAAGACAAATTGGTTGAATATTACGAGCAGAATTCCGACTTTATAAAGCCGGAATCCCGTAAAAACGAAATGCTCAACAACTTTATAAAGCCGGGTCTTCAAGACCTTTGCGTATCACGTTCATCATTTAAGTGGGGCGTGCCCGTAAGCTTTGATGACAAACACGTAATTTATGTTTGGATAGACGCACTCTCTAACTATATCACAGGTGTTGGCTACAACCCCGACGGAAGCAGTGAACAATATGAAAAGCTTTGGCCTGCCGATTTGCATGTAATTGGTAAAGATATTGTTCGTTTCCACACAATTTACTGGCCAATTATTTTGATGGCTTTAGGTGAACCGCTACCAAAGCAGGTGCTCGGTCACCCGTGGGTGCTTGTAGGCGACGATAAAATGTCCAAATCAAAGGGCAACGTTATTTATGCTGACGAGCTTGCCGCTCGTTTCGGCATAGATGCAGTTCGTTACTACCTACTTTCAGAAATTCCGTTTACACAAGACGGTACAATAACTTATGAAAGCTTTATTACAAAGTTTAACGCTGACCTTGCAAACACACTCGGCAACCTCGTAAACCGTACTGTTGCTATGACCAACAAGTATTTTGGCGGCAAGGTAACTGCACCAAGCACACGTGAAGAACTAGACAACGAACTTATTGCAGTAGCTAATGATACAATTCAAAAGTATTATTCACTTATGGACGCTTACCGCAACGCAGATGCATGTGAATGCGTAATGAACTTTGCAAAGCGCTTAAACAAATACATTGATGAAACAACACCTTGGGTGCTTGCAAAGGACGAAAGCACTCTCCCCCGTCTTAACGACGTACTTTACAACTTACTTGAAGGTATACGCTTACTCTCGATTATGCTCACTCCCGTTATTCCGTCAAGCTGTAAGAGCATTGCCGCACAAATCAACAGTGATTGTAAAGAACTTGACTTTGGCAAGGTAAATGAATTTACCGTTGGCGAAGCAACTCCGCTTTTTGCGCGTATTGATATGCCAAAGGTGCTTGAAGAAATCGCTGCTGAACAGGCAAAAAAGGCAGCCGAGGCAGAAAAGGCTGCAAACATCGTAAAACTTCCCGAAATATCAATCGACGATTTTGCAAAGGTAGAGCTTACAACTGCCAAAATTGTGGCTTGCGAACCAATTCCAAAAGCAAAGAAGCTCTTAAAACTCACACTTAACGACGGTAGCGGAAAGCTCCGTACAGTAGCATCGGGTATTGCAAAATATTATACCCCTGATGAGCTTATAGGTCACAACGTTATTGTTGTATCAAATCTTAAGCCTGCTATACTTTGCGGTGTAGAGTCAAACGGTATGATTTTGGCGGCCGACTGCCCCAACGACGATGTTAAGGTAATATTTGTTGATAATATTCCCGAAGGATGCAAAATCAGATAATGTATAGCGACGATTTAATAAACTCATACCCTATTTTTGACACTCACGCGCATTATGACGACGAGCGTTTTGACAGTATTCGTGACGAGTTATTCCATGAAATGCATCAAAACGGTGTGTGCGGCATTGTAAGTTGCGGTTGCGACGAAGCATCATCTAAAAGAGCGCTTAAAATGGCAGAACAAAATGACTTTGTATATGCCGCCGTTGGTATTCACCCAAGCAATATTGACTCGGGTACTACCATCGAGCAAATAAGGTCGCTCGCCACCCACCCAAAGTGCGTAGCCATCGGTGAAATTGGTCTTGACTATTATTGGGTAGACGATAACAAACCTCAGCAAATTGAGATTTTCGAGCGACAAATTTTGCTTGCTAAAGAACTCGATTTACCAATACTTGTCCACGATCGCGACGCTCACGGCGATACACTCGAAATTCTTAAAAAGTATAAACCAAAAGGCGTTGTACACTGCTATTCGGGCAGTGTTGAAATGGCAGAGGAAATTATCAAGCTTGGTATGTATATCGGTGTTGGCGGTGTTGTTACCTTTAATAACGCAAAAAAATTACCCGACGTGGTAAAAATTATTCCAGACGAGTTGTTACTTGTTGAAACCGATTGTCCCTACCTTGCTCCCGTGCCATATCGCGGCAAGCTGTGTCATTCCGGAATGATAAAATATACCGCTCAAAAAATTGCCGAAATACGCGGTACAACAACCCAACAAATTTTAAATTTAACCGCTAAAAATGCTAAAAATTTGTTCCTAATCAAATAACGAATAATCACCCCGTAATCAGTAAATAATACTACTGAAAGCGGGGTGATTTTTGTGAACGACAACAAGAACAAAAACCAGAACAAAAACGACAATAAAAACAATCAAAATAAAAATGACAACAATAAAAACGATAATAAATACGATAACAAAAAGTAAACAAAAGGGTTTTGGAGTACTCCAAAACCCTCTTTTTTATTTATTAAAACATTCTGCAACTGCTTTGCGAACTACCGATAAAAACCAGCAGTAAAGCGCTTCACCTAATTCTTGGAATATTGGATCGCCATCGTGCAAGCAAAGCATTGCAAAGGTTTGACCTATGCGACGCTCAACCTCGCTGCCTCTACGAAACGCGAGATAGTAAAAGGAAAACGCGCCCGTATCACTCGACGTTTTATAAAGCTCTGCACTATGCTTATTAAGTGTGTCAAGAAAGCTTTTTTGTGCAATACCGTCAAGTGTATCATCGCCTATATACTGCTCAAAGCCTGCCGTTGCAGCAAATGAAAGCAGCAACCGTCTTTGTACAATCATATCATAATCGCGAAATTCCTCGTCAACCTCGGTTTCGGCATCGCGAATAAAGCTTTGTGCAACTAATTTACCAACTTCCTTGGCAGCCTTTTTTTGTTCGGAGGTTACAGACGAGCTTTGTGCAGGCGTATTCTTATTGCGACGCACGTCCTCTGACGGCTTATCACCCGCAATTTTTACATCTAAATCATCTGTCAACACTTTTATCACCCTATCTTTACTGTCCGTCTTTATACTCCTTTAGCGCTTTTGCTAACTGAGCCGGACAAGACGTATTTTTAAATCCACACTTTATGTCTTCAAGACGCTCAATAACGTCATCAATATTCATTCCCTTAACAAGCTCCGCAATACCCTTTAAGTTACCATTGCAACCGCCATAGAAAGAAACAGACTCAATAACATTGTTGTCAATCTCAATATCAATACTGCGCGAACAAACCCCATTTGTTTTATATGTGAATTTCATTGCTATTATTCCTTATCTTTCCTTAAACTTATTGCTTCTTACGGGGTGGCGAAGCTTGCGAAGTGCCTTTGCCTCTATCTGACGTATACGCTCACGGGTAACGTTAAACTCGGTGCCAACCTCTTCAAGAGTATGACATCTGCCGTCTTTAAGACCAAAACGAAGACGAATAACCGATTCCTCACGAGGAGAAAGTGTGTGCAAAACAGCGTCAATATCTTCGTTTGTAATTGTTTTAAGTGCGGCATCATCAGGAGCCAATGCATCCTCATCGCGAATAAAGTCCATAAGACGAGAATCTTCCTCAGGACCTATTGGTGTTTCCATAGAAACAGGTTCTTGCGCTACACGCATAATCTCGCGTACACGCTCAACGGTAAGGTCCATCTTTTCTGCAATAAGCTCTTCACTTGGCTCATATCCGTTTTCGTGAAGCAACTGACTTTGTACCTTTTTAAGACGATTGATGGTTTCAACCATATGAACAGGAATACGAATAGTTCTTGCCTGGTCAGCTATTGCACGGGTAATTGCCTGACGAATCCACCAAGTAGCGTATGTCGAGAATTTAAAGCCTTTTGTATGGTCAAATTTATCAACCGCTTTAATAAGGCCAACATTACCCTCTTGAATAAGGTCGAGGAAATACATACCACGGCCAACATATTTTTTTGCGATACTTACAACAAGACGTAGGTTTGCTTCGGTAAGACGCTTTTTAGCATATTCGTCACCTTCTGTAATTTTTACAGCAAGCTCAACCTCCTCTTTTGAAGTAAGAAGCGGCACGCGACCAATTTCACGAAGATATACCTTTACAGGGTCGTCAAGTGACATATTTTCAAGCGCTGTGTCGTCGTCAAGATTATCAAGATCAACTTCTTCAAGCTTAAGCTCGTCCTCGGTAGGTTCTTCATCAAAATCGCGTTCTAACACGTCCGGGTCAGAAAGTAAGCTTTCTATATCATCGGGCGCTGCCTCAATATCATCAATAGTTTCTCTTTTTTCGTCTTCTTCCAAAAGCGCGTCAGCCTGTCTTTCAAGTTCTTCTGCGGTTGGTTGTTTTGCTTTGTTGTCAGCCATTTTTATTTCCCCTTTTTCTTTGCATCTATTATTTTTTGTAAATTATTTGCCCAATCATCAACCGACATATTTTTTGTGTCGCTCGATTTGATTCTTACACCCTCATCTAATATTACCTTGATACTATCTTTTAATACAATAAGGGCGTTTTTATCACCTTTTTCGCTATTGGCAAGCGATGCCAAATATCCCATTTCGGCTTGATTTAGCATTTCGCCAAAATATGATAAATCAGGATGTCTTCCTGCTGCTATACATTCGCACAACGATTTATATATGCGACGGTTAATCACGCTTATCATATCGTGGGGCTTTAATCTTTCGCAAGCGGTTTCATAAAAATCGGGATGTTGCAACAGTATTGCAATAACCGTTTCTTCTGCCGCTACTGCCGCGGGATACATACGTTTTTCAGGATTAACGTCGGTTTTGCTGAATTTTGGATGTAAAATTTCGTCAAACTCACGTTTTTCACGCTGCTTGAATTTTTGTTTTCTAATGTCGTTAATCTTGCTTTCAAGTGCAGTACGCGATACGCCATACTTATCGGAAAGCTTACCTATATAAAGGTCACGTGTCATAACATCACTAGATTCGGCAATTATTACCGCTGCGCGAGACAGATATTGCAGCTTACCGTCACTGCTTGAAGTGTCAATACCCTCAACCGCTGTAAGCAGCTTATATTCTATTTCGCTCACAGCGCCGTCAAGCAATGCCCTAAATCGTGCCGCGCCTTGCTTTTTGATATATTCATCAGGGTCTTTGCCGTCGGGCAGTACAACCACCCTTATTTCAAGACCGGTATTTTGCAATATTTCACCGGCTCTTCGCGCCGCTTTTTGGCCGGCAGCATCCGAGTCCATTATAAGCACAATTTCTTTCGTATATCTCGATAACAGTTTTGCTTGGTCATCGGTAAACGAGGTGCCAAGAGCCGCTACCGCGTTTTCAAAGCCCGCTTGGTGAAGCGTTATAACGTCCATATTTCCTTCTACCAAAATAATCTGTTCGTCACAGTGATTTTTGGCAAAGTTCATACCAAAAAGGTTTTCACTTTTTTTGTAAACAGGCGTATCAGACGTATTAACGTACTTGCCACCCATTTTATCTTCACCCGGCATAGCTCGTCCACTAAAGCCAATAACCTTACCACGAATATTAATTATAGGATACATAACGCGCTTTCTAAAGCGGTCATAGTAAGTACCACGTTGGCTTTTGCCAACCACATTTGCCTGAATCATATCGGCAATGCTGTACCCTAGTCCCTTTAAGTGCTTTATGAGGCTGTCCCAACTATCAGGAGCAGCACCAAGGCCAAAATGCTTTATCGTATCTATCGATAAACCTCTGCCCGTTAGATAATCAAGCGCCCATTTGCCATCCGGCGACATTAAGTATGTATGATAAAACCTTGCTGTTTCGCGATTTATTTCATATATCGTGTTCTTAAGTTTTTGCATTGAATCGTCGTAGCCATCTTGCGGAATGGTAACACCACTGCGTTCTGCAAGCAGCTTTACAGCATCAATATAATCAAGATTTTCTATCTGACGCACAAAGCTAAACACGTCACCGCCTACACCGCAACCAAAGCAATAAAACGACCCGTTTTCAGGGTACACCGTAAAGGAGGGTGTTTTTTCATTATGAAAAGGACAAAGACCCACAAGATTTTTGCCACGTCTTTTAAGGTCAATATACGGCGCCATAACCGATTCAATATCATTTCGGTATTTAATTTCATTAATAATTTCTTCAGGTATTGCCATACAATTTGCACTCTCCTTTCGTAATACTTTATATCATATAGATTGCACCAAAATCAGTACATTAAACCTTCCACTCTTTTGGAATGTAAATGTCCGAATACATAGAAACGGCGAAATGGTCGGTCATACCCGAAATATAATCCACCGCCGCACGTTCAACACCTTCGCGTTCGCGGATTAGTTTATACTCATCATCAAGCTTGTCGGGATTTTTAAGCAGATAATCATATATACCGCTTACAATTCCGTCAACCTTGGTTTCTTCAAATTTAACAATAGGATTAAGATAAACGCTGTCATACATAAAGGTATGCAAATCTTCATACGCCTTTTGTGTGCGCTCGTCCATCTTAACGTCGTCTTTTTCGGTATTTTCTACAATAGATTTCACAAGTGTATTAATACGCTCGCTTTTTCTAAAGCCCAAAACCTGTCTATACTCAATTGGAATACTTTCTTCGCTAAAAACGCCCGCTGTTATAGCGTCATCAATATCGTGATTTATATATGCTATACGGTCGCTAAAGCGGACTATTTTGCCCTCAGGTGTGTGTGGCCACTCACCCTTGGTATGATTCATAATGCCGTCAAGCACCTCATGGGTAAGGTTAAGTCCCTTGCCGTTTTTTTCTATTACACGGCACACTCGCACACTTTGTGCATAGTGCGTAAAACCACCGGGGTATATTGTTGCCAATGCGCGTTCGCCTGCGTGGCCAAACGGAGTATGACCAAGGTCGTGACCAAGTGCAATAGCCTCAGTCAAATCCTCATTAAAGCGCAATGCTCTTGCTATGGTACGAGCTATCTGCGCTACCTCAAGTGTATGGGTAAGTCTGGTGCGGTAGTGATCTGACTCGGGTGATAAAAACACCTGTGTCTTATGTTTTAGTCGTCTAAACGCTTTGCAGTGTATTATCCTATCACGGTCACGCTGAAAATCGGTTCGAAGCTCACACTTTTCTTCCTGTTTTTCACGGCCGACCGATTCAGTGCTTAAGGTAGCATAAGGTGACAGTGTTTCTTTCTCTAAATTTTCGGTTAATACCCTTATTTTCTCCATAAGATCACCCCTTCTTGATTATATATTACAATTTTTTTCGAAAAATCCTCTATTTTTTACAAATTAAATGGAAAAAATATTTTATTTTCTTGTTTTGCCGTAAGTTTTGATGCAAAAGATTCGCAAAGCTTATCTAAAAAGGCATTACTATCAACCTCTTTAAACATAACGTTTATAGTAATCTTATCGGTAAAATCCGTATTTTGCACCATTCCGCCCGAATCGGATATAAGTCTTAAAAGGCGGTCATAATTGCCATAATCGCATTCAATTTTATATTCGATGCAGCTACACATCAAAACCTTTTGTGCACCACTTAAAGCATCGCGTGTGCTGGTGCTATATGCGCGAACTAGACCACCGGTACCCAACAGAATTCCACCAAAATATCTGGTAACAACCACTAATACGTTTGTAATACCGCTACCCTTTATAATATCAAGCATCGGCATACCTGCCGTGCCGTGAGGCTCACCATCATCAGAAAAACGCGCAGAGCCATCCTGCAAAAGATAGGCATACACATTGTGTCTTGCATCCCAATATTTGCTTTTTTGAGCGGCAATTATTTCGCTAGCCTGCTGTTCACTTTCACAGTGAAAACAAACTGCTATAAAACGGGAATGCTTTTCCTCATATTCTGCCGTAAAATTATCTTTTATAGTTATATATTCCTGCACGTAATTCACCTCACAAAACATATATTTTAAACAAAAAGCCGCAATCAACCCGTAGGCCGATTGCGGAATTGCGGTAATAATTATTTATCTTCCATACCGAAACGCTTTTTAAATCTGTCAACACGTCCGCCGGTATCTACCAACTTCTGCTTACCAGTGAAAAACGGATGACATTTAGAACAAATGTCCAAACGGATGTCCTTCTTTGTTGAGCGTGTCTCGAATTCGGCACCACAAGCACATTTAATTGTTACCTTTTCGTACTGAGGATGTAAACCTTCTTTCATCCTTGTCACCCCTTTCTTTCGTTGTAACATTGGAATTCTACCACATAACTTTCAAAAATGCAAGCATTATTTTTAAAAAATATCAGTTTTTTGAAAATAATTTTTTAATTTTCTCGTAAAGCTCCACTGTTTTAAATTTTACTTTGTATTTTTTGGCGTTTTCTGCTGTATCTGCCGCTTCATTTGATACACTGTCTGATAGACTTGCGTCGTGCGCCGTTGGTACACATACGCAAGGAAATACTACACACCACCAATTTTTACCCTGCGCCTTACCTATATCTACAACAAGCGACTTATAAGTACCGGCCGGCAGAGTAAAATCGTCATATTCTCTTGTATCAAAATATCTGTCTTCTACCGACACACGTGCGTTGTAAGAAAAGCCCTTTTCATTTATAACCTTGTTAGCAATTTTATTTATGCTTTCAATACTTTCGCTTGCAGTTATAATCGCGTCCTCGGTAGAGTTGCAATTTTTAAATATATCGGTAGAGCTTTTCAGTATTTCGTCACGAACTTCTAATTTTAATTTTTGATCTGCCTCATCGTCAGAATTCGCAATAATATGAAGTCGCAGCACTCCTTGACGCAGCTCGTCACATCTTGCTTCAAAATGCAAAAAATTTAAAACTATCGCGCAAATAAGCCCAAACAACACACCTAATTCAACGTTTTTTCTAACCGTCTTTTTCATAAAAATACTCCTGTCAAATTTTTCCTATAAGTAATATTGACAGAAGTAATTTTTTTATTCAATTATTCCATTTTTTGTAGGTGTTGCAATTATTGGATTATAGCCTTTAATTTTTAATAATTCCTTTGCCTTTTGCGCAGTCACCAAATCTTTATATATTGCAAACACTGTAGGACCGCTACCAGACAACGATACGGCGAGAGGTTTTGTTTCATTTATATCTTGTGTTAACTTTTCATTATCACAAACACTACCAAATGCGTTAAAAACGTTTTGACACACAGCGATTAAATCCCCGTTATTTATACCATCAACCATCAACTTAGTATAAAATTTATCTTGTGGATATGTATCGACCTTTTTGTACATATCTGCAGTAGATAGCTTTGTTCCATGCTTTATAAGCAGCATTGCGCAATCCGGAATATCCGATAGTTTACTCATTTGCTCACCTATGCCGCCCACACGTGCAGTACCACCCACTATACAAAAAGGCACGTCGGCACCAACCAATAAACCAATTTTGCACAATTCTTCTTGCGACAAATTAGTATTATACAGTTTATTAAGAGCAACTATTACAGCCGCGGCATCGGCACTACCGCCACCCATGCCCGAGGCTAGCGGTATATGCTTTTCAATAACTATTTTAGCTCCACCGCAAATTTTAGTAAGTTCAAAAAATTTGATAGCCGCCTTATATGCTATATTTGATTTATCACATAACGTGTCATCACTGCATTGCACCGTAATATCATCACTTTTTTCAACGGTCACTTCATCACATAGCGATACCGATTGAAATACCGAATCAATAAGATGATACCCGTCCTCACGCTTACCTAAAACGTCAAGTGTTAGATTTATTTTTGCATTAGCTTTTAGCTTCATTGTTTTCACCAAATAAAAATTTATCTTTTAGGTAAAGAATGGTATATCGTCTATTTTATCAATCTCAAAGAACAATATGTGTGCGTCCTCGCCGTATCTTACGGGTATGTTCTTATCATTTGCAAGCTTAAACTTTTCTGCCGCGCGTTCCATTCGGGTATATCTAACCTCTAATTCTAATGGTGTGGTCATTGGGATAAGTGGGTTATTCTTTTTAACCGCTTCACACACGCCGTTGTATATATCCTCAAGCACCTTATCTTCGTCAATAAAGTCAGCGGCGTTTCTACCCTTTGCGTATTTGGTAATAACGCTTGTTATGTTAGGTGCGGTTTCCTTAAACTGTGCAACACAAATATCATCACTTGAAAAGAATATAGGCGCAATACCATGCTTTGCGCAGATATAACTGTCTATTTCAAGTTCGCCTACCGCCTTGCCGTTAATCTTCATATACTGAATAGCAACCGAGCTAAACGTGTGCGCCAAAACGCCATTTAACGTGCCCTCGCGAGAATGGTAGCCAATATAAACAATACCGGCAAAGTTATGCTCTCTTGCAAAATCATAGCGAGGATATCCCTTGATAGCGTTTATATCTATGTGTATCACGCGGCTATCAATATTATCGCGATTAACGTTTCCCATACCGCCGTGATTGTCCCACAAAACAACCTTTGTAGCACCACTGTCAAAAAGCGCCTTCGCAGCGGCGTTTATTTCCTTTTCGGCATTGGTTACAGCAAGTTTATAATCTGGGAGTTCTTTTAAAAGTCCCTTGTTTGGCTCACCTACTACTCCATGAATACCCTCTAAATCACAAGCTATTAAATATTCCATAATATCCTCCTTAATGATTTTATTAATTATTTAAATTTTGATGAAAGCCAAAGGACTCTGCCGTGAGCTTCTCAAAACGATAGCCCATTTTTTTAAGGCCCTCAATAATTTGCGGTAAAGCCTCTACTGTCGTGGTTTTGCCGCCATTGTCGTGCATAAGCACACAAATGCTCTTTTTACCCTTTGCTCTGTTTAAAACGTTTGTCGCAATAGTATTTGCAGGTACAACAGCCGCGTCAGCATCACCCGAAACTACATTCCAATCGAAATAAGAATAACCAAGCTCCGGCATACGCTTACTTAAATCGGTCATTATTCCTTTGCAATAGTTAGAGCTTATCTTATTACTGCTACCGCCCGGAAAACGTATAATATTACTACGAATCCCCGTTTTACTGTAAACAATATCAGATATACCCTTTATATCTTCAAGGTAACTGTTAATATCTTTATAAACCATCTCGTATTTATGTGTTTTTGTATGTAACCCTATAGCATGTCCGCGATTAGCAATCTGTGGTAAATACTGCGTTTTTGCTGTACCCACAACAAAAAACGTCGCTTTTATATTGTATGCATCAAGTATATCTAAAATTTTTAGAGTATTGTTTGACGGACCGTCATCAAACGTAAGATAGCAGATACCGCTCTCGGCAGTATCTGCTTGATTTACTTTATTAAGCCTTATGGCATCTTGCAACTCGTTGCGACGCTTTTCTATTTTAAGTTGCTCGATTTCTGTTTTTAAACTGCTGTTTTCTTGCTCTAATCTCGCCTTTTCAGCAAGAGCTGCATCAAGCTGTGATTTAAGTTCAGCCTTTTCCTGTGCGCTTTTGGTTACGTCAACGTCATATTCGGCAATTTTTTCATTCAAGCCGTTAATCTTTTCCTGAGCCGCTTCTAAATCGCTGATATTTTCATCAAGCTCGTTTGAAACGTCAACGTAATCATTATACTTATCATAAGCAAAATACGAAACACCCGAAAGGCAGGCCACAAGCAGAAATATTATAAATAGAAACAAAATATTGGTTTTCGATTTAAAAAATTTCATACTTTCGCCTCCCTTTTTGATATTTTAATTAAGTTTATCACAAAAAGAGACAAATGTCCACCGAATTATACTAATTTTTCACTCATTTTTTTAGCTTTCCCTCTTACGCAGAGATAAACTATTCCCCATATAGCAAGATAACCCACTACAAAGATAGTAGTAAATATTGCAACAACTGAAATTTCAAACGCAATCCACGAATTTATAATATAACATCCGATATATGCAACATATAGCGATACCAACTGGCAAAGCAGGCCCTTCATAACACCCCAATGCTCAATTTGGTTAAACACGCTGCTTCCTGCATGCACAAAAGCTAATACATATGTTGATAAAACTGCTGTAAAAATCTCGATGCCGCCAGCAGAAAAATCTTTTATATTGTACGACAAAATAAGATATATAATCGCCATTACAATCGGTCCAAAGCCGCCAAAAATTAATCCTCGGTGCAAAAATTCCTTAACGTATTTATTCATAACTATAACCCTAACCTTTCCTTAACATTTTTAACATTGCGTCGCGACACATAATCGGTGTGTCCGTTTTTAAAAATCACCTTTAACGTTCCGCTTATTGACGCGTCGAATTTTTGAATTTTTTTAACATTTGCAATGCTTGACTGATTTATTTTTATAAAGCTTTTATCAAGTATTTCCTCAATGTTATAAAGCCTTGCCTTAATAAGATATTTTTCATTTTCACCTATGGCGTAAAGCCTGCCGCCCTCTACCGTAAAGCAGTATATATCTTGAGGCTCAAGTCTTACAATCTCTTCATTTAAAAAGCCTGTCATTTGTAAGGGCTTTTCTTGTGCCATACGTTCAATTTCACAAATCATTTCATTTTTTTGATGAGCATAGATTACAATTTCTTCTTCACGGGTTTTATCTAGAATTACCGTGCATTTCATAATAATTCCTCCTTTCATGCGTATATTATCATTCAAAAGCTCTCTTTTCAATAGATTTTAACTGTTCGGTAAAAAAATATAACTATTCGGTAAAATACCCTTTTATTATGTCGAAAAAAGTGTTATAATGTGTATATATTATTACTATAAGAGGATTTTTTATGAATTCAGTTAAAATTTTACATTGTGCAGACGTACATATAGGCGCTGCCGAAAGCTCGCTTGGTACTTTGGCCGAAAGCCGTCGCGCTGAAACACTTATCACCTTTGAAAAGATAATAAGCCTCGCAAAAGAGCAAAATGTTGATATACTGCTTATTGCAGGTGATTTATTCAATTCTAACAACATTGAAAAGTCATTTGTTGACCGTGTTTTCGAATGTATGGCATCTATTCCCGACGTTAAAATCGTATATGCTTCCGGTAATCACGATCCACTAAATGCCGACTCCCCTTTCAAAAAATATAGCTTGCCGTCTAACCTTTATGTTATAGATACAAAGGACCACTGCATAGAGTTTAAAGACCTTAACACACGCGTATATGGCAAATCCTTTAAAGAGGTTTATATGCAGGGCGAGCCTGTGTTTTCCATTAAGCCCGATACAAGTTTTATAAACCTTATGTGTATTCACGGCGAGTTGCGCAGTGATTTGGGCTCGGATTACAATTCAATAACAAGCGACTTTATAAAATCCTCCGGTATGGATTATATTGCCCTCGGTCACGTGCACAAGCGAACCGAAGTTAGCAAGCTTGGCGACAGCTTTATTGCATATTGCGGTTGTCCCGAAGGACAGGGCTTTGACGAGTTAGGCGAAAAAGGCATATATTTAGGTGAAATTTCAAAAGATAATTGCAGTCTTGAGTTTGTTCCCGTTTGCAAAAGAATGCACCTATGTGAAAATGTTGACATTAGCGGACTTGCTACGTCTAATGAAATTGCCGAGCAAATATTAAATTACTTAAAAGAAAAATACCCCGATACCTATGCCGATAACCTATATAAAATTATACTTGTCGGCAGTATTGATGACGGCGTGCGATTGTCTCTTGCCGAAATCACTACCAGACTAAACGATTCGGTATATTTTGCAAAACTGCGTGACAAAACCGAAATCAAATTGGATTACGAAACACTATCAAAAGAAAACACCCTCAAAGGTGTTTTTGTTAAAAATATGCTAACTAAAATAGAAAGCGCCAAAGAAAACGAAAAAGAGCAATTACTATACGCGCTAAACATTGGTATAAAGGCATTTAGCGGGGAGGTACACTACGATGAAGCTTAATAAAATTTATATCTCCGCTTTTGGTGGACTAAAAGATTTTACGCTAAATCTTAACGACGGACTTAATGTTATTTTCGGCAATAATGAGGACGGCAAAACCACCGTAGCCACCTTTATAAAGTGTATGTTTTACGGCACAGGCACAAAAAAAGCCAATCTTGCTGAAAGCATTCGTCAAAAATACACCCCGTGGGACGGCAGCGCTATGGCCGGCCGTATCGAGTTTGAACACGAGGGTAAGCGCTACAGCCTTGAAAAAATCTTTCGTTCCTCCGACTCTACCGACAAGGTAACAGTTACCGATTTAGACAGCGGAAACGAGGTAAAAATATCGGGCAGTGTCGGTCAGCATTTCTTTGGCTTTAGCGATAAAGCATTTGAACGAAGCCTGTTTATCTCGGGCGGCGACTTTATAAAAGACAATGATGCAACCGGCGAAATCAACGGCAAGTTATCTAACATTGCATTTACCGGAAGCGAAGACGTATCTTTTACAAAGGTTGAAAAAAATATTGACACACCGCGTGAAAAAATAATATCTGTAAACAAAAAAAGCGGCTCGTATAACAAAGATTTACAAACACTAGGTGAGCTTGAAGCACGCCTTGCAAATGCCGAAAACGATGCAAAGCTAAAATCCCAGCTTAACGACCGCGCACAGCAAAAGCTTGCCGAATACGAACTGCTTAACAAAAAACAAAAAGAGCTTAAGACAATCGTTGACCGCGAGCAAGATATCAAAAACCGCGAAAGCCTTGCCGAATTTTTAGAAACCAAACGCAGTTTAGACAAATTAAACGAGTCCTTAACCCTACCTGACGGCACCGTTATCAACGAAAATCTTACCGGTAAAATAGAGTTTGGTCTTAATAAATATAAAACCTCTTTAGACAGAATAGAGCAAATCAAAGAAGACATTAACGGGATTAACGAAACCATTGCTTTGCAAAATTCTTCACCCGAAGCTACCAAGCAACAGCTTGAAGATTTAAAAGCTCAGGCAAAAACCGTAGAAGAACAAAAAGCCAAATATGACGCACTAGAAGAAAATCTTATAGCGCGTGTTGAACAGTTTAAGCAAGAACTTGACAAGGCACAAAACAAAAAGGCAGCTGTCAATCCCCTATTGCTTGTTTTAGCTATTATTTTAGCGGCATCAGGTGGCGCGTTAGCATTCTTTGTAAGCGTTATAGCGGCAGCGGCTGCAATTGGTGTTGCAGTTTTACTTTTGATACTTTCGTTTGTCATCAAACCAAAAAACACCTCTGCTATAGCAGCGGCACAAAACAATCTTGCCACAGCTACTAACGCTCTTGCCGAAAATAAGTCTGCCAAAAACACTGCGCAAGAACAGCTAAATAACATAAACGCAAGCATAAATACCTTAAATTCTGTATTGCAGGCGGATAACACCATAAAGCAACAGCGTCTTGACGACCTTGCCAAAAAGCAAGAACTTTTGCAAGCCGAGCTTGAAAAATCAAACCTTGCAAAAGATGAACTGTTTGCCCTGTTATCCGGCTTTGGCGGGATTGACAGCATTGACACAGCCCAACAAAAGCTACTTGAGCTAAAGCAAAAAACCGAACAGGTTAAAGAAATCAAGCTAAAGCTTATGACCGCAAGTCAATTCCTTGGCAACATCGATTACGATGAAGCCGAAAAAAAGCTTGCTGATATGAACACTTCAGCCGACCAAGACGTTGATATCGACAGTGCAAAAGCCGAATATCAAGACGTTACCGATAAAATTTCTGCAATAAAGGACGAAATCACCTCTATTGCCACCGAGCTTAAAACCTCTTTTAGACATAGCGAAAATCCCGAAGAGGTAAAACGCGATATTGAATTACTTAAAGAAAAAATGGAATCTAAAAAAGCCTTTTACGATGCCGCCACAATAGCAAAAGAGGTTTTAAAAGAAAGCTTTTACGAGCTTCGCCGCGGTTATGGTAGCGAGCTTGAAAAGGCAACGCTTGACATTTTTTCAAATCTTACGGGTGGTAGATACAACAACATCCGTGTAACCGACACGCTTGATTTATCGGTTGAAAAATCAGATATTTTCGGCACACACGAGCTGGGCTTTTTAAGCGTTGGCACTACCCATCAGGCGTATTTAAGCCTGCGCCTTGCAATTGCATCTTTGGTAAGCGACGGCGAAAGTCTGCCGATATTCCTTGACGATTCACTTTCACAGTATGACGATACCCGTGCCGAGCACGCTATGGAATTTTTAAAAGAGTTTTGTAAAAACGGTCAGGGTGTTTTGTTTACCTGCCACAACTCAATTTGCGATATAGCCAAAAAGCAAGATGTTGAAATTCAAACCCCTTATAAAAAATAATCTTTAGGAGCTTACTATGATTTTTGAAGAAGTAAAGAAAAATCTCGGCTTCGGTTGTATGCGACTTCCTATGACCGGTGACAATCAGGTTGATTATAATGAATTCAACCAAATGATAGATAAGTTTATAAATGCAGGTTTTAACTATTTTGACACCGCACACGGTTATCTTGACGGCAAAAGCGAAACAGCGCTTCGCGACTGTTTGGTTGCCCGATACAACCGTGAGGATTATGTTTTGGCAAACAAGCTGTCATCCTGGTGTTTTGACGGCGAAGACGATATTTTACCGTTATTCCATAAACAGTTAGAGCTTTGCGGCGTAGATTATTTTGATATTTACCTTTTCCATTGCATAAACCACGAAACCTACGAAAAGCATAAAAGGTGCAACTCTTTTGACAAGATTAAAGCGCTTAAAGAGCAGGGCAAAATTAAGCATATAGCTATGTCTTTTCACGACACGGCCGAGTTTTTAGATAAGGTACTCACCGAACAACCCTTTATGGAAGCGGTACAGCTTCAAATAAACTACCTTGATTACGATAATCCCGCCGTACAAAGCAAGGCTTGTTATGACGTAGCGGTAAAGCACGGCAAACCCGTAATTGTTATGGAGCCTGTAAAGGGCGGTGTGCTTGCAGATATTCCAAGCAAAGCCAAAGAGGCTTTATCTATCCTTGACGGCAGCGACGCTTCACTTGCTATACGCTATGCCGCAAGCTACCCTAATGTATTTATGGTGCTTTCGGGTATGGGTAATACCGATATGATACACGACAATATAAATGCAATGAACAATTTTACCCCATTTACCAATAAACAAATGTCGCTTTTTGATGACGCAAGAAAAATTATATTGCAAACCCTACAAATCGGTTGTACGGCCTGCAATTACTGTGTTGGTGTTTGCCCCAAAGGAATTGCCATACCGGCTATATTTAAAGAGTATAACCGCTATTTGTCCAACAAAGCAACACTTGGCGAAGTGAAAGAAAACATACAAAATCAGAAAAGCAAAATCGCCGACTGCATAAAATGCGGCAAGTGTGAGGGCGTATGCTCGCAAAACATAAAAATACGTGAGCTTTTTGACAACATTACTAAAAGGTTTGAGTAAATCTAATGAATACTAATTTAGAAAAAGCAAAAGAAATGCTAATTTTGGGCGATTACACCTGCGTGCTTTTTAACGGCACACAAGAACATTACTCAAATCAAAAGGGTGTCAGACCGTTAATTGAGTTTTTAGAGTCAAACATCGACTTTAGTAACTATTGTGCCGCCGACAAGGTTGTTGGCGCGGGAGCAGCACACCTTTACGTTCTACTAAAGGTAAAATCTGTATGGGCAAATGTAATAAGCGCCGCTGCAAAAGAGATTTTAAAGCGCAACAATATACCCGTATTCTTTGAAAGGCAGGTACCGCATATTGTTAACCGCGCAGGTGACGGTATATGCCCTATTGAAGACTGTGTAAAAGGCATAACAAGCTCAGATGCGGCTCTTGTTGCAATAAAACAAAGATTGTTTGAACTTAATTCAAGCAATTAAAACATTTTAATAATAAGCAATAAAAAAAACTTAGACAATAAGTCTAAGGTTTTTTGGTGCCGGTGGCCGGACTCGAACCGGCACGGTATCGCTACCGGTGGATTTTGAGTCCACTACGTCTGCCAATTCCATCACACCGGCATATTTGGTGCGAAAGTTATTATACAACAACAGTCCAATAAAATCAAGTTATTTTTTAAATATATTAAATTTATTTTTTATTTAGTATCACGGGGTGCGAAAATCGCACCCCGTGATGTTCTATTATAGCTTATTTGCTAAGTCTTTTTAGCTTTTTGCCTGTTGCAAAGATTATTGCACCACTTACAAATACCACTGCCAACCATGCAGTAAGATTTGTGCTGTCACCTGTCTTTGGTGATTCCGGTTGTGGAGTTGGAGTAGGTTCTGGCTGTGGTTCGGGTTGTGGTATGGGTTCAGGTGTAGGAGCTGTGTATTTATTGTTAAATACAATCTCATCAACCTTGTCGCCGTCTACCTCGTATAGATAATCCACGCTTAAAGTACCGTCAAGATTATCGGTTACGGTTGCAGTTACGGTGTAAACCGTTTCGTCATAGGTTATATCCTCGGCATCGCCCTTAACCTCTTTTACAGTAAAGGTAACCTTGCCTGCAGACTCAACCAAAACATTGTTAAATACCACGTTACCGTCGGCGTCGTTTTTCACGGTTTGTAATAAATCATCGCCAAGATAAAGCTGGAATTCAAACTCGTCAGCTACTAAATCACGACCATCAAGTACCTTTTTAGCATTTATAACTATGTCGGTAGCATCTGCTTTGTACTTATTTTCAAATACAACTACGTCTTTCATAGCGCCTGAAAGCTTATTTGTATCAACGTATATCTCGGTTTCAAGGTTGCCCTTGTCATTGTCATATACGAACACTGTGATTTCGTAAGATGTGGTATCTACTGTAACGCCGTTTTGATCTACTTCATTTTCATATATTTTGTAGTTGTATATGCCGCCTATATCAAAGGTTATAGCATCAAATACAACATTGCCGTCAGCGTCATTTGTTTTGGTCTGAATTAGAGTATTAGTATCGTTGTTATAAAGATTGAACTCAAATTCGCCATCTACCAAATCGCGACCGGTAAGATGCTTTGTAGCTTCAAATACTACGTTAGTTTCGGCAGCGGAATAGCTGTTGTTAAAGGTACCAACATTTATAGGCGTGGTGCCGGCTTTTGTGCCGTTAACTGTAGCAGTCAAATTACCCTCGCCGTCGTGGTCAACAACTATAGTTACGTTGTGCTCGGTCTTGTCAACGGTTACACCGTTTCCGTCAAGCTCATCCTCATATACCTTGTAGTTATAGGTGCCAACCTTGTCAAACGTAAGATTAAAGCTAACCTTGCCTGCAGCGTCGTTTGTAACGTCGTTTTTAACTACCGAATTGGTGTCAAGACTATATAGGTCAAACTTGAATTCGCCGTCCTTAAGGCCACGACCTGTGATTTTTTTGGTAGCTTCAATTATAACGTCAACGCTTTGTGTGTTATAAACGTTTGTTACGTCAACAACCGATACACCGTTATTGGTATTAGCAATATTGGTTGTCGCGCTGATTGTACCGTCAAGATTATCTTTTACAGTTACGGTAAACGGAATATCTTTAGCATAGGTTATACCGCCAAGACCTGTGTTGGTCTCCTTTATTACGTAGTTATAAACCTTATTATTCTGATAATTTACACCATCAGCGTTAAAGGTAAAGATAAACTGTGTTTTACCGTTTGCGTCGGTATCGTATAGTGGGCTTACAAGCTCACCTGCATCGTTGTATACACCAAACTCGAAGCCTTCAGGGCTATAGGTTATACCATCGGGAGTATCAACGGTTTTGTTGATTTCGATAATTACCTCTGCAATACCATCAGCCTTATAGGTGTTTACAAACTTATTGGCTGTTACAGTGTATGCATTACCGTTTTTGGCAACCGATGTGTGATTAGCGTTTTCAACCGCGTTGATTTCAAACTTTCCGTCGGTGTCATTATCTGTAACTATTACGTTAAAGTCACGTGATACGGTATCATAGCTTACGCCATAGGTGTTATCGGGCACTAATTCTCTTATAGAATAATGATATGTGCCAACCTTGTCAAATTCTTCGGCCTTTATAGCTGCGGTAATAACGCTGCCAAAATCGCCTGCTTTGGTTATGGTTTCGCTAGAATTTGCTACCTCAACGTATTTTGCCAAAACTGTATCATACTTATAAAGCGCAAAGGTAAATTGGTCGTTGTTCCATGGACGACCTGTAAACTCTTTAGAAGCGTTTATGGTAATATCAGGATTTACAGCCTCAGGATTATACGTGTTTGTGAAAACGTACACAACGTTGTTATCGGTAGCAATTATATTGTTTGCAGGAGGCTCGACGCTACCGAGTGAAAAGCCCTTGGGCATTGCCGTAATATCTTCGGTAACTACAGCCTTCGCACCGGCTTTTGCTAAAATCACTATTGACTGGTTACCGCGAAGCTCAAGGTTGCTAATCGTTCCACCATTAACAGTAAGGTCAAATTTGTTGTCAACATCTGTTGAATAGTAAGCCTTAACCGTGTCGCCATCGTTATAACCACTTAACATTACTTCAAACTTAAACACGTGGTTCTTCATGCTGTCGGGCGCAGTAGCAAACGGATGAACAACCTGCTTTGTAATTACAAGATTACCGTCAGCAAGTGTGTTTTCAAATTTTACCTCGCTTAAATGATTTTGCTGTATAGTACCGGTAGTACCACTGCTTGTAGATACCTCATAGTTTGCACCACTTGGAATATACTCTTCTATAGAGTATGCTGTACCTGCAGGAATACCAACTATGAGCACGGTCTCGCCCGGTTTTACGTTTATAGTGTCTTTACCGTCACTGTCAACCGTTATGGTTTCGCCCTTGTCGGTATAATTACCGTCAAAGCTGCGAACTACACTATATGTGGCAGCTGTATCACCAATATCAACGTTAAAGGTAAAATCGTGTGTTGTACCTGTCAAGGTATCATCTATTGTTTTTGTAAGGCTAATACCTGTTACAGGTGTAACGGTAAGCTTACCGTTGTTGCCAAGAATAGCATCAGCGTAATAGTGTGTACCCTCGATATGCTCTACTGTTGGGAAATATGAATAATTGATTGTACCGGTTTCGTTATTGGCCTTTAGTGTTTCAATTTCATCATATACACGGTGAATAGTTTCTTTTCTTATATTCCAACCGCCGTTTGTGTCACTTTTATCAACTCTGCCAAGCGCTGTGTCAGATACTCTTTCATATACCTTCTTATGAACGGCCTCGTTACCGTTGCCTGTAAGCTCGAACACGTTTATCTGACGGAAATATACATTGCCGTCACCTGCTGTAGGCTTTGTGGTAGAAGAATATTTAACGTATTCACCTGTCGCCGAATTATATACGTAAACCGGTGTAGGCTCGGTATAGTAATAACGCTCATTAGCATAGTTTGGTTCAAAATATGCTATTGTGTTTATAGAATCGGTAGGAGCAATATAGTCGGTGTTGTTTGGATCAATTTCTTTATCAAACTGGTCCTTACTCCACTCGTTTGTATAAAGCACGTATCTACCGTCTGCTGTGCGGTAATTATCTGCAAGGCGTTTTTCAATATTGTATTCGTTAATATCATCGCGGAGTCCCACTTCAAAGAGAAGTCTTATAGGCTCTGCATCGTTTATAGTCATCTCAATGTTTTTAGCATTGTCGTAACTTGTACCTTCAAGTGTTACCTCATAATTAACAACAGGAATAAGTGATGCAGGAACGCGAAATATCATCTGAGCGTGACCGGCAACTATAGTATCTTTTTCGGTAGTACCAAATGTACCTTGAGGAAGTATCTCGGTATGCACCTGAATAGATACGTACATAAGGTCGCTTGCGTTATGTCCGTCAACAACCTCACCTAACATACCATAAGATTTATTAATATACTTAGCTCCCATAGGTGCTTGAGAATAGGTGTGTGATTCATCCCAGAAGCCAAGATATTTGCCGTTTTCATCAGCGTACCAACCGATGAAATTAGAGTAGTTGTCTTCATCGGTATAGCTTAACTGACCGTGCTCGTAAGCGAGTGTTACAAGTCTTTGAGCTGTTGCTGTATCCTCTATACCAAGGCGTTCCTTAACCGCCCAAATAAGATTATCGCCAAGAGTGTTTGGATTTTGTATTGTGCCAAGATCGCCACCGTCTGCACGGAAGTTTTCGCAAAGCTTTTCACCTGTGAAAAGCTTATCGCCAATCATTATACCCTCGATTTGCTTAACCGCCATAAAGTCGCCTATATCGTCAATAAATTCAATATAGCCTTCCATATGTGCGTTGTTGTTTTCAACCAAGGTAGGTCTATAAAGCGACTGAATTATAATCTCATTTACTATTGAGTCAAACGCATCAAAAAGGTCTGAACCGTTTTCTGCTTCAAAATACTGATTTGTATATACTATATCGGTTACGGCCGAATTCTTTACAACCGAAATATCATTTGTTATCTCAACCGACGCACCGTTTGAAGCATCGTTGTAATCATTCCAATAATCATTGATAGTAGGAGTAGAGTTTTGTGGGTCCAGCACACTTTGTGCTACTGTGCTGCCGCCAACACCCATACCTAAAGTATAAAATAACGCTTCTGTATCGTTATAATAGGTTGTAATTTGCTCTTTAACGTATGCTGCTGTAAGCTGAGTTAAAAACGCATAAGAATCATAGGTATAATGTCCGCTACCTTCGTTAGGATTGTTAGGATTTGTATAGTTTGTTGAAGCATAGGTAGGAGCGCCATCACTCATAAGCACCATAACAGGCTTGCGCTGAGTTCCGCCTTGGAAGCCGTCACCTGCTACTACTGTATCGTTAGCATCGGCTTTGCCTTTAAATAAATCAGCAGCGGCTTTAAGTCCACCCTGAATAAAGGTACCGCCTACAACGTCAACCGTTTTTTTACCAACTACACCTGTCGAATTACTTACGCCGGATGCTATTGATATTTCGTTTCCGTTGTGTGAATAGTTGCTATTGGTTTCTAAATATCTACCAACAGTTATATCGTCTGAGGTGTCAAATCTAGTTCCGTTATTATAAGTAACTGTACCGGTTGCAGCATAACGATCAATTGGAAGCAACGTATAATAATGCTCGTCATTGCCTTCGTCATATTCTGCTGAATATAAAACAACACCCACACGGTTGTTATTATTAAGTTCAAGCAGTTTAGTAATAGCTGCATTTGTCGCAAGAACAAGATCTGCCACGGCGTTATTGTTGCCGGGACCCATAGAACCCGAAATATCAAGCACAAGCACAGTATCGGTAGGAATATGCGAATAGCCAACAATAGACTTATTAGAAGCAATTGCTGAAAGTGCCACTAAAAAGCCGTCATCTGACACTTCCGGTAAAATGGTGTCACCATAAGCATCGGTAAGTCCTGTAAAAGCCGAATTATCGACAAAAACCGATTTATCGGTCCATACGCCACCGGCATTCTCGGTTGAATTGGTGGTTGAACCAAAAAATTGCTTCCAACCATCTAATGTATCCGAATCGGCCACCTTATTATAATATGGGTTAGATGTTGCAGCACCTACTGTCAATCCCGCAAAAAGCGAGAAAACTATTGTAAGTACCAAAAACACTGATAAAAATTTGTTAAATCTCTTTTTTGAATTTTTCATTTCAAATTGCTTCCTTTCTTAATTTCTCATTGTCACAAACACCAATCAAATCACCGGGGTGTTCGCATCGATAATACTGACACGAGCCACAATCACCATATTCTTTGTCGGCATACGGGCAATCATCTTTTGTAGCGTTTACCCATCGCCTGCCGCAAGGTGTAATTCGTGGACTTTCATCAAAATCTGGGTAGTCGCCAAAATATTTGTCTGACGATTCATTATATACGAACATCACGTCTACAATGTCACCATATAAAACAAACTGGCGGTTGAGAGTCTTAGCCATAGGCACCCTCCTGATAACAAATTTATTTTACAAATTTATTATAGACGCGTAGCTTACACTTGTAACGAGTATTTTTAAAAAGAAATGTCTGTAAGTTTGCTTTTATTTTTTACCGGTGAAAAACAAGGTATTCTAACAAAAAAGACAAATTGTTATCGTTTTAACAGCAATTTGACAAATTTTTGTTCGTTTTGGCGAACGTTTTGTTGTATAATCGTTCGCTTTGGCGAACAAATAAAGCGCTACTTTGTTCGCTTGGACGAATAAAGTAGCGCTTTATTTAATTCATAACGTATTTTTCTAATTCTTTTCTTCCGTTTATATTGAGCTTTTCGTAAATTACCTGTATATAGTTTGTAACCGTGCGTTCCGAAATGTGCATATGCGCTGCAATTTCTTTGGCTCGCCAGTTTCTTGAATAAAGCATTGCAATGGTAAACTCTGTAGGTGTAAGCTCCATTGTAACCTTTCCATCGGTCTTTTTATTATAAACCTGATACCAAGATGTATTATACTTTCTTGCAAGTTCTATAATTTTGTTGTAATTATCTATGTCAGACCTCTTGAAATTGTTTTCAAGCAAACCCTGCAATATACTGTAGTGCTCTACAAAGGGCATATACATTTTATACGGAATTGCAAGCTCCCAGGCTCTTTTAATATACTCCCCTGCTTTATTAAGCTGCAAAAGATTTATACAGTCTATTGCACAAATTATATTGCAGTATATCATCGGCATGGGGTATTGCATTGTTGCACAGTTGATAGCCGCCTGAGCAATACCAAGTGAACGGCTATAATCTTTTGCAAGGTATGCCTTATATGCCGATAAATAAAGTGCTATAATTCTTAAACCTTCCGGCAAATGCTTAATGTAATCCTCGATTTGCGGCACAGTCTCAAACGGTGTGTGAAGCTGCGTTTTTAAAACTACACCCGCAAAAACCTTTAGCGCATTATCGCGTATTGCCGATTCGTCGGTCAAATCGCTGTTTTCAATTTCCGACTTTAAAAGTCCTGCCGCAAAATGCACTTTATGTAGGTGCCCTGTAATCATATTATCAAAGGTGCTAAACAATTTAGCAGACAATCGGTGCTTTAAATTAGGAGAATCTATATATAATTCGGCAATTTCCTCGGACTTTTCAAGCTCGCCTATAAAATAATAATACTCAATTAAGTATAAATCGCGTTCATCGGGGTCACTTATTTTGTTAATATGTTCAAGCAGTTCGCCTGAAAAATATGGAAGCTGAAACATTGGAAATGCAACGTCAAAAACCTTCTTGGTAGCTTTGGTTTCAACTACGTCTACCTTCGTTTCCGTTGCTACCGCGCCAAAAGGAATCATCCAATCGCGTCCTATTTTTTGAGCGCCCTCAAGCTTGCCTTCTTTTGCCCATTTTTGAACTGCGCGCACTGTAACGCCCAAACGGGCTGCAGCCTGATTAGCGGTTTCAAATTTCAAATGCTATCTCCCCTTTCGCGTGTACAACTGTTTTTGTTAATTTAATTATATTACTTTTTCAAACAAAAATAAAGTATTTTCTTGCAAATTATATATAAAAGATATATAATTATTATGTATTGTTATAGTTTCTTTTCAAATAATAGATTTGGAGGGAAATTATATGAGCAATAATAAGAACGAATCACAAAACAGTGAACAACTGGAAGCAATAAAGGATTTAGGTACAATAAGGGTTGAAGATTGTAAGCATAAAATTTTCTGCCTTACAATTATAGGAGAAATCGAAGGACATTCTTGCCTGCCCGAAAACAGCAAAACCACAAAATACGAGCACATCATTCCACAGCTTGTGGCTGTAGAACAAGACCAAAACATTGAAGGCGTGCTGATAGTATTAAACACTGTTGGTGGCGATGTTGAAGCAGGACTCGCCTTGGCAGAACTTATTTCAGGTATGAAAAAACCAACCGTTAGTTTTGTGCTGGGCGGCGGCCATTCTATTGGTATTCCACTTGCAGTATCGGCAAAAAAATCCTTTATAGCTCCAAGTGCCACAATGACCGTTCATCCTGTTAGAACCAACGGTTTGGTTATCGGTGTACCTCAAACTATGAATCACTTTGTTCGTATGCAGGAGCGTATCACCGATTTTGTAGTGCGCAACTCAAATATAACTGCGGCACGTTTTACCGAACTTATGATGAATACCGGTGAGCTTGTAACCGACGTTGGTACTACCCTTTCTGGTGAGAAGGCCGTAAACGAAGGGCTTATTGATTCAATTGGTACTATAGGCGAAGTTTTAGAAAATCTTTATAAAATTATTGAAGAAAGTTGACCGTGTCGGTATACCGGCACGATACATATAATATTATCATGGGGTGTTACATAAATGGCAAAAAAAAGAGGACGTCCATCTAATCAAACAAAAACCAGAACTACAGCAAAACCCAAAAAACAGCTTTACGCTATTATATGGTTTGCGGTAGCAATATTTTTATTGTTTGTGGTATTTATAAAGGGCGAAAACATTTGGAAAACCATGCACGAGTTTATGTTTAGACTTTTTGGTATTACAGCATATGCTTGTCCGTTTTTACTAGGTGCTATAGCAATAATTTATGCCACCGATAAACGTTATGCACATGCAAATGCAAAAATAATAGAATCGATAATTCTTGTTGTGCTTATCGGTGCGTTTGTCAACGTATGTTGCACAGACTCAAAACACCTTATTGGTGATATGTTTGGTGAAAACCTGGAAGCCGCTTGGGATATTTCATCAAAATATGACGGCGGTCTACTTGGTGGACTTATAGGTTTTCCCATAGGTCTTGCTTTTGGTAAAACCGGTGCTATAATTACACTAATTCTTTTAATCTTTGTTTTCGTAATGATAATGACCGGCACACAATTAATCGCCTTCCTAAAGGCAATTACAAAGCCCGCCAAGGCAGTATCTGAACAAGCAACAAACGCTTTTGCAGAACGTATGATAAAAGATGTCGATAAAGATGGAAAGAAAAAGGAACTTAAGGTTATCAAAGGCTTTGATGTTGATATGGAGGTTGACGAGCCGGAAAAAACGCCGCGCAAAAAGCATACTCTAAACGAAATGCAGCAAAAGTTGGTTGAAAGCTATAGTGATGAAGAAATTCCCACGCCAACCGACGAGGATGAATACATACCCGACGACGATACTGATGATATAGACGAAGCAATTATCGCAGCACGTGAAGAGGCAGAAAATAATCAGCCCGAACGTATTACAGTAGATTTTCAAAAAGAGACCGATGCCGTGGCAAGCGAAATCTCTGAAAATGCTGACGATATGCCAATCTACAAATTTCCGCCGCTTAGTCTTCTCGATAATCTCAGCAGCACCGACAGCAAGGCTGTAGCTGCCGAGCTTGAAAGTACAGCAGCACGTCTTGTTGACACACTTAAAAGCTTTGGCGTTGAAACACAGGTTATAAACGTTAGCCGTGGTCCTACAGTTACACGCTATGAGTTACAACCAAAGGCAGGCGTTAAAATCAGTAAAATCACAAGCCTTGCTGATGATATAGCGCTTAATTTAGCCACCGCAGGTGTACGTATTGAGGCACCTATTCCAAATAAGGCAGCTGTTGGTATTGAGGTTCCAAACCGTGACAGTTCAACAGTAGGCATTCGCGAGGTTATAGAATCAAGCACCTTCTCAGCTTCAAAAAGTAAACTTACCGTTTCTATGGGTAAAGATATCGGCGGCAATACTGTAGTAGCCGATATTGCTAAAATGCCTCACGGGCTAATAGCAGGTGCTACAGGTAGCGGTAAATCGGTATGTATTAACTCGTTTATCATAAGTCTTTTATATAAGGCTTCTCCCGAAGAAGTAAAACTTCTTATGGTTGACCCTAAAGTTGTTGAGCTTGGTATTTATAACGGCATCCCACACCTCATAGTTCCCGTAATTACCGAACCCAGAAAAGCTGCCGGCGCTCTTGGCTGGGCGGTTAACGAAATGGAACAGCGTTATAAAATGTTCGCTGACCGTGATGTTCGTAATATTGAGGGCTATAATAAACTTGTTGAGTCACTTATAGACGAACCTGAAGTTAAAAAGATGCCTCGCATCGTTATAATCATAGACGAGCTTGCCGACCTTATGATGACAGCACCAAAAGAGGTCGAAGATTCTATTAACCGCATTGCTGCAAAGGCGCGTGCCGCAGGTATTCACCTACTTATTGCAACACAGCGTCCATCTGTAAACGTTGTAACGGGTGTTATTAAAGCTAATATTCCAACCCGTATTGCATTTGCGGTATCATCACATATCGACAGTGGTACAATACTTGACTGCGCAGGTGCTGAAAAACTACTTGGCCGAGGCGATATGCTGTTCCGCCCTGTCGGCGCTAATAAGCCAAACCGAATTCAAGGATGCTTTGTAAGTGATGAAGAGGTTGAGCGCGTTGTTGAATTTGTAAAGAGTGGCGGCAAAGCCAATTATGACGATAACGTATTGTTAGAAATTGAACGTCAAGCAGCTATCGAAAAGCAACAGCGTACAGGTGTTGTAGAAGAAGGCGCTAACGATGACGACCCGGTTCTTGACGAAGCTATCAAGGTTGTAGTTGAGCTTGGTCAAGCATCTACTTCCCTACTTCAAAGAAAGTTAAAGCTTGGCTACGCACGCGCCGCACGTATAATTGACCAAATGGAAGAACGCGGCATTATAGGCGGTTACGAGGGAGCCAAACCCCGTCAGGTGCTTATAACACCCGAACAGCTTATGGAAATGCGCGCAGGAAGCGACGAATAAAACAAAAAGAAGACTTACCAAGGTAAGTCTTCTTTTATTTATATTACAATTTAGATTTTATCAAATACCATCCGGCTTACGGTTCTGCGAACTGCCATCATAGTATCGGTTTCAAGAATGCACTTGTCAAATCTAACTTCACCAACGATATCTTCAATAGCTTTAACAACAGCTTCCTTACCGCAAAGGATACTTGCTAGTTGCATTACGCGCATATCCTCTAAACCTTCATAAAATGCGCGAATTCGGGTCGATTCCCAAGCTGTACCATCTGGTGCGGGATATACCATATATGCGTCACCACTTGCGGCAAAGCATTCACCATCTGAGCTTGCAAACGGGTCAAGCATATCGTAAGACCACTGGTTGTTATAGTAGTTATAACCCCAATGTAAGAAACCTTTTATATCGTATTTAAACATCTGTGTACCGATGCAGCGCACACGAGCAAGCTCCATTGCAAAGTGGCAGTTACTAACGTCAATACACTGTCCACCGCAGTAATATGTCCAAAGATCCTTCACACCGTTATCAATAAATTCGTGAACAACCATTGTCTTTGGCACGGGATGCTTGCTAAGACCTAATTTGCAGAATTCATAATGTGATATAGCGTCGAGTGTTTCGTAATCCTCTACTAAATCATATATTGAATCTCTAACCTTTTTATACTGCTCAAAATGTTCAGCAATAGGCTCGTCAGATACATGGAACCAACATTTTTTATCTTCGCCGCGCTCTTTCATATGTTCAATAAATCCACCCAGAAACGCACGTATAAATGTATTATACTCTCTTGATAGTGGATTTGTGCCCCAACCAAAAATGGTCTTCTTTTCGCCGTTTTCGGTTGCTACTACCTTTGGTGTGCTATCTGCACCCCATTGTGAAAACACAGGCGAAATTTCATAATATTTAACACCTACACGCTTATACATATCGAGCCAACGGTCAAGATTTTCGTAACCAAAGGTGTAATTATCGCCGTCTTTGTAAACGTCGATTAACTGTGTGGTGGTACGCTCACCGCCGCCGTGAGTATCAAGCGCATAGGTAAGAAGGGGTACCATAAGCATATTTCTACCGTTTTCAACAGCAGTTTTAGCAAAGTTTTCGCAAATTTCAAAATGTCGATCACTGAATACCTCTATATTATAGTAGTCTGCAAGACAATCGGCATAAAACCACTGTGTGAAAATAAGGCTTTGTTCAGGAATTTCTACGTCTTTAATATCAATTTTAAGCTCGTGCTCTACGGCAACCTCTTCGGTAGGTGTAAAGCCCTTGCTTGTAATGCCCACCTTTAAAAGCTTAATTTTAAGAATATGCTCGCCCGTAATTTCACCGCGTGGGTCAATATCAATCCACAAAGCACGGCTTTGCTGTGGGTGAAAACGGAAGGTACCGCGGTATTTTAGCGGACGCAAAAGGTCAGGATAAAGACCGGGTTCGTGAACCTTTGGTAGCGGAGTGCAGGTTGTGTATGTAGGCAGCTCTGCAGGAATGTTTACAACCTCACGAATTGTAACGTAGGGTGCCAAATCACCCTCTACAACAGGTTTAAAGGCTACCTGCCAAGTGCCCTCAAAGCGACCAACAAGCTGGAAAGAATATTTTTGATTTTTAAATATTTTTTCTTCACGAAGCTCGGTGAACTCGTTAATGTCAGACGTTAAAAAGCATTTTTCAAGTGATGATACAAGTCTTGAATTAAAGCTCATTTTGTTTACCTCCTAAAAGGTGCATATATTTTAAGTTTATTATAAAAAATACCGATTGAAAAGTCAATCGGTATTTCTTACATTAGCCTAAAACAATCATTTCAAAAAGTCCCACAGAAGGACGGCCTTGGCATACAACCTCAACTATGATGCGGTTTTGTGCCTCAACGTTTTCACCGGCAGTTATAACGTAATCGTTATTAGCGGTAGGATAGTAATCATTCCTCTGACTACCCTGTTCCATATGGAAAGCCCTTGGGCCATCAACCCTGAAGCCTTCTGGAGTTATAAATCTAATAGATAGATTTTCAGGAATACCCCAGAAACGACCAACAATTCTTATGTTCACACCAATACTCTCACCCGGCTTAATACGTGGACATCTGTCGTAAGAAATAACAGCATTACCATAACCTAAGTCGGCGTCAAAAGAATACTCACTTCGCTCAAAAAGATGCTTTCCTTCAAGGGTTCCATAAAGTGGCGGTGTTTCGGTGTCGGTAGGCTCGTCGGTTACGGTAACGCTATAGTTACGGATAGTAGATGCAGTAACCGGTACAAGCTTCAAAACTCTGTCGGTAAGGTCGGTTATTGTAAGTGGATATCTTGGGTCACAGCCCATATTTATAGATACGGTAACAATTTTATCACCAATATACTCCTGCCAATCGGTAGGAATACCGGCAGTACCATTTATAATACCAAGAATAGAGCCTACAGTTGCAGCGGTACAGTCGGTGTCATCACCACAGTTAATTGCAGTTATCATCGACTTTTTAAAATCACCCTCGCCATAAAGTATACCTAAAATAGCAAATGCAACGTTAGCGGGCGCCTGGAACCAACCAATATCCTCTGACTGCTTAACAAGGTCGTTTCTTGTAGTCACCCAATCAACACCATTGTCATAGTTATCAAGTAATAGCTTTATAGCCTTTGCCATACGACAATCTTCGGGAATTTTTGTAAGACCGATATCAATAAGTTTACGAATATCGCTTTCAACAAAAGCAGCACTTTCGAGTGCAGCTACAAACACTGCGGCGTATGTACCCTCGCCTATGCCGTGGTCGATACAAGCATCCTTAAATGCATATTTAATCGCGGCATCAGGGTTACCTGGGTTAAGGCAAGCCCAAATTTCAGTACGAATCCAAGCACCGTTTGAATTTTTCCAATAGTCATTGTTTATAGCACCGCAAAGAGGTGGCTGAATACCATATCTCATATTAGATTTACCAATACCGTATTCTGCCCAGTGAGGTACTATAAAGCTAATCCAATACTCACCAAGATCTAAAGCGGTCATATTAAACGGACCGTTTTCTTCAAGGTATCTAAGCCATACAAGCTGCAAATCGAGGTCATCGTTAGGTAGTGGCTCACCCTTTGGTGTGGTAAAGCCCGGAATGTCCAAAAGTTCTCTCTTACCCTCAAAAGGTCCACCCATTGTACCACCGATATTTTTACCTATCCAACAGCCGTGGATCTTGTCGCGAAGCTCTGCACGATTAAAATTCATATTCATAGCAAATTTCTCCTTGTAATTTATTGCTATTTTTAATATACTAATAACAGCATAGATTTGCAAGTCGTTATCTATCATAATTTTAACCCAATCAATCAAATGTGCAAAGTGGTGATACAAATGGAATATAGCTTGATTTCACAATTACCTGCCTTTTACAGTCCCGTATACATAGGTAACACCGAGCGATTTGTTTGCTATAACGGTCAGGTCCCGCTTTCTACCGACGAGATAACCTCGCTTCATTTTCATAAATGTCTTGAAATAGGTGTATGCACTGCAGGTAGTGGCAACTGCATAATAGACAACCGCCTCTATAGATATAATAAAGGTGACATACAAATCGTTTTACCCTATCAACCGCACCTTGCTAACGGCGATGTCAAAAACCGTGGCAGATGGATTTGGTTTTCTTATGATCCGTATAAGCTAACATCTAACGACGATATAGGCAACCGCATTGCAAAAATTATTGAAAAACAGGTAAACTTTAGCGGTGTCTTTTCTCCGCAAGAATACCCTGAACTTTCCGCAATCATAAGTAAGTGTATTGACGAAACACAAAACGGCAAAGGTCTTTCACAGCTTTATGCTCTTTTGCTTGTGCAACAGTTAATTCTTGAATTGTCGCGGATTGAATGCGATTTAAAGAACAACATTGTGCCACGACGCCGCAGTTTTGATAAAATGCTACCGGCACTTACACATATATCTGAAAATCTTAGCAATTCAAAGGAATTAACACTCGATGTTTTAGCTAACAAGTGCTTTATAAGCACCGCCACATTGCGACGCTATTTTTACGAATTTACCGATATGTCACCACAACAGTTTATAGCTCAAGCTCGCATAAACCACTCACAATATCTGCTAAGCAGTACAAATAAAAGCATAACCGAAATATCGGATGCTGTAGGGTTTGAGTCAATATCATGCTTTACCCGCGCATTTAAAAAACATTGCGGTATGTCACCATCAGAATACAGAAAATAAAAATGAAAGGCGGTATAGTTATGAATAAAGATGCTTTACTGCAAACAATTTCATTTCAATCTGATGATTTTAAAATTGCTATTTCTGACAGAATGTCATCCAACTCAAAAAACGCTTTCCATCCCGAAATTGAAATAAAACTTTTTTATGAGGGCAATTCAATTCAAACTATCGGCTCTAAAACCATAATTGCAAATGCGGGCGATATTACCATTGCTAATCCTTACGAGGTTCACGCAAATATTCAAACCAATTTGCACAGTGGCAAATACTACATTATAATGATAGACCTCGATTTTTTCGAGAACACCGGTCTTATTGATACCGATTTGCGTAGTTTGCTTATAACAAACGGGGCCGCATTTAATAACCACATCAAAAACAACAGCAGGCTAAACGAAATAATAATGCAGGTTATAAAAGAGGCTAATGAACAAAAAGAATATTATCAATCAATAATACGAAATCTTATGGCACAATTTTTCTGCCTACTGCTTCGCGAACATCTATATCAAGGCAAACCACGTCTTTTAACTACAAAAGAGATTAAAAAGGTTGCTTTAATAGAGCCGGCAATTACAAAAATCTTTAACGATTATAGCCAAAACATAACGGTTGAAGAGTTATCATCCCTTTGTCATCTGAGCAAATATTATTTTTGTCGCATATTTAAAGAGGTAACGGACGATACACCAATAAACTATATCACCCGGCACAGAATTAATATAGCCAAGGCAATGCTGAAAGATAAAAGCAAAACCATACAAGAGGTTGCTACTCTTTGTGGATATAATGATATAAGTTATTTTTATCGTTGCTATAAAAAAATAACCGGTACAACACCAAGAAAATAAAGAATCTTTGCATTTTTGCAAGGATTTTTTTATTTTTACAGCAAAATAAAGCAATATAATCCAAAAATATAACATTATCGGCTATTGTTAAACGGCTCACATAATGATATAATTTTCTAAAAGAAAGGGGTTGTCATTATGAAAACCATCAAAAAAATAGATATTCACGCTCACGCAAGACCTTTTGAACACATCGCACCCGTTTATTCGCGAGGTGAATCCTTTGTGTGTGCGCGCGAACTTATAGATTTTTACGATAAACTTAATATTGAAAAGGGCGTTCTGCTGCCGATTACTTCGCCGGAATATCACTCATTTCTTATTACGTCTGCCGATTGTGCCCACACGGCAGAAAAACACCCCGATCGATTTTTTTGGTTTTGCAGTATAGACCCGCGTGGTTGCGGCAACAGACCAGATGCAAACTTTACTCCCTTGCTCGAATATTATAAATCCTTAGGTGCAAAGGGCGTTGGCGAGCTTATGCCACAGCTTTATTTTGATGATCCGCTTATGGATAATTTGTTTTACCACTGCGCCGCTTGCGATATGCCAGTTACTATAGATATGGGAACCCGTTTTGGCTACTCTTATGGAATAGTAGACGATATTGGTCTTCCAAGACTTGAAAAAATGCTTCAAAAACATAAAAATTTAAAAATACTTGGTCATTCTGCTCCCTTCTGGTCGGAAATCAGTTCCGATGTAACCGAAGAAACCAGAAGTAGTTACCCGAAAGGCAAGGTAAAAGAAGGCAGAATTGCCGAGCTTATGCGCAAATACGAAAATCTTTACTGCGATTTATCTGCAACCAGCGGCTCTAACGCTATGATGCGTGATCCCGAATATGCCGCAAGTTTTATAGAAGAATTCGCTGACCGCATTTTATACGGCTGCGATATATGTCAAATATTTAATACTTTTCAATTTGATTTTGACGAGTTTCTTACCCAAATGCGTGCTGATGGAATGATCAGTGAAGAAAACTACTATAAAATTGTACGCGGAAATGCTATAAAGTTATTAAAGTTGGATGAGGCAGAGTAGAAAAAACCTTACAGGAGATATTTTATGAAGGCAATCAAAAAAATAGATATGCATGCTCATGCAAGACCGTTTGAACATATCGCACCCGTCTATGCGCGCGATGAATCCTTTGTATGTGCTCGCGAGGTTATAGAGTTTTACGATAAGCTCAATATTGAAAAGGGTGTATTACTACCGCTTGTCTCCCCCGAATATCATTCGTTTCTTGTCACCTCCGCTGATTGCGCACACACAGCAGAAAAATATCCTGAACGTTTTTTCTGGTTTTGCAACATAGACCCACGTTCGTGCGGCAACCGACCTGATGCAAATTTTACGCCCTTGCTTGAATATTACAAATCTTTAGGCGCAAAGGGTGTCGGAGAACTGACCCCTCAGCTTTATTTTGATGATCCGCTTATGGATAATTTGCTTTATCACTGTGCTGCTTGTGATATGCCGGTTACCATTCATATAGCTCCACATTTTGGAAACTCCTACGGAATCGTTGATGACCTTGGTCTTCCAAGACTTGAGAAAATGCTTCAAAAGCATAAAAACTTAAAAATAATCGGTCACTCTCAACCATTCTGGGCAGAGATTGGTAACGATGTAACCAATGAAAATCGAAACAGCTATCTAAAAGGTAAGGTAATCGAAGGCAAAATTGCCGAGCTTATGCGCAAATATGACAATCTTTATTGCGAATTTTCGGCGGGAAGCGGTGCAAATGCATTAATGCGCGATATAGAATATGCCGCGAAATTTATAGAGGAATTTTCTGACCGCGTTTTATATGGCTGTGATATATGTCAGATGTTTAACACCTTTCAATTTGACTTTGACAATTTTCTTACCGAAATGCGTACTATCGGTATGATAAGCGAAGAAAATTATTACAAGCTTGTACGCGGCAATGCAATAAAACTCTTAAAACTTGAAGGAATGGAGTAATAATTATGAAAAAATTAGCACTACTTGGCGGAGAACCACTCTTCACTCAAGAAAGAGCACCAAAAGATCTGTTTAAATGGCCTATACTTACACAAGAAGATATTGATGCCGCAACCGAGGTTATAGTAAATAATAAATTTTCAGGCACCGATATTACCATACAGTTTCAAGACGAGTTTGCCGAGTGGCAGGGCCGCAAATATGCCCTTGCCTTTACAAACGGTACTATGTCACTTACGGCGGCTATGTTTGCAATAGGGCTAAGCGAAGGCGACGAAATTATATGCCCTACCAAAACATACTGGGCAAGCATTTCTCAGGCGGCATATTTTGGCGCAAAGGTAGTTTTTTGCAATATTAAAGATAATCTTAATATGGATCCTGATGATTTAGAGCGTTGCATTACTCCCAAAACTAAAGCTATTATGGTGGTGCATTACTTTGGCTACCCTTGTGATATGGACAAAATTATGAAAATTGCTAACCGACATAACCTTTATGTTGTAGAAGATGTTTCTCACGCACAAGGTTCATTATATAAAGGGAAAAAGGTAGGTAATTTTGGTCATATAGCAGCAATGTCTATGATGAGTCAAAAGGCTTTTGCGGCAGGCGAAATGGGTATGCTTATTACCGATGACCGCAAGCTTTATGAGCGCGCCATCGCTTTTGGACATTATGAGCGTAACAACGAAAAGTTTATTGAGGAAAGCGAAGAGCTTAAAGACTATTTTCATATAGCTTTAGGTGGTGTGAAAGGCCGTGTTAATCAGCTTTGCGCCGCTTTAGGTCGCGGACAGTTAAAGTATTATGATGAGCGTTGTACCGAAATTAGACGTGCTATGAATTATTTTTATGACTGTCTCGAGGGTTTACCCGGCATTAAACCCCACCGCATAGACGAATCTGACGGTTCACATATGGGTGGTTACTATAGCCCACAGCTTTTATATTTCCCCGAAGAGCTTGGCGGTCTTTCATCAAGTCGCTTTGCCGCGGCTGTAACCGCCGAACTAAATGGCGCAGGCGGCTGCCGCGCAGGTGCAAACTATTGTTTACACACACACAAATATTTTAAAACCTTTGACCCACGCCATTCAACCACAAAGAAGGACTATATAGCCGATGATACCACCTTGGATGTATCATTAAAAAAAGAATGCATTTCGGTACCTTGGTTTAAAAACTTAAACAAAGAATGGATTGACCGCTATGTTCAGGTTTATAAAAAGGTGGTAGAAAATTACCAAGAGCTTCTTGAAGAAGACCTTAACAAGAATAAAATCGAAGGAATATGGTATGGATCTGACTATGATAAAAAGCAATAAACATCCCCTCACCTTTGCAATTCTTGGTTGCGGTGTGGCGGCTACCATTCATGCAGATGCTATAAACCAGCTTGAAGGTGCTGCGCTAAAAGGCGTTTTTGACCCCAATATATCAAGCCGCGAAACCTTTTCCCAAAAGTATAATATAATTTCTTATAACAGCTTCAATGAACTGCTAAATGACGGAGAAGTTGATATTGTTTGCGTATGCACACCAAGCTTTTTACATACCGAAAATGCAATCAATATTTTAAACAGCGGCAAGCACGCGGTAGTAGAAAAGCCAATGGCAATGTCAAGTGATGATGCCGACGCTATAATAAAGGCAAGTCACGACAACGGAAAGCTTGTAACGGTTATTTCGCAAATTCGTTTTTCGCCCGATGTTGAAAGAATTAAAAAACTACTTTCAGAAAACGCATTTGGTAAAATTTCACTATGCAGTCTTTCAATGAATTATTATCGCACCCCCGAATACTATTCGGGCAGTAATTGGCGCGGCTCGCTCACCCTTGACGGCGGCACACTTATGAATCAAGGCATTCACGGCATCGACCTTATTGAATATATTTTGGGACCCGTTAAAGACGTTAAAGGAAAGACAGCCACGCTTGTACACAATATTGAAGCCCCAGATACCGCCGTTGCAATAGTAGAATTTGAAAGTGGTGTACTTGGTGTTATTGAAAGCTCTACCTGCGCTTATCCCGGTTTTTCAAGACGGCTTAAAATTCAAGGCGATAAGGGTTACGTTGTTTTAAAAGAAAACAACATTGAAAAATTGATGCTGGGCGGCGAAAAAATAATTGACCGAGTCAATTCGGAACAAATAGTTAAAACTGCAAATGACCCTACTAAAATACTTTGTGGGCTACATTTGTTACAACTGCAAAATTTTGTAGGTGCAATAAGGGGCGATGAACCCTTGCTTGTAGATGGCATTGAGGGCAGGAAAGCCATAAAAATGATAGAAAAGATTTATAGCAACACCTAATGTAAAAGGAGAAAATATGAAGGTTTATTTGATGACCGATTTAGAGGGTGTGGCAGGAGTATTGGATATTGCCAACTGGTGTTGCAACAACAGTCGGTATTATGATCTGGCAAAAAAACTATTAACCGACGAAGTTAATGCAGCAATTGACGGTTTTTTTGCCGCAGGTGCCGATGAAGTAGTTGTTCAAGACGGTCACGGTACCGGTGCCATAGACATAAATCTGTTGGACAAACGTGCTACCCTTCAAAACAAATGGGACGGTCCATACCCTTTTGGGTTAAACGAAAGCTATGATGTAATGGCGTGGGTAGGTCAACATCCAAAGTCGGGAACAGAGTATGGTCATTTGTGCCATACGGGGTCCATGGCAGTTCTTGACTCAACAATAAATAATATTTCGGTTGGTGAATATGGAGTGCACGTCTTTTTAGGACAGATATTCAATGTAATACCCATTTTTGCCAGTGGATGCCGCGCCTTTACAAAAGAAGCAAAAAGCTTAGTTAAAGGCATTGAAACCGTTGCTGTTAAAAAAGGTACTAAATCGGGTACCGGCGACGAATGTGGACCGAAAGAATATGAGGTTCGTAACACTGCGGCAGTGCATCTTAAACACAAAAAAGCGTGCAAACTAATACGCAGAGGAGCTAAAAAATCGCTTAAAAGATATATGGCAAACCCAAATGTTTTTAGACCGATAAAAATTCATCCTCCCTATTCGCGCACCGTTATCTTTAGAGCAACGGAAACCTCACCCCAACTAACGATAAAAAAAGATAACTTTGATGATTTAGTGTTACTTTTAAATTCTTAATATTTATAAACAATACAAGGCTTGAGGTTTAACCTCAAGCCTTGTGTTGTTTTATTCTGCTTTTGCTTCCATAATTGCGCGGAAGTCGTCGCCCGAAATTTTTTCGTTTTCAAATAGTACCTTTGCAACCTCGTGAAGCTTGGGCATTGCTCCTTTAAGAAGCTCAAGCGCCTTTTCATACTGCTTCATAACAACTGCTTCAATTTCGTCGTCAATGGTAGCGGCTGTCTTTTCAGAGTAGTTAGGTGTTGACGAGAAATCACGACCTAAGAACACCTCGTTATTGTCGTCACCGTAAACTACAAGACCTAACTTGTCGCTCATACCAAAACGTGTAACCATTTTGCGGGCAAGCTCGGTAGCACGCTGAATATCATTTGAAGCGCCGGTGCAAACATCATCTTGTGTAAGCTGCTCTGCGGCACGACCGCCAAGAAGTGAACAAATCTGCTCTAAAATCTGGTTGCGGCTGGTGTGACCCTTTTCTTCGGTAGGCAAATACATTGTATAACCTGCTGCCATACCGCGTGGAATAATCGAGATTTGATGCACAGGGTCTTGGGTCGGCAAGAAATACGATACAATAGCGTGGCCTGCCTCGTGATAAGAGGTTACCATCTTGTCCTTCTCACGTACCTTGTGAGATTTCTTTTCAGTACCCATTACAACCTTAATGGTAGCTTCCTCAATCTCTTCTTGAGTGATTGCCTTTTTACCGTGACGAACAGCAAGAAGTGCTGCTTCGTTAAGCAGGTTTTCAAGGTCAGCACCCGTAAAGCCTGAAGTTGATTTTGCAATGGTAGCAAGACTTACGTCAGGACCTAGTGGCTTACCGCGAGAGTGAACCTTTAGTATCTCTTCTCTACCCTTAACGTCTGGGTAGTTAACAGTAATCTGACGGTCAAAACGACCCGGGCGCAAAAGCGCCTTGTCAAGTATGTCAGGACGGTTAGTAGCCGCCATAACAATAACACCCTCGTTTGCGCCAAAGCCGTCCATTTCAACAAGCAACTGGTTAAGTGTTTGTTCACGTTCATCGTGACCACCACCAAGACCGGCACCTCTCTGACGACCAACGGCATCGATTTCATCTATAAATACGATTGCAGGGGCATTTTTCTTGGCTTCGCCAAACAAATCACGTACACGTGACGCACCCACACCTACAAACATTTCAACAAAGTCAGAACCCGATATCGAGAAAAACGGTACACCCGCTTCACCTGCAACTGCACGAGCAAGCAAGGTTTTACCCGTTCCGGGAGGGCCAACAAGCAATACACCTTTTGGAATACGCGCACCCAATTCGTTAAACTTTTTGGGGTCTTTAAGAAAATCAACAATCTCTGCCATTTCTTCCTTTTCTTCGTCGGCACCCGCAACGTCGGCAAAGGTGGTTTTGCGTTTGCCGTCGTCCTTGCGAACCTTGGCCTTGCCAAAGTTCATGGTTTTGTCGCCGCCCATTGATGCGCCCATCTTTTTAACAAAGAGCACGCCAAGCAATATCATAACGCCGATAAGCAAAATCTGCGGTAGCATTGCCATAATCCAAGAGCTTTCGCCGCCTCTGATATAGTCGTATTTTATTACCTTATCAGTACCCTTGTTTGCTTCATTAATTTCTTTTACTGCAGCGTTTATATCATTGTAAAAGAAGTTTGCATCAGCAACGGTATAATGTTCGGTTTTTGCCTTTTTACCATCGTTTTCGCGAAGCTTATAGGTAAGGTCACCACTATATAAATTCAACTCAAACTCTGATACTTCATTGTTTTTAATTAGGTCTACTATCTCGTTATATTTTTTAGTTTCCGTTGTGTCGGCAACCTTGCTTGCTATCAAAAAAGAACCGAAAAGCACAATAGGAATCAAAATAATCAGTAGTGTGTTTTTAAAACTTTTTTTCAAATCTTTTACTCACCTTTCTCTTCATAAACCGATGGTTTAAGAATTCCAATATAGGGTAAATTTCTATATTTTTCATCATAGTCAAGACCATAGCCTATAACAAATGCATCGGGTATAACCTTGCCTATATAATCAGCCTTTATATCGGCCTTGCGGTTTGCGGGCTTGTCAAGCAGAGTGCAAATTTTTATGCTGTTAGCATTTCTACCCATAAGTACACCCTTTAAATACGAAAGAGTAATTCCCGAATCCAAAATATCCTCAACTATAAGTATGTCCATACCGTCGGGATCTATATCAAGGTCTTTTTTAAACTTAACAACTCCTGTGGTTTTTGTACCGCTATATGATGATACCGACAAAAAATCTATAAGACAGTGACACTTAATTTCACGAAGAAGATCACCCATAAAAACTACAGCACCCTTAAGCACGCTTACTACAAGTAGGTTTTTACCTTCATAATCACGGGTTATTTGCTCACCAAGCTGTTTGCATATTTGTTTAATTTCCTCTTCGGAAACTAAAATGCTTTCTACGTCTCTTTCCATAAAATTCCCCTTAAATTTTTTCTACTGTTATTATATATATGTTGTTACTGCTCTCATCAGCTGCTACACGTTCTGCGACGCCAATTTTATAAATCCATACTACACCATTGTCATCAGCAAGAACGGGCAAATTTTCACGCTCATTAAGCGGTATTTTATATTCACAAAATAACTTTTTTAAAGTTTTTGTGCAGTTTTTATTTTTAAGACGGATGGTATCGCCCGAAATTCTTTGACGCAATACCAAATTCCCAACTATTTTATCACAGTCCAATACGTTTTTTAATAACAAATTATGAACTTTTTTATTATTTTCAAATAAGTTATTGCTATGCTTTTGTATATCAACCGTAAAACAGATCTTTTCTATCGGTTTATCAGCCTTTTCAAGCTTTAAAACGTTATTTTTAATATATGCAACATTTTTACCCGAAAGGCTAATTTTACCGCCTTGTAAACAAATATCATAAATTGCATTGATATGATAATTATCTACCTCAATTTCAAGGTTTGAACAATATTTTGCAATAATCCTTTTTGCAACGGCAGAATGCAAAGTATTAAAATTTGTAAGCTTTAACCCGTCATCACAAATCAAATTGTCATATTCACGCTGTGCAATATCACTTATAAAATCATCATCTTCGCGTAAAGCCGTTGTCATACGACTAACGGCATTTTCAACCGACTCGTTTATATCTTTTAACACAGGTACTACGTTGTGCCTGATTTTATTACGGGTATAATCGTCACATAAGTTCGTACTATCGGTTACATAGTTAATATTGTTTTTTTCACAATAAGCCTCTATGTCATCACGCGTACACAGTATAAGCGGACGAATATATCGGTCACGCTTTACCGGAATTCCACAAAGACCCGACAAAGCAGTGCCGCGAGTAATATTAAACAGCACTGTTTCAATATTATCGCTTGCCGTATGCGCTGTAGCAATATAATCAGTATCAAGATTTTCAAAAAATTCATAACGCAATTTTCTTGCCGCAAGTTCAAGGCTAATCCCTTGTTCTTTGGCAAATTGTGGTACGTCAGCTTCGCCTAAATACAACTCTATATCTCGGCTTTTGCAAAAATCTTCAACAAATTTTTGGTCGCGCATAGCCTCGTCGCCACGAATTTGGTGATTAAAGTGAGCGGCGCTAATCTTCTCTAATTTTAGCTCGTTCTTTAGTTCACACAATGCGCAAAGCAATGCCATAGAATCGGCGCCACCCGAAAGCGCTACAGTAACGTGCTTTTTAGCCGTTAGCAAATTAAAGCGTGTGATAGCTTCGGTTACTTTTTTAAGCATTATCTAAAACCATCCACCGACATAAATCTTGTGTGCTGACCGTCCCAATAAAGCGGTACGTCAACATTGGCTTCACCGTGACGATTTTTAGCAACAATGCACATCGATTTTGAAGTATCGGTTTTATCTTCATCTGATGCCTTTTCACTGTCGTAATACGCCTCACGATAAAGGAACAATACTATATCAGCGTCCTGCTCAATAGAACCCGAATCACGCAAATCGGCAAGCATAGGCTTGTGTGACTTGCCCTTGGTTTCTGTAGCACGAGAAAGCTGTGCGCAGGCAATTACGGGCACCTTAAGTTCCTTTGCCATTATTTTAAGGCTACGAGTAATTTCGGATATTTCTTGAACACGGTTATCGTTATGACGTGGTGAGTGCATAAGACCCAAATAGTCGATAACAACCAAATCCACGCGCTTCATACGGCGAAGCTTTGCCTTCATTTCCGGAACAGTAATATTAGAGCTTTCATCAAAATACAACTCGGCCTTTGAAAGATTTTCACCCGCCTGGGTAAGTCTTGTCCATTCTTCCGGCGCGAGATCGCCCGTGCGAAGCTTTTCGCTCTTGATTGCAGCTTCGCTTGAAAGCATACGCTGTGCTAATTGGTCGCGCGACATTTCGAGTGAGAAAAAGCATACCGTTTTACCGGCATTAACCGCAACGTTGCGCGCAATATTAAGCGCAAAAGATGTTTTACCCATACCGGGTCGTGCACCAAGAATAATAAGGTCAGATTTATTAAGACCCGTTGTAATGCGGTCAAGCTCGCCAATACCTGTTGGAATTCCTATGTAATCATTGCGCGTCTCTGGGTCGTTAATTTTTGTAAGTCGGTCATAGGTTTCGGCAGAAATTACATCTTTAATGTGTGTAAGACCACCGATTTCGCGACCGTCACGAATTTCAAAAATACGCTGTTCGGCACTGTCTAACAGCTTGCCCGAATCCATAGCGTTTTCGTCAATATCCTTTAGTATTCCCTTTGCGGCACCCATAAGCGCGCGCTGATAGAACTGCTCACGAATAATGGCAACATAGGTCATCACGTTGGCCGATGACGGCACCGTTTGTACAAGCTTTGTAAGATATTCCTTGCCGCCCGCCTCGTCATACACGCCGTCCTTTTTTAATCTTTCAAGCAAAGATATAAAGTCAATAGACTGACTAAATTCATACATTGACGAAATAGCGGTATAAATATCCTTGTGTTGCGGTATGTAAAAATATTCTGGTCTTACCTGAACTGCAACTTCATTGATACATTCAGGGTCACTAATCATAGAACCCAATACCGCCTGCTCGGCACTTACCGAATATGGAAGTCTGCCGCCGTCAATATCATAAATAATGTTGTTATCACTCATGATAAAATTACTCCGTTACCTTTACTGTAATTTTTGCTGTAATGCCTACATAAAGCTTGATTTCGGCAGTGTATTCGCCAAAGTTCTTTATATCGGCAACACTCATCTTTTTACGGTCAACCGTAATGCCAAGCTCTTTGTTTATCTGTTCGGCAATTTCTTTTGATGTTACACTACCAAAAAGGCGGCCGTTACTACCTGCTTTTGCCTTAATGGTAACGCTCTTACCCTCTAATTTTGCGGCAGTTGCCTTTGCGGCGTCAATTTCCTCTTGCTTGTGGTGAGCGGCTGCAGCCTCGCGACTTTTAAGTTCACTCATAGCGGCAGAGTCTGCCTCGATAGCTAAATTCTTTGGAAAAAGGAAATTACGAGCGTATCCGTCAGATACGTTGCAAAGCTCGCCTTTTTTGCCCTTGCCTTTTACATCGGCCAATAAAATAACCTTCATATATAAAACTTCCTTTCAAAGTGTTAATCAATTATGTATTGCGGAAGGCATAAATGCCTCCCCCTACATTATACCTCCAAAATAATGGGAAGTATCATTGGACTTCTGTGCGTTTTATTGTATAAGAATTTTGCAACACTGTCTTTGATGCGTGTTTTTATTGTGTTCCAATCCTTAACGCCTAAAACGTAACAGTTTTCCAGTACGTTGCAAACAACGCCGTCAAGCGCTTCCATAAGCTCGTCGGATTCTTTAACGTAAACAAATCCGCGTGATACTATATCGGGACCCGACACCACCTCGCGAGTAAAGCTGTCGATTGCCACGTTTACTATAATGATACCGTCTTCAGCCAAATGCTTACGGTCACGAAGCACTATACTGCCAACGTCTCCAACGCCCAAGCCGTCAACAAGCACTCGGCCTGCAGGTACGGTTTCGGTACATTTTATACCGCTTTTTGATAATTCTATAACGCTGCCGTTAGCGCCGATTACAACGTTATTATAATCAATTCCCATAGCATAGGCTAACTGTGCATGCTTATAAAGATGCTTTTGTTCACCGTGAACAGGAATAAAATACTGTGGTTTTACGACGCTCATCATAAGCTTTTGTTCTTCTTGACAAGCATGACCCGAAACGTGAACGTCATACATTTTTTCATATACAACGTTAGCGCCACGCTTCATAAGCTCGTTTACAACTCGGCTTACAAGCTTTTCATTGCCCGGTATTGGTGTTGCCGAAATAATTATCATATCACCGGGAGCTATCTCTACCTGACGATGCTCGTTAGTAGCCATGCGTGTAAGGGCTGACATAGGCTCGCCCTGACTACCGGTTGTAATCACAACAAGCTCACGCGGCGAATAGTTCTTTATTGTTTCAATCTCAACAAGTATTCCGCTTGGAACATTTAAGTACCCAAGCTCTGATGCTACGTTTACAACGTTTAGCATACTTCTGCCCGATACCGCAACCTTACGCTTGCAGCGAGCGGCTTCGTCAATAATCTGCTGTATGCGGTGAATGTTTGAAGAAAAGGTTGCAACAACTATTCTATGGCCCTCTGCCTTTTTAAATAGGTTTGAAAGCGATTCGCCAACTAAACGCTCAGACGACGTATAGCCCGGACGCTCTGCATTAGTAGAATCGGAAAGCATTGCAAGAACTCCCGCTTTACCAAGCTCGGCAAAACGAGCAATATCAATAACCTTATCATCAATAGGTGTTGTGTCTATCTTAAAGTCACCCATATGCACCACCGTACCCGCACCGCACGTAATGGCAAAGCCAACCGCATCGGGTATAGAGTGATTTACGTGAATAAACTCTACTTTAAATTTCCCAAGTGCTACCACACCACCTGCATTAACCTCGTTAAGCTTGGCGTCGCCCAACAGCTTATGCTCTTTAAGCTTACCTGAAATAAGACCAATAGTTAGTCGTGTAGCATATATCGGTACATTAAACTGCTTTAAAAGATAAGGAATAGCGCCTATATGGTCCTCGTGACCGTGGGTTACAACAAGCCCCTTTATTTTATCTTGATTTTCCAAGATATAACTAAAATCCGGAATAACACTATCAATGCCGGGAGTATCTTCATCGGGGAAGGTCATACCGCAGTCGACAAGAATCATATCTCCGTCATATTCATAAAGGGTTATGTTTTTACCCACCTCGCCAAGACCGCCAAGGGGTATGATTTTTACGGGCTTTGCGGGTGCCTTTGGCGCTGAACTACGCTTTTTAGAGGCAGACGGTTTATTGGAAATTGTCTTCTTTTGAGCCGGCAATGCGTTGTGCTTTGAATTCTTCGCAACATTCTGTTTAGAAGATTGTTTTGTATTCGGTTTATTGCCACCACTTACAAGGTTTTGTACTGCACGTTTAGCCGCAGATTCATTTTGTTTTTTATTATTTGTATTGTTTTTTCTTTTTTGCTGTGTTTTGTTTTCAATCATTAAAATAAATTTTCCTCCAATTGCTTTTAAATATGTATATCATCTGCATTCTACCAACACAGAATAAAGTTTAAAATCGAATAGTTATAATACCCCAAGATAATATCTATATTATTTTACTATTATTGTATATAACTTGTCAAGAATAAATCTTACATATTATATTATTGTTTAGTTTTAAAGTTTATAATCACTTTTACTTGCATAGTAGTTTGTATTATGATAATATGTTTTTAAAGGAGATGTTAAGTATGAAAAAGATTTCAATTATAACCATTATTATTGGCGCCTCGTTGATAGTTTTAGGTATTGCTTTTCCACTAATTTCCTCTCTTTTAATCCCTAGAGATTCGGCATCTATCGGTATAATCGGCGGTGCGGATGGTCCGACTGCTATTTTAACTTATTCTCTTTGGGCAGGTTCCATATACGGCAAACTTACATTTTGGGGTGTTGTTTCGCTAATTGTTGGCACGATTTTATTTGTTATTAATAAGTTTAGAAAAAAATAATTTAAACATACCAACGCACCATCAATGATGTTGTTACCTACGGCAAAAACGTTTATAGGTATATAAAACAATCCCGATTGTTCAAAAGAACAATCGGGATTTAATTTTACCAATTCACCTGCCAGCGTTTTGAATATTTACCGCTTGCATTTTTATTTTCTTTTGGGTCGTTGGTTTTTGAGTTTTTTTGTCTTTCACCCAAAATTGTATCAAACTCCTGTGTATCAAACGGAAGCTTAATAGGAACTCCGCCCTTCCACGATGAAAGATATGCCGCGTTCGAAAGAGTTAACTCGTAAATACCGTCTGTACCGGGAGAAAGCAATTCTTCGCCGTTTAATATGGAATTTACATAGTTTTGAATAATCTTTTTATGCGCTTCACCGTCTTTGCTTTGTGTAACAAACTCTTCGTACTCGCATTTTATACTTGGAAACAAATCGGTAGCATTAAAGCAGATTTCACGTTCGTCCTCGGGTAACTTCCACCATTTTAGCGTACCGTTTTCTACAACAATTTTGCCGCTAGTTCCCGAAATTTCAAGTCGGTTAGTGCCGGGGAATTCACCGGTAGAAGTAACAAACATACCTGTAGCACCGTTTTCGTAACGGGTAAGCAAGGTTACGTCGTCTTCAACTTCTATGTTGTGGTATTTACCTACCTCACAGTTAGCCTGTACTTCTATAGGCATACCGCAAATCCACTGCCACAAATCAAGGTTGTGTGGCGCTTGGTTAAGCAGCACACCACCGCCTTCGCCTGCCCATGTAGCACGCCAACCGGCAGAATCATAATAACGCTGTGTACGGTACCAGTTAGTAATTATCCAAACAGTGCGTTTAAGCTCGCCCAAAGCACCGCTTTTTACAATTTCGCGTGCTTTGGCAAACACATCGTTTGTACGCTGATTAAACATAATAGCAAACTTTTTGTCAGTAGTCTTGACTAGCTCATTAATGGCTTTCGCTTTACTTACGGTAATATCAACCGGCTTTTCAACCAAAACATTAAGCCCTGCGTGCAAAGCATCCATTGCTATATCACAGTGCAGCTTGTGTGGAGTAGATACTATAACGGCATCAATAAGACCACTAGCAAACATTTGATTGTAATCATCAAAAGTTTCTACACCTAAGTAATTTTCTTTAGCAAACTCACGACGGTCAGACGAAATATCGCACACGGCGCCAAGCACCGCACCCTCTACCTTGCCACCAAAAAGTGTGTTTGCGTGTGCAGTACCTATGTTACCAATACCTACTATACCTATGCGAACCTTATCCATAGTAACACCTACTTTAGAATTAGCATCGTAGCAAAACAATTTTGTTTTGCTACGATTAACAATTGTTATTATACCTTTGCGCTACCGTATGTACCGTTTGTATCTGCAAAGGTTGCCGTTACGTTTTCTTTCTTTTTAGATGTTGCAACGCGTTTCATAAGCTCTTCATAATAAAGGTCTTCATCAAATGGAATTTCAACCTCATGACCCAAGAAATCAGAAAGATGCATTGCATTTGAAAGAATAACGCCCTTAAGACCTTCAGCACCTTCGGCAATAAGTGGTGTGCCGTGCAAAATCTTACCTGCCCAAGCATTTATAACACCTATGTGCTGTGGGTTGGTCTTTTCAATTTCAATTTCAAGATTATGTGTTTTAACAGAACCAAAAACTTCGGTATTAGTCTTTGTAAATTCGGATTCCTTCATTTCAAATTCGGTAACTGTAAGCTTATCATCTTCTACAACAAGCTTAGCGCCGTCCATTTGAACTTCAAAACGGTTGGTACCCTTGCCGTCACCTGTTGTGGTAATGAATACACCTGTTGCACCGTTTTCATACTCAACAAATGTTGTTACGTCGTCGTCAACCTCAATGTCGTGCCATTTGCCGTACTTAATCTTTGACTGAACCTTTACGGGCATACCGCATATCCACTGCCAAAGGTCAAGCTGATGAGGACACTGGTTAAGAAGAACACCGCCGCCTTCACCTGCCCAGGTAGCACGCCAGTCGCTTGAATTGTAGTAAGCCTGTGAACGATACCAGTTGGTGATAAGCCAGTTTGTACGGCGGATTTCACCGTACTTGCCCGAATGAACAAGCTCGTGCATCTTGCGATAAACGGGGTTGGTACGTTGATTAAACATCATACCAAAAACAACCTCTGGGTGCTTTTCTGATTCGGCAATCATCTCACGAACCTGACGTGTATAAACACCTGCAGGCTTTTCACACATAACGTGAATGCCGCGTTTCATACACTCCATTGAATATTTAGCGTGATCATAGTGTGGAACTGCAACAAGACAAGCATTGATAAGACCACTGTCAAGCATTTCGATAGCATCGGTAAAGTATGTAATATTTGCATCGGGGTACTTATTTTTACCAAATTCGCATCTGTCTGGGTTTTTATCGCAGATAGCAACAAGCTCAACCTCGGGGCAGTTGCCACCCATAATGTTAGAAGTATGACCTGTACCCATATTACCAAAGCCAATTATACCAAGTTTAATTTTATCCATAATAATTACTTTCCCTTCTAATAAGAATATAAAAAGATTTTTAAAGGAAATTGTTCACAGTGCCTTTTTGACGCGAGCGGTGCTGTATATTTTATACCGCCCCGAGCAAAAAAATGGTGCTGTGGGCAATTTTAAAAACCGCAAGATTTAAGATACTTATAGCTGCGTGTAATACAGTCGAATTCATCTTCGCCGTGGCAGTTATCCTGCTCTACGAGCATATAGTCAACTCCGCTGCAAGCAGCAGCCTCAAATACCTTGTCAAAGTTGATAAGGCCTTCGCCAACTACTGCGATATTGTCGCCAAATACTTTAAAGTCCTCTTCAAATGAGTAATCTTTAAGGTGAATAACAGGAATACGACCTGCAAACTTTTTAATCCATTCTGCCGGATTACCGCCTGCCGCTTGAATCCAGAAAGTATCAAGGATAAATCCGAGTTCTTCCGGTTTAAAGTCCTCCGCCAATTTTTCCATAATTGTTTTGCCGTCAATCTTTAAAAACTCTTTAGCATGGTTGTGGTACATAAATGTTTTACCATTTTCCTTAATACCCTTAATGATAGGACCATACTCTTTTATAAAATCGCTATACAAATTACCTTCACGCTTTAGTGAGAAATTGTACATACCAAGACCAACGTAATCACAACCAAAAATTTCGTGGTTGCGGCAAACCTTTGCTACGTCATCGGTAAGCTGTGCGGGTGGAGTGTGGGTTACAACGCACTTAAGACCATTTTTCTTTAGGTTTTCTGCAAGCCATTCGGGTTCGTAGTCACAAACACCGCTTATCTGAACGTTTTTATAACCAATATCGGCTACCTTTTTAAGCGTTTCTGCAAAATCATCAAGATTTTTGCAATGGTCACGTAAAGTATAGAACTGAATACCTATTTCCATGCTTTATCCCTCCAATAAAGATTTGAATGTGGTGCAAGCATAATCGAATGCTTCTTCATTGCTACTGAATTTAATTTCACCAACAGCGCTTTCCTCGCCCTCGCGTTCAAGACCTGCAAGGCCTACAAACTCGGTAAGGTGTGGTTCCATAGTAAACACTGTGCCACCTTGAGCTAAGTATTCCGGAATAATAAGGCCATAGTTACCGTCACCACGACCGGGAGGCACTACAACACCGTCAGACATTCTTGCGTCCTTAACGTGAACGTATTTAATGCGGTGCTTTAGCATATTCCAAGCTTCAGCGGTATCTTGACCGCATTGAACAAAGTTAGCGGTATCAAATACACCCTCAATTTCAGGGAATGTATCAAGAATTTCAAGACAGCGTGAAGCAATGTCGCCGTAAATGCCCTTTTCGTTTTCGTGGCAGAATGTAACGCCTGAGCCGCGAATTATATCAAGCATTTTGCCAAGGCGGTCCATAACCTCGTTTTTGTAATCAGCGGGGTCCTTACCCTTTGGAATAAAGAATGAGAATGCGCGCAAATTTTTAGCGTCAAGTATATGAGCAAACTCAATCATCTTTTTAAGATTTTCAAGGTGAGCCGCAAAATCGCCGGTTTCAATGTCGATTTTACCGATAGATGAACCGATAGACCAGGTTTCAAGACCTGCGGCATCCATCTTTGCCTTTACTTCACGAATTTTATCAACCTCAACACCTGCAATCCAAGTGCCGTCCACATTACGAATTTCAAGACCTGCAAGACCGTTGCGGTGCATAGCCTTGATTTGTTCGTCTATCATTGGGCTTGCTTCATCAGCAAAGCCGTAAATTTTAACATTATTATTCATAACAATTTACCTCTTATACACCAGAATATGCTGAGAAGCCACCATCTACCGGTACGGTAATGCCGGTAACAAAGCCTGATTTTGTTTCGTCAAGCAACCACTCTACTGTACCCAAAAGTTCTTCTGCTTCGCCAAAACGTCCCATTGGGGTTGAACGCAAAATCTTATCGGTACGAGGTGTTGGTGTGCCGTCCTCGTTAAAGAGAAGCGCACGGTTTTGGTTTGATACAAAGAATCCCGGTGCGATAGCGTTTACACGGATACCCTCTTTTGCAAAGTGAACTGCAAGCCAAGAGGTAAAGTTGGTTACTGCTGCCTTTGCTGCAGAGTAAGCAGGAATCTTGGTAAGAGGACGGTAAGCGTTCATTGAAGAAACGTTAAGTACCGAGCAGCCCTTACGGCCAATCATATCTACCATAAATACCTGGCTTGGAAGAAGTACGCCCTTCATATTAAGGTCAAATACAAAATCAAAGCCCTTTTCATCAATGTTAAAGAATGTAAGGAAATCCTCGGCTGTTTCGTCGCCCTTTACATATTCCTCGTGTGCAGTTGTGCAACGGGGGTTGTTACCGCCTGCACCGTTTACAAGAATATCGCACTTGCCAAAATCAGCAAGAACCTGCTGGTGAACTGCTTCAATGTCTGCCTTGTCAAGGCAGTTGCATTTATAAGCCTTTGCAACACCGCCATCAGCATTAATTTCATCGGCAACCTTTTTTGCTGCATCTTCGTTAAGGTCTAAAAGTGCTACCTTAGCACCCTTACTTGCTAAAAATTTTGCAAAGCCCGAGCAAAGCACGCCGCCTGCTCCTGTTACAACTATTACTTTTTCCATTATTTATTACCTTCCTTTTCAAGTGTATCCCAAACGCCAAGCATATACATAATGCCGAGCGCACGGTCATATAAACCATAACCGGGACGTACAGTACCTGCCTTTTCGCCCCATAAATGTCTACCATGGTCAGGACGGATGTATCCGTCAAAGCCACAATCGTGGTAAGCCTTAAGTATATCAAGAATACCTGTGTCACCGTCACAGTCGCGGTGGCTTGCTTCTGAGAAATCGCCGTTCTCGAAATGCTTAACGTTACGAACGTGAGCAAAAGCAATGCGGTCGCAGTGCTTTCTTACAATGTCGGCAACATTGTTTTCAGGGTTAGCGTTAAGGCTACCCGAGCAAAGTGTTAAGCAGTTATAGGGACTGTCAACCATCTTTAAGAAGCGGTCAATACTTGGCTCGTCAATAAGCAGACGTGGCAGACCAAATATATCCCATGGTGGATCATCCATATGTATTGCCATTTTGATACCTGTTTCTTCACAAACGGGCATCAATTTTTCGAGGAAGTATTTTAGATTTGCCCAAAGCTTTTCGTGGTCAACGCCCTCATAAGCCTTAAACAACTCGTCAAGCTTTGCCATTCTTTCAGGCTCCCAACCCGGAAATGACATATTATATTTTTCGGTAAACTCAAGAATGTAGTTTGCCATTGCATTGTAGTCGTCTTGAATCATACCCTTTTCATAGAAAAGTGCGGTAGAGCCGTCACCTACAGGGTGGAACAAATCCGAACGGGTCCAGTCGAAGATAGGCATAAAGTTATAGCAAATAACCTTTACACCAAACTTTGCAAGATTGCGTATTGTTTGAATATAGTTTTCAATGTACTTATCGCGTGAAGGCAAACCGATTTTAATATCATCGTGAACGTTAACCGACTCAACAACGTCAATATTAAAGCCGTATTCGTCACACTGTGCCTTTACCTTTGCGATTTCTTCTTCGCTCCAGATTTCACCGGGCATTTTGTCGTGAAGAGCCCAAACAATTCCCGTAACACCGGGGATTTGCTTGATGTCTTGCAGCGAGATTTTGTCATTACCCTCGCCGTACCAACGAAATGTCATTTGCATGTGCTTACACCATCCGTTTTTTAAATTTTTAACAACGATTTCTTAGGCATAATATACCATTGTTATATATATTATACAAAATTACTTTTCACAATGGAATTGCAAATATTATCTTTAAACATTGCAAATTGTATCAAAGTGTGGTATAATGGTTTTTGGTGATAATATGAGCAAGTATTTTACGCATAAACAAGACGGGCTTAACTGTCATTACTACTGTGACGAGCACCCCGACAAAGAGTCTTTTAAACTGCATACGCACGACACGTTTGAGCTATATATCTTTGTGCACGGGCGCGGTAAATTTTTGATAGAAGGTAATGAATACCCCCTATCCCACGGCGATATTATGCTGATGCGCCCTACCGAAGCGCATTACATAGATATTGATGCTTCCAAGCCCTACGAGCGTTTTTCGGCGCACTTTAGCAATGACTTCTTTAAAGCCTTTGATAAAGACGGCGTGTTGCTTGAAGCATTTTTAAATCATGAGCCGGGCAGCTTTAACCGCTATACCCGTGACGACTTTAAACCCGAAATATATAACCTATTGGTGCAAAATCTTTTAAGCGAATCACAAAATCGACATTTACAGGTTAGCTGCAATATGTTGCCACTACTCAACGAAATATACAAGGTGTATAAATCTCGTCGCGACACCGAAGCACAGGGCGAATCCCCCACACAGCGTATAGTAAGATATATAAACAACCACATAAATGATAGCCTAACCCTTGATACTATATGCAACAAGTTTTATATAAGTAAAGCTCAACTGTGCCGTAGCTTTAAGGCCGCTACCGGCTCTACCGTGCAAAACTATATAAACGCTAAGCGACTTGTAAACGCCAAACGAATGTTATCAGAGGGTATCTCCCCCACACGTGCCGCAACGCTTTGCGGATTTAACGATTATTCGGTATTTTATCGTGCTTTTTACAAAGAATACGGCAAAGCACCGAAAAAGGAATATAATAAAATATAATCCAAAAGTCATTACGTGCTACACGCAATGACTTTTTACATTTTTGTAACCTATTGTTACAAATTGTGTGTTTTTTGTTACCTCACATTACAAAATTGTTGTTTGACCAAAATTTTTTCAAAATATATAATTAAATTACTGAGAAAAATTGGAATTTTGTTCGTCAAATATATAGTAAAAAATGGGGGGCATTACAATGAAATTTAAAAACAAAAGAAAAATAATTTTCATCATGGGCATTTTTATATTAATGGCAAGTATTATATTATCAGTTTTTGTTTTAATGCCGCCTGAAACCAATAACAAAAAAACAGAAACTCAAAATCCGGCAATACAAAATCCTACAATTCAAAATGTTGAACCGTCAAAAACACCAAGCACCTATGGCAACCTTATGAAAAGCTTTAACGAAAATGTGCCGGAGTTTTACTACCATTATAAAGACATAGATGGTAACGGAGTATACGAACTGCTTATTCTTGAAAACTGTGCACTTTATATTTACACATACGACGATAACGGCGTACGACAAATCGGTAGCCACGATTTTGTAACGGGCACCTTTCAATTTTTAGAGTCTGATAATTACAGTGGTATTTTTGTATATACCGTTGGCGGTGGTTGCGACCACTATAGTTATTTAACATTATGTGATGACAATATAAGTATAACTAAGCTTTGCGAATATTACTATTCTGCCGACGAACCATATTGGGTAGATATAAGTGATTACAAAGAAATGGTTGCCGAAGCTAAAATACTTTATGAAAATGTTATAACCTTTACACAATATGTACCTCTTGATTTTCAAGGAAATGACGCGATAAGTTTTGTAAGCGGAGCTAATAAATACGTGGCTGTTGTTGAGTTTGAAGAGTTAACCGCGAAGAACTTAAAAATTTATGATGACACTACAAAAAACATCTTGCAAACAATACCGCTCAATCGCTCGGAGGACCTACCTAAAACTGACAGAAATATCTATGCCGTAGATATTAACTTTGACGGGTATCTTGATATACTTATTCCCGATATGCACCCTGCTCGCGCCATATTCTATAATGCATATATTTACAACACAAAACAACAAAAGTTTATAGAAGCACCTTCTTTCAAACAACTACCAAACCCTGCACTTGATACTAAAAACCGCCGCATTTTACATAGCAGTAGCGGTGACAGTATAATGAGCTTCGGTATGGATTATTATGATGATAACACAAAAGATTATGTGTCTATAGGCGGCATATCAATATCACCAAAGAACGACCAATATCATTTTGTAGAATACAGTTACAAAGATGGCAAAAGAAGTGTAAAAAACGAGTTTTACGTGCCTCTGCACGAGTACTACCTTATACCAAAACAAAATCCCGACGTAGTTCCCTATTACGAGGATGGCGGCCTTTGGGAATTAGATTCTGATAAGTGGAATAAATTAGTAACAACTATGGAAACCGATTTTTCGGTGGATACTACACCAAGCGATAATCCGTTATCAATCGAAAAGGTTAAAAAGATATTTGAGCCGCTGCTTGCAAAAGCGGTAGAAGTAGAGCAAACCATAATTAACGATTCTGCTACCTTTAAATATGAAAAAGAAATCGCTTTCAAAACCGATGACGGAAGTTCTTATTCACTGATAACCGATAATAACTTTCAAAAATTAGACGATGTATGGAATTACACCTATACTGCATTTACTATGGATGCTGCTCACAGAGCGTTTGGTATGAGACTTGACCAACAGACACCATCTCCCCGCTTTTTAGAAAAGGATGGTAAGCTTTACTACAACTGTAACGGTCACGGTTATAATTCTAATTTTGATATTTCAAGTTTAAAAATTTTAAATCAATTTAAAAACACAATTATTGTAAGTGTAAACGACCACGAATTACCCGATGAAACAAGTATATTTATATTACAAAACACCGAAAATGGTTGGCGGTTTGCCAACACGCAGGTGGAAAGCTATAAAATAAACGTCGATAACTATTTGTTAAAATTGGTTGCGGTAAACGAAAAACAACAACCCGCCATTGACGCTTTCACAAACTTTTTAAATGGTAAAGCAGTTGCCAAAAACATAACACCCAATAAGCCAGCACAAAGCAAAGACTATATTTATATATCCGACTTAAATTGTCGCAATATTACACTGTCTGGCATTGATGCGTTTACGCTATTTGACCTTAATGACGACGGTATTCCCGAGCTTGTAACCGATGGCTATACTATGGATGTCTTTTCATACGATAATGGCGAGCTAAAAATGATTTATTCATCCCCTGCAGGTTCATCATCACTAAAATATCTTTTGGCAAGCAAAAAAATTTATTGGAGTCTTGCCACCACAGGTGTTTCATACGAAATTGCAAGTTTTGATAAAAACCTTAACGTTACGGTAGATACCTATTTTGACGGTAAAACCGAACAAGTGGGTGATGAAGAAATTTTTTACCACAACGAAAACAAAATAAGCGAATCCGAATTTTATAAGCTTATGTCCGCGTTTATGGCTCCTCATTTTTTCAAATCACCTGACACCGTTTGGTATGCCTATAACACACCAAACAACTCTTTTTCTATGAGTCGTGATATTGATGAAATGCAGCCTGAAACTATCGAAATTATCACAATGGACGGTAAATGCTATCAGTCATACGTAGCATCCAACGTTGATATACGGTACGTTTGGGTAAGTAAAGAAGAACACGAAATGTCAGCCACTTGGAACTGGGTGCCTGTCGGCACACAAAAATTCTATTCCCCACTTTTGTTAGACAAGGTTAGTGTGGGTGAGCAATAAATTAAGGAGAATTTTATGAAAAAATTTTTATTATCTATTACTGCATTGTTTCTTACATTATCACTTTGTGCTTGTTATAAAACAAACACTACAAGCACAAATGATAATTCTTCTTTTTACAATAAAAATTCCGATATTCAGGTTACAGAAAAATCACAGAAAGATGAAAAAATCGAAAGTGTCGAATATCAGATTTCTCGTCAGGACAATTCATATCGGAACCAGAACGGTGAGATTTTGATTGAAAATTACTACGATCAAGTTATTCTTAAAGGCGATAGTGAAAGTATTTCTTTAATAAACAGTGCGATTAGTAACGATATGCATGAAAATTTTCTTAAGCCCGAGGATATGCAAAATTATGCGCAACATGCAACACCGGAATTTGCGTATAAGTCGAATTATACAGCAGAAGTAACACATAACGCTAACGGATATATATCCATTAAAATGTTTACAGAATGGTATATGGGTGGTGTGCACAATAGCCTTTGGTATGGTATGACATTTAACCTTAACACAGGTTCACATGCAACCCTTACCGAACTTACAGGTATAGATTCTAAAACGCTGGAATCCCAACTTAAAGAAAAAACGTGGAGTTATTTAACAAACGAACGAGGGGATGAATTGTTTGCAGAGGCATACGATACGTTGCAGGATTATACTTTAGATAAATTTAATTTTTCTGTAGAAAACGGTGAAATTATTTTACTTTTCCCTGTATATACATTTGCTCCGGGAGTCTCAGGCTCAATGACGGTTCCAACCGGTGTGTACATAAATGCAAAATGACTTGTAAATGTTTGCCGAATAATAAAATAAAACAAAAACGGACGAGGTGTACTCGTCCGTTTCGTTTTATTCCAATATATTACTTGTTATATAATCTACGCCGTAGTCTATAAGTCGCTCGGCGTCGCCGGGGTTATCTACTGTCCAAACATTTACCTTTATACCGTTTTCGTGACAGGTGTCAATAACCTCTTTAGAGCATACCCAATAGCCGATATCTAAATCAAGCTTATATTCCTTTAAATAACCTAAAATTTCGTCATCAAAGCGCTGAACAAGATATTGTATATTAGCATTTGGCTGCTGCGCTCTTAAATCCTTTAGATTTTCAAGAGAAAAAGAAATAAATATTAGCTTTTCTGGGTCGTAATATTTTTCTACCTCAGCGTAAATTCCTTTTATAACCTCGGGTGTCATTCGCTCTTTTAATTCAAGAACGGCAACCTTATCATAAAATGCGCAGATTGATAGATAATCTTTTAAATCGGGAATTACAAAATCACTGCCTACTGCGCGGTTTTTTTGCGGCTTTAATGTAAGTGATTTAAGCTTTTTATAATCGGTGTCACCAATTCTTATATCCTCGTCGCAAAGGCGCTCGGTAGTATCATCGTGATACACCACAAACTTGCCGTCACGTGTTACGTGAACGTCGGTTTCAATACCTATGTAGCTACGGTTACCTGCCGCAACAAAGGCAGAGATTGTGTTTTCAAGCTCAAGACCCGAAAGACCTCTGTGCGCTACAAATTTTGTTCCGTTTTTGTTTTCAATTTTAATTGTGTTTGGCATTGTTATCCCTCCACCACTACCGTGGTCCCCCTCCCGAATCCCACCACCAAGCAAGCTTGGTCCCCCTCCCTTTAGGCAAGGGAGGCATAAGGGAGGCATTAATATCAATATAATTTATTTTGCTAAATCTTTTACCACTTCGCCGGCTATTATAAGCCCTGCTACACTAGGCACAAAAGGCACCGAGCCAACTATATTATCAGGGTTTGTAATTGGTTCTTCTTTAGAATATACAACCTTTAGTTTTTTGATACCCTCTTTTTTAAGACGGGTGCGCATAACCTTTGCAAGCGGACAAACGGTTGTTTTATATATATCGGTTATCTCAAACATTTCGGGGTGCAGTTTATTACCCGTACCCATACTGCTGATGATTTTTGTGCCAACTTTATCAGCCCGAACTATAAGCTCTACCTTGGCGGCAACCATATCAATAGCATCAACAATATAATCATACTGTGACAAATCAAGCCCGTCTGCATTTTCGGGCAGATAAAACATTTTATGTGCCGTTACCTTGCACTCGGGGTTTATGTCAAGTATTCTTTCACGGGCAACATCAACCTTATACTGCCCTATTGTTTTGTGTGTGGCATAAAGCTGACGGTTTATGTTAGTAACGTTAAATGTGTCGTTGTCTATAAGGTCAATAGTACCAACACCTGCGCGCGCAAGCGCCTCGACAGTGTAGCTGCCGACTCCACCCACACCAAAAACTGCAACGCGACAGTTTTTTAGTTTGGTTATAGCATCCTCACCTAAAACGGCAACAGAACGTGTGTATTGATTTTCCATAAAACACCTAATCTAACTTAAACGATGCAGGAAGAAGCTCTGCAAGTGTATATTCCTCAAAAGTGTTCTCACCCGTTACAACCAAAACCTTAAAGTCGGCATCACAAAATTCAGACATTACCTGACGGCACACGCCACAAGGTGTAAAGGTGCTAAGCTTACCGCCCCTTTTAGCCGCAATAGCTATAGCCGAAAACTTAGTAACGCCCTCGCTTACCGCCTTGGCAAACGCTGTACGTTCGGCACAAATGGTGGGCGAAAATGAAGCATTTTCAATATTACAGCCCGTAAAAACTTGACCGTCAGCACTAAGCAGCGCCGCGCCTACCTTACAGCCCGAATATGGCGAATATGATTTATCGGTAGCGGTAATAGCAACATTGCATAATTCTTGTTTATTCATATATTTATTCCTTACTATATTGGTTTTATTGTAAAGTCAAAGTTTACCTTCTTTTCATTAACACGATACTGCTCTGCAAGCTGTGGACCGCAAGAGTTTGAGCCCAAACCTGAAACCTTATAGTCTATACGCAAATGGGTTTTACCGTCACGCACAAGCTCGTTTATATGCTGTGCTTTGGTAAGTGCATCAGTGCTGTATGACGATACGTTAAATTCGAAGTTATCGGCCTCTATACACATTTTACCAACGTTTAGCATCTTGGCGGCGGTATGATTACCGTGCTCTTGCGGGCGAATATAGTTTACATATTCGTAATCTGCCGCGCTTACATACTCACCCACACTGCCTGCGTGGCACATATCTAGGTAGCTTTCATAAGGACCGTTTGCAAAATATTTAAAACTTGCATTTTCTTGCGGCAACGCCACTTCAAAGCCCAAGCGTGGCAACCAATATGCGTTTTCACGAACGTCACCTTGGAGCGATACGTTTATTTTGCCCAAGGTATCCACGCTAACTGTGAGCGTATATCTTATCCAAGGTGCACGACTTACACCGGCAACGCTACCCTTTACCGTAATCACGTTATCGGTACATTCACATTCGTAAACCTTACCGAAACGTGTGTGGTAAAACTCGCCTACCCAAGTGATACCCCAATGTGACTTTTCTTTTCGGTCATTATCGGTAGGTGCACGCCAACAGGTAAGTTTTATTGGATCACAAATTTGTTTTTGGCCATCAATTACAATTTCGGTGAAGTTGCCATAAAAACGTGAGAACACGTAGCGGAAATTGTTGCCCTCAATGATATAATCATTGCCCTGTTCACAAACGGTGGCAAGAGGCAGCACTTCATCATTTATTTCTTCATAAGGTAAAGCGTGCTGTGTATGCGCTATAACCTCATCACCCTTTAAAAGTGTGCTGTTAAGGTATGCACCATACTGACAGTGAAGTGTTGGAATTTCAACCTTAACATCGGTGCTTTCAAGAGGCTTTACGTCTAAATTGATGGTGTTTTCGGCCACTTTTTTGCCGTCAGCAGTAATATCATATACAAACTTAAATTCGTTAAGATTTGTAAAGCTGTAGCGGTTTTTAACGGTTAATACACCGTTTTCAAAGCTTGTTGCCATTGGCTGATATGCGGCCTTTACCTCGAGGGAGCCGGCCTTTAGTGTGCGGTCGTAAAATACCACACCGTCACAGCAAAATTCACCAAAGTTTACAAGCTCACCCGGGAAGTCGCCGCCATAGCAAGGCACACCGTCTTTTAACACCGTGTGGTCCGCCCATTCCCAAACACAGCCACCAATAAGTGATTTGTGTTTGTTGAACAATTCTACGTATTCATACACGTCACCGGGGCCGTTGCCCATAGCGTGAGCATATTCACAAAGGAAAATTGGTTCCGTAATTTCCTCATTTGCAATAAAGCCCTCTAAATCACTAAAGGACGAATACATACGAGAATATACTTGTGACACACCGGGGAAACCCTCACGGCAAGAGCATTCCCAGTGGCAAAGTCGACCGTCACCGAGTGATTTAACATAGTCTGCCATCGCAACAAAGTTATCGCCATGACCTGATTCGTTACCGAGTGACCACATAATAATACTTACGTGATTTTTGTCACGACCTACAGTACGAACCATACGCTCAACGTGTTCCTTTTTCCAATCGGGATGTGTGCCCGGCCAGTTGCCTGCGGGTTCGGTATAATTATAGGGTTGTGACGCATAACGGCAAATAAAGCCGTGGGTTTCGATATCACATTCAAGTATTACGTAAAGACCGCACTCGTCACAAAGCTCTAAAAACCTTGGTGGTGGTGGATAGTGCGAAGTGCGAACACAGTTCATATTAAGCTTTTTCATAAGCTTAATATCGGTAAGCATCTCCTCATCAGTCTGATACCAACCGCCCGTAGCGCTTGTATCGTGATGATTAACACCATAAAGCTTTACGGGTACACCGTTTATGAGCAATTCGTTATCTTTAGATATCTCTATTGTTCTAAAGGCAGTTTTTTGTGTTATTTCTTCGCCGTCGCGTGTAATTTTCACAGTATAAAGCTGTGGCTTTTCGGCATTCCAAAAAACAGGATTTTCAACTGTAAATTCTACCGTTTCACCACTTTGCGTGCTAACAAGATTACCGCTAACATCATAAAGTGAAACCGTTGCCTCTTTACCCGTTACAACGGTAATTTTATTATCTAACGCTCGAAGGTCAATATCTGTTATATGGTCAAGCGGGCGCTGTAAAATATAGCAGTCACGGAAAATGCCGTTCATTCTGAAGAAATCCTGATCCTCAAGGTAACTGCCACAGCACCATTTTAAAACCTTCACGGTAATATCGTTACTACCCTCTATAACATATTCGGTTATATCAAATTCAGCCTGCAAGTGACTGCCTTGGGTAAAACCTACGTACTTACCGTTTATGTAAAGGAATGCGCACGATGCCACACCCTCAAGCACAAAGTAAACCTTACCCCAAAGCTTTTCGATATTAAACGTACGATTATAAACGCCACATGGATTTTCGTCAGGCACGTAGGGCATATCAACCGGATACGGGTATTCCTGATTTGTATAGTTTACTATGTCATATCCCTCAGTTTGCCAACATGAAGGCACAGGAATACTGTCCCAATTATCAATTTTTTCGGGAACTTCTATCTCACGCTCAAAATACTTAAAATTCCAAACGCCGTTAAGCAAATTATATTCAGATACTCCGCTTGGTATATAATAGCTACGCGGGGCGCAACGATTTTCACTGGTTTTAAAAGGATTTTCATAAACTCGCATGCCTTTACCCTCTTTCTCTTAAATACAATGTTCTCGTGTTTCGATGTTTATATACACTTAGTACCAATCCAACGCCCAAATACATACATATAAGCGACGTACCGCCAGCGCTAAAGAACGGTAATGTTACACCAATTACCGGTAAAAGTGCAACACACATACCAATATTCATAATAATTTGTGCAAGCATCATACCAAAAAAGCCGATACACATTATTTTACCACTTTGCTTGTTACAGTTGCGCGCAATACGAACCGCACGCAAGCAAATAGCCGCCAGTAATATAAGCACCGCAAGGCAACCAATAAAACCAAGCTCTTCGCCTATACTTACAAATATAAAGTCGTTTTGTGCCTCGGGTACACCCTCCGATTGAGTAAGGCTGCCTTTAAATAGACCTTGTCCCCAAAAGCCACCGTTTGCAAGCGCCATACGTCCACGATACTGTTGATAAGTAGCACCCATAATGTCTGATTCAATATCAAAGATATTCATCAGTCGCGCCCTTTGATCGTCATTCATTACCAAAAAGTAAATAAGCGGAGATGCCGCAGCAACGGTAGCGAAAGCCACTACAAAATATTTCCACGAAACACCTGCCGCCCACATCATACAAAGCACCATTACTGCAAACACAAGTGCTGTACCGTCGTCACCCTGAAAGTGAATCAAAACTATCGGGAAAGCCCCGTGTAAGCATATTGGTATTAAAGTCTTTAATTTATTAATTGTAGCTTTAACGTGATTTAAGTGAGTAGCAAACGTAACAATAAAACAAATTTTTAAAAGCTCTGACGGTTGGAAGGTGGTAAAGCCAAAATTCAACCACGCCTTATCGTCAGTACCTTCGGGCGCCCAGCCGATAAAAAACGTAAGTATTACAGGTATTAGACCCAAAGCCGCCAACAAATACCAATATTTCGAATACTTTTCAAAATCAATACCCGATACTATTATCGCCGCAAAAATTCCGACAAACATACCTATTAACTGCACAGCAAGCGGCCTATAAGAGTTTAAATGCAATGTAGCCGAGTAAACAGCCAAGCTGCCGTAGCCCGTAGCAATTATACAAAGCAATAACATAAGTTTGTCTGTTTCACGAATAAAGTCGGCAATTTTTGCTATTATTCTACTCACATTTGCCACCTGCCTTTCAAATTTATATACACAATTATTATATAGAATTACTAATTGTTTTTCAAGTGTTATGGCAATAAAAAATGTCGTTGCATATTTTTGCAACGACATTTACATTTAATTACGCTATGCTTATTTCATTATTGTATGGTATAGATACTGCGGCGCCTTTGCGAGATACAGTAACAGACGATGCTTTTGAAGCGATTTTAAGCGCATATTCAATATCTTTTCCGCAAGAAACAGCGCTTATAAAATAGCCTGTAAACGTATCCCCCGCGGCTGTAGTATCAATAACCACGGTTTCATATATTGGCTGTCTTATAAATGTGTCAGCATTTTTAAAAATACAGCCTTTTTCGCCTAAAGTAAGTATTAGGTTGCTGTCGTGATATTTTTGTATAAAGCTTTCAGCAATTTCCTCTGGATTACTGCTACCAAAAAGTGCCTCACCCTCAGTTTCGTTACAAAACCACCACTTTACGTGTTGTAGTGGCAAATCATGTATTGTTTCATCAAAAGGCGATGGATTAAATGCAATCTGCATTTTGTGCTCTATTGCGATTTCAAACGCAGCCGACAAATTACTTATTTCGTTTTGAAGCACCAATATATCGTCTTCATTAGCGTCCGAAAGAAACTGCTCAATATATTCTCTGTCAATCTCTCTATTGGTGCCGCCGTACAGTAAAATGCTGTTTTGTCCGCTTTTATCAACCTGAATAATAGCGTGACCGCTGGGATGTTTCACAGACTTGATGCGTGATATATCAACACCGCTATCAAACATAATTTGTTTTAAAAATTCACCGTCACTGCCTAATATAGCACCGTGAATAACATTGCTTCCTGCGCGAGAGAGTGCAATAGATTGATTAAGCCCCTTACCGCCCGGAAAAATTTGCATATTGCCAGAAGCCAGTGTTTCACCCGCGCCAACAAAATGTTCAACCGAGTAAACGTAATCAATATTAAGTGAACCTAAATTATAAATTTTCATAAATCTACAACTCTATATGCTTCATAGTAGTATCTACTGCGTCGGTAACCTTTATTGTGCCTACACCAAAAATTGAGGTGTGAAGCTTGTTGTTAATTGGTTTTGTCCAAACCTCGTCAATGCAGTCTATACCAAAAGCAAGACCCAAAATTGAACCAACGGTTGCGCCGTTGCAGTCGGTATCAAAGCCTGTTTCTACCGACATACAAATAGATTTGCCAAAATCACCGCCACCGTATAACAATGATGCTGCTACCACCATAGCATTAGATATGGTATGGCACCAACCATAAGAGGTATATTCATCATAGCGGCTGTGAATATCTTTAAAGCAGTCTTCTTGTGATACACCTTTTTCATAACCTATTATAACGTCGGTAATTGCTTCATAAAGTCTTGAGGTATAAGGTATTTGTGCAAGTCCGCAATTAATTATGGCTTTTATATCGTTGGTGGTTGCCGCTGCTGCAAGCATAGCGGCTACAAACATTTCACCGTATATGCCGTTTTTTATGTGAGAAATTGACGCATCGCGAAATGCCATTTCTGCGGCAAGCTGTGGTTTACCTGGATTTATATAGCCAAAATAGTCACCGCGTATTTGTGCGCCAATCCACTCACGATAAGGGTTTTTATATACTGCCGATTCGGGTGGCTCGAAGCCATTTACGAAGTTGCAAAATGCTACACGCTCGGCGGTGCAGTATGCATCTTTGGGTTGCAGGCTAAGCCAAATACGCGACATATCATAATCGGTAAAATCTTTTCCGTATTTTTCAATAAGCTTTTGGGCAAGTACTACGTAGTTTGTGTCATCATCAACAGGCATACCGTCCATTTCATCAGCAAATGGGCGCTTTTCAAAACGGAATCTATAATTTTCTACCATTTGGGTATCTATATCGCCACGAACGATATATCTATGCATTGGGTAATTGTTTGAGCTCTTTAGCACAGGTATCAATTCGTCGGTTTTTATGCCCTCGACCGTTTTGCCCAAAAGGCAACCGCAAATTCTGCCCATCCACGCACCGTGAATTTTATCTTTAAGATTTTTCTTATCTACAGTGCCCTTAAATTCAGGATTTTTTCTAAGCGCTTTAATTTCGTCAAGTGTGGACGGCTCGTTATATTTATAGCCTTCAACCATTTTCGCATTATGAACAATCTGGAACAAAACATCGCCAAGCTTTTTCTTCACCTCATCTTGCGGCAACCTTGTCACAACGGTAAAAAGCTCTTCATACTGTGCAATATCAAGTCCTTCTTCTATCGACTGCTGATACTCGGTTTTAAGTCCAAGCGATGAATAATAAGACTCCCAGCTATGTATGTTTTCATATTTTGGCTTTAAGTCCTTTGTTCCTTTAAGTTCTTCCGTAATTCTGGCGTCACTTTCAAAAACAAGGGCATCAAGTGAAATATCAAAATGCTTTGACATCTTTATAAGCTTGTCAAGCTCGGGTAACGATGCACCGCTTTCCCACTTTTGCACCGATTGACGCGAAACACCAAAAAGCTCTGCAAACTGCTCTTGTGACATATTGGCGTTTGCACGCAATTTACTGATAACGTTATTTACTGCCATAACCACCGCTCCTATTTATTTTTTCTTATTATATCAACCCTTTTGTAAAAACACAATAAACTTGAGATTGCTAATTTCGCAACCTGTGGTTGTCAAAAATTTAAAGCTGTCCGGAAATATCGAACAGCTTTAATAAATTTATTCAACCGAAATCACCTTGTAGCCCTGAGACTCCACCGCATTTTTAAGCGCTTCATCAGCAACATTTTCGCTTAATTCTACGTTTGCAATACCTGTTTTATGACTAATATCTAAAACAGTTACACCACCAAGATTTTCGAGGGCTGTCTTTGCGTGAGCTTCACAGTGAGGGCACATAAGTCCCTCTATTTTAATTACCTTTTTCATATTTTTGTTCTCCTTTTTTGTGGTTTTAAAAAAGTTCAGTCTAAGCGCATTTGTTACAACACAAAAGCTTGAAAGGCTCATTGCCGCTGCACCAAACATCGGATTTAGTTCCCAACCGAGCAGCGATATGAACACCCCAGCCGCAAGCGGTATACCGATCGTATTGTAAATAAACGCCCAGAATAGATTTTCTTTTATATTGGTAAACGTCTTTCGGCTAAGTCTTACAGCATCAACAACATCGGTAAGTCGGCTGTTTGTAAGCACAATGTCGGCAGACTCGATTGCAATATCCATACCGCTGCCAATTGCCATACCAATATCGGCGGAAGTTAGCGCTACTGCATCGTTAATGCCGTCACCCACCATTATTACTCTGCCCTCTTTTTTAAGAGCCGTAATAACGTCGGCCTTGCCATCAGGCTTAACACCCGATTTCACCTCGTCTATACCGACGGTTTTGGCCACAGCATTTGCTGTTTTTTGGTTGTCGCCCGTAAGCATTACCACACGCACACCCATTTTTTTAAGTGTTTTTATTGCGGATATTGCTTCCTTCTTTATGGTATCTGCTACCGCGATAATACCTATTAACACATTGTTTTCTACAAACAAAAGTGGTGTTTTGCCTTCATTTGAAAGCTTGTCGGTAATTTCGTTGACAGCACTAATATCTATTCCTTTTTCTACCGCAGAAGTCACACTGCAACCAAAACAATATTTACCGTCAATAATTCCGCCTACACCAAAGCCGGCTGTTTCATTAAAATCTAATATTTCTAATTTACAGGTACCTTGCTGTTTTGCATATTCGTTAACAGCCAACGCAAGCGGATGAGCACTGCCGTTTTCAAGTGTATATGCTGTTTGCAAAAGCTTGTTTTGTTCGGTGTTGCCTATTGGTATAACATCCGTTACAGCAGGTGTTCCGCTGGTTACAGTGCCCGTTTTATCAAGCACAACAATACTGCATTTACCGCAAACTTCAAGTGCTGATGCGGTTTTAAAAAGTATTCCTCGGCGCGCACCAACACCACTGCCAACCATTATGGCAACAGGTGTTGCAAGACCTAACGCGCACGGGCAACTTATTACAAGCACTGAAATTGCACGCGCTATTGCAAAACCAAATGTTTCGCCAACAATTAACCACACGATTAATGTTATAACAGCAATAACCAACACCACCGGCACAAACACTGCTGACACTTTATCGGCAACGCGAGCAATGGGTGCCTTTGTGGCCGAAGCATCGCTTACCATCTTTACAATTCTTGCAAGAGTGCTGTCCTCACCCACTGCAGTAGCACGACACACAAGCCTACCCGTTTTGTTTATAGTGCCGCTTGATACTCGACTGCCGATTACCTTATCAGACGGTATGCTCTCGCCGGTAAGGGCCGATTCATCAACCACACTACTACCCTCAAGCACAACGCCGTCAACCGCAAAGCTTTCACCCGGTAGCACTATGAAAATATCGTCCTTTAAAACCTCATCAGCGTTTACAGTAACTTCTTTGCCGTCTTTTACAAGTGTTACAGTTTTTGGCGCTAACTCTAACAATGATTTTATTGCATTCGTTGTCTTGCCTTTAGCATAACCCTCTAACAATTTGCCAACCGTTATAAGTGTTAAAATCATAGCGGCAGATTCAAAATACAATCCATGCAACAGGTGTTGTTGCTCGTGAGATGTTACCACTGTCATTTTAAAGACATTTGCAAGACTGTAGCCATAAGCCGCCGCAGAGCCAAGTGCTACTAGCGTGTCCATATTTGGCGCGCGATTTATAATACCCTTAAAGCCATTTATAAAAAATTTTTGGTTTATAACCATAACTGCTGTTGTAAGAAGCAACTGTATCAGCGCCTGCGCCATAAAATTATTGGCTATAAAGCTTGGAAGTGGAGCACCCCACATACCGTGGAACATTGAAAAATACATAAGTATGGCGAGTAAAATGCATGAGCTTATAAGTCGCACCAAAACCGTTTTGTTAGATTTGTTATCTGCGATTTGTGACACTTGTTTCTTTTCTTTTTTGGCATTTTGCTCTATACCATAACCCGCCTTTATAACGGCATCAATAATGGTATTAGCCTCTACCTTGCCTTCGACCGACATATCACCTGTAAGCAGATTAACACTACACTGTGTTACACCGTCAATGGTGCCTACCGCCTTTTCAACGCGGGCACTACAAGCGGCACAGCTCATACCCGTAACCTTAAATTTTTGCATTTTATCACCTCGGTTATCTTATGCTAACTGTATATATTATACAGTTTTAAAGTTTGTTTTTCAAGTAATAAATAAGGCAACTGAAAATTTTTTCAGTTGCCTTATAAATATTTTTAGAAGCCTAAAAGCTTGGTACCTGCTGTTTCAAGCATAGTGCGTTTTGCAGTGGCATCGCTGTCGGTAGCACCAACTGCGCTGATATAAAGCTTAATTTTAGGTTCGGTACCTGACGGACGAACTATAAGCGAGCTGCCGTCTGCAAGATAAAAGCCCAAAACGTTTGATTTTGGTAAATTGATAGCTGTGATTTTACTACTTTCTATGTCAAGGCTTTCACTCTTATTAAGGTTATCAAAACGAACAACCTTAATACCGTCAACCTCACCGGGCGGATTAGTAGCCAAGCGCTCCATAATATCGGCAATCTGCTTCATACCGGCTTGACCCTCACAGGTAAAGCTCTTTTGTGAGCAGTAGTAATAACCGTATTTGTCATAAAGCTCTGAAAGAACCTCAATAAGATTTTTACCCTGTGACTTATAATAAGCTACCATTTCGCAGATAAGCATTGACGCAATTACCGCGTCCTTATCACGCACGTAGGTGCCTGCCAAATAGCCATAGCTTTCTTCAAAGCCGAACACGTAACGCTCGGGGTGACCTTCTGCCTCAAGGTTTGCAATCTGCTCGCCTATAAACTTAAAGCCAGTAAGCACGTCACGAAGCTCGCAACCGTAATCCTCGGCAATTTTAAGACAAACGTCGCTTGTAACAATAGTCTTTACCGCAACAGGATTTTCGGGCAAAGTGCCGTTTGCTTTGCGGCATTTTAATATATATTCAAGCAATAACGCGCCAACCTCGTTACCGCTAAACAAGCGATACTCGTCACCGTTTGGTACAGCTATACCAACGCGGTCAGCATCGGGGTCGGTTGCAAGAAGCAAATCGGGCTTAACAGTTTCGGCAAGCTTTAAAGCGCACTCGAATGCTTGACGAATTTCAGGGTTTGGATATGGTGCTGTCGGGAAATTACCATTTGGCAATTCCTGTTCGGGAACTACAGTTACGTTAGTAGCACCAATTTTTGAAAGAATTGCACGAACAGGCTTGTTACCCGAGCCGTGAAGCGGTGTATAAACCACGTTAAGCTTTGACATATCAATATCGCGGTTTACGCGTCTGTCTTCTACAGCAGCAAGATAAGCGTCAATTACGTCTTCGCCTATGTATTCAATCTTGCCCTCAGCCAAAGCGGTATCAAAATCCACACGACGAACGCCATCAAAAATATCAACCTGATTCATAACCGAAAGCACATAATCGGCCGCCTCTAATCCTAACTGACAACCATCGTTACCGTAAGCCTTGTAACCGTTATATTTTGATGGGTTGTGACTGGCTGTAACAACAATACCTGCATCACATTTTAAATGACGTACTGCAAACGAAAGCATTGGAGTAGGCATAAGCTCTTTATAAATATATACCTTAATGCCGTTTGCCGCAAGAATAGCCGCAGCGTCACGCGCAAAAACATCTGATTTAATACGGCTGTCATAAGCTATTGCTACACTGCCGTTTTTAGTTACCGAATTAACGTAATCTGCAAGACCTTGCGTAGCCTTACCTACGGTATAAACGTTCATACGGTTGGTACCTGCACCTATAACACCGCGAAGACCGCCTGTACCGAATTCAAGGTCTTTGTAAAAAGCATCATTTATAGCTTCGTCGTTACCTTCAATGCTTTTAAGCTCTGCAACCAAGTCAGCATCAATTGTTGCTTTTTCGCACCAAAGTTTGTATTGCTCATTAACCATTGTCAAAACCTCCCTAAATTATATACATTATAATTTTATAATGCATTTTATAACTTGTCAACCAAAATTTAGTAAGAGGTTTCGACAAAATTATTTAACTAAACCTTCCAAGTCCAAAACTGACGGACAAAGCCTTGTCCACACGGTTCATAGCCGTAGAATCGATTGTACCCATTCTTTCTTTAAGGCGCTGCTTGTCAATGGTTCTCACCTGTTCAAGCAATACAATACTATCCTTAGCAAGCCCGCAACAATCCGCGTTAAGCTCTATATGCGTGGGCAAATTAGATTTATCGTGTTGACTGGTAATCGCGGCGGCAATTACCGTAGGACTGTATTTATTACCGACATCGTTTTGCACTATAAGCACAGGCCGCACCCCACCCTGTTCAGAGCCAACAACGGGGCTTAGGTCGGCATAATATATTTCTCCTCGTTTTATATTCATTGACTATTCACACTCCGAAATATTACATTGTTGCATTACTATTTTTACCCTTTTTGTAAAAATATAATCACGGCAAAATATAAATTTCGCCTTACTGCATTTTATGAAAATTAAATGCGTAGTGTGAAAATGAAAAAGGCGGGGATGACTCCCCGCCGTGAGAAAAATGTTTTATTTGTAGGGAACGACCTGTGTGTCGTTCCGTTTTTAATCAGAGTAATCAGAGAACCGTCCCCTGTGTTAATGTTTTATCTAATTTAATCTCTGGATCCTACCGAAACGGTATATGTACCCATCACATTAATATATACATCACTTTTTCGCAAGTTTGTTTCGTAAAAGTAATATGTTACACTATCAATTACAACCTTATTCTTTAACATCCTTGCGGAATCTACGAGTCCGACAGGTTTAAAATAAGTGGGGACTCCAGTATATGTGCCATAAAAACTCCATCCCACATAATCTTCAAAATACGCCGATTGTAATCCTGCATTATAAAACGCATAATTACCAATATAATTTACGGTTTTAGGAATATAAATTTCTTTTAATGACGAGCAATTATTAAATGCATATGCCGCAAAAGTTTTTAATTCGCTATCAGTTCCTATCTCTATCACTTCCAGAGCAGTACAATCTTTAAAAGCAGAATCACCTATCTCAACAACAGAATCTGCCAAAACAACTTTTTTGATATTTGTATTGCTTTCAAAAGCATTTGATGCAATTTTAGTTACAGATAAACCATTAATCTTTTCAGGGATCACGATTTCTTCTAACTGATTGTTTTTAACACCAGTTATGCTATATGTGTTGTTTGACAACAGGTTGATTTCGAAAACTTCATGTGTACCTTCACCCTGTGTAGGTGCGAAACCACCTAAATCAACAACTTCACCATCAGAATAAGTAATAACCAAAGCGTTGTTAATAATTTCTGTTTTTACAACACTTCGTCCATCTGCACCTTTAAGACTATTCAACCAATCTTCAAGTGTACCGGTATATTCGGGATGTGCCTGTTTATAAAGTTCGTAAGCAGATTTACCATCCACTCCGTCTTCACCCTTCGGGCCTTGTTCACCAGTATCGCCCTTATCACCTTTATCACCTTTTTCGCCCTTAATTGAGCCAAGGCTTTGAGCTGTGGTTTCGTTTGTCTTGCGTACGTAAAGTATGCCGTCAGCAATATACATTTCGGCAATGCCAACGCCGTCGGCGCCATCGGCACCCTTAACGTTACCAAGGTCAACCGTAGCACCCGTTGTAAAGGTAATAACAAGATTGCCGTCGGTTGTAAGTGTTACGTTGGATATACCAACGCCGGCCTCACCTGTAGCACCGGTATCACCTTTATCACCCTTGTCGCCTTTTTCACCTTTTTCGCCCTTAACGTTACCAAGATTAATAACGGTCGTGTCAGATAGGGTTATCACTAGCTCATCACTAACAAGTTGTACGCTTGAAACGCCTACACCTTGGTCGCCCTTATCGCCTTTTTCACCTTGGAGACCCTGCTCGCCTTGAGCACCCTGTGCGCCGGTTTCGCCCTTTTCGCCCTGTATGCCCTGTTCGCCTTGGTCACCCTTGTCGCCTTTTTCACCTTGGAGACCCTGCTCGCCTTGAGCACCTTGGGCACCGGTTTCACCCTTTTCGCCCTGTATGCCCTGCTCACCTTGGTCGCCCTTATCGCCTTTTTCACCTTGGATACCCTGAGGTCCTATAATATTTCCAAGGTTAATTTCATTGTTATCTGTATAAACAATAACAAGTTCGCCGCTTGCATTTATACTTATAGATTTAACGCCTACGCCATCTTGACCTTGAGCACCTGTGTCACCCTTGTCGCCTTTATCTCCCTTTTCACCTTGGATGCCTTGCTCACCCTGTGCACCGGTAGCACCTGTTGCACCGGTTTCGCCTTTATCACCTTTGTCGCCCTTGGCACCATCGGCACCTACAACAACACCAAGGTTGGTGCTGTTGCCGTTGGTATATTCAATTACCAATTCGCCCAGTGTGTTTATGGTTGCAGATTTAACGCCTACGCCTTTTTCACCTTGAATACCCTGTTCGCCTTTGTCACCCTTTTCGCCCTTGATATTGCCAAGGTCAAGGGTGGTTTCGTTTGTAAGTGTTATCTTCAAATTGCCGTTTTCAATAACAATAGTCTCGATACCGACACCGTCGTCGCCATCTTGGCCAGCGGCACCCGTTGCACCAGTATCGCCCTTCTCACCTTGGACACCTTGTTCTCCTTGGTCTCCCTTATCGCCTTTATCACCTTTGTCGCCCTTTTCGCCCTTGGCACCAACTACGACACCGAGGTTAGATACGGTATTGTCGGAAAGGGTAATTACGAGTTCGCCTCTCTGATTGATTTCGGTTTTGGTTACACTTACACCGTCATTACCTGCGGCACCAGTGTCACCCTTATCACCTTTATCGCCCTTGTCACCTTTTTCACCTTGTATACCTTGAATACCTTGCTCACCCTGTGCACCGGTAGCACCTGTCGCACCAGTTTCGCCCTTTTCACCTTGGATGCCCTGTTCGCCTTGGTCACCCTTGTCACCTTTGTCGCCTTTTTCGCCCTTAGCACCAATTACATTGCCGACATTGGTTCTTTGGTTGTTAGAGAAAATGAGAACGAGTTCGCCGTTAGAGTTGATTTCGGCACCGGTTACACTAATGCCTTGCTCACTTTGGTCACCCTTATCACCCTTGTCACCTTTATCGCCAGTGGCACCTGTTGCACCAGTGTCACCCTTGTCGCCTTTATCACCTTGTGCACCTGTTGCACCGGTATCACCTTTTAGACCTTGTTCGCCCTGAATACCTTGTATTCCTTGCTCACCTTGGTCACCCTTATCGCCTTTGGCGCCAACTACAACGCCAAGATTTGATACGGTATTATCAGAAAGGGTAATGACAAGTTCGCCCTTGTTATTGATTTCGGTTTTGGTGATGCTTACACCATCGTTGCCAGTCGCACCAGTAGCACCCGTTGCACCAGTATCGCCCTTCTCACCTTGGATGCCCTGCTCACCTTGGATGCCCTGCTCACCTTGGTCACCCTTATCACCTTTGTCGCCTTTGTCTCCCTTTTCACCTTGGAGACCCTGCTCGCCTTGGGCACCTGTTGCACCAGTTTCGCCCTGGTCACCTTTATCGCCCTTGTCGCCCTTGGCACCGATAACAACACCAAGGTTAGCAGTCTGACCGTTTGTATATGTAATAACAAGTTCACCATCTGCATTGATAGTGGTAGAAGAAATACCGATGCCGTCTGTACCATTCATACCGACAACTTTATCAAGGTTGACAGTCTTGCCATCAGAGAAAGACAGCACGAGTTGACCCTCGGTATTAATGTTTGCCGCAGTAATACCTACACCGTCTTTACCATTAGCACCGTCCTTGCCGTCGGCACCGTCTTTGCCGTTTGCTCCATCTTTTCCGTCTGTGCCGTCCTTACCGTTAAGACCGTCGGCAACACCGAGATTTAATACAGTACCATCAGTAAGAGTAATAAGCAATTCGTTGCTGTCAGAGAAAGCAGCCGTCTTAATACCAACACCATCTTTGCCTGCAGTGGCTTTAAGCGTGGAAGTCCAATCGGTTTCACTACCGGAATAGCCGTTTGCTACCGCTATGTCATAGGCAGACTTACCCTCAAGACTACCAAGCCATTCCTGCACGGTGCCCTCGTAACCGTACTGCTTGGCTATCTCATAAGCAGAAAGACCGTCTTTTACGGTAGTAGAGGCGGTAGTGCTGTCTTTATCGTTGTTATGTATTAACACCGAGCTACCCACCGAGATTGCAACGGCCACCACTATCGCTACTACTGCAGTTAAAATCTTTTTAAATGTGTTGTTTTTCATTTTTCTATTTCCTCCGTAATATTATATTTTAACAAAATTATTAGTTTAGATACTTATTTAAAATTCGCCTTATGGTGTGCTCGCTGTAATTGTATTTTTTTGCGAGTTCTTTAATATTTTCGCCATTGTATTCTGCCACAATTTCACTGTATATATATTCCTTTTTATAAAACTCTACAGGAAAAGTTATCTGCTGACCACGATACTCGTTAAAAAGTATTTTTGCATTTTCCACACCAATAAGATTAGCAATCTTTGCATAAACATTATTTATGTAATTATCTTCATTTTTTAATTTCAAACCAAATCTCACTCCATAATTCAACCTTTCTTTATATAATAAAATATTTTTCCAAACATTGCTAACTACCAAAATAAAAAATTATTGTCGTTGTAAAATGTACATATTTTTTTAGATTTTAAGCTTTTATATATAAAGACACACCAAATCGAGAAAATTATTCAAAATTTTTGAATTTTTTTAAAATCAGTACTTATAAGCACTACCTTTTCGAATTTTAAATTCAGTTTGCTGATTTTTACAAAGTTTCTACCGATTATATTTTAGGTAGATCAAACAAAAAGGAAATTAATCGTTGACACAAAAAAGCACTTGCTACAAAAATGTAGCAAGCGCTTTAATTAATATTTGATACTTAATATATTTTCAAACCTGTGCCATCAGGTCGCATTCGATAAAGGGCTGTGCGATTTTCATCAAAATAATATGCGTACCCGTCATCAAAAGTGTAAATGCCCGTATAACGATGTAGGTTTTCATCTTTTTCACACAAGGAATTGCCCTGTAAATCATAAAAAGTGAAAGAAAGGCCACGAATAGCAAAAAATGCTCCGTCGTTATGATCAAAATAATTATAAATTCTATCAAAACAATCATATGTTTCTAAGACAACATTCGGCTGGTTCAGGTTTATTTTATATGTAATATAATTAAAGGAAGTAGTACCTCTTTCAATATACATATTATAATCAGACCCCATGATCATACCTTCTATACCAAAATTATTAGTTGAAGGCACATCCTGCGCTTGAGCCAAAACATCAAATATGACCTCTTCGCTACCTGTAGATAAATCACGTGAATAGACTTTAAAGCCGTTTGCATAAATCAGCTTGTTGTCAACAACCGTTTTTAAGCCAAAACCTACTCCAGTTTCAACAAGCGTAGTTATATCGCCTGTTGAAAAATCAATTTGATATAAATTATAACTGCATCCACGAGGGTATTCCGTTTGTTCTATAAACTCTACAAACCAACCTGTTTTGCCACGCACCAATAAGTTGTGTGCGGCTTTGCTGGTGTGTTGTTTTCTGTTAGTGCCATCGGTTTTTACACTCCAGACGCCACCGTTTATATAATAAATTGTGTCGCCAATTACATTCAGACATTCTATATATGAAAAGCCCGATACTTCAAAAACCGCCTGCATATCTGAACCGTCAGTTTTAACCTTCATAATACGGCCATATTGCTGAACAAAATATATCCACTCACCCTGTTTTGCAACTAAGCCTGTTTCGTATTGTTCTAATTGTTGATTGGTAGTCATTACATTGTTAGGGTTGTTGCCAAAAACTTTAACAACCTCCGCGGGTTTGTCGGTAATATCTGTAGAAGTTGAATTATCGGGGGTTGAATTTGACGGTGTACTGCCGTTAGCGGTAGGGTTTTTTGAACTGTTGGTATCAGAGCCGCTGCTTGAACTTGACGGTTTGTTTTGTTGTGACGAAGAGTATGAAGCATTGCTTGAGGTATTTGTATCACTTGAATTTTTTGAATCGCTGCTGTCGCCACCAAATAGATTGCCCCAAAATCCACCGCTGTCTTGTGATGAATTATCGTCCTTTTCCACCTCATTGTAATCATGGTATTCTGTAACAGTTTCGGTGCTGTTATTTTTATCTTCTGAAATTTTAAATCGATTCCAGTCGGTAAACGCAAGCGCCGTTACAGCTGAGGTTATCATAGATATTGCAACAATAACTGAAGCTATTTTTAGCACAGTTTTTTTCTGTTGAGCGCGGATAACTTTTGCTACCGCAATTTCTTTTTTACCTTTACCGTTTATAACACTGTCTAAAATTTGTTGCGCTATTACAAGGCTAAGTAATGCCGTACCAATTATATTGCGAATAGCGGTGGTTACCATAGACATAAAATTACCGCTGTAAATCGCCTTGTCTATGCCGTGAACTGCAAGTTGTGCTTTAAGCTTTTTCTTGGCGCGATTAATACGCGTATAAACAGTAGCTATTGGCATATCACGCATTTTTGCGATTTGTGCCGCAGTCATTCCGTCATAATAAACCAATGACAACAGCTCGGCATCCTGTGTGTCCAATTCTTTAAGTACGGTTTGGATATCCATTGACACATCTTTTTGACTTTGGTCTTGAGTTAATAAAAATGTAGAATAATCATCGTTATCGTCAATTAAAATGTGGTACTGCTTTGTGCGTAAAAAGTTTTTGGCAGTATTTTTTGCAACGGTGGTAACCCAGCTATAGTAAGCATCGGGCGAACGTAGTGTTGTTATACCCTTATACACTTTTATAAAGGTTTCTTGAATAATATCGTATACTGTTTCATCATCGGAAATATAGTCACGCACTACAAAATATACATATTGGTAGCTTAGCATATAAAGCTGTTCAAAAGCTCTTTTATCTCCACTCATAGCCTTTTGAATTAGCTCGCGGTTTTGGGTAGAATTACTCTCCGCGTCTTGAACGGTTGCAAGTTTGCCGTGTATATTATAAAGTTGATTATTATTATTAAATTGTTCGTCCACTATGCTCACACCCCCAAAGATATTTTTTATTATACATATTATACTAATAATTTTCAACTCAAATCGTAAGTATCTTTTTAAAAATAAAAGAAATCGGGATTTGCTTCGTAAAGCTGTTAAAACAAGGTGTGTAATACTATCATAAATGTTTTTAAATTAGTCAATAAATTGTAATAATATTTTTGTAAATCTTATTGAATCGTCGTATATTTATTTGTATAATTAATTTGTAATAGATTTTTAAAATAAAAGACGCAAAGGAGTTTTTTTATGGAAAAGATTTTGCTTAATGGCGAATGGTTGCTAAAAAACCCACAAACCAACACTACATACAAGGCAACCGTTCCGGGTGACGTTCATAACGATCTTTTAAATTCTTCTGTTATTCCGGATCCCTATTATTCTGATAATGCAAACAACTGCGCTTGGGTTGCCGAGCAAGATTGGATTTATGAAAAGAAGTTCAACATTACCGAAGAAATGCTTCAAGATAAAATCAAGCTTGTTTTTGACGGCATTGATACCTTTTCTGAGATATATATAAACGATGTCAAAATTGCCGATACCAATAATATGTTTTTGCGTTATGCGTTCAAAATTAACGACTATGTGTCGGTAGGTGAAAACACGCTTACAGTAAAGCTTTTGTCCATTCGTAAAAAGGCAAGCGAATTTCCAAAAGAGGGTTACTTTGGTTGCTTTGATATTCAGCGTATATTTATTCGCAAAGCGCAGTGCCACTTTTCTTGGGACTGGGCACCAAATTTCCCCGCCATGGGTATATGGCAGGACGTAAAGCTTGAGATTTTACCCGGCAATGAAATTTCTCACGTAATAATTAGGCCCGAGCTTGACGGCAGAGCGGCTTTAATTGTTCATTTAGGTAAGGATCTTAATCCGTGGGATGTAGGCGGAAAATTCCTTCGCGTAAAGGTGTGGGACTGCGACACCACCATTGAAAAGACCGTAAGCGTTGACGGTTATAAAACGATATGCAATATCTTTATAGACGATGTAAAGCTTTGGTGGCCGAAATTCTTAGGCGAACCACATCTTTATAACTACGAAGTGACGCTCATTGAAAATGAAAAAGAAACCCACACAAAGTGTGGTCGTTTTGGCTTCCGCACAGTAGAGCACGATCAATCCCCTGCCGATACACAAAAATTTTACTGCAAATTTAAAATCAACGAAGTAGAAATATTCCTTAAAGGTGCTAACTGGGTGCCGCTTGATATTATGACGGGCTGCATCACCGACGATAAATACCGCAAGGCTATACAGATGGCGCACGACGCAAACTTTAACTGTCTGCGCGTATGGGGCGGTGGTATTTATGAAAAAGACATTTTCTTTGACCTTTGCGATGAGACCGGTATGTTAGTTTGGCAGGATTTTCAGTTTGCGTGTGCCGATATTCCCGATGATTACGAGGGCTTTAACGAGCAGGTAATTGAAGAGGTTGAATATCAAATAAGCAGACTTCAGACACATCCAAGCTTTTTCGTGGCAACAGGCGGTAACGAAAAAACCGGTACAGTAGGTCAGCTTAAAAGTCGCGGCGACCACCTTGTTTATTATACCCTTTGCGGTATGTGCCACCACCTTGACGGCACAAGACCTTATATGCCGTCTTCGCCATATTCTTTTGGTAGTGTTGGTAACGATTTAACCTCAGGTGATAGCCACGTTAACAGCTATGAGCCGTCTATAGGTCACGGTCGTTTTACCGAATTCCGTGATATTTTGGCCGAGCGTGAAGCACCAATGGCATCTGAAATTGCGGTTCAGGGTGCTTGTCGTGTAGAATCACTTAAAAAATATATACCACAAGAAAGTCTTTGGCCTGTAAACGAAATTTACAATCTGCATTTTACACGCAACCCATACGATGGCTACGGCGGCATTCCTTTTGTTGAAAAGCAAATCAAGGCCGCAACCGAAGCCTTTGGCGAATTTGATTGCCTTACAGGCTATGTAAAGCACTCTATGGCGCTTCACAGCGAATACGTTCGTGCCGACAGTGAATTCCATCGCTCTCGCAAGGGCGACTGCGGCGGCGCTATGTTTTGGATGTGCTCTGACATTTGGCCAAGCGGAACTTGGGCTTTGCTTGATTACTATATGATACCAAAGGCGTCATATTATGCTGCAAAGCGCTCGTATAAACCCGTAACGCCAATCGTTACAAAGCACAAAGATGGTACGTTTGCATTTGTTGTAAATGACACTTTAAGTGATATAAACGGTACTTTAAATATTCGCTACACCGATGTTAACGGTAATATATATAGCGAAAAAAGCGCCACGGTCAACGTAGCACCTAACACATCAGCAAAGATACTTTACCTTGATGATATTATCGAAAGCGGTACAAATCGCATCGTCATAGCCGAGCTTATAACCGATACTGACACAACAAAAACCTTCTACTTCCCTGATTTGTGGAAGGACGTTGCTTGGTGCGACCCAAAACTTAAAGTATCAATCGAGCGCAAGTGCGACAAGTGTGCTACCGTTACAATTACCGCTACTGCTGCTTATGCGCGTATGGTAAATATCATTGTTCCCGAATTTAGCGGTACATATATGTCCGATAACTTCTTTGATATGGAAAAAGGCGAAACCCGAGTTATCGAAATTAAGGCCGACCAACCTTTTGCTACCGCAGATATAGCCGTTAAGACATGGCTTGACGAATGGGACAGATAAGGGGTAACAAAATGTATATAAACGGTATTGGTAATTTAAACCAAGAAGAACAAAAAAGCCTTATACCGCTTAAAAAAAGCGAAAACAACCTTTTTGTAAGCGGTAAAGACGGAGTAAGTGGTATATACTCTACCCTTGACCAAAAGCTTCAGCTTATAGAGTTTGACAATAAAACCCTAACGTATGTAAAATCCTCATCAGGCCACCCCGCTATATACGAGCTTAAAAAGCCCGAGTTTGTGTCGCCTGCGCAAGCAGTGCTTATGGATCTTGACGGTACAAGCGTTCATAGTGAGAGCTTTTGGATTTGGATTATCGAGCAGGTAACCTCTTGGATGACGGGTAACAAAAGCTTTAGCTTTGAAACCGAGGATTTGCCACACGTTTCGGGTTATTCGGTTACCGAGCATCTTTCATACTGCATAAAAAAATACTCACCCAAAACCGATATTAAGGATGCGGTAAACAAGTATTTTGAAATTACCGAGTATGAAATGAACGAAATTCTCTCTGGTCGCGGCAAACCGGGAGCCTTTACCCCTGCACCCAATCTAAAGGAGTTTTTATATACTCTTAAAGAAAACGGTGTAAAAATAGGTCTTGTAACCTCGGGCCTTTATCAAAAAGCTTGGCCCGAAATACTTAACGCTTTTCAAACGCTTGGTATGGGCGACCCTGTAGATTTTTACGATGCTATTATCACAGCAGGTACCGCCATTCGTAAAGGTCAATCGGGTACTTTAGGCGAAATAGAGGCTAAACCACATCCTTGGCTTTATGCCGAAACCGCTATGGCACTTGGCGTAACCGACAAAAGCCGAATTATTGGTATCGAGGATTCTGCAGCAGGTGTAATGTCTATTCGCCTTGCAGGCTTTGCAGCACTTGGTGTTGCAGGCGGCAATTTAAATCAAAGCGGTATGCTCCCCTTCCTTTATGATAAGCGCGAAAACGACGGGCTTATGTCCTTGTTGTCTACTATATTAGGTAAATAATTAATAGTTAAAAGGCACGGTAATGCCGACGCATACCGTGCCTTTTCGTCTATAACTATCTAAGCAGTGTTAATAAAATATCGCCTCTGCCTACCTGACGACCATAGAAATCGCAGGTTTTATCAAGCGACTTGTCATAATAACCCAATCGTCTTCCGTTAAAATCGCTTAACCATTTTCTATTACCCGACCATTCAACCCAGCCAAGTATTTTACCGGTCCAGTCTTTAATCGCTTCTCGTGCCATTTATATTCCTCCTTAAAAAATATGCAACAACGACAGTGTGTTCTGCCGTTGTTGATTTTAGCTATGTAATAAATATTATCTTAGTGCAGACCACTTTGTGTATTTAGGACAACCCATTTTGCAAGCGGTAGGTCCGGGTGTTGCATCTGCAGGAACCCCTGCATAACACTTGCCTCTGGTGCTTGGAGAATCCGTTTCGGAATTGCCAAGTTTAACTATTCGTGGGCCACCCCAGTTTGCGCATGTGCCACAGCATTTTGTGCTGGGAGTAAATGTTTTTGACATAATAATTTACCTCGTTTCTTATCTATTTATTCGCTTTTGCCAAATCTTTCTTTTAATAAGCTAAACATTTTTTCGCTTATTTCATCCATAATATCGTGTCTTTGATAAAAATCTTCTAAGAAGTCTACAGAATCGGGGGTAAGCTTTGTAAATACCGATAACACAAAGGTTTTAATGTGATGATATTTGTCCTCGTTTTTCTCTTTTTCGGTCTGATTGGTTTTCTTGGCACCCAAAAACTGTTTTAAAAGGTCCTTACCAAAACCGTCTTCTTTTTTCCACTCAAGAACAAACATAAATTTTTGTTCATCACGGAACATTACCGCAACATCAAGGCCGTTTACAGACTGGCTGTTTATTAAAACGCCAACTATTTCGTCGTTTATATTGTGACGTCCCTTTTCTTCAGTTCCGTCAACAAATATAATTTGTTCAAATCGGTCGGTAAATTCTACCTTTTTGTTTGGCTCGTTACCAAGGGCCACCTGTGTGCCCTTGTAAACACCCTCTGTAACCGTGCCGTACTTTGTAGCTATTTTAGCTCCAACCTTTTCCATAAATCCCATAATTTTTACCTCTTTTCCTTTATTATGCAATAAACATCTATATGCCTACTGCATTTGAAAACATTTTAACTCTTTTAATTCAAAAAGTCTTATGCTGACAGCATAGTTGTATTTTTTTGTCGTTTATGGTATTATTATGTGGTGAAAGGGTGACGGCAATGCAAAAAGATACATCAAAAATTGTAGAAGAGTTGGGACTTTGCCCCGATTTTACAACCTTTTATAACGAAAACAAGCAGTATTTAATTAAAGATACGTTATCAGAAATGCTTGAACAATTGCTTGCGAAAAAAGGATTAAAAAAATCTGCCGTTATAAAAGAGGCAGAAATGAGCGAGGTTTACGGCTATCAGATTTTTTCGGGACTTCGTGTGCCTGAACGCAAAAAGCTTTTGTGCTTAGCGGTGGCAATGAAGCTTAATATCGACGAAATGCAGACCTTGCTTAAAACGGCAGGTTATTCACCACTTTATGTGAAACTCCCCTTTGACAGCATCGTACTTTACGGTATATGTAAAGGCCTTTCGGTAATTGAGATTAACGAGTTATTATACGAATACGGTTTAGATACTTTGGGGTAAGCAAAAATGAAAAAATGTCCGTTTTGTCACGCTGATATAGAAGATAACGCTCGGTTTTGCGTGTTTTGTATGTCCTCTTTAGAGCAAAAACAAACAATTGAAAATCAACCAAAAAACAATAAAAGGTGGCCGTATATACTTGCCGCCTTTTTGTTGCTTGTGCTCACTTTTGTTGTAACAATATTTGCTTTAGGTGGAAATGAGGTAAATAACGCTTCTAGTGATTATATAACACAAAGCGAAATAACATCAGAAAAAATTTCTACTAATCAAAGCGATATTTCGTCGAACGAAATTATTAGCAACGACGCAAACACCGATAATTCACTACCTGAAAATAGTAAAGACACTGTAACCGAACTCGATGACAAAGGCAACGAAACCACGTCTTTCAACAGTTCACAAAGCGGCAATATTAATAGTGAAGCATCGAGTAACGTTAGTACATCAACCCCATCACAATCCGAACATCAACAAAGTGATAACAACGATAGTCAAAGTTCAGAAGAAGATAACACACAAGAAACAATCACACCCACCCAAGCGGTTTATATCTACCGCGATGCTGTTGCCGCCGATTGCTATACCGAAGGCAATATACCTGCACAACCCATTTCGGATGTTATTGTGATTACAGGTGTACAAACAGCCGCAAGCGATGGAATATATACTATACCACCAGAAATCGACGGAAAACGTGTCGGCGCAATTATGCCCAACGCTTTTTGTGATTTGGCAATAAGCAAAACGGTTAAAAAGGTTGTAGTTCCTGCTACGGTTAAAACGATATGGCAAAATGCATTTTCTAACTGCTATAACCTAACCGATATTTATGTTGAAGGCAAAATCATAGATATATTTAAAACCGCCTTTGCAGATAAATCGAATAGTACCGGAGCACTAACTATACATTGCGCTTATGACTGCAAAAACTTTGATTATAAGTATTATCGAAATATAGCCGACAATTACAGTGCTTTATACCAAGAATGGAACGGCGGCGAAATTAAATGAACAGCTCTAAATCAACGCGAGAACAATACATCAAAAAATTACTTCAAAATTACAAAATTATCTCTGTTCTTTCCGATAAAAATGATTGCAAAACCTTGCGCATAAGACATAAGCACTTAAACCGCGATTTAGTGTTACATAGCTTTCCTCAAATTGTTACGGCATACGAAATTTTATGCAGCATTAAAGCCGAAAATCTACCCGAAATATATGACGTGGTAACCCTTAGCGACGGGCAGATTGTTTTAGAAGAATTTATCAACGGCATAACCGTTGCCGACGTTATGAAAAGCGGAAACTATAAATATCGTGGTGCAAAGCGCGTGCTTACCTCGGTTTGCAATGCACTTAACGTTTTGCATCAAAAAAATATCGTTCACCGAGATATCAAACCCGAAAACATAATTATTTCAGACGAAGGTCGTGTTGTATTAATAGACCTAAACATATCAAGAATTGCATCCGCTAACACAAGGGACACCGTTATAATGGGCACGGTTGGTTATGCTTCACCCGAGCAGTTGGGTGTAACAAGCAGCGACGCCAGAACCGATATTTACGCAATGGGTATATTGCTTAACGTAATGCTAACCGGTAAACACCCAAGTGAAACATTGGCACGCGGCAGGTCGGGTAAAATTGTTAAAAAGTGTACTAGTGTAAACCCCCTTGATAGATATCAATCAGCCCAAAAACTTGCCGAAGCACTATAAACTAAAAACATTCCTTGCTATTGTGTTATAGCAAGGAATGTTTATTTTACTGTTTAGTTTATTTTTTTCTTTCGCTGACAGCGCCTTCAGGGTTAATTTCGCCCGCTTTAAGAAGCGACATTTTTGTAAGTGCAGGGCCTACGAGCTCGTAAATAAGCACGGCAAATAACGTTATATTAGCAACAACTATACCAACATCGCCCAACTCTTCGGCCTTTATTGCCATACCAAGTGCCACACCTGCTTGTGGGAATAACGTAATGCCCAAATATTTTATTATATTAGGATCACATTTAACCATCTGCGAGCTTATACGAGCACCAAAATATTTACCAACACAACGAGAAAGTATGTAAACCAGACCAATAATTACAATAGTAATATCTTTAAAAATAGATAACTCAAACTCGGCACCGCTTATTACAAAGAAAAGTATAAACAGTGGCGCAGTCCAACGGTCAAGTCGGTCCATAAGATTTTCGGAGAAATCACACATATTGCAAAATACGGTGCCAAGCATCATACAAACAAGAAGCGATGAAAATGCAATATGCACACCGCCGATTTCAAACTTGATTTTAGAAAGACCTACGGTTGCCAACACAAACGCCACCGACATAGCAAGACGTTTTGAACGGGAATGGAAAAATCTTTCACAAAATGTAAAGATTGCACCCATTACAAAGCCAAGCAATAACGACATAACAACCTCTGCAATAGGCTCTACAATTACAGATAGCATATCCACTGTGCCACTGCTTATTGCCTTTGCCACACCAAACGATATTGCAAAAAGCACAAGACCTACTGCGTCGTCGAGTGCTACGACCGGTAGCAAAACATCAGTAACAGGGCCCTTAGCCTTATACTGACGAACAACCATAAGCGTTGCCGCAGGAGCTGTTGCGGCTGCCACCGCACCAAGAACCACAGCCGCCTCAATTGGAAATTTATCGGGAATAATAAAGTGCAAGCCAATAAGCACCGCATCGACCAAAATGGTTGTAAATACCGCTTGAAAAACACCTATCACAGTTGCCTGCTTACCAATCTTTTTAAGTTGTGCAAGTCTAAACTCATTACCAATAGCAAAGGCTATAAAGCCAAGCGCAATATCGCTTAAAAGACCAAATGATTTAACGTTTTCGTGGCTTGTAAAACCAAGGCCCTCAATACCTAAAGCACCCAAAACAAAAGGTCCTATAAGCACACCTGCCACAAGATAGGCAGTTACTGCAGGCAGCTTTAATTTTTTAGCCACACGCGACAGCATAAGTCCTGCAAAAATTGCTACAGACAATGTGAGTAAAATCTCCACAAAAATCCCCTCTTAAACTAAAAATTTCGTACGGGAGTAAGTATAGCACAACAAACTTTTAAAAACAAGTTAAAAATTAGATAAAATTAAACCTTCTTTTTGGTTTTAATTATATAAAGTAACAAAAACTGCGTTTTAAAATTAAAACGCAGTTTTTATACTATATTATTTTAGCAATTGCTTTTAGCTCTTTGCGAGACCCTACACCCAATTTACCATAAATGTTTTTATTATGGTATTTAAGGGTGTTTTCTTTTATATTCATCTCGTCTAAAACTTCTTTTGTAGATTTGCCTTCAATATACAAATCATAAATAAGCTTTTCGGTTTGTGTAAGCGCTGTTATACCTTGCCTAAACAATTCTATTGTCTGCTCTGAAAATTCGGCATTGTTTATTGATGATTCCAGCATATTATTTTGAGTAGTAAACTGCTCTTTCGCAAGGGCAATGCGCTTTTCATTTTCTTGAATCATAATATAAACGCCTATAAGGAATAGCTCGGTAATAATATAAGAAATAGATAAAAATTCAAGCTCTATCTTTACAAACTGCTCAATAAGCCACACGCAAATATTTACAAATACAGCGCTAAGCAGCATTACCGCTTGCGCGGTTGACGCTATTTTCTTTTTAACCGTAGCATGAATCACTGCGGCTATCATAGCAATAAAATACCCTATCAAATAAAACAAATAAAGCATGTGCCAAGACCCGTATTCTTTGTCCAAAACGGATACGTTATTTTTGGTTACAAGCTCTACGTCTTTGTAGTATATATCAAGATACCCCGGGCTTGCCGCCACAAAAAACACAGCAACGCCAAGGCACACAAGCGGTACCCATAGCAATTTGTGATATTTTAATCCGCTTGCATTCAAAACTATCATAAGCATGGCCAACGGTAAAAAAACCGAGCCTAAATACGCCACACGGTTAGCCATTAACGCAGAACCAAGCGTTTTAGAAATTGAAAGCGCAAAATAGCCAACGTTTACCACACATATACATGAAAACAACACCCAAAACCACGTGTTTTTCTTTTTGATACAGATGCTGTATATGATAAGCAGTATAAGCGAGCATATCGCCGCCGCTATATATATTATTGATATCCCAGACATTCTTTTCTCCTCATTTTTTAGTGTTCCCACACTTTTTCCAACACTTTTTTATTAAAAAACGTAATTTTCCCACACTTTTATTTTTCATTGTGTGGGGATTTTAATATGAGTTTATATTATAATTTATACCAAGATTATAGCATATCTTTGAGTTTTGGTCAAGTAATGTAAAAAAAGGAGAGAATTTTATGAGAAAAATTTTGGTATTATTGCTCTGCTTTATACTGTTTATTGGTTTGTTGCCAATGACAGTATCTGCAGCGGAAATTGAAATTACTTCCGCTAATATTACAATAACACCTCCTGTTGGCGGAAAACTTCCCGATCTTTCTGCAGTGTCATCGGACCCTCAAAAGTATTATGCCGATGTAGACGATTGGGGATTAATGGCATATGGCACCGTCACTCCTGCAAGTGCAGTTGAGTTCAAAACTCACGAACGTTATGAGCTTAGAGTAATTTTTCGAGCCAAATTTGGCTATACATTTGCAGAAGACTGCGTGTTTACCATTAACGGTGGTACAACGGGATGCTACAGTAAAGACGGCAACGAATTTCGTTACACTTATCTATATGCGGCTGACCCCACTTGTCCCACCTATACCGTAACATTTAATAAAAATGATGGAAGCAATACTACCGACTCTATCGCAGGTGTTTTTGACAACTATAAGTTGCCTTCCTGTATGTTCACTGCCCCTGTGGGTAAATATTTTGCCGGTTGGTCAGTAAACAGTTATTTAAGAGATCCTGACGATACGATTAACGTACTTGAAAATACCACCGTATATGCATCTTGGAACGATATACCTGCAAGCGGCTACACCGTAACCTTTGATGCAAACGGCGGTACTGGAAATATGTCAAAAGCAACAAACCGATACGGCGAATATACCCTGCCCGAATGCGGTTTTACCGCGCCCTCGGGAAAGCGTTTTGCAGGTTGGAGCATTTGGCCCGGCAACTACGGAATTGAACCATCAGGCAGAAAAATAATTGTATGGAAAGATACTACCCTCACAGCAATATGGGAAGATATACCCTTGGGCGCTAACGTTATTAAATCTGCAAACTATGATGTAACAGAACCCTTTGCAGGTGCAACCTCTAAGGCGGGCATTGTGTCTACCACAAGCAAGTATTCCGTTTCTTTAGGTTGGTCTACCACCAAAGACGGTAGCAATCTAAACGACTTCAACAACAAGACCTTTGAAGCGGGCAAGACCTATTATCTAGATATTAACTTGGTTTCAAAAGACCCTTACACCTTTGCCGAGGGCGCATCGGTTTATGTGAACGGTAAAAAATATACTGCAGTTTGGACTATGGGTTCATCCTACACTAAATATATTTCGGTATATGATATTCCCTTTACAGTGCCCAGTCAGACAGATACACATACCCACTCACCATCCGCCTGGCGCACAAATCAAGTGTATCATTACAAGGTATGTACTACCTGCGGAGATTTTCTAACGCAAGAAGACCATAGCGGCGGTACAGCTACTTGTAACCAAAAAGGCAAATGCACCGTTTGTGGTTTTGCTTATATCGAAGAAAACGAAAACCACAATCCCGACACAACCAAATGGATAGCTTGCGGTAATTTGTACCACGCTCATTTGTGTAAGGACTGCGGTGCACACGCAATTACCGAAGACCACAACCCCGGCCCCGCAGCCACCGAAACGCAACCACAAAAATGTACGGTTTGCGGCTATATCATTGTACCCGCTAAAAATCACAAACACAAATTAACCAAAGTTGCTAAGATTGATGCAACCTGTACCAAGCCCGGCAACGTTGAATATTACGCCTGTGACGGTTGTTCGGATTTCTTTGCAGACAAAGGTGCAAAAACCAAAATTGATAATACCGTAATCGCACCTTTGGGCCACAATATTTCAGACGATTGGAACTATGACGAAAACAACCATTGGCGTATTTGTACAGTATGTAAGGAAGTTCTAGCCGAAACACAGTTGGCACACGAAACAGAAAACGAAAAATGCACCACCTGCGGATACGACGGTACTACCATAAAAACGGAACCCAATACCTACGTTGACTCTGATGTAGATATAAATAATGATAACAACGATAAAACCGGATCCGACAATCTTGAAACCGATGAGCTTGGTCAGTCAGACAACAATTACGAAAATAGTTCGTTGTGGATATGGATTGCTTTAATTGCAATTATTGTTATTGGAGCAATTGCTGCAACAATAATTATTTATAAGAAAAAAGGAGAAAAACACAATGAAAAAGAAAATTTTTAGTTTAATGCTTTGTTTGGCTATGGTAATTTGCTTGTTACCTATAACCGCTTATGCTGCTGCAAATGTTGACAGCGCAGACATTATGATCACCCACCCCGCCCATTTGGAAAATCCAGAGACGTTTTTACAGGTATACGGTAACTGTCAGGTTGACTCTACCTATAACTCTAAGGGCCACAAAAACGGATTACGCTGGAAAGACCTATCTACCGGCGAATATATGGACGAAAACGATACCTTTGTCGGTGGACAAAAATATGAGTTGTCTGTATATTTGCTTTCTAAAACCGGATACTCTTTTTCAGTTTCTACACCACCGTCAATCACAGTAAATGGAGATGCCGCTACACTTTCTGTGAAAGATGTAAGTCACGCAACAGCAACCATTACACTAACTGCGGATAATCTTTATATTAATCACGTAACAATCTCGGGTTTAGATGCGCCCAAAGCTGACAATGCAGCTGATTTTTCCGTAAGTTTGCAAGAAACTACATGTAATATATATTCTACCGATGCATCCAGCGGAATGTTCTGGCTCGATCGTGTTCAACAAGTATATTTGACTAAAGGAGATAAATTCCAAGCAGGGCATCAATATACCTTTGGAATCTACATAAAGGCAAAGTCGGGTTATGAGTTCCCTAAAAACGTACAGGCAACAATAAACGGAAAAGCTTGCACCATTGGTCAAAACAACGGTAATATGCTACAAGTCAAGATGGAATATCCTGCACTTGCTACAAGCACACCAACAAATACCGATACCCCCTCCAATTCCACACCTAAAATCACAACCAAATCACTCCCCAATGCCACAAAAGGTAAGGACTATTACGTTAAATTAGAATGCACCGACGCCGATGCCGTATTTTCCGAGATTATGGGTTCACAACTATCTGAATTCGGATTAGTTCTAACTCAACACGGTGAAATTGAAGGAAAGCCAACCAAAGCAGGTAATTGTCATGTTAACATTCGTACCGTAAGTGAAAACGGAAACGAAGACAGTACCAGCTTTGATATCACAATCAAAGACGGTGCTACAACAAGCACAGAAAACGATCAGACGACATCAACAAGCGCACCAACACAGTCCACCGATTCAACCCCGACCGATTCAACAGATTCCACTTCTCAAACTGATTCTGTTCCTCCAACTGACTCAACCGAACCCAATGCTGACGATGATGCATCAAACGAAACCATCAATAATGACGATGAAACCGAACAAGAAAAATCTTATGCTTGGATTTGGATTGTTATAGTGGCAGTTGTTGTCATTGCAGGCGGTGCTACTGCATTTGTACTGATTAAAAAGAAAAAAGCCCAATAATTAGAGCTTTGCATCTATAAAACAAAATTCACGAGAAAACGAAAGCGAGTTTTCAAATATGAAAAATAAAATTAAAAAGCGAATGCTAAGTATCTTGCTTTGCTTTGTGATACTGGTTGGCTTAGTGCCGACAACGATTATGGCAGAACATACTCCGATAGCACCAGCTGTGGACGGTGCAACAACGGAATACTCGGTGCCGTCAGGAAGCACTCTGACCATAGAGACCTATGAGTACGGCTTTGACAGCAACTATGGTCTCGGAAAGGACTATTTGTTTGTAATCAAGAAAGATGGCAAGTATTATGCTATGCAGGAAATGTCTGTTTCCGAAGAACCATTTGACACAATCGCTGCTGTTGAAGTGACTGATTGGATCGCCGCTGATGGCAAATCGGTAACTATACCGGCCGATCCCGGCAACGTGGCATTTATTCGGTACGAAGATGTCAACCCATCTTTCTACGAAATGGATTTGGTAGAGCGTGTTAACGGCAATGCCTGTCTTGGGTACAGTATGACACGAGTGTGGGATGAAGGCTATGACAATATTTTGTCCGAAACTATGCGCTTTACCGCTCAAAGTGCTGATGCATCCGGCTCGTCAATGCTGTGGCAAACCACGCCGGATAATCATTCTGGTACCTTCTATCAATATTCAAGAAGATCTATAAACTACAAAAACTACTATGTAGATTATGCTGTGGATTTGCGGGAAGATGGCAACGGTGGATATGAGTTTTACTGGCGCACAATAAACGATGAAGCATTGGAATATGACGCGTGGCAAACACAGCAAGAACAAGGTTTTGGAGTTGAAGGATATCTCTTCAGTGGAGCCTGCAGACATCAGAGCAAGATCGACCATGTGGCGTACGATGCACCTACCTGTATGGACAAGGGTTGTGCAGAGTATTGGTACTGCCACGGCTGTGAGCGTTACTTCAAGGATGCTGCATTGACACAGCTTCACAAAGCATATCTCACCCCTGATGGCTATTTTGAACCCATTTTAGCCGCAACAGGTCACGACTGGGGAACAAACGGTTGCAACAACTGTGGTTTAGCAACGCCGGTTTACACTAAGATTACCACTATGGAACAGCTTTCGGCACTTGGAGATAATGCGTCCTTTATCCTGGTTGCCCAATATGGTGGTAAAACCTATGTCCTTGATGGCGGCGATCCCGAAGCTTTGGCTAAGAGAATCGATGCCAACGGTGATATGTACGAGGACATCATCGAGATTGACAACAATAACAATGGTACTCCGGACTGCCTTGAAATTGATGAAGATAGTAACGGTGTTTGGGACTATCTGGAAACAGACCTGGTCAATAATGACGGCATTGTTGATTGGTACGACTATCAGAATTATTGGTACAACATGGATTTTGGTGGTCTGTTTGATGATGTATACAGCGCCAACGCTTATGAAGGCGGTATCATGGGAGCTATCGAGGTTATTCCCAACGCAGACGGCACAATCACTCTTTCCAATGACCATATTCTTTGCTTTGAACTGACTCAAATGCTTAGTGATGAAGATATCGAAATGAATCTCGGTTTTGAGTTGGAGTACAATCCGGATATGACGGAGGAAGAACAGGAGGCCTATCGTCAGGGACTTAAGAGCAATCTGATGATGAAGTCGCCTAATCTGTGGCTGCAACCCTATTTCTGCTGGACGAATCGTGCGTATATGGAAGATCGTCCTATGTACGGCGATCAAACTATGTGGCGTTTCTATTTTTATGATGATATCAAGGATAAGACGATTGAAGTAGAAGAATATGATTACGAGTTAGGGGACTATGTCATAAAGGAAGTCTCGGTATTGCCGGAAGATTTTGAAACAACTGCTTTTTCAGTGTCTGATGGTTCTGTGCTGATTTATTCTACTCACGATATGTTTGGAGGTCTTCAGAACGCAAGAGAAAATCTCCACAACTCTATTCGTTTGAGAGATGTTGACGACACCATTGATTTTGTGGGTGGCAGCAGTGTTATGGATCCTGAAACATATGAGTACATAGAGCTTAATGTCGGTACACAGGTTAGCATTTACCTCTATGCCTCTGATGTGGCACCTGCTCACACCTGCGATTTCGGTGATTGGGTAGCAGATACCAATAGCGATACCCATACCCGTACTTGTAAGGATGCAGAATGTGGCAAGACGGAAACAAAATCTCACAACTGGGATAACGGCGTAGAAACTAAGGCCTCCACATGTACCGAAAAGGGTGAAAAAACATTTACTTGCAGCGATTGTAAAGCAACCAAGACCGAAGCTATTGATGCTCTCAATCATGATTGGAGCACTTGGTCTGACGACGGTGCTAACGCCGCCACAGATACCCATACTCACACTTGTCAGCGTGACAATTGTGGCGAAAAAGAGCAATTAGGTCACAATTGGGGCAAATGGACACCAGATGGTAATACCAATCACAAAAAGACCTGTTCTATTTGCTCGGGCACACGCACTGCTACACACAGCTGGAACGAGGGTGTAATCACGACACAACCCACTGAGGAGGAAGAGGGAGTTAAGACCTACACCTGTACCGATTGCGGTCATACCAAGACCGAGCCTGTCGACAAGCTTGAGCACGTGCATAGCTGGAGCGATTGGGGTCAGAACAATGAGACCACACATATCCGTTCCTGCCGCTGCAACGAAACACAAACCGAAAATCATAACTTCGACGACGGCGTTGTAATCAACTGGCCGACACACCTGGCTCCCGGCGAGATCCACTATACCTGTACCGATTGTGGTTATGTAAAAATTGGCACACAGCCTGCTCTGGAAGAACACGAATGGAGCGACTGGGCCGACAACAAGGACGGCACCCACACCAGATCATGCATCTGTAATGAAACCGAAACTAAGGATTGTATCTGGGATGCCGGTGTTGTAACCGAGCCGCCTACACATACCGAAGAAGGCATCAAGACCTTTACCTGTGCTGATTGTGGCGCTACCAAGGACGAAAAGATTGACAAAACACCAGACCACGAGTTTGGCGACTGGACCATCGACGAAACAACAGAAAACAAACACTATCGTGAATGTGCTTGTGGCGAAAACGAAACTAAGAACTGCAATTATAACGATGGCAAGGTTATTTTAGGACCATCCGATTTTGCCGACAATGACGTAATAATTTATTATTGTAACGATTGTGGTAGACAAATGATTATAGATTACACCGCAACCGATAACATAACCCACGAAGAAGAAAAAGTTTCTGTTAGCGTTCCTGAAGGCAGTACAGCAGTAATCGACTCTACTACAGTTCTTCAGGTAGAAAAAACCGACGAAGCGGTCAGCAACACTGCACAAGAAAATATTGAACAAGAAATTGGCGACAATGCCGAAGCACTTGCAACCTATGATATTTCAATGTTGCTGAACGGCGCAGAAATTCAACCCGGCGGTGATGTAGAGGTTAATATACCCCTACCACAAAACATTAATGCAGCCGACTACACTGATATTACCGTAGTTTATATTGACGATAACGGAAACGTTACACCGTGCGAAACCACTGTAAACGATGATGGCACAGTTACATTTGTAACCGATCACTTTAGTTGTTATTCTATCGTGGCAGTACCTAAGGTTGTGAACGAACCAACCGTTAATCCTACTCCGGATACAAATAAACCTTCTACCGAGCAACAAAGCCCGCAAACATCTGACAACACAGTTTTTGCACTTGCCGCACTTATGTTTGTTAGTGGGTTTAGTACATTTGCATTCTGCAAAAAAAGAACTTCAAAAAGATAATTAAAGCAATTAGCGGCAACGGCAATACCGTTGCCGCTAAAGAGTTTGACATTAGTTACATATTGTATTATAATTAAATCACAAACTTTGAAAGAAGGCTTTTTTATGAAAAACTTCAAACGAATTACAGCCGTTGTTTTAGCGTTTGTTATAATCGCTTTAACCTTGCCGACAATCACTGTTTTTGCAGCAGATGATGACGCAAGATATGGCAGAACAAAGCTAACCGCCGACCAAAAATACGTTTACGATGCATTGGTTACAGGATGTAAAGATGCAAATGCTAAAATTGAAATTGATATCAGTGGTAAAAACATAAATTTTGAAAATGACTTAAGCTTTATTTTTAGTATGTTCTACAGCGATTACCCTGAATATTTCTGGCTTGTAAATGGTTGGGATAGCGCTAGTGTTTTTTCAGACTCAACTACAACAAAACTCACTTTAACCCCACTTTACTATATGACTGGCTCTACCCTATCTACTGCAAAATCCAAATACAATACAAAGGTAGATGAGCTTACCAAAGGTCTTAGCGGAAAATCAGATTACGAAAAATCTAAAATAATCCACGACCGTCTTATTGATACCGTTACATACGTTTCTACAAACAACGACCAAAACGCTTACGGTGCATTGGTAGAGGGTAAGGCAGTTTGTAACGGCTATGCCCGTGCTTACCAGCACCTTATGAACAAGGCGGGTATTCCTACCTGGTTTGTTACAGGTTCAAGTATCAACCCTTCGACCGGCGCACCTATAGGTCACGCTTGGAATATTGTAAAGCTTGACGGCAAGTGGTACTACACCGACGTTACTTGGGATGACCAGGGCGAAAATACGTTTTATGAGTATCTTAATATAACAACTTCCAAAATGAAGCAAGGTCATACCCTTGATGCAAAATATGAAAAATTAGTACCGCAAGCAACCGCCACCGACGCTAACTTCTACAAAAAAGAGAACCGCGAATTTTCGGGCTATGACCAAGCAAGGCTTGTTGAACTTCTTAAAAAAGATAATAACAAAACACAAATATATATTACCGGAAACATTAACAGCTTCTTAAATTCTGTAGGCACAAACCTTTTAACTATTGGTGAACAGCTTGGCGGCAAAGGCGCATTTACTGTTTCGTATAGTGCTTCCACCCTTCAAAACGCTCTTATTTTAAATGTTGTTGTAGTTTCTGAAAATCATACACATAAGACCAAAACCACCGTCAAACAAGTAAATGCTACCTGCCTTTCAAACGGTACAAAGGCGTATTATGTATGCGATTGCGGCCTTAAGTTCTCTGATTCGGCTTGTACAAAACAAATATCAAGCGATAGTGAGCTTGAAATTCCGGCACTGTCACACACACCGTCAGGATGGAAAAACGACGCAGCAAACCACTGGAAAGAATGCACAAAGTGTGGTAGCGAGACTGCAAACACACGTGGCTCTCATGCAGACAAAAATAAAGACTACAAGTGTGACACCTGCGGTTACGGTTTATCAAAGCCCGACCAAAGCGGTAACATTGTTATAGGCGGCGGTACGGCTACTGACAATACCAGCAACAACAATAGTAGCGGCAACGCTAACACCACACCGTCTACCCCATCGGCTCCAACTACCTCCAGCAAAGACGAAACACCTACCACCTCGGTAGATGATACTTCGAGCGAGACCGAAAGCAAGGTAGAGACCGACGTACCAAATAACGATACAACTACCGACAATGATAATGTTACACAAAATGAAACCATAGAAGAAATAATCTATGAAGACGAAAAACCTAACGGCGATGCTATGACGTGGATTCTTATTTGCGGTGCCGCAGCATTAGTTATAACAGCCGGCATTGTAATTACAGTTGTAATTGTTAAGAAAAAATAAAATAGATAAAACACAAAAAAGATAGGTCTTAACCGACCTATCTTTTTTTATTATCTTACAAAGTTTGTCATTATCCACTTTTCTTTTTCGGGGATGCCGTATTTTTCTTTACCAAGGGCTATACTCTTAATTAAAAAAGACATATTCTCGGCAAGTGTTCTCATCCCCTGCAATCCCTCTTCGTCACCTATGGCCTCACCCACCTTGCGACCGTGTACACTGTTCCAATACTGACCTGATGCCACAGGCATACCTGCTATAGTAAAGTATTTATTTAGCTGATCAAACGTGGCGCTGCATCCACCACGGCGAGCAACTGCAACCGCGGCACCGACCTTCATGGTTTTGTTAAACGAAGTGCTGTAAAAAAGTCTGTCAAGGAATGAAACCAAAGTTCCGTTGGGTGAAGCGTAATATACGGGGCTGGCGATGACCATGCCGTCGCACTCCTCGAATTTGGGCGAAACCGCATTGACAATATCATCAATAATGCATTTTCCGTTTTGGCTGCAAG
>JAFXGM010000023.1 GCA_017513195.1 Clostridia bacterium | reverse complement strand
GTGAAGACCGCATACAAAAAGCGATTGAATGTTTGAGCGATGAAAAGATATGCCGTGAGTATATGCAAAGAGTTGTAACTGAATGGCAGATAGCAACAGAACAAGTCTTGACTAACCCAGAAAGCAACGGCAGGGCGTGGCTCGGTCAGTGTGCCTGTTTTATGTACGGCGGTTGTTATGATGAAGAAACCCGCAAAGCGTGGGTATTACTTGCACCCAAAGTACAAAAGAGGGCTAACAAGATTGCCGAAGAGGTCATATACGAATGGTTGAAAAAGTTTTCTAAACAATGCCCGAATTACCAAATGACATTTGACGATATAGGAGATTACTTATGATACGAAATCTTGATATGAATGTTTATGAAGCTGCTAAAAAGCGTGTGGAATGGACATTTGACAACTTCAACAAAATATGCGTGTCTTTCAGCGGTGGCAAAGATAGTACCGTTATGACACATATTGTTATGGAAGAAGCAATAAAACGAAACAGAAAGGTTGCATTGCTTTTCATTGACTGGGAAATACAGTACAAAATGACAATCGAACATATTAAGCACATTTACGAGATGTATAAGGACCACATTGAGCCGTACTGGATTGCTCTTCCCTTGTTGACAGACAATGCGTGCAGCCAGTTTGAGCCAGAGTGGATTTGCTGGGACAAAGACAAAAAAGATGCTTGGGTAAGACAACCCGAAGAAATGAGCATAACCGATGAAAACTTCTTCCCGTTCTGGTATTACCACATTACTTTTGAAGAGTTTGTGCCGAAGTTTGCGGAATGGTACGGGGACGGCGAGAGAACTGCTTGTTTTGTAGGCATACGAACAAGAGAAAGTCTTAACCGATACAGAGCATTGACAAATCAGCGTAAAAATGTGTTTGCAGACAAACTGTTTACAACTTGCGTTGCTGATAATATCTACAATGTTTACCCGATTTATGACTGGCGTGCAGAGGATGACTGGACATATCTCGGTAAGTACAAAAAATGCTACAACGAATTGTATGACCAGTTCTACAAAGCAGGGTTGACACTTCATCAAATGAGAGTTGACGAGCCTTTTGGCGATACAACAAGACGGTCATTGTGGATGTATCAAATATTAGAGCCACAGACTTGGGCTAAAATGGTGTTCCGTGTAAACGGTGCGAATAACGGTAATATCTATTGCAACGAAAGGGGCAATATTCTCGGTAACGGTAAAATCAAATTACCGCCTAATCATACTTGGGAAAGTTTCGCAAAATACCTGCTTGACACTATGCCGAAAAAGACCGCAGAACACTACAAGTCAAAAATTGCGGTTTATATCAAGTGGTATATGGACAGAGGGTACGAAGACGGAATACCAGACGAAGCAGACCCGCAAATGGAAAAGAAACGAGATGTACCGAGTTGGCGTAGAATTTGCCGTACACTCTTGCGTAATGATTACTGGTGCAAGGGCTTGGGCTTTTCCCCTACAAAACAGAGTGCATATACAAAGTACATTGAACGAATAAAAAACAAGCGTAACGAATGGGGCATATTTGCAGAATAGGAGTGACACAAAATGACAAAAACATTTAGTTGGTATATTCAAAATGCTTTAAGCAAATTAAAGGGTAGTAACTTTATTACTACTATGGAACTTGATTATGATACAAAACTCGGACTTTATTATATTATGAAAATTTTTAACCTTTCGTTTTCTCATTGTGTTAGAGGAAGTTGGGAATTTGTTATGGTGGTTAAAAATGAAGATAGTTCAAGTAATGGGCTTCACGCAGACGAAATTTTAGCGTTACCCGCTGATATAAAAATCTATAATGAGTTAAAAGCCGAGTTTGAAAGTGGAATTTTGCCCTCGGGTGCAGAACAAACAAAGCCTAAAAAGTCAAGTCAGCCGTTTGGTTGGTTATCTCCAACGGGTGAGTTTTTTATAAGCGAGTGGGGAACTCATTGCACATCTGCTGAAAACATCATTAAAAATAAGAATATGGCAAAAGAATATGAGGATTGGGAACTTGCAGATAAAAGAAATTTTGTTCCAAATGACTTTCTCTGTAATGTTAAAGGCTATGTGCTTATACACAACCCCTCAAATGACGGTGGTTATGTTGTAACTCAATCAAAACCACTTACTAAAAAGCAGCGTGAATTTCTTTACAATTACTTTGCAGATATGGGTAACCTCGGCAGAGCAAATATGTATATTAGTGATGATTAAAAAGGAGTGACAACAATGCAGAACGAACAATTAACTATGACTTTACAGGTAGATATGGCAAACAGGCTGAAAGAGATGTTAAAGAAAATCGAATATACACCGTTTCCCGAACAGACAATGATAGCAAATCTGGGAAATCAATTCACCGATTATGCCTTGAATTGTATTGTTGTTGAACTTATCAAAAACGGTGTGATTGTACCACCTTGCGAGATTGAGCCTGTTGTTGGTGAGTTCAAACACATTTGTGGTAATCGTATTGAAACCACAAAGAATATCCGTTATGAATGGCGTGAAACAACAGTATTCCGTTATGAAGACAAAGGAAGTGAGGAAAATAATAATGCAGAATGATATGAGTGATAGACTTGTTGAATTGATAAGGCAAGGCAAAAAAGAGTTTACCAAAAGTGATATTACATACATTGAAACTTATCTTGCAGATTACCTTATAGCAAATGGTGTGATTGTACCACCTTGCAAGGTTGGGGACGAAATTTGGGTTGTTGAAACCGAAGATGGTGAAGCAGTTGATATAACTTGCTATATGTTTCTTGCAAAATCGAAAGGTTGTATAATTGCTACTTCGTGGATTAACGATTATGACCTTGATGAAACACTCGAATACCACATAAACGAAACACAAGATAATCAAGAGACAGATTTAGTGGTTTACCCCGAAGAATATTGCTTTGCAACCGAAGAACAAGCCAAACAAAAGTTAAAGGAAATGAGGGGCGAAAATGAATAAAACAGGAATGTCCCCAGAAACCGCCGAAAAGGTGCGAATTGCAAAAGGAATAGGCAAAGGGACAAAACTTCGTAGATTAAGAGTATTAAAGGGTTTATCGCAAAGTGAACTTGCGGAAAAGTCTGGCGTACCTAAAAAGACAATCCAGCGTTTTGAACAAAATAGCGATGATATAAACCACACCAAACTCAACACATATTGCGACTTGTGTATGGCTCTTGAATGTGGGATTGAAGATATTATCGAAAGCGAAGCGTTAGCGAACAAATATAAGGCAGTTAAGTAACAAAAAGTGAGTTACTTACGATATAAATTTATTGAATATTCGGAAAGCGGGTGGTCTTAATGACATAGCAAAGCACCAAAAAACAACAATCAAACAGTACAATACTAAAAGATTTACACAATGATTTTAAAAAGGAGTATTAAATAAAATGAAAAAGACAACAAAAGTTATTGCAGTTATTATCGCAGTTATTCTTATGGTATGCACATTTGCTTCTTGCACTTCAAGTGCAAGTGCAGGCTCAAGAGAAGACAAATCAAATACTATTGAAGTTGCAAACAAGTTACAGGAAAACCAACCAACACCAACAGATATTGATTATTCTCTTGAACGATACAATCTTATTCGTAGAGCTTATTGGGTAAACGGGCAGCGTGAAAAGGCAAACGCTTTACCTTGCGAAATTGAAAAGCCACTTGGTTATATCGTTCTTTTTGGGGAAAGCGGAACGGTTATTGGCTCGTTTATTGTTGACGGAAAGGTGTCAAGTCTTAATTCATTCCTTACACCAGATAGCGAATATTATGAGCAACACCGTAGTAGTGATGAAAGTGCTTGGCTTGTAAGTGATAATAATTGGCTTTCCGATGTTGACGGCTCATACGGGGAAAATGATAATGGTATTTTCTTCTTCACGCCAGACGGTAAGTATATTGAATGGACAGGAACATATCTTTATTCCGATATTCCATTTGAGGTTGAAAACCCCGTTTTGAAAGTGAGTGCTGGTAATGAATAAATCTACAAAAGTTTTAATTGCACTTGCTCTTGTAGTTGCAATCGGTTTACCTATTTTCTTTGGTGCAACGCCGACAGGTAAAGCAATGTGGAATAATTGGTTTCACGCCGTACAAAAGGCAGATGATGATACCAACTATAAAACAAAAAAGAAAGTTGAAGATACTTGCCGTGCTATGATTTCTTCATATAATGCTGATAAACTGACTTATGAACAGTATAAGGATAGTGACAATGAAGAAAAGCAAGAATGGGCAGAGCAGGCGAAAATGAGGGCAAATAAAACGGCTTCTTCCTATAACAATTATCTTCTTAAAAACAGTTATGTTTGGGAAAATAATGTGCCAAGCGATATTTATTTGAATTTAAGTTATCTTGAATAGAAGAAGTTATAAAAAAAGAGGGGACGAGAAATCGCCCCCTTTAACCATTTATTTCCTCTTTAACCCTTGTTGATGTGTCTTTCTTTTGATAGTCTTGTTAATAACAAGGGGTGATATAATGCGGGTTGCCCCCCCGTTATTCACTTTATCACCCCGTATTGTAGAGAAATCCACTTTCAAGGTGACATCGAGGTTATCTTCATTAACTATTATACTATCAACAAAGGTATTGAAGATAGTTTGTTGATATTCTTCGTCAGCAGAGAGGGATTTTTTGAAATCTGTTATAAACCACTTAATTTCCTCAACGCTCAAAGAATTCGACTGCTCTAAATATTCGTTCTTTTCTATCTGGTGTTCGGTGTTCTTCCGTTGTTCTTTTAGGACGGCGTTTCTTTTATCGTATGTTTTTCGGTCCATTTCCCCGTCAAGATACAAGTCTGTTAATTTAGTCTGTTTTTCTATTATCTTGGCGAGTTGCTTTTTCAGTTTTGCCGTTGGTGTTTGTGGGGACTTTCTATCGTCTTCAAGCTGCTTTAAGACCATACCCGCAATTTCCTCAATGGCATTGTCCGTTAAGACTGTTTCTGTTATAGTATCAGTAATGAGTTTTTCGTAATAATCTTTGTTTAAGGACGGGTTTGTGCAACCGTTCTTATTTTTTACTTTTCCTTGACATTTGTAATAGGCGGCAACATCGCCGTTTTTATTTGTTTTCTTACCCCCAGAGCCACAGTAGGTAAAACCACATAAACCGCACCGCATTTTGCCTGTCAACAAGTACTTTCTTTTTCTGTGTTTTGGCTTGTTTTTGGTGTGTCGCAGTTTTTGTACTTCGTCCCATAAATCTTCATCAATTATCGGCTCTTTGATTACGCCCTCTAACCGTATTATATCTGTCTGGGTGTGGTTATAGACATAATTACCGATATACTTTTCATTCTGCAACAAATCTAATAGGGTGCGAGTGTTGAACGGTCTGCCATACTGGTTTTTATACCCCTCACGGTTAAGGCGTTCAACGATTTTCGCCTTTGGTACGCCGTCCGCATATTCCTTGAAAATCCTTTGAACAATAGGGGCGTTCTCGTCTGGGTAATAATAACCCTCATCATCAACGGACAAACCCAGTAATTTTCCACCGCCTGTGTGCTTGCCTTTCAAGGCGTTTTCTAACATACCTTTTTTGACTTCAAGGGCAAGGTTTTCGGAGTAGTACTCGTCCATTGCTTCGATAAGACTTTCTAAAATACGCCCCTCTGGGCTATCGTCAATGGGTTGGGTAACAGATATGACATTTATGCCAATATCTCTTAAACGCTTCTTATATAAAGCACTGTCATACTTGTTACGGGCGAAACGGTTAAACTTATGAACAAGAACGGCATCAATATCGAGTTTGCCTTTTAAGATGTTATCAATCATCACCTTAAAATCGTCCCTGTTGTCAGTTGTTGCTGACTGGGCTTCGTCTGTATAGATGTCAACCAGTTGAATATCGTTTCTTTCGCAATATTCCCGTATAGCCCTTAATTGAGCATCTATACTTTCGTCCCTCTGGTTATTAGAAGAGAAACGAGCGTATGCAACCGCCCTTTTTATCTTCGTTCCATTCCTCTGTATTGTTCTTCGCTGACTTGCCATATTCTCACTCCATTTCAAGATATATTTTCATTAACTCTCTGTAAATCTGTTCCCGTTCTTCTTTGGGTATATCGTTGTTTGTTAAAACCGCCCTTGCCCTGCTCAACAATTCAAATGTTTCATCAACAGTTTCAACGCCGAAGTAATCAACGGACACGCCGAAAAACTCACTCATACGGCGAATTTCTGCAAAACTGGGACAACGCCGTCCTGTTTCATAGTTTGCGATAGTCCCCCGTGAGCAGTCCATTTTATCGGCAAATTGAAATTGAGTTAAACCACGCCCCTTTCTCAATGTTTTTATTTTATTACCTATGCTTTTCGACATATTTTCACCCCCTTTTCACTATCTATTTACACAATAACATATCGTGTGTACGAAGTGAAACATTTTGTACACGATAAGTGACAAAAAGTTAAACAATGCTCAAAATTTGTGTTGATTTGAAAAAGTTATGTTAGTATAATGATTATGAAATGTGACAATAAACTGAAAATGTAACGAGGTGTGTCAATGAAGAATGAACAGGGAAAGACAGTCAATGAGAGATTGAAGCGTGATATAGAACACGCAAAAAAGATTGAAAACGCCGAACAGAGAAAATTACACGCATATATGATAATGGGTGCAGCGGAACTCGCCGTTGATTTTGGAATGATTACATACACAGAGTGGGGCAAACACACCAACGAAGTTTTTAAGATAATGTAGGGGCTTTAAGCCCTTTTGTTTTCGTGTGTTTTGTGTCTTTTTGTTTACATTATGTAAAATATGCATAACAAAATGTATGTAAATTTGTGTAAATAGCGAATTGAAAAGTCCCTTATTAAGAGTATAATATAAACATAACAAAAAGAGAACATAAGTTCTCATTTTTTACACATTAAATGTGTCATTATGAAGCATTTGAAAGGTGGTGAACAATATGCCAAACAAAGAGTTGAAAAGACTTCGTTTTGAATATGACCTAACGCAAGACCAAATGGCAGAGCGAACAGGCGTAAGCAGAACGCAGTACAACAAGATTGAAAACGGCAAGAGCAAAGGCTCAATGCGTTTCTGGTTGAAACTCGAAGAAGAGTTCCCGAATGAAAACATAGGCGAAATGTATAAAAGAATTTTCAAAGGCAGGGACGGAAATGAGAAACAAGCGGAAAATCATTCTTAATTTGATTGATAACGGCAAAGTAAACAATGAAAGATTAGCGGAGTATTTCGCTAACAAAATAAAAGAAAGAGGTATCTAAAAATGAGTGAATTGAACATTTTTCAAAGAATGTCGGCAATCACAGCCGAATTGCAGACGGTGGCTAAAAACTTAACCGTAGGCACAGGAAACAACAAATACAAGGCAGTGGGCGAGAGGAACATTCTCGATGCGGTTAAACCACTTGAACAGAAATACGGTGTTTATAGTTACCCTGTAAGCCGTACAGTTCTTGAAAGTCATATTCTCGAAAGTGAAAGCGAGTATAACGGCAAGACTACTCAAAAAACAACCTTTATGACAAGAATTGAAACGGTTTATCGTTTCGTGAATGTCGATAAGCCAGAAGAATACATAGAAACAACAACCTTTGCAGAGGGCATTGACAGTCAAGACAAAGGCAGCGGCAAGGCGATGACATACGGCGATAAATACGCACTTATGAAAGCATATAAAATCTCCACAGGCGATGACCCAGACCAGAACGCAAGTGAAGATACAAAATACACGAAGAAGTCAACCAAAGCAACCGAAACAACCAAAGCAACTACAAAGCAGAAATCACCTCGTGAAATGCTTATTGCAAAGTTGAAAGAAAAGGGCATTGATGCAAATGAGTACGCAAAAGAAAAGGGCTTGACAAACAAAACAACCCCCGAACGCTTTGCAGAACTTTTGAAAGAGTTAGAGGGTTAAAGATATGAAAGTATTAGTTGCGTGTGAAGAAAGCCAGGCAGTATGCAAGGCGTTTAGAGAAAAAGGACACGAAGCGTATTCGTGCGATATTATCGAGTGTTCAGGGGGACACCCTGAATGGCATATTCAAGGTGATGTGCTTGAAATATTAAACTTAAAAAATGTGCCAGTTGAAAATGGCTATTTTTCAGCCATATCATTCAAAACTTGCGATGGTAAACACCACAATCTGTTCAAAAAATGGGATATGATAATTGCTTTTCCGCCTTGTACTCATTTAGCGGTAAGTGGAGCAAGGCACTTTGAAAAGAAGAGAGCAGACGGAAGACAGAAAGAAGCAATAGAATTTTTTTGCCAATTCTTAAAAGCAGATTGCGAAAAGATTGCTATAGAAAACCCAATAGGAATTATAAGTGGCGATTATATTTCTAAATGGTTTCCAGACCTTGCAGAAAAATATAATCTTCCTAAAAAGCAATCTCAAATTATTCAACCTTACGAATACGGACACAACGCTAAAAAATCAACTTGTTTGTGGTTGAAAGGGTTGCCGTTACTCAAACCAACAGAAATTGTTGAACCTGACCTTGTTTCATACACTTGTAAAAGCGGAAAAAAAGTTACTTTCAGCAGACATATGGTACAAGGCTTTGAAAATGGCGAAAGAGCAAAGAGCAGAAGTAAAACATTTGAGGGCGTTGCAAAAGCAATGGCTGAACAGTGGGGGTAATGTGTCATTATGAAACAAAAGAAAGGAATTGTTTAATATGGAATACGATGTAACCATTGACAGAAGTTATTATATTGGTGGCTCGGACATTCCCGCAATTATGGGATTGTCACCATTCAAAACAAGGTGGGAATTGCTGCTTGAAAAAGCAGAACTCGTTGAAAATGATTTCACGGGTAACAGATACACCGTGTACGGTCAAAAAATAGAGCCGAAAATACGAGATTATATCAATAGCAAGTATAACACTTGCTTTGAGCCAAACAGAATAATTGACGGCGATTTTAGAGGGCATACAGACGGCTTTGACGGTATGTGTGTTCTTGAAATCAAATCAACATCACGCATTTATGAAACTGTTGACGAATACAAAATATATCTCGTTCAGTTGCTCAAATATATGGAAGAAAACAAAGTCGAAAAAGGTATCTTGGCAGTGTATCAAAGACCAGACGATTTTAACGCCGAATTTGACCCAGAATTATTGCAAGATTTCAAGATTGATATAAACCAATATAAAACCTTGCTTGAAGAGATAAACGCCGAAATTGACCGTTTTAGAGCCGATTTGAAGCGTTTGAAAGAAAACCCGTTGTTATCGGAAGAAGATTTCCAGCCAGACGAACTTGTTTTACTGTCAAACAAACTGCTTGTTTTTGAAAATCGCATAGCAGAAATGAAAAAGACAGAGCAGGAATATGCAGACATTAAAAAGGCATTGTTTGAAGCGATGCAAAAGCACGATATTAAGTCTTGGCAGACTGTAAACGGCACGAAGATTACAAGAGTTGACGGCACACCAGCAAGCACAAAGACCGTGACTGAATTTGACCTTGATACATTCAAAGAGGAAAACACCGCTTTATATGAAATGTATTTGAAAGAGGTTGAAAAGAGAGTGAACGGGCGTAGCGGTTATGTCAAAATCACCTTGCCGAAATAACGAAAGGTACAAGTATGAAAGTATTAAGTTTATTTGACGGTATCTCTTGCGGAATGGTGGCACTTGAAAGGGCAGGCATAGCCGTTGAAAGATATGTTGCTTATGAGATTGAGCCGAATGCTATAAAAATATCAAAAAAGAACTACCCGCAAATTGAACAGTGTGGTGATGTTACAACGGCAGCTTTCACACAACACATGGGTTTTGATTTGGTTATAGGCGGTAGCCCTTGTCAGTCTTTGAGCATAGTACAAAGCAAAACAAGACAACACCTTGACGGCAAAAGCAAACTGTTTTTTGAGTTTGTGAGAGCAAAAGAAGAGGTGAAGCCGAAATACTTTTTATTTGAAAATGTTGCAAGTATGAATGATGAAAGCAAGGCGGTAATTTCGGAGTGTTTAGGCTGCAAACCCATTTTCATTGACAGTGGTGATTTTTCAGCACAGGAACGCCCCCGCTTATACTGGACGAACATTCCTGTTCTATTGAATTATTCAAAATCAAAGGCGGTATTAAAAGATATTTTACAACCCTGTGTGGATGAAAAATATTATTATAGTTACCCTCTTGAAAACATCAATCTATCAAAACAAGTGTGTGCAACAATGATGCATAATAATCACGAAATGCACAAAAGAGTATTTAACCCCGATTTCAAATGCCACACATTAACGGCGGTATGTGGCGGAAACCAACAAAAGAAAGTTTATGATAACGGCAGGGCAAGAAAATTGACACCGATTGAATATGAAAGGTTGCAAACATTGCCCGACAACTACACACAGGGCGTTTCGGACGGTGCAAGATATAAGGCAATCGGTAACGGCTGGACGGTTGATGTTATTGCATACATATTTTCATATATACCTAATGTGTCGGTATGTTAGCAAAAGAGAGGAAGTGAAACACAATGTATGAACTCACGGGCAAAATGACGGGGTTATCTCTTGACTTCCAGACAGGCGAGCCGATATTAACGCTTAAAATCAACGAAAAGCAATCGGCATTGAATATGTTTGATGAACTGTCAACCATTGAAAAACTATCATTCAAGATTGATAAGTACCGAGAAAAAAGGTCGCTGAATGCTAACAATTATGCTTGGAAACTCTTAACCGAAATCGGCAATGTTCTGCGAATGAACAAAGAAGATGCTTACTTTTTAATGCTCAAACGATACGGGCAAAGTGAAATGATAAGCGTTAAAGCACATATACCAATTACCGAATATGTGAAGTATTGCGAAGAAGCAGGCGAAAGCACCTTGAACGGCACTTTATTTAAGCATTACAAGGTGTATAAAGGTAGCAGCGAATTTGACACATTGGAAATGTCAATATTCATTGACGGAATTGTTGACGAAGCAAAGGCATTGGGGATTGAAACGCAAACGCCCGATGAAATTGCAAGATTAAAGAGTTTATGGGGTGATAATGAGTGAGTGAAATTTGGCGAGATATTAAAGGTTATAAGGGCTTATATCAAGTCAGCAATCTGGGAAATGTGAAAAAGTTGCAACGGCGAATATTAACTAAAAATAATAAAATGCTTATGTATGAAGAAATGATTTTGAAACCGTCTGTTAATTCAGCAGGTTATTACAGGGTGATATTGATAGACAAAAACGGAAACAAAAATAGGTTTTTTGTACATAGGCTGGTAGCAACCGCATTTTGCCCTCAAAAGCCAAATTGCAACATCGTAAATCACAAAGATTGTAACCCCAAAAATAATAATTCCAATAATTTGGAGTGGGTGACACAAAGCGAAAACATAAAGTTTGCGATTAAATCAAATCGAATGCGTTTCTCAAAGGAATGGTACGCACAACAAAGCGGGACAAGTAAAAGCAAAGCCGTTATTCGCACAAATATTAAAACAGGCGAAAAAGTACATTATGCAAGTATTTCAGCAGCTAAAAAAGACGGTTTTAATATCGCCGATATTGCCGAATGTTGTAAAGGTAAAAGAAACTATCACAAAGGTTTTTTGTGGGAATACGCAGAGGTGTAAAAATGGCAAAGAAAAAAAGCATATTACAAGGTGACAAAAAAGAGTGTTACATAACGGGACAAACTAACAACCTGCACTTGCACCACATATACGCAGGGAGCAGACGAAAAATAAGTGATGAAAACGGGTTTGTTGTGTACCTTGCAGGGTGGTTACATAACCAATCAAACGAGGGCGTACACGGTAAAAACGGACACGAACTCGATTTAATGTTAAAGCAACATTGTCAACGCAAATATGAAGAAACACATAGCCGTGAAGAGTTTATGCAACTTATCGGCAAATCATATCTATAAAGGAGTAAAAAAATATGTTAAACAGTGTAATTATTATGGGACGATTAACCGCAGACCCAGAATTAAGAACAACACAAAGCGGTCTTTCAGTAACTTCATTTCAAGTAGCGGTTGAACGCAACTACAAAAACGGCGAAGAAAGACAAACAGATTTTATCAACTGCGTGGCGTGGCGTGGTACGGCTGATTTTGTAACAACCTATTTCAAAAAAGGTCAAATGATTGCTATTCAAGGCTCATTACAAACACGCAACTATGAAGATAAAAACGGGAACAAGAGAACGGCGTATGATGTTGTTGCTGAACAGGTGTCTTTCTGTGGCTCAAAGAATGAGAATACAAATGCAGCACCAAATGTTGAGTACGGCGATACATTCCCTATGGGTGCTGACGATGATGACGAGGGACTACCATTTTAACGGGGTGAGATAATGGCGGTAAATAGCAAACAAAAAGGTGCAAGGTTTGAACGGTTACTTGCTTCAAAATTCCGTGAACACGGGTACAATAACGCACGCAGGACGGCTCAATATTGCGGTAATACTGGCGATGCTTCCGATGTTGTAGGTTTACCGTACATTCATATTGAAGCAAAACACCAAGAGCAAATGCAGTTGTATAAATGGGTAGAACAGGCGAAAAGAGATGCCACCGCAAACGGTAAAGGCTTATTGCCTGTTGTATTCCACAAAAAGAATAATTGCAATATTCTCGTAACTATGGAATTTGAAGACTTTATGACGATTTATAAAGGCTTTGAAGCAGAAAGGTGGAACGGCAAATGAACGGACTTATAAAAGTATCACATATTGTTAAAGAAGTGTTGACGGACATTCCAGACACCCGAAACAGTGACAGTTACTTGTATTTGAAAGTGCTTGAACGAGTAGCAGCGAAGCAGGAAACACCGATTAACTTAAAAGAAATGACCGTTGATTATTTCTTATGTAATGTTAAACAGTTGCATTTTCCATACTTTGAAACTGTACGCAGGGCAAGACAAAAAATACAGGCAGAACACCCAGAACTGAAAGCAAAGGCAGAAGTTGAGAAAGTGAGAGCCGAAAAGGAAGAAGTATTCAAGGCATTTGCCGTTGCACATAATGTGTCATAATGAAGCGTTATACAATAATTGCAAAACATTATTGACAATTCAAAATTATATTGGTATAATGTTCCAAGAGTGGTAACGATATAAGCGGTATCGTTTCACGATAAAACGGAATATTGTTATCACTGGCGTATTGTATGAGAGTGCCGCTTACACTCCATACGGTACGCTTTTTGTTTAGAAAAGGAAAAAATAATGGTTGAAATAATATATAGAATATATGAGGTTGCAGACCACGAAAACCCACCAGAAAAGGGGTGTGTTTTTTGGGGCGTATCAAACAACATAGAACTAACTATGGATTGTAAGATATGTGAAAGCAGAGAGCATTTCAAAGAATTGATAAAAGATGAATATGGTGACAATATATCTTTTCGCAATTCAAAGAAATTAAATACAGGTGATTTGTATTGCATTATCATAGCAGAACATTGTTACAACACGGAAAGGTATTTCAATCGAATTGAATATACCTGTGCTTGTTGCGGTAGTAAAGTGGTGGGCTATATTGATAAATGCGAAATATTAAAAGATTGGGAAATAAAGAATGACTTATGCAACCAATTAGACAAGTATGAAAATTTGCGTTTTTGTTCTTATAATTGCAAATCACATTTTATAAAAAGAGAACGCCAAAAATGTCTTGCGGACGGGTTGGTTGATGAAAGTTTTATCACAAGAGAAGATTTTAAGCGTGATGATATTGCAGGTTATATCTATAAAATTAGTAAAAAATCAACAGGGGAATTTTATATAGGACAAACAATCTATCTACCTATATTCCGTTGGGGGCAACACCTTAAAACAGATAGATTTGATATGAAAGGTATTTTAGATTATCAATTTGAAGTGATTGAAATTGTACCTATAACTGCAAATATTCTTGAAAGAGAAAAATACTATATTCAAAAGTATTACAAAGAAAATCCCGAAAAGTCGCTTAATATAGCGTGTACCAAAGGCGTTATAGAAACGAAAGAACAATGGCAACAATTAAACCTATTAGGAAGTGAAACCAATGGCTGAAAGACGAATGTTTGCAAAGACAATAATTGATAGTGATGCTTTTCTTGATATGCCGTTATCGGCACAGGCGTTATATTTTCATTTATCAATGAGGGCAGACGATGACGGGTTTATAAATAACCCCAAAAAGATACAACGAATGGTCGGGGCAAGTGACGATGATTGCAAGCTGCTTATATTAAAGCGATTTATTATCACATTTGAAAGTGGCGTAATTGTAATTAAGCACTGGAAAATTCACAACTACATACAAAAAGACCGTTATAAACCTACTATCTACCAAGAGGAAAAAGCACAGTTACTTGAAAAAGATAACAAAGCATATACGGATTGTATCCAAAATGGATACATAACGGATACACAGGTTAGAGATAGTATAGAGATAGAGTTAGAGGAAGATAAGGATATAAAGAAAACCGCAAAGCGATTTTCACCGCCCACTCTTGAAGAAGTCAAAGCATATTGCATTGAAAGAAACAACAATGTTGATGCTGAACACTTTATTGATTACTACACCTCTAACGGTTGGTTAGTAGGTAAAAACAAAATGAAAGACTGGAAAGCAGCGGTACGCACTTGGGAACGGAACGGCTTTTCTGGTAAAAAAGCAAAGGCAGAAAAAAGCAGTGATATTGATTTATCACACTTCAATGTATAAGAGGTAAAAGAAAATGATTGAAATAGTACATACACATACAGGAAAGATATATGTTGACCGTGACAGAAGACTTGAATTTTTGACCGTAGGTGATTACGGAAAAGAGAATAATATAAAAGCGGAGTTTCTGGGATTACATAAAGAAATTAAAGGCGTTAAGCATCATAATGTCGATTTGAGTAAAAAGTGGGTTGCCACTATCAGCACTCAAAAAGGTTGTTTTATGAAATGTAAGTTTTGCGATTGCCATAAATTTGGCTTTTACGGTAACGCATATCTTGATGACCTTGAATATCAAATAAGAACAATTTTGCAAAATGAAACAGTTAAAAGTACAGAACGCTTTAATGTTCATTATGCAAGAATGGGCGAGCCTACATTCAACTGTGCGGTATTAGACTTTACAGAGGAAAGATTGAGGGAAATTGTCAACGAGTATATTTCCGCTGAAACCATACACCCCGTTGTATCGACAATGCTGCCAAAAGCACACAGAGGACTTAAACGCTTTTTGCTTGAATGGTGCAGGATTAAAAACGAGGTTTACGGTGGCGAGGCAGGGTTGCAATTTAGCATTAACTCAACAGACGAACAACAGAGAAACGAACAATTTGACGGACGAAGCAAGTCGCTTAAAGAAATTTCAAAAATAGCAAAAATGTTACCTATGCCAAAAGGCAGAAAGTACACACTTAATTTTGCGGTAACAGGCGATACTATACTTGATGCAAAAGAGTTATCAAGACTTTTTGAAAAAGAGAAATTCATTGTAAAAATCACGCCTATTCACAAAACAAATTCAGCCGTAAAAAACGGTTTTGGAATAACAACCGAATACACCGACTATGATGTTTACCGTAAATTTGAGCAACCTTTACTTGATGAGGGTTGGGAAGTAATTGTTTTTGTACCCAGTGAAGAAGAGGACAGTGACAGAATTACTTGCGGTAATGCGTTAATTTCGAGGACTACAAATGAATAATTGTTGTTACCAGTGCGAAGACCGTCATTTACACTGCCACGCTGAATGTGAGAAATACAAAGCGTTTCGCAAAGAACTTGACGAGAGAAACGATAAAATCATAAAGGCTAAAAACGATGAAAATCGAATGCGAGAATATGAAACAAACAGGGCTAAAAGAATAACCAAAAGAATGACACTATTAGATTATGTCTATGAAAATGTAAAAGACAGTGCAAACAATTTTCTTGATATGGTTGAAACTTTGGGCGAGTTCGTAGCGGAATGGGTAATAGCAATCATTGTTTATGGCACACTTCCGTTATGGTTAATTCCTTATTTGATAATTAAAAAGAGAAAGGAAAAAGGTGAGAAAAATGAGAATATATCTTAATTTACAATTAAAAGACGGCATCGAGCCTAAAGAATTATTAAAGTTTGGGTTTGTTCCAAAATATGATACAGATACAGGCGAAATTAAGGAATACTATCGCAAATTTTGGATAAATGAGCAGGAAAAAAGACATTTTACATTTGTTTTACATAGAGATTGGCATAGCAAATTGTTTAAGCGTTTTGAGTATGAGGCTTGGATGACAGGCTTCAATTGGAGTGAAGTTGCGACACCCGAATGTATGCAAATGTTATATGAGTTAATTATCAACGGCATTGTTGAGCCTACTAAAAGGACGGCGATAAATAATGGCGACAAAATTAAGTGAAATATTAAAGCAGCCACATACTAAAATGACGGAAGATAACAAAATGCGACTGCTCAATATGAGGGTTGACGATTATAACAAGTCAAAAGGCGAATTGACAGAGATTGACTGTCCTATATGCAATAACAAAGGACTTGTAATGAAAATCCGTCAAAATCCTATGTTCAATTACTGGGAAGAATATGTCACAGATTGCGAGTGTATGGAAAAACGAAAGTTGTTATACAAGGCTCGTAAAAGTGGCTTGGGTGATTACCTCAAAAAGACTTCAAAGGACTATGAAGCAACAGAGCAATGGCAAAAAGACATTTTACAAAAGGCAAGTGATTATTGCAAGAGTGATAATGATAACTGGTTTGTCATTCTGGGGCAGACTGGGGCAGGGAAAACCCTCATTTGCTCAATCATAGCAAACTATCATTTATTCAATCTTAATAAATCGGTTGTATATATCACTTGGACGGACTTTATAAGCCGATTAAAAAGAGATATGATGAGCGACAATGCACAGACTGTCAGCAAGTATTTTGATGAAGTCAAAAACGCTGAAATTCTCTTTATTGACGAATTATTGAAAAAGTACAATGAAACGGACTTGAAATACATAATCGAAATTATTAACTACCGATATACAGAGGGGCTAAAAACGATTATTTCAAGTGAGAGAGAAGCAGGGGAACTGCTCGACATTGACGAAGCAACATTCGGGCGTATGGTTGAAAAGGCGGGGAAATATATCACCAATATTCAAAAGGACCGCAAGAAAAACTATCGCTTGAAAAATATCTTGTAATTGATGTGTCACTATGAAACATCAAGAAAGGAAAAGACTATGAAACAGTACGAAGTTATTAAAAGAATGAGTTTAAGAGAAATGGTGGGCGTTTTCTTTATGTTCGCATTACCTTTGATAAACGGCGAAAAAGATAAAGCACTGCAAACAAAACTGTGGAATTCAATATATGAGTTCTTGAATAAAGAGGTAGAAGACAATGGAGTTACAGGAAGTCAAACGCAACCTAAATAAAATGGTTGTATATAAAGGCAAAAAGGGCATTTATAAAATGACTGCTTGCACTCTTCGTAAAGGCAAAGACGGAATATATTATTCCGCTGAACTGCTTGACACAAAACACGGGAATTCAGTATTGCATTGTAGTTTGAATGATATTGAGGTGGAATAATGACCGCAAAAGAGTATTTAGAGCAAATAAAAAAAATCGACACAATCATAAATAACAAACTTATTGAGTGTGAGCATTGGAAAAAACTCGCTGAAAGTGTTTCGGCAGCTTCGGACGAAGTGCGAGTGCAATCTTCTGGCAGTAAGCAGAAAATGGCTGATGCGGTAATCAAATATGTTGATATTGAACGGGAAATAAACGAGCATATAGACCATTTGATTGAAGTTAAAAAAGATGTGATAAACACCCTTGAATATTTACCAGAAGTAGAATACGATGTGCTTCATAAAATTTATGTGCAAAACAAAACCCTTTATGAAGTGGCAGACGAGAGAGATGTTTCATACCCGTCTGTTGCTTCTGCTCACGGCAGGGGGTTGGCTTTGGTTGAAAACATACTCAAAAGAAAAGATTATAAAATAATATAAAAAGTTATAAAACATTTTAATCAACAACTGTAATATAATTATAATTGGAAAAAGAGGTTGACAAATGGCAAACTATAATACTTTTTGCTTGATAGATACGAAGTCCAGAAAAACATTGTTAGTAACATCAAGTGCAAGGAAATGTCAAAAGGCATTTTTAAAGGGTTATAGAATAGAAGTTTGGAACTCAAACAGGCTTATTGAAGTTATTTACAATAAAAATATTGAATATTTAAAAACATATATCAATATTGAAAAGCAGTACATAGCAAATAAACAACGGAAAGCCGAAGCGAAAAACAAGTTGCGGAAACAACGGCTTCGGAATAAAGACATAACACAAGGCATCTCAATATGAGGTGTCTTTTTTTGTGTAGAGAAAGGCGTGGTTAAATGGGTAGTCTAAAAGATAGATACCTAATACCCACCGTTTTCGGTCTTTGATACAAAACAAGGGTATTGGCAGAACAGAAAAAGAGAATGGAAAAATTGCGGGCTGCAAAGCGGGGACGGGCGAGAACAGGCACTTTTAGGAAATGGAATGAAACAGTTAGCCGATAAATACGGAATGCAACTCACAGGAACAAGCATTTTTGACCCTGTTTTGTGTGAGGTTATTTATAACTGGTTTGGAATACCAGACGGCATTGTTTTTGATTGCTTTGCGGGTGGCTCTGTTAGAGGAATTATAGCCGAATTACTGGGACAACATTATATCGGCATTGATTTATCACAAAAACAGATAGATGCAAACCAAATAAACGCAGACAAATTTAATGTTTGTCCTGCTTGGCATTGTGACGATAGCAAAAACGCAGACAAATATATATGCGATGCTTCGGCAGATTTAATATTCACTTGTCCACCGTACCACAATTTAGAAAAATACAGTAATCACCCGTTAGATTTATCTAATATGAATTACGAAGACTTTATAAAAGCCTATGAAGAAATAATATTGTTATCTTGCAGGAAACTCAAAGACAATCGCTTTGCGGTGTTTGTAGTGGGTGATATAAGAGATAGCAAAGGTGCGTACAGAGATTTCATAAGTGAAACAAAACGCATATTCAAAAGCGGTGGGCTTTGCTTATACAATGAAATGATACTGTTAGAACAGTTCGGCACTGCACCAATGAGGGCAGGCGGCATATTCAACTCACGAAGAAAGACAGTGAAAGTACACCAGAATGTATTAGTATTCTATAAAGGCGATATACAATCTATCAAAGATATATACACAAACGAATGTAAATGGGCGGACTTATCACAGTTCAAAGCGGGTGAGAGTATATGAGAATACCAACAGACATTCCACTATCAACATATATAAGACAACTCATAGCAGAGAATAAAATAGTTAAGTTCTATTTATCGGAAGACTGGATTGAGTTAAAGACTTCTGTGTTAGAGTTCTTTCATTATGAATGTCAAGAGTGTTTGAAGCAGGGACGATATACAAAGGCTGACTGTGTTCATCATTGTAACGAAGTAAGACACAGACCAGACCTTGCATTGAGTAGATACTATACAGACGATAAAGGACAGACACAATACAATCTCATTCCTTTATGTAATACTTGCCATAACTTAATACACGAAAAGTTAATTAAATGGCAAAGAAAAGATAAATTTACTAATGAAGAGAAATGGTAATATGAAAAAGATTGAAGAACAATGGGCATAAATACCCCCCCACTCCCCCTAACCCCTTATTTTTTAGGGGGACAAAAAACGAGGGGGGAAGTTGACAAAGTAAAAATAATTCCCTAAATCGAATTTTTAACATAAAAAAGAAAGGCGGTGAAACAGTATGGCAGGAAGACCACGAAAACCCGTAGCAATCAATAAAAAGCACTTCACAAAAGAAGAAAAAGAGCAAAGGGAAGCGGAAGAATTAAATGTGCCATTTACTGATGTTGCACCGCCAGACTATTTATCTGCACAACAAAAAAGAGATTTCAACGAATACGCTGAAAAACTTGTTGCACTGGGTATATTCACTGAACTTGATGTTGATGTATTGGCACAGTTCGTTATAGCAAGAGAGTTATATATCGGTTATAGTAAGCAGGTTAAAAAGATACTCGACAAGGCAAACGCCGTCCATAAATGGAGTGTGGTTGAGAGCCTTGCAGCCGATTGTGAAGAACAAGAAGACTTGAAAAAGTTGCTTGAAAAAATCATAAGACGGCAACGGGGCGAAGACATAACCGTTTTAATGAACTTGCAAGACAAAGCACATAAGCAGTGTTTAGCGTGTGCGAAAGAATTGGGGTTGACTATTACAAGCCGTTTGAAGTTGGTAATACCTCAACCACAGGACGATGAAGACGATGAGTTATAAAACACCTATTCCCGAAAGGCTGCAAGAATACATTGACATCGTTGAAAAGGAAATACACCATACTTGCATAGAGCAAAAACAATTAGTTCAACTTGTAAAGAAAGCCTTTGAAACGGAAGATTTAAGGGTTAATGAAATACAGATTGAAAAATATATGTCATATCAAAAATACTTCCCTTTTAAGTTATTCCCGTGGGAAGTGTTTTGTTTTATTCTGCATAACTGCGTGTTCAAATCGGACGGAACGCCCCGTTGGAGTGACCTGTTTGTTTTAATGGGTCGAGGGGGCGGCAAGAATGGTTATTTGTCATTTGAGGATTTTTGCTTAATCACTGAAACTAACGGGGTTGCCTATTACGATATTGACATCTGTGCAAACAGTGAAGAACAGGCAAAAACCTCATTTGACGAAATTTATAATATTCTTGAAAACCCACAGTTCAACAAATTGTTCAAGAAGCATTTTCGCTGGAATAAAACAGAGATACAAAATATTAAAACCCGTTCAAAGATTAAATACAGAACGAACAACCCAAAAGGCAAGGACGGTTTGCGAAGTGGTAAGGTTGACTTTGACGAGCCACACGCATACGAGAACTGGGAAAACATAAATGTATTTACAACGGGTTTAGGTAAGAAACCACACCCACGCCGTACTTATGTATCAACAAACGGTGATGTTCGTGAGGGTCCGTTAGACCAACTCATTGAAAAAAGCCATTTGATATTGAACGGCGAAATGGACGATAACGGCTTCTTGCCTTTTATCTGTAAACTTGACGAAAAAGAAGAAGTACACAATCCAGACTTATGGGAAAAGGCAAACCCCTCTTTACCATATTTGCCAATATTAAAAGAGCAAATGAAAAGAGAGTACGCCGATTACTTGCTTGACCCTGTTATCAACAATGCCTTTATGACAAAGCGAATGAACATTCCAGAGGGCAACAGAGATGCAGAGGTTACAAGTTGGGAAAATATCTTGAAGACAAACGGTGAAGTCCCAGACTTAACCCGTAAGACTTGCGTGTGTGGTATAGACTTTTCAAAAACAACCGACTTTGTGTCGGCTTTTTTATTGTTCAAAGACGGGGACAGATATTACGGCATTCATCACAGTTGGTTTTGTACGGCTTCAAGTGATAAGCACCGTATTAAATTCCCGTTACACGAAGCAGTTGCAAACGGCACATTGACAATGGTTAATGATGTTGAGATACACCCGAAGTTAATAGCAGACTGGGTGAGAGAGCAACGGTCAAAATATAACATTGAGAAAATCGCCATTGACAGTTACAGACACACGATATTGTCAAGAGAGCTGCGAGATGCTGGCTTTGATGCTAACGATAAAACAATAAAGTTAGTAAGACCGTCCGACATTATGCAGGTTGTTCAAAAAGTCAGTTCAATGTTTATTTCAAATAAGATTATTTGGGGCGATGACCCGTTAATGCGTTGGTTTACACGCAATACGAAGTTAGAGCCTGCACCGAATAATAATTTCAAGTATGGCAAGATTGAGCCGAAGAGCCGAAAAACAGACGGCTTTATGGCTTTTGTAAATGCCGTAATACTTGAAGAAGAATTGCCCGAAAGTTTCGGGTTTGATTTTATGCCCGTAATTCTCTTGTAAGGGGGTGAGAATGTGAGGAAATTCAACCTTTTTAATTTTCTTGAAAAGAAGATTGACACGGCTGATATAAGCACCGTAACCGCAAAGTTAATGGAACAGACGGCGTTTAGAGAACTTGCCTTGCATATTGCGATTTCTTATATTGCAAACACAATGAGCAAGTGCGAAATAAAGGTTTACGATAAGGACAAAGAAGTAAAAGACAAGTTTTATTATTTGTTGAATGTATCGCCTAACCCTAACCAAAACGCAAGCCAGTTTATTAACCAAGTGTTTGAGAATTACTTTTACAAGGGCGAAGCCCTAATAGTAATGCATAACGATTGCTTGTATTGTGCCGATGACTTTGACATTGACGATACAAACCCCTTGAAAGAGTTTTACTACTACAATGTTTCATTTAATTGTCAGCAGATTAAAAAGCGATTTAAGGCAAGTGAGGTATTCCATATCAAACTTGACAACAAGAATGTTAAGAAACTTGTTGACCTGCTTTATAACCAGTACGGCGAAATTATAGCAATGGCGTTACAGACTTTCAAAGCAACTAACGGAAGAAAATACAAACTGTTGCTTGAACAGTACAGAGCAGGTGACCCAGAGTTTGCAAAGATTTACGAAGAGGTTTTGAAAGAACAGTTAAAAACCTTTATCGAAAATGACAACGCAGTTTACCCACAGTTCAAGGGTATGGACTTACAAGAGTTTGAAGCGAAGTCGGGTAGAACTGACACCTCGGACATTATCGCTATGCGAAAAGAAATCTTTGAGGTAACTGCACAGGCGTTCAAAATTCCGTTGACAATGATGTATGGCAACATTACGAATATGAACGAAATTGTAAAGGTGTATTTGTCATTCTGCATTGACCCGTTGGCTGATATGTTTTCGGAAGAAATCACCCGTAAACGATACAGTTTTGAAGAATGGGAAAATGGTTGCTGCATTGAACTTGACACTTCTTGTATTAACTATGTTGATATTCTTGAAGTTGCTGACAAGGCAGATAAAGCAATCGCTTCTGGTCTTGCTTCTATTGACGATTTAAGACCACGAGTAAGATTGAAGAAACTTAACACTGAATTCAGTACAAGTCACTTCATAACAAAGAACTATGAATTGGCAGAAAATATACTGAAAAATGTTGATGCAGAGGGGGGTGAGAGCGAATGAAGAAGAAATACTACTCAATGGCACAGACGGGGAATGTAGCAACAATCAACATTTACGGCGATATTACTTCGTTCCCGTGGTTTGAGGGTGATGTGAGTGCTTCTAACCTTTCAAGACAACTTGAAGAGTTGACAGATGTAACAGAAATCAATGTGTACATCAATTCATACGGCGGTGAAGTTGCAGAGGGCTTGGCGATTTACAACGCACTTAAAAGGCATAAAGCAAAGGTTAATACCTATTGTGACGGCTTTGCGTGTTCGATTGCTTCTGTAATCTTTATGGCGGGTGAAGAAAGAGTAATGGGCGAAAGTTCTTTACTTATGATACACAATGCTTGGAGTTATGTTTGCGGTAACGCAGACGAAATGCGAAAACAGGCAGAAGACCTTGACAAAATCACACAGGCAAGTGTTATTGCGTATAAGTCACACTCGACACTTTCCGAAGAGGAAATCAAAGAACTTCTGGACAATGAAACTTGGTTATTGCCAGAAGAAGCACTTGAATATGGCTTTGCTACAAGTATCGAAAAGACAGAAACTGAAAACACAAGCCAGAACGCAAGAATGAGTTTACTTGAAATCATTAAGCAACACCGACAGGAAGTTGCAGATGATGACGAGGAAGAAGACCCAGAAGACGAGGGCAACCCAGACGATGACGAGGGTGAGCCAGACGATGAGGGCAACGAGGGGGAAGACACCGATGAGGACGAAGACCCCGAAAAACAGTCCGAAGAAGAAACCGAAGAGGAAGAAACAGAGGACGAAGAAGACGAAGCCACACAAAAATTGTGTGTCTTTTTTAATGCACTTTCAAAATTATAAAAAAGGAGTAAAAAGAAATGGCAATTAAACTTTCAAACGAAAAAAATTGTATGAGCAAAATTGTTGCTGCTATCAAGAGTGGCGATGAAAACGAAATCAAGCAGGCTTGGCAGGAGTTCCACGCTTCTGTTGCTGAAACTGTAAAGGCTGATTTCCTTGAATTACAGGAAACACAGGACGCAGCGGTGCTTGCACAGAGAGGTTACAGACAGTTAACTTCAAAAGAAACAAAATGGTATCAAAAGGTTATTGCTGCTTTGAAGTCAAATGACCCAAAACAGCAGTTTACTGCAATTATCGGTAGCGATAACGAAGAAGACCTTATGCCAACAACAATCATCGAGGATGTTTACAGAAACCTCGTTGACGAACACCCACTTTTACAGGCTATCAACTTCCAGTATGTTGGCTACATCACAAAGTGGATTTTGAATGACCATTCTACACAGAACGCAGTGTGGGGTACAATCACAGACGAAATCATTAAGGAAATCACATCAGCATTCAAGACAGTTGATGTTGACCAGAACAAGTTATCAGCATACGCAATCATTGAAGTTGGTATGCTCGACCTCGGTCCAACATTCCTTGACGGTTATATTCGCACAGTTCTTGCAGAAGCAATTATGAGTGGTCTTGAACTCGCTATTGTTAGCGGTACTGGTGTAAAAGAGCCAATCGGTCTTATTCGTGATATTCACGAGGGCGTTGAGTTCAACTCTGTAACAGGTTACCCAGAAAAGACACCTGTTGTAGTTAAAGACTTCACACCTGCAACATACGGTGGTATTGTTGCTCAACTCGCAGAAACAGAAAACGGCAAAAAGAGAAAGTTCACAGAGGTTGGTCTTATCTGCAACCAGACAGACTATCTCACAAAGATTATGCCTGCAACAACTGTACTCAATATGAACGGCGGTTATGTGAACAACCTCTTCCCATTCCCAACAACTGTTTATGTATCAAATGCAGTTGAGGACGGCAAGGCAGTTATGTTCCTTAAAAACGAATACTTTATGGGTATGGGTGGCACAAAGAACGGTGTTATCGAGTATTCCGATGAATACAAATTCCTTGAAGATATGCGAGTATTCAAGATTAAGCAGTACGGTGCAGGTAGAGCATTTGACAACACAGTTGCTCTTTACCTTGATATTAGCGGTCTTGACCCTGCTTATATCACAATCGAAACAAAAGCACCAACTGCTTAATTGTAGCAAGGAGTGATGAAAAATGACGGACAGACTTTTTGAACAAGTCAAACGCAAATTAGACATCACTTGGAATGACGATGATACAAACGCCCGTGTAGAAGATATTATCAATTCGGCAATCCCGACAATGCGTAAAAAGTTGGGAATTGCCGACCCTAATTTTGACTTTTCGATTGAGGGGACAGAAAACACCTTGTTTCTTAATTATTGCCTTTATGAAAGAGACCATTGTGCAAATGAGTTTGACGATAACTATGCAAACGATATTGCACAGGTAAGGGCTGAACACGAGGTTAAATATTATTTAGATAACAAGGGTGACGGCGATGAGTAAAACAAAATTCAGCCGTTACAATGACGGGGTAATATCTATCTACCGTGAAAAAGAAAAACGAAGTAATTTCGGTGCAAAAGAAAATGTATCAGTTCTTGACGATATGGACTTCATAGCGAAACTCACTTATGAAGAAAGTTCGAAGAGAGAACAGGACATTGAATTTGCACAACAAATGGGCTTTTCATTATCGCTTAAAGTACACACACGCTATCTGCCAGAAGTAGATAACAAGTGCAAGGCGGTAATTAACGGCTATTTGTACGATGTATCTTATGTTGATAAAAACCGTGTTGAAATGTGGATTTATTTAGAGGGGGTCAAGAAAATATGATTTTGCGAGATATTGAAGAAAAATTGCAAGAGATTGACCCTCTTGTTTTCTATGGTATGGTTGACCCAAAAATGACCGAAACAGAATGGAATTATATTGTGTTCAACCGTACCACTATTAAACATAATACGAATAAAACTTCCGATACTGATTATTTCGATGTTCACATTATTCGTGAGAATTATATTCCAGACGGAATTGAAGCCGAAGTAATTGAGAAGTTAACCGCAATTCACGGGGTAAGACTTGCGGGTGTTGATAGTGCGTTTCAGTATGTGCAAAAACCGAATACAAACATTGTTGTTGAAATGCTGACTATTTCATTTATGAGAGCGAGAAAGTCAAATGTTTAAGGTAGAAATTGCAGATGTAGATAGACTACACCAAGCGATGAAAGACTATCAAGGCGATGTTGAAGCAACAATAAACGATGTTTTGCACAATGAAGCAGGCGATTTAGCACAAACCGAAATTAAAAGATTGATGCCAGTGTCTAATAAGCATTGGCGGGGCAAAAGTCCCGCTGCTAAAACAAGTAAGTCATTGAGAAATATAAACGGTGATTTATCGGTTACGGTAACAACCAATAAAAAATATCAATACTTATACTTCCCAGACGATGGTAGCAATACAAGACGGCACGCAGGAAATCAACAGTTTTTCGCAAAGGGTGGCGAGAACACACAAGGCGAAATCATCGACAGATGTATAAACCGATTGGTAAATAATTTTGACAAAGGAGTATAAATATGGACAAAAGAGTATTTTCGGATTTTGAACTCGACCAGTGGGGCATTAAGCCCGAGGGTGCAGAAGCAACTACCGTTGTTGAATGTGTTGGCTCTTGTGAAGAAGAAATGAACACAAGAATTATCACAAAGAAATGCAGGGGTGTTGTAAAGAAAAAGAAAGTAAAACCCACAGGTGACGGTAAGTATAAAATTACTGTGCATATGCCTTGGGCAGTTTACACCGAGTTATTCGGTATGAATGTTGACGGTCTTGTTGAGGGCGTTAAGGCATACGGTACAAACTCAACACATAAGAATTTCAGTTCAACAATGCACATCACAGACGAGGACGGCGTTGAAAAATACAAGGCATATCCTAACTGTGTTATTGAAACAGGTCTTGCACGCAAGATTGAAAACGGTGCAGAAGAAGTTGCAGAAGTTGAACTCGAAGTATCTGTAATGCCAGACGAGTACGGCAACGGACTTTATGAAGCACTTGCAGACGAACTCAAAGACGAAAACATTGCAGACACTTGGATGACTGCATTCACACCAGAAATGGTACAGGTAACTGCATAAAGGAGTGTTCTAAATGGAAAAAAAAGAAACCAAAATGAAAGTAAAAGTAATCAAAGCGTTTAGAGATAAACACACAGGCAAACTCAACAAGGTCGGTGCGAAGTTGAACATCACAAAAGAACGCTATGATGAAATCTTAACAGTCGGCAAGTTCGTTGAGGAAATTAAGGCTGACAAAAAGGCAGACGAAAAGAAAGCCGAAAAATAAAAAATCTGTGGGGCATTGTCAAAGGGCGATGCCCCTTTAATTTTGAGGAGTAAACATTATGGATAAAAATAAACTTCTTCTTGCAACAACAGTTGAACACCAGTTTTTTGATGATACAACCGTTAAATGCACACTTGCAATGTTTCAGTTAAAGAGATTGGCAAGTAAAGACAAGTCACTCTATAAATGCGTAACAAAGGTGTTGGCAAATGGCACGGAAGATATTTTCGAGCAGATTAGAGCCGTTTATGCAGCTTATGTGTGTGCCAATATGGACAGTGACGAATTGATGTCCGAAGACGAGTTTACAATGATGTGTGGCTCGGACTATGCAGGCGTAGCAGAAACACTGGGGGCATTGATTAACCCAAAAAAACGGACGGCTTCCGAAAACCGTTCCGATTAAGAACACATAGTCGGAAGCAAAAAATCAAACCGCCCGAATTTGCTCTTGAAGACATAGAAGATTATTACACCTATTATGTTTTAATTCTCGAAATCCCAGAGGACATTTTTTGGTTTGCGGACTATTCGTTTTTGTTGGGTGTGGTTGAGAATAAAACTGCTTATGACGGGTGGCTCAACTATGTACTCGACAGAGAGCGAGAGAAAAGCCGTAAATAAGGGGTGAACAAATTTATGGCGAAGAATGAAGCAAAAATTAAATTTACGGCTGAAACAGGGAAGTTCAACGATGCGATAAAAAAGTCAAATGATGAACTTTCCAAACTGCGTGCAGAAACAAAACTTAATGAAACGCAAATGAAAAATACGGGGACTTCCGTTGAGGGTTTACAACAAAAACAAAAATTGCTTGGTGACCAACTTAAATCCTCACAGGACAAAACCGAAGCGTTAAATCAAAAGTTAAATAAAGCCGTAGAAATATTCGGTGAGAATTCAACCGAAGTAACCAAATTGCAAAGGCAGTTAGCCAATGCAAGAAACGATGAAGAAAAATTAAAACTTGCTATCTCAAATGTCAATACTGAATTACAACAGTTTGAGAATGAAGCAAAACAGGCAGAAAGTGCCACAAGTCAATTAACAAATAGAATTGATGAACAACAGACCGAATTAACAAAGTTAAAAGGTGACTATGTTGAAGCGGTCTTGAAATTCGGTGACACTTCGGACGAAGCCCAGAAACTTGCAAGAGAAATTGGCGATTTATCAAGCGAATTGAAAAACAGTAAAAACGATTTTCAAGGGGCTATTGATAAAGCAGACAAACTTGATAAAAGCCTTGACGATGTAGGGGATGCCGCCGCCGATACAGAGGGCGGTTTTTCTATTGCCAAAGGTGCAGTAGCAGACCTTGCTTCCGAAGCAATCCAAATGGCAATAAGTAAGGTTAGCGAATTTATATCATATTTGCGTGAACTTCCCGAAGCAACAAGGGAATTGCGACAGGATATGGCAACGCTTGACACCTCATTTGAAAAAGCAGGGTTTACAACTGAACAAGCCAAAAACACTTGGAAAGAGTTGTACACCGTATTCGGTGAAGATGACAGAGCCGTTGAAGCTGCTAACCTTATTGCGAAAATGTCCGATAATCAAGAGGACTTAAACTCTTGGGTAACAATTACACAGGGCATTTGGGGTACTTATCAAGATAGCCTACCAGTCGAGGGTCTTGCCGAAGCAAGTAATGAAACTGCCAAAGTAGGACAGGTCACAGGCGTACTTGCCGATGCGTTGAACTGGTCGAGCGAAGCAGCATCAATGTTCTCAAAGTATATGGGCGAAGATGTTACAACCGCAGAAGATGCGTTCAATGAAGCATTAAAGGAATGTACCACAGAGGAAGAGCGACAAGCCCTTATCACTGAAACATTGACGGCGTTGTATGGTGATGCAGCCACAAAATATGAGGAAGCATCTGGGTCACAGATAGCAGCCAAAGAAGCCGCCGCCGAAAACACACTTGCACAAAATGACCTTGCAAATGCTATTGAGCCTGTAACAACTAAATTTCAAGAACTGAAAAACGAGTCAACGCAGGGGCTTGTTCCTGCGGTTGAAAAAGTCAGTGCAGTAATGTTAGATGCTATGGCGTGGATGGAAGAACACCCCGTATTGATGAAAACAATTGGGGCGGTTATTGGCGTTGTAGCGGTGGCATTGGGAACATTGACGGCGGTAGTTATAGCGTACACGGTGGCACAATGGGCGATGAACTCGGCAATACTGGCTAACCCGATAACTTGGGTCATTGTTGGTATTGTGGCAGCGATTGCGGCGGTAGTTGCAATTATTGTTCTTGTAATTGAATACTGGGACAAAATTGTGGCTGCGGTACAAAGTGCAGTTGAAAAGGTAAAAAGTGCGTGGAATACTTTTGTAACTTGGATTGATACAAATGTTATTCAACCTGTAAAACAGTTCTTTACTGATGTTGTAAATGCGATTAAAACAAAGGTGACAAGCATATTTAACAGTGTAAAAAACACCGTTTCAAATGTGTTTAACAGTATTAAATCAAAGGCAACAAGTGTGTGGAATGGCATTAAGAACGCTATAACAAAACCCGTTGAAGAAGCAAAAAACAAAGTTAAAGGTTTTATTGATGCGATTAAGGGCTTTTTCAGTGGCTTAAAACTGAAATTGCCTCATATTAAAATGCCCCATTTTAGCATAAAGGGTAAGTTCTCACTTGACCCACCGTCTGTTCCTAAATTGGCGATAGATTGGTACGCAAAAGGCGGTATTATGACAAGACCTACAATCTTTGGTTTTAATGGCACACGGCTTATGGGTGGCGGTGAAGCAGGACACGAAGCAATATTACCGATTGAGAAGTTAAAAACATATATGAGTGAGGTTGTAGAAGACCGAATGAATGTAGTTAATCTTCAAGCGGTAGCAGATGCGATTGATAACTTGGCAAACCGTCCTAACTATTTCCGTATCAATGACCGTGAATTTGCATTAGCAACGGCAAGTGCTGGCGATAGTGTAAACGGTTTTAGAACTTCGTTGAAACTTCGTGGTTTAGAAATCGAATAAAAGAAAGGTGGTAAAATTGTTAGAATTTAGAGTAATAAATCAAACAATAAAAAGGGTTGATAGATTTGACCCTGCAACTGACAGTGTTGATTATCTTAAAGCAACATTCAATTTTGCTACAAAAGACTGGGACGGGCTTGTAAAAACGGCGTTGTTCCGTCTTGGCACAAAGGTATATAAATCGGTTATCGGTAGCGATAATGTATGCGTTGTGCCTTGGGAAGTGCTTGTGGCTTCAAGTGAAAGCACTTCAAGTTTAGGAAGCAAGAACAAAATATTTGTATCTGTAACAGGTACAGACGGCTCGATTGAATTGCCAACAAGCGAAGTTCGTATTGAACTTGCAACAAGTGGTAAGGCATACGGGGGCGGTGAAAATTCGGGTACACCTACACCCGATGAGTTCACCCAGTTCGTTAATACGGTTAAGGACGAAGTAGCCACAATCAATGACACTGCCGAAGCCGTAAAGACGGCAACTGAAACTGTTGAAAAGTCTGTTGAAACTGTTGAAAAAGTCGCAAAAAGCAACGAAACAACGGCAGGAATAATCAAAAATTCAGCAGCAAACGCCTTTAAGGGTACGGCAAGCGGTGAGGTTGTTCGTGTTGATGATGTGTCTTGTATTGAACATTCGGCGAATGTATTGGTACACGGTAAAAACTTTTTTGATATTTCAAAAATAAGAACTACCACTTCACCAGTCAATGCCGTAATTAGTGAAGTTGGGGAAGATTATATTATCATTACAACAAATGATGATTACACAGGAAACGGATTTAGTACCACTACACAACCATTAAAAGAAGTCTGTCCAAGTTTGGAAATAGGCAAAACATATACATTGTCGGCAACCACAGAAAGTAATTCGACAAACATATATTTTTCTGGTATTGGGAAATCGTGGGTATTTGGAAAAGCAATGGTTGTGACCGAAGAACTTCTTAATTCACCATTAACATTCTATGGTTTATCAACAATGCACGGTTACGGAACAGGTGATTGCAGAATTTCTAACATTCAAATTGAACTTGGTACAGAAGCAACCGAATACACACCATACATTGACCCGTCAACAGTAACGCTGACAAGGTGTGGAAAGAATTTAATAACTGCCCCTTATATTCACGGAACAAGCCGAACACATAATGGCGTAACTTTTACTGTGAACGCTGACGGAAGCGTTAAAGTAGTAGGAACGGCAACCGCAGACAGTTATTTTTCTTTGTGTAAAATTCATATTTTTGATGAAACAAAGATTGTAAAAACAGATTGTTCATATAACAGAAATAATGATGTTGTTTCAATTTACTTAATGAGTGGTGAAACGGTAAACAAAACATTTTACCCACAAATTGAAGTAAGCGACACCGCAACCAATTATGAACAGTACAAAGGTGCAACCTACACACCAAATGCAGACGGCACTTGTGAAATTGTTTCAGTATCACCAACAATGACACTCTCAACAGATACAGAGGGCATTACAATAGAATGTGAGTATAACAGAGATACAAACATTGTAATGGGTGACATTGAAACTGCGATTGACGGCATTCTTGCCATTCAAAACGCAATCATAGGCGGTGATTATTCGTGAGCATAGCAGAAAAACTATTAAAAGTTGCTTCACAAATGCAAGAAGCCTATGACAAAGCAAAATCCGTATATGACGATTTTTGGGACAACTATCAAGACAACGGCAACAGAACGGATTACTTTGGTGCTTTTTCGGGTGAGGGTTGGACGGACGAAACATACAACCCAAAATACCCTATAAATGCAACTAATCGCACGAGATTATTTGCTTGTTCTAAAATAACCGATACAAAAGTGCCGATTATTTTTGCAGGTAACGAGAAACTTATTTATGACCATAACTTTTATGCAAGGAGTTTTGACAACAGCATTTCGTTAAAAACAATTCCGTCACTTACAGTTGGACGAAATTCGGGCGAAATATGGATTTCAAACTGTCCTTCGATAGAACACATCGGACTTTTAGGGGAACTTTGGGATACCCTTGATGTGTCAAGTTGCCAGGAATTAGACTTTGATACAGTTATTCAAGCCGTAATTATAGCAAAAGATTTCAGAAATGACCCTGACCCTGAAATACAAGAAATGGCAGACACTCGACAAATATATGTATCTGCCGATATCGCTAATTTTTTATGGGAAACTCTTGCAGACGATTATATGCCCGAATACGAGGGTTTAGGTTTACTATTGGGCGAAGTTTTATTAGAGAAAGGGTGGCTTATATAATGGCTTGGACGGAAGTAACACCAATTATTCCAAACACAACAATGCAAATGTACACAAGTATTAGTGGGAATAACACTAATTATAAGATTACACCGATTAGCGGTTACGCATTGCACGATAAGGGCAGAGATAGGGCTATATACGACCAAAACGGCAATTTGGTTTCTATTACTCTTGGCTTTACAACAGTAGGTACAACTTGCGGTATCAATTATGATTTTGTTGAAAACCCACGAGAATTGTACACAGTATTGGTTGACGAATTACCCGAAAACGCAGTCATTTATGGTGGCGGTACAACACCAAAACCCGAAATTATGTAATTTGTAAATGGAGTGACAAACTATGATAGACCAGTTAATTATAGGCGGAAAGGCATCTTTTGACGATTTCGGTGCTTCGGTTAGCGAAAGAAAAATAAGTTATCCGAAAAAGAAATCAATCAAAAAGACCGTACCTTTTGCAAATGTCACTTATGATTTTTCAAAAATTAACGGTGAGTTGTACTGGGAAGAAAGGACACTTGAATACATTTTCGAGATTATGGCAGACACACCCGAAATGTTAGAGCAGAAAAAACAGGCTTTTTCAAACTGGGTTATGAATGTTATGAACGAGAAGATATATGACCCCTTTATTCCCGATTATCACTATCTGGGAACTTATGAAGATATTGACCCAGACGATGACGAAAGCCTTTTGAAAACCACGCTCACGGTTAAATTTACGGTTTACCCGTATGCAATAGCAAATGAGCCAAAAAAATATGACTTTACTATTACGGCTGGTGAGGAAATCACGGCGGTAGTAGTAAATGGCTCATCGCATAGAATACCATTTACAGTAAATGCAAGTGCAGCTATTACGGCAAAACTTGATAATGTTAGTTATTCATTGCCAGCGGGTGAAACGAAAGTTAATACGGTCTTCTTGAAAGAGGGGGCAAACACAGTAACATTAAAATCGAATGCAGATTGCACGGTTACAGTGAGTTTTATTGAAGAGGTGTTCTAATGTATATAGTAAATATTTATAACAACGGAATATCGACAGAAATTCACGGACACGAGCAAAAACTGGCAAGCGGTAATGTTGTAAAGGGTATCAATTCGATTGATACCTTTTCTTTTGCCCTTTTACCGTCTAACAAAGGGTTTAATAACCTCTATGAGTATAAAACGCTTGTAGAGGTGTTTAACACCAATAAAAACCGTTTTGAGTTTCAAGGCAGAGTGCTTTGCTCAAACCCTGCTATGAGTGAAAGCGGTGAAATTACAAAATCCGTGACTTGCGAAAGTTTCTTCGGTTTTCTTTGCGACAGTAAGCAGGTATATGTTGCAGAGCAAAACTGGACGGTAACGGGACTTTTACAACACATTATTGACACTCATAATTCACAAATGGAAGAATACAAGCATTTTGTTATTGGTGAAGTCACTGTGACTGACCCGAATGACAATTTATATTGCGGTATTCAGCGTGAAAACACTTGGGACACTATCAAAAAGAAATTGATAGATGTTTTAGGTGGTGAAATTCGCTTCCGTGTGGTTGACGGTGTGATTTACATTGATTATTTAACCCAAATCGGTGAAACAAAATCAACGCCTATTGCATTGTCAAGGAATATGAAGTCAATTTCAAAGGAAAAAGACCCGTCCGCATATATTACAAGACTAATTCCTTTGGGTTGCAAACTCCAAAGGGAAGAAACAACGGTTGATGCAGAGGGAAACGAACAAACTCAACTTGTAGAAACAGAAGAAAGACTTGATATTTCTTCTGTAAATGACGGCAAAAACTACATTGACGATGAACAGGCTATTGAAAAATACGGCTTAATTGTTGGTTATGTGGAATGGGACGATGTAACCGAAGCACTCAACCTTAAAACAAAGGGTGAAAACTGGCTTGCAGAAAACAACAAAGTACAGGTAAAATACTCAATCACCAACCTTGATTTATCTCTTCTTGGGTTAGATATTGACGATTTTGAAGTACACAACTATCACCCAATTATTAACGCTTTGCTCGGTATTGATGATACCGCCCGTATTATCAAGAAAAATATAAATGTTTGTGAAGAAGTCGAAAGCACTATTGAAGTGGGCGAGAACTTCAAAACATTAAGTGACTTACAAATTGAGCAAACAGGGAAAATCGACACTGCAACACAAACTATTGCAAAAATCGAAAGTGATTATGTCACAAATGAGAAGTTAAGCAGCGAAAACTTCCTTATAAACTCACTGATTAAACAGACCGCAGACAGTATATTGTCAAGCGTGTCCGAAACCTATGTAAACAAAACTGATGATGAAGAATACAGGAAAACTGTTGAAGCACAATTAAAGATATTGTCCGATGAAATCTTGTTGAAGTTTACAACTACAACAGAGCAAATTATAGGCGTTGACGATGATTTGCAGACAAAATTCACCGAATTGTATCAGTATATCAGTTTTGCGGGTGGCTCAATTAAATTGGGGGCAAGTGACAGTGCAATAACACTGACTATTGAAAACGATGTAATCAATTTCAAGAGAAACGGCGTTATATTCGGTTATTGGGACGGCGAAAATTTCTATACAGGAAACATTATCATTCGCTTGGGTGAGCGTTTTCAACTTGGAAATTTTGCGTTTCTTCCCCGTACCGATAATTCGGTTATGGTGTTAAAGGTGGGTGAGTGATTATGGCAACAAGCGGAAGTTTTTCAAATACATTTAAGACGGGTTGGACTTTGGTTGTTGAGTGGGCTGAAAGCAATGTTGATGTTGCGAACAACCAATCGGATATTACCATTACTGCAAAACTGAAAACTGCAAGCGGTTATACGATTAACAGTTCAGCATCAAAAAAAATCAGTTTCACAATAAACGGCACAACCTATTCAAGCACTTGTACCGTTGGTGTTGGTAGCGGACAAACAAAAACTCTTTGGAGTAAAACCGTTTCAAATATTACGCACAATTCGGACGGTAAAAAGAGTATTGCCGTAAGCTGCAAACTTGATATTGCCGTAACTTTAAGCGGTCAATACATTTCAAGCGTTTCTGCATCTGGAACGGCAACATTGACGAATATAGCGAGAGCATCGTCATTTGGTACAGTAAGTGGCAATACAATCGGTGGCAAGATGACCGTAAACATAACAAGACAAAATTCGTCTTTTACACACCAGTTGTGGTATAAGGTCGGCAATAGTGCTTGGTATGATTTAGGCACAGGAATAGGAACTTCAAAAGAGTTCACTATTGATATGGCAACTTGCTCACAATTTCCAAACGCAACAAGTGGAACATTACAACTGTGTTTGCGTACTTTGAGTGGCACAACACGAATTGGCAGCGATGTTTATAAAAACATTACTGTTTATGTTCCCGATAGTGTTAAACCGTCTTGTACTCTTGCCGTGACTGATGCGACAGGGTATGCAGATAAATACGGGGCATATATTAAAGGCTATTCAAAATTTGCGGTAGTTGTAACACCTACAACCGCTTATGGCTCGGCTATTGCTTCGTATAGCGTAAAGGCAAACGGCTTGACCTATTCAAAGGCGAATTTTACAACAGGTGCGTTGAACTCAACGGGAACGCTGAAAGTTTCAGCAACCGTTAAGGATAATCGAGGACGAAGCGGGTCAGCAGAAACAAGCCGAAGCGTTATTGATTACTCACAACCAAAAGTAACAGAATTAAAGGTTAAGAGATGCAATGAGGACGGCACAGAGAACATTCTGGGTGAATATGCACAGGTAACATTCTCGGCAATCGTAACCGCACTTAACAATCTTAATTCTGCAAAATATACCCTTGAATATAAGAAAAAGAGCGAAGCAACATACACCGCAATAACTTTCGATAGTTACACTGGTGTTTATAGCGTGAACGAAGTTTCATATATTTTTGAAGCCGATAGCGGCTCAACTTACGATGTTCGTATTATCGTAAAAGACGATTTAGCAACAACAACTAAACCGACAGTTCTTTCAACGGGTGCAGTTTTGATGCACTGGCGAGCAGACGGCAAAGGAATGGGACTTGGTAAGGTTGGCGAAATTGAGAACGGTCTTGATGTGGGTTATGTAATAAGAGCAAATGAGGGCTTTATAAATATAACACTGCCCGAAAACACTGACTTGAATGATGTAGTGCAGCCGAATACCTATGTAAGCATTGATAGAAATGTATTAACATACAAAAATTGCCCTGTAACAAGTGGAACATTCTCATTAGAGGTTGCGAGTGCTGGTGACGAGGGACAGATTGTTCAAACTATCACATATACCAGTAAAGCCGAATTCCGTATCTGGAAAAGATTTTATCATTCTGGCTCTTGGGGTGATTGGCAACAGATATATTCGGTTGCAGGTAATGTCTTATGGGACGGCTCAACACTTGAAACAGGTGGCTATTATATGACGGCGGGACACACCGTAACATTAACGCAAAAGGTAAGCGAACAACCACACGGAATAACGCTTATATTTTCTCTTTATAGTAATGGGGCGGCTTCAAATGCCGAAATAGTAGAATACACCGTGTTGAAAAAATCGGTTAGTTTGTTCGGTGGGTGCGGTCATTCTGTGCCATTGTTGACACCTTGGCGAAACGGAATTAAGTACCTATATATTCACGATGACAAAATCGTGGGACACGAAAAGAACAACGCCGATTTCACGATTGGTGGAATTACATACTCAAACAGTGCGTTTGTTCTTCGCTATGTAATCGGCTGGTAAGGGGGTGTGTGTTATGGATAAGGACATTGTGGTTGCTCTTGTAGCCGCAGGCAGCTCGTTTTTGGTAGGTTTAATGACTTTGATAGGTGTTATTATCACAAATTCAAAATCTAACAAATCTATTGAAAACAAACTTGTAGTTGCACAGGCAGTAACAGACACCAAAATAGACGAACTCAAAAGCCAAGTTGAAAAGCATAACAAGGTTATTGAGAGAGTTTATAAACTTGAAAAATCGGACGAAGTAGAACAAGAAAAAATCAAAGTTATCAATCATCGAATTGATGACCTTGAAAAATACCACAAATAAAAGAAAGGCGGTAATCTTATGAAAAACTTTTTTACCAAAGTATTAAAAAGAATTGGAATTACAAAGGAACAGGCAAAAGATATAGCAGTTAGAACATTCAAGACATTTATTGTTGCGGTTGGTGCTTCTTTGGTTGTTTCTGTTGAAAGTTTTTATAGCGTATCAACCATTGACGGCATAAAAGAATTTGCATATACAACGATTTTGTCAGCGGTAATGGCAGGATTGACGGCAGCTCTTAATATTGCAATCAATCTTTTTAGAAATTGGCTTAATGATTACAAGATTACACAAGACGAAATCAACGAAACTTTTGGCGAAAGCGAGTGATTGAATTATGGCAATTAAAATCGGTTTAGATGCAGGACACGGATTGAAAACAAAGGGCAAACAGACACCAGACGGCATCAAAGAATGGACTTTGAATGACAAAGTGCGTGACAAGGTTGTAAAATATCTTGCTGATTATGATTGTGAGATTATTCACACAGATAACAACGAGGGTGCAACCGATGAAAGCCTTGCAAGCCGACATAACAAATATGTCAAAGCAGGTGTTAAAGCGTTTGTTTCTATTCATCATAACGCATACACAGGCAAATGGAACAATGCAACAGGCGTTGAAGTGTACACCGATAAAAACCCTCTTGCAAGTGACACAAAACTTGCAAACTGCATTTATACAAGACTTGTTAAAAATACAGGTCTTAAAGGCAGGGGCGTAAAACAGTGCGATTTTGCGGTTATCAATCAAGATAGAATACCCGCCGTACTCGTTGAGGGCGGTTTTATGGACGGTACAAAAGACTATAAGTACATCACAAGTGATGCAGGACAGACCGCCTATGCAAAAGCAGTTGCAGAGGGCTTGATTGAGTTCTTGGGCTTGAAGAAAAAAGCGGTACAAACACCCGTAAAAAACACAACAAGTGGCAGTTTTCTTCATTCAAGAGGATATTTCAAGAAAGGTGACCGACACGAAAATATCGGTAAAATCGCTGCTTTTATGCGTAGAGTTTTTCCGTCTTATACAAGCGAAAAAGCACTGGGCAATTATTACGGCGATAACCTTATTAAAGCGGTTAAAGAGTTCCAGAGAAGAAGCGGACTTAAACCAGACGGCTATTTTGGTCCACTAACACTCAAAGCACTTGAAAAACACGGCTTCAAAAAGTAAATAACTCTATTTAAGGGACAGGGCAAACGCTCTGTCCCTCTTTTTTTTATGCCTTTTTTTGCAAAAAATCAATATTTGACTGTAAATATTCAAACTATACTTTGAATGTTTTGTCTGTTTTAGTGCAATTTATACAAAAATATAAATGGAAGTTTGTGGAATATTACATCTTGAATTGTACTCAAAAAAGAGTATAATATAACCATACCAAAGAGATACCCCACAGGGTATAAACGAAAGGAAAATAAAAAAATGAAAGAAAAACTTAATGAAATGATAGGCAACTGGTACGGGCAAAGAAGAGACATTATACAAGAACTCAATGAAATGGGAATTGATGTTTGGGAAGAAAATAGCGAATACATCACCGCAGGGTATGTAGATAAGGAAACTGATGAAGATGTAGGATTACTTATTAGACTTGGTGGCACAGAAAGAACAATCGTAATCAATAGCATTGAAGAAATGTAAAAGGAGTACAAATTATGAGTTATTACGAATGGTTAGATTTTATGGGTGTCGAAGAAGACACGGACGAAACTTACGATGCGTTTCTTGATGACCCAAGAGCAAATAAATAACATTTGAAAGGACAAACAACTATGAAAACAATTATTGAAATCACAAAATCGGAAAACTGTGGCTATTGCATTGAAGTAAACGGCGTAGCAGTTATGGAATGTCTGGCACAGGACGAGGTTGAAGCCCTCACAGTAAAAGACATCATTGACCTTGTGAGGTAATTAACTATGGAATATAAAAGAGAAGAACACCGAAACGGGTTTGATGTGATAACTACCGTTGACGATGAGGGCAATTATGAAATAATCACCAAATTCAAAGACGGTACAACATTAAGACCCGTGAAAGCGAAATTAAAGGAAATGGGCTGGAGTTCAGTTCAAGAGTTTTTGAGAGAACGCAAAGGCTTTGTAAAGGTAGGTGAAAACAATGTCAACTGAACACATTATGCAAACGGGAATAGAAGTTATTATCACTATATTACTCTTATACGGCTTTTTTAATGAAGAAGCAGTGATTAACTTTGAACAGAATGTAAAACGCATTGTAAAAGGTCATTACAGACGATTTAAGCGTAAATTAAAGCAAAGAATTAAAGAAAGAAAGGCAAGGCTATAATTATGAATTACCAGAACTTAAAAGAAGAATTATTATCAATGGAAAGCATTGAGGAACGCACCGAAGCGATTAACAACATTAAACAGATGTTGAAAGAGGTTAGCCCGTTTTCAACAGAGCCAGTCGAGTGCGTGCAATGGGTTAAACAGGACCTCGTTTTTGCAAACGATTACAACCCAAATAGCGTAGCACCGCCAGAAATGGAATTGCTGCACACTTCAATTCAAGAGGACGGCTACACACAACCTATTGTTGTATGGCAACACGATGGAATATATGAAGTTGTTGACGGCTTCCATAGAAACAGAGTGGGCAAGGAATACGCAGACATTAAAGAACGCATACATGGTTATTTGCCTGTTGTAGTTATCAATAATGACCGTGAAGATAAAGGCGATAGAATTGCATCAACAATCCGTCATAACAGGGCAAGAGGTAAACACAAAGTTGAAGCAATGAGCGACATTGTTCTTGACCTCAAAAAGCGTAATTGGAGTGATACGAAGATTGCGAAAGAGTTGGGTATGGATGCTGACGAAGTATTGAGATTGGCACAGATACAGGGACTTGCCGAAATGTTTGCAGACCGTGATTTCTCGCAGGCTTGGGAATGCGATTATGACGATGACGAAAAGCAGACAGTTATTGACGATACAAAGTTGCAGGAATGATAGTCAAGAGGTAAGGCGTTATGGCAAAGGCAAATGATATATCAAACATTACACAGAAATATTATCGCTATGAATTGTGGGAAGATTACAAAAGCGGTATGTATAACTCACCGCCTTTGAGTGAAGACCGCATACAAAAAGCGATTGAATGTTTGAGCGATGAAAAGATATGCCGTGAGTATATGCAAAGAGTTGTAACTGAATGGCAGATAGCAACAGAACAAGTCTTGACTAACCCAGAAAGCAACGGCAGGGCGTGGC
>JAFXGM010000022.1 GCA_017513195.1 Clostridia bacterium | reverse complement strand
TCACCGGTGCTGCTCAGATGGACGGTGCTATCCTCGTTATCGCATCTACTGACGGTCCTATGGCTCAGACTAAAGAACACCTTCTTCTTGCTCGTCAGGTTGGCGTTCCTTACATCGTTGTATTCATGAACAAGACTGACCTTGTTGACGACGAAGAGCTTCTCGAACTCGTTGAGATGGAAATCCGTGAGACACTTGACAAGTATGAATTCCCAGGCGATGATACTCCAATCATCAAGGGTTCTGCTTTCCAGGCTCTCGATTCTGCAGCTACAGATCCTTCAGATCCTATCTATGCTCCTATCGCTGAGCTTATGGATGCTGTTGACAGCTATATCCCAACTCCAGACCGTAAGGCTGATATGCCATTCCTTATGCCTGTTGAAGACGTTATGACTATTTCTGGTCGTGGTACCGTTGTTACAGGTCGTGTTGAGCGTGGTCAGCTCCACGCTGGTGATGAAGTAGAAATCATCGGTCTTACAGAAGAACGCGCTAAGACAGTTGTTACTTCAATGGAAATGTTCCGTAAAACTCTTGATTACTGTGAAGCTGGCGATAACGTTGGCGCACTTCTCCGTGGTGTAGGTCGTGAAGAAGTTGAACGTGGTCAGGTTCTTTGCAAACCAGGCTCAATCAACCCACACACCAAGTTCCATGGTCAGGTTTACGTTTTGAGCAAGGATGAAGGCGGTCGTCATACTCCTTTCTTCAACAACTATCGTCCACAGTTCTATTTCAGAACAACTGACGTTACCGGTGTTGTAGGTCTTCCTGCAGGTACCGAAATGTGCATGCCTGGTGATAACGTAGAGATGGATGTTGAACTTATCACTCCTATCGCTATTGAAGAAGGTCTCCGTTTCGCTATTCGTGAAGGCGGTCGTACCGTTGGTTCAGGCGTTGTTACAAAGATTAACGACTAATTTAATCTTTAACTTTGCGTAAGTTTAAAGCCTAAGGTTTATAGCCTTAGGCTTTTTCTTTTTGTCAATATTCCACCGAGATTTTGTATTTTTGTACAAAATAGTCAGTTTTTTGATGCTAATTTAAACAAATAAAATACTTTTTTATTATTTTTTGCACAAAAACCACGAATTTTATGTGCAATTTACATATATATTTTGTTGACAAAATATATAAATTGCTGTATAATAAAATCACATTTATATATGATGGTGGAATATTATGCCTAGTATGTAAATTGTTAGTAATAAATGGTTGATTTTTATGTTAGTTTATAAAGATTCAATCATATACTAATTATAAATTTTATGAACAGAAAGGATGAATGTTATGAGCAAGAAAATCGCTAGATATTTGTCAGTGTTTTTGGCAGTATCTATTTTGTTTTCAGGAATTTCCTTGCAAATAACCACTGCATTTGCAGAAGAGGCTAATGTTACGGTTGATGGTACAACTGATGTTATAACCGGTAACATTGATTCTGAATCTAAAGAAAACGATTCAGATCTTCAAGACTATGTTGCTTATACTGCTGGTCACAAGATAACCAACAAGGCAACTGTTGATGTAAAGCTTCCACTTGCTGCATTTGTAGCAGACGGTGCTGAAATCGTCATGGGTGAAAATGTACTTGAATGGAAGGATGGTAACGGTAAAGTTACCTGGACATTCGAAGTTACACAGACAGCCGTTTATAATCTTGAATTTTTATGGAAGGCTCCAAATAAAGGTATTGATCCTGAATTTGAGATTTTAATTGATGGTGTATGTCCTTTTGACGAGGCAGAGAACATTGTCCTTTCAAGACTATGGAAGAACAAAGAAGATAAACCACGTGAAGACGTTCAGGGCAACCAATACGCGCAAGAGCAAATAGAAATTGATGACGTTGTATCAACTGTTGTTCGCGATAGCGAAGGTGCAACAGTTGGACCATTTGAATTTGCTCTTACCGCAGGAACTCACACCTTTACAATTGTCAGACCAGAGCAAAGTGTTAATTTCTATGAAATTACCTTTGCTAAACCGGAAGTGGTTAAGAGCTATAAAGACGTTTCGTCTTCTTATAAGCTTCAAAACTTAAACGCTGGTATTATTACAATTCAGGGTGAGGATGCCGACGTTAAAACCTCTAACTCTATTATTCCAAAGGCCAACAATAGTGATGCCGGAATGGAACCACACCATGATTATCTAACAAAGATAAACTACATTGGTGGTACTGCATGGCAGTCGTCCGGTAGCCGTTTGGAATGGAATTTTGAAGTTGAAAAGTCAGGTTACTACTACATAAATATGCGCTACAAGCAGAGCGATCTTGTAAATGGTGAAAGCTGGCGTTGGCTTAAAATAGATGGTGCAACTCCATTTGAAGAAGCTATGTCACTTAAATTCCCTTACGGTACAAGTTGGGAATATTTCACCTTTGGTAAAGATATGGGTGAGGATGAGGCTGTAAAACCTTATTACATCTATCTTGACAAAGGTCCTCATACCATTTCTATGGAAGTAACGGCCGGTGAAACTGCAGAGTATTTCCACGAGCTTTCTGAAATTTTCGATTTGCTTGGCGACAAATATATGCAAATCGTTATGATCACAGGTGAGTCACCTGACCTTAGCCGTGACTATGACCTTGATCAGCAGATTCCTGACTTTACTAAGGTGTTAACCGAATGTAAAGACAGACTTGGAACTCTTGCAGACAAAATGACTAAGGGTACAGGTCAGGCTTCGCAGGCAGTTTCTGCTATGAACAATATGAAGCGTGTACTTGAAAACATGCTTAGAAGTCCTTACATTGCACAGCAATATGTTACCGACTACTACAGCAATTACTCTTCAATTGGCTCATGGCTTTACGATATGATTAGAATGCCACTTTCTATTGATGAGATTCAAATCATCCCGAAGGGCAAGGATCATATTGATAAAGAAGCAGGCTTTTTCTCTCAATTAAAATTTGACGCTGTTCGTCTTATTTCATCCTTTACTAATGATTATTCTCTTACAAACGCAGATAAAGACGATGAAAACACCATCCGTCTTTGGGTAAACTGGGGTCAAGATCAAGCGGCAGCACTTAACTCGCTTATTCAAGACTCGTTTACCGGTGAAAAGGGTAAAGAAAAATATTGGCGTGATACAGACGGTGACGGAAAAGGCGATACACCTATAAACGTTCAGGTTGAAATTGTTAACGCCTCACTTATTAACGGTCTTTTGGCCGATAACTTCCCTGACGTATCGTTGCAGATGGCTAGAACCGAACCAGTTAACTTAGGTATCCGCGGTGCGTTGGCCGACCTATCGGAGATGCCGGGCTTTGATGAAACTATCAAGCAGTTCCAGTCTGGTCTTACTGATGAACAAATTGCCGCTATGAGCGACGAAGAGTTTAAAGAGGTTATGCTTACAACCGGCGCGGTTGCTCCATATACCTACAATGGTAAAACATATGCATTACCGGATACACAAAACTTTATGCTTATGTTCTACCGTGAGGATATTTTGAAGGAACTCGGCTTTGACGAGCCACCTCAGACATGGGATGAGTTCCTTTACTATGCAACTATTATACAGCGTAAGAATATGAGTGTTTACGTTCCATATACTCAGATTACAACATCTACAACTGTAAACGCTGGTATTGGTAACCTGCATCTTTATCCAACACTTATGTGGCAGCACGGTCTTAACATCTATAATGAAGACGGTAATAAGACAATGATTGCCGGAAAATCAGAATTGGAAGTATTTAAGAAGTGGACTGACTTCTATCTTGAATATGACTTCCTCAAAGAAGCTGATTTCTACAACCGTATGCGTGTTGGTACAATGCCACTTGGTATTGCACCTTATACAACATATATGACATTCTATGCTACTGCTCCCGAAATTCGCGGTAGATGGAAAATTGCTAAGGTTCCGGGTGTTGATACTAACGGTAACGGTGTAATAGATGTTGAAAGCTTCGAGGGCGCTGTTGCTGGTTCTGGTACCGGCTGTGCAATTATTAAAGAGTCAACCAAGAAGGAGCAGGCATGGGCATTCCTTAAATGGTGGACATCTGCTGAAACTCAGCAGAGATATAATGAAAATCTTCAGTCAATTCTCGGCATGATTGGTCGTACAGCCGTTTCCAACAAGGAAGCGTTTGAAAATCTTGCATGGGATAAAGACGATCTTCAATTACTAAAGAGCCAGTGGGCAGAGATTATGGAAGTTCAGGAAGTTCCTGGTTCTTACGATGTAACCCGTGCTATTGACCAAGCTTTCTGGTCTGTACTTGAAGATAAAGCTAAAGTTAAAGACGCTGTTACTAAGTGGTCAAAGATTGCTGACCGTGAAATTGAGCGTAAAATTAACGAATATAAATAAGGAGGGGAGAGGTTTATGTTTAAAAATAAGACTGGCGATGTAGCAGCAATGCCTGTAGCATCTAAAAAATTGAGAAAACTTTCAAGAGATAAACTTCTTACAGAGCATATTCCTATGATTATCATGCTCGCTCCCTTCTTGATTTTCTTCTTTGTTTTCACTATTTTGCCAATACTATCATCTATTGTTTTGAGTTTTACTTCTTTCGATATGATTTCTTCGCCAAAGTTTGTTTGGCTTGATAACTATCGCCGAATGATAGTAGAAGACTCTACCTTTGCAACTACCGCAAAGAATACTTTAGTGTTTGCAATAATTGCAGGTCCCTGTGGATTTTTACTTTCCTTTGTACTTGCATGGTTTGTAAATGAATTCCAGCCAAGAACCCGTGCTATTCTTTCATTCATGTTCTATGCGCCATCTCTTGTTGGTAACGCATACTTCATTTGGAAGGTAGCATTCGCCGGTGATAGCTACGGTTACATAAATAGTTTCTTAATGTCGTTTGGTATCATTACAGAACCTATTCAGTATCTTAAAACAGAAGCGTACCTAATGCCTATTATAATTGTTGTTCAATTGTGGCAAAGTATGGGTGTTTCGTTCCTTTCTAATATTTCCGGTTTGCAGAACGTAAGCCGTGATATGTATGAAGCCGGTGCAATAGATGGTATTAGAAACCGCTGGCAAGAGCTTCGCTATATAACCCTTCCTGCAATGCAACCGATGCTTCTCTTTAGTGCGGTTATGCAGATTCAGAGTTCTTTCAGTGCAAGTACAATTATGATTGAACTTGCCGGTTACCCAAGTAAGGGTTATGCGGTTGACTCAATAGTATCGCTTATGACCGATATGGCAACCGTGCGATATGAACTTGGTTATGCCTGCGCAATGTCGGTAGTACTGTTCATTATGATGGTAGCTGCTCGATTGATTGTAGGTAAAGTTCTTAAAATGTTTGAAAAGTGAGGTGACTGTGGATGACTAATATCAAATCTCTTGGCAAAACAATTAAAATGCGCTTTAAAGATAGACGCGGTAAAAAATCTGCAGTCAAACGCTACACTCGCTCAAGAGCAGGTAACTTTACACTTGTAGCATTCTTGGTATTGGGCGGCTTGTTCTCAATGTTACCGCTAATCTACTGCGTGTGTACGTCATTTAAACCTCTTGATGAATTGCTTATATTCCCACCACGATTCTTTGTACATCGTCCAACCTTGGGCAACTATGCTATTTTGCCTGATCTTATGGCAAGCCTTAGAGTTCCGCTGTCACGATATATCTTTAACAGTGTGGTTATATCATTTATTACTACATTCATATATATCTTCGTTGCTCTTATGGCAGCATACTCTATTTCAAAGTCATCGTTCAAGGGACGCAATGCTATATTCTGGACAGTACAGTTTGCACTTATGTTTAACTCGTACACACTTGCTGTTCCACAGTATTTGATTTTCTCTGAGCTCGGATTACTTGATACCTATTGGATATATATATTGCCGCCAATGGCGTCAACAATGGGTGTATTCCTTGGTAAACAGTACATCGAAGGTTATGTTCCCGATGCATTGCTTGAAGCAGCTAAAATCGACGGTGCAAACCAATTTAAGGTTTTCTGGTCGATAGTAATGCCTACAATTAAGCCAATTTGGCTTACACTTTTACTTTTCACCTTCCGTGATATTTGGCAAACAGTTCCGGGTGGTAAGATTTTCTCCGAAGAGTTAAAAATCTTACCTCAGGTAGTAACACAGATTACTGCCGGCGGTGTGGCACGTTCTGGTTCTGCAATGGCAGTTACCGTTATTATGATGATACCGCCTATACTCGTATTCCTCATCTCACAAAGCAGTGTTGCTGAATCGATGAGTAGTGCTGGTATTAAGGAATAATTAGTTTGCAAATATTAAAAAAGGAGATGAAAACAGTGAAAAAAGCATTATGTCGTATTTTTGCTGTGATTTTAGTTATATGCTTGCTGACTAGTGTTGCGTCATCTGTTTCGGCAGCAACACCAGTTGACAGCTATACCTATTGGCATGGCGTAAGCAGTAACGGAAAAGCTGTTTACACCAAGTCGATGTATGACTTTAACAGTCTTATCGATCCAATAAAGCTTGGCGTTGAACGCCTTGAATCTATTTCGTCAATGTGTACAGACGATGATGGCAACCTTTATATACTTGATAAGCAATCACGTGTTATTGTTTTGGACAGTGAATACAATTTGGTTAGAAGTTTTAAAGGAATTAAGAAATCAGCCGATGAGGCGGATGATGCCGGTTCAATTGCTTTTGACGAAGCACTAGGTATTTATTACAACAAAGGAACAATATACATTTGTGATACTAAGGGTCAAAAGATACAATTAGTAAACAAAGACTTTGTATTGATTGATACAATAGTTAAACCTGTATCCGATCTTATCCCAAAAGAAGAGGATGATTTCCAGTTTGCACCAAAAAGAATTGTAATAGATTCTAACGATTATATGTATGTTATAATCGATGGTAATGGTGCTTACTATGGTGCACTACTTTTCTCACCCCAAAGAGAATTTTTGGGATTTTATGGTGCAAATGCTGTTGAGGTAACAGTTGCATCAGTATTTGAGAACATATCAAACAGATTGTTCCCAAATGTTGAAAAGCATGCTAACCAACAGAAAAAATTACCTTTCGCTATGGTTGACCTTACTGTTGATGAAAACGATTTTATCTATGCAACCAATGGCTTTACCGACGGTTCTACCAATTCTAAAAAGACAATGATTAGACGTTTGAGCCCAGGTACTGGTAAAAACATTTTAAATCAAGAAAATATATTTACCGACGTTAAGGTAATAGGCGAAGATGATATGTACAAGCAAAACTTCTGTGATTTAGAAGTTGACAGTGTCGGTAATATGTACGCTCTTGAAACACGTTACGGTAAAATTTTCATCTTTGATGAGTTCTCTCGTACAATGAATATTTTTGCAGGTGGTATGCGTCTGGGCGATCAAAAGGGTACCTTTAAAGACGCCACTGCAATGGTACTTAAGGACGACGGTGATGAAATTCTTATTGCCGATGCCGGTACCGGATATATTACCTCGTTTACAATCAATGCTTACGGTAAGGAATTCAAAAGACTTAATGAGCTTACCGCCAACGGTGAATATGACAAGGTTAAAGAGGGCTGGGAAAATATCTTAAAGCAAGATAAAAACAACCAGCTTGCATATAGCGGTCTTGCTAATGCTTACTTAGAAGAAGAAAACTATGATAAGGCGCTTGAATATGCAGAATTAGGTTATGATAAAGCAACCTATGCCGTAGCTTATGAGTATGTTCGTAGTGATTTTACAAGCGAAAACTTTGGCATTATATTCTTGGTTATCGTTGTAGTTGTTATCGGTGCAATTGTGCTTATGTTTGTAACTAATAAGAAAAAGATTGTGTTTATTAAAAATCCATCTTTGAATCTTATGGTTTCTACAGCACTTCACCCAACAAGTACCTTCACCGACATCAAGGAAAAGAAGCTTGGTTCTATGCCACTTTGTTTCTTGCTCTTGGTACTTTACTACGTAACAACCGTTATGGAAACAATTGCAGGCGGATTTATGTTCACCCACTATGATCCTGCATCGTTTAACAGTATATTAGTGTTCGTAAGCTCTGTAGGACTTGTTGTTCTTTGGATTGTAGCTAACTGGATGATTTCGACCTTGCTTGGCGGTAAGGGTAAAATGAAAGAAATCGTAATCGTTACTTGCTACAGCTTACAGCCACTTATTTGGTCAAGTATAATAAAAATTGTTCTTACCAACGTATTGTTACCGGATGAAGCTAGTTTCTTAAGCATTCTTTCTACAATAGCTACTATTTATTTCTTCATTTTGCTTATAAACGGTATGCTAAAAATTCACGATTACACAATGGGCAAGTTTATTGGTACATCGGTACTTACAGTAATTGGTATGGCAATTATCGTATTCTTGCTTATTATGCTCATCATTCTTATTCAGCAGTTCGGTGCGTTTGTTGCAACGCTTATAACCGAAATTATGACTATTTAAAAAGGAGGAAAAATTATGAAAAAACGTATTTTAAGTGTCGTACTTTGTTTATTCCTCCTTTTGGGTCTTGCTGCTTGCGGTGAGGGTGACACAGAACATAAGCAATTGGGCTTTAAGCCACCGGAAGCATCTATTGAACTTGCAGATTCTGAAGAAATTTGTCGTAATGACAAGTATAAATTAGAGTATGTTCAAGACACAATTAGCGTTCGTTTGGTTGATCTTCAGACTGGTATGTCGTGGGAAGTTTGTCCTAAATCCACCGGTGAAGAAATATTAGACGACTTTGGTATGGTTTTGGGCGAGCATATGTTTGTTCGCTCGGCAGTAGAAGTTGGTCTTATGAATCCAACCGTACTTGGTGGCGGTAATACAAACGCTTATAGCGACCTTGATATTAAAGATAATCCCGATAGTAGAATCGTTGTAAAGAAAATAGAGAAAGACGGCGCTACTAAAGGTGTTACTATCGAGTATTATTTTGCCGGGCAAAAGGTTATGGTTCCGGTTGATTACGTGCTCGAGGATGATTACATTCGCATATCGGTTGACTCAAACAAAATTCAGGAAGAAAATTTGCGTGTAACCTATGTTTCTATCGCACCATTCCTTAATTCTGTTGAAAATGATACCGAGGATTCATATTTATTCTTACCATCCGGTTCGGGTGCGTTAATGAACGTTAACTCCTATAATAACCAAGGTATAAAGTACACCGGATTCGTTTACGGTGACGATTTAACCATGGAAGATAAATACAATCCTGTTGAGCGTGAATCACTTCGTATGCCTGTTTATGGATATAAATCGGGCGAGAAGGGCGGTTTCACCATTATCGACAAAGGTGCAGAAACAGTACAAATGAACTCGGTAGTTGGTTCTGTAGCTTATAGATTTTCAACAACCTATCCAACGTTTTTGTTGCGTGGCTATACATACCATCAGGCAAGAACATTTAAACGTACCTATTATGCAAACGTTTACCCTGAAAGAATGATTAAGGGTGAATTCTCCATTCGTTTCTATCCACTTAGCGGCGATAAAGCTAATTATAACGAAATGGCAAACATTTATCGTGACTACTTGATAGAAGAGAAGGGTATGGAAAAAACCGGAGAAGATAAGGCAATGAACGTAACCTTGATTGGTGGTACCGAAATTACCAAATCCTTCTTGGGTGTTCCTTACAAAACCGTTTATGCAACCACAACAGTTAATCAGGCAAACAAAATTATCACCGAGCTTGATAAAAACATTGACAATTTCTCTGTAAAACTTAAGGGCTTTGGTGATTCGGGCGTTGACCTTGGACAAATTGGTGGCGGTTACACTGTAAACGGTAATATTGGCTCTGATTCAGACGTTGAATCTTTAGCTTCGCTTTGCAGCAAAAACAAAATAGATTTGTATTTTGATTACGACCTTGTTAGATTTAATTCTTCGGGTTCCGGCTTCTCACACTCTAGTGATGCTGTTATGAATAGTGGTATTATTAGAGCTGAACAGTATATTGCCGACAAAGCAAACCGTGGTAATAACGAGGATCAGGCTTATCGTTTACTTCGTCCTGTTAGCTATAACGATGCCGTACAACAGGCTATAGATCAGAACAAAGATTGGAAGATAAGCGGTGTTTCACTTGAAACTTTAACCTCTAATTGCTATTCTGATTATTCAAATCCAAGAGATACTCTTGATTACAACTCACGTTACGGTTACGTTGATACTGTTACAAAGGCTCTTAAAAAGGTTGGTGACGGCAAACAAAAGCTTATGGCTAGTGACGCAAACGACTATGCCGCAATAGCTTCTAACCTTGTTGTTGATGCTCCTGTAACCTCTGATAACGGATATGCATTCTATGAGGATGTTCCGTTCTATTCTATGGTATTTAAGGGTTACGTTCCTATGACAAGCGAGTCAGTAAACCTTGCTATTGATCCTCAAAAAATCATTTTAGGTGCAGTTGAGGGTGGTATCGGTCTTCAATATACCGTTACAAACACTTGGGATAACGTACTTATTGATGCGGTTTATCCATACTTCTTTAGCACTAATTATGATAACGTTAAGGGCGAAATTGATGCTAATTATAAGGCACTTTCGGGCTACTATGATAGCATCAAGGATGCTCAACTGGTTTCAAACACCATAATTTCTTCCGGCGTACACTGCTCGGTATTTGATAATGGTGTTACAGTATACGTTAACTATAACAACTCTGCAGCAACGACTCCTGCTGGTGAATGCGCTGCTGAAAGCTATATTATTACAGGGGGTGCGGCATAATGGCTTCTAAACTAAAGAAAAGTCGTGGTATAGAAGAGTTAAAGTCACGTTGGGGCTTTATGTTCATTTTGCCGTGGTTAGTCGGTTTGGTAATGTTCTTCTTTATCCCGATTGGTCAGTCGTTGATTTTCTCATTCTCTAGCATTAATGCTATCGGTGAAAACCTAGGCTGGAAGGGTCTTGAGCATTATGATTACTTGCTTAACAAAGACCCTAACTATTCTACATGGCTTACCGATTCGTTGACAGAGCTTGCGTATTCAATGCCAATAATTTTGGTGTTAAGCTTAATATTGGCGATGATGTTAAATCAGAAATTCCGTGGCAGATTGTTCTTTAGAGCACTTTATTTCTTGCCGGTTATTATTGCATCCGGTTATGTTATGAAGATGATATTCTCCACCACAGATGAAAGCCTTACCGAAATGGGCGCATCTGCAGGTATGTCATCAGGTCTTATTACGGTTGAGGATTTAACAAAGTCATTCAATTTCAGTACCGAAATTGCAACCTTTGTATCCACCGCGATAAATGATATATTCAACCTTATTTGGTCTTGCGGAATACAGATTGTATTGTTCCTTTCAGGTCTTCAGTCAATACCTACTTCTTTATATGAAGCATCAAATGTTGAAGGCGCAACCAAATGGGAAGAATTTTGGTTTATTACCTTCCCAATGCTTTCGCGTATTACGTTGCTGGTAGGCGTATTTACAATGGTTGAATTGTTTATCAACGAGCGTAATCCATTGATTGCAGAGGTATACAAAAAGGTAAAAGCTGCCCAATATGACGAATCTTCAGCAATGATTTGGTTCTACTTTATAATTGTTGCCGCCGTAATGGGTATTATAATGTTCCTATTCAACAAGTTTATTTTGAAGCGTTACGAAGCATAAGACAGGAGGCTGAAATAAAATGAATAATCCATTAAAAAACATTTCTGAAGCCGATCGTCTAAGAGCGCTTAAATATACAAAAATCGGTGGTAGTTGGGTATATTCTATATTTAGATTTTTACTACTTGTTTCTATCGGTTTTATCATTATTTATCCGTTGCTTTATATGATCGTAACATCAATTTCATCGGCAACTTCGTTTACAAACGGTACCCGTGTTTGGATTCCGACTGCATTTGACATATCAATGAACTACGAAAGAGCGTTTTACGCCATGAAATATGGCACCGCTATTTTAAACACTGTTAAGTATGAGGTAGTAGGTGCGTTGCTTTCGGTTGTATCTTGCGCAATAATTGGTTATGGCTTTGCAAGATTTAAGTTTAAGGGTAAAAAGCTACTTACAGGCGTATTGTTCCTTACAATCCTTATGCCCGATATGTTGTTGCTTATACCTCGTTCCATAAACTACACCAACATCGACTTTATGTATATAGGTCACGGGCTTGAATCCTTGATTACCTGGATTGGTAGTTGGTTTGGTGCCGATTGGTCGGCAGTTGGCAACGTGCTAACGCCCGATATCAGTGATACGGTATGGACAATATGGCTTCCATCTATTTTGGGTATAGGCTTGCGTTCCGGCGTACTTATCTACATCTACATACAGTTCTTCACAGGTCTCCCTCGCGAGCTTGAAGAGGCTGCATGGGTTGACGGTGCCGGTCCGTTTAAAACCTTCTTGCGTATTGCTGTTCCATCATCAAGCGTTGTGTTTATTACAGTAATTGTGTTCTCACTAATCTGGCACTGGAACGACTCGTTGCTTGCCGGTGTGTACCTCACAACCGACGCAACACTTGCCGTAACCATCGGTAGTATTGATGACTGGCTTGGCGCTATTTATACCGTATATGGCGGTACACCACAATATGCATCTGCTGTTACGGCAGCCTGCTTGTTGTTCATTGCTCCAATGCTTGCTTTCTATATGATAGTACAGCGTGGATTCGTTGAAAGTATCGACCGTGTTGGTATTACAGGTTAATTAAAATTTAGACGGTGGCAAATCGCCACCGTCTTTTTATATAAATTTTCACTAAAATAATTTCAAAAAATTTAAAATTTTAATAAATTATGTTGACAAAATGATGTTTTGATAATATAATTCTATATGTAGGAAGTATGGGTGTCTTTATGTCCGTATAATCGCAAGGCTATGGGGCATTGATACGCATATTACATACGGTGCGGTGACCCGCACAACTCTAAAAAACTTTATAAAGGAGTAACAAAAATGTTCAACACAGCAAAGCGCGCTCTTGCAATTCTTCTTGCACTTGCAATGGTATTTTCACTTGCAGCTTGTAGTGAACCTGCAGAGGAAGAATCTGTTGAAGTTATCGTATCAACGATTTACAAAGAAGAAGAGGGCGACAAAGACAACACAAGCAAGCCTGATGATGCTACTTCTGGTGATGAAAAGCCTAGTGACACACCAAGCACTAACACACCAAGCACCAGCACTCCATCTGGCAGCACAAACTATCCAAACTCAATGGTAAACGCTGATCCGGAAGATTACAGGGGTACAACAATTATCTTTGCATCTACCATCGATCCTAAAGACGACGGTACCGACTACGTTGTATCTAAGTTCGAGAAGGAATACGGCATTAAGGTAGAAATCATTGTTCCTACACTTGAAAACTACAATGCTGAAATGTCTAACCTTATCGCTGCTGGTAATGCTCCTACAGTAGGTCGTTCAAACGGTGACGCTCCTATCTACGTAGGTTACTTTGATTCACTTGATAAGGCAAAGCTCAACTTTAAGGATGAACTTTGGAATCAGAACACATTCAAGCTTTCAACCTATAACGGCCAGCCATACCTTTGTGATACACTTGGTAACTTCTGGACCGAAATCGACATGGTTACATATTCTAAGAGTATGCTTAAGAAAGCTAACTGCCCAACACCTGAAGAGCTTGACAAGCAGGGCAACTGGACACTTGACTCATTCATTACTATAGGTAAGAAGACAAAGGAAGAAGTTCCTGGCTGTTTGGGTGCTGGTATTGCCAACAAGGACTCAATGCTTCATATGGCAGGCGGTGCAGTTTATCGTGCTGATAAAAACAACAAGATGGTAAACGGTATCGACAGCAAGACCGTTGAAGTTATGAAGAAGATAGCTCAGGCATGGCAGGTTGACAAAACAATCGTTTCAGGCGGCGCTAACGAATTTATTAACGGTACAATTTCAATCTACACAGGTCACCTTTGGGCACTCCGTAAAGACGGTAACTTAAAGACTCACGCAAACTACAACGACATCGGCTTCTACTATTTGCCAGCATTTGAAAAGGGCGGTAAGGCTGCTGTTACAGGTCTTTTCCGTGGTTGGGGTATCATGAGAAAATGTAATGAAAACCCAAAAACCGGTCCTAAGTCTGCTGTTGCAGGTGGTTTCTTCCTTAGTGAATACCTCAACGTAGAAAACTATGACCTCAACAAGTCATTCATCTCTGAAGAAGCTAAGACATTCTTCTTCAAGCTTTGCTCACTCTATGCTGAGACCGACAACTACAACCCATACTACACAACATATGACCTTAACGAAGGTATCTCTGGTATGGATGATGATAAGGTTGTTTATGCTGCTATGTATGCTCAGCCAGCACAGGTTGATACATTACTTAAGTCAGCTAAGTCAGCTGTTGATCACGCTGCTAAGAAGCTCAATGACTACATTGACCAGCAGATCTATTCTAACTAATTTTTAGTTACACAATTAATTAAAAACACACCCTTCGGGGTGTGTTTTTTGCTTAGATACTGTTTTTATGCTATGATTTTCCAACGCTTTTTGTTATAGTGCAAAAATATACAAAAAAATTTAAAAAATATTTTGATATTTTGTATATTTCTTATTGACTTATCAGCAAAAATTTGATATTATATGTAATGTAATTATACAGTGTGGCATTGTGCGCTTTTTTGGCGTTTTTTGTCAAAAAATTGTATAATCTGCACTTAAAATTGCTTTAAAAAAGCGAAAGGATGGTTGTTCAATGAAAAAACTATTGAGCAAGGGCAAGGTAATCGTTTCTTTGGTATCCGTTATCGCAATTTTGGCAGTATCTTTATTGTCATTATTTGCTGGTGGCACTGTTTTTGTTGCTGCTGACGACGAAACCACAGATGAAACTGTTACATACCCAATTAGTGGCAGCTACGATACCGATTTCGTAGTGTCCAACAATGGTGATAGTGTTTACTACGCCGATAACAAAGGTACTAAAATCGATTCTTTTACCGGTTTTGCTACTAATTTTGTTACTTATGCTAAGGGTTCTGGTACACAGGCTGACCCTTACATTATCGAAACAGCTAACGAATTCGCTGCTGTTGTGACAGGTAATCTTGTTGATGCAAACGGCCAGGTATTTTCTACCCAGTACGTTGCATTTAAGGTTTCTGAAGACGTAAAGGCCTTCAACCTTAACAACACAGATTCTACCGTTGATTTCAGTAACGATATGACCGCTGAGCAAGTAAAGGCTGCTCTTGAAGGCGCGAATGTTACTACCTTGTGGAAATCAGTAAATCCATTTATGGGTAAGCTTGATGGTAGCGGTATTGAGGTTTACGGTCTTAAGGCTACTGATTCTTATGCAGCTCTTATTCCACACGTTGCATACAGTGCTACAGTACAAAACCTTACTATTAAAAACTCATATTTCTATGGTAGATACGCTTCGGCTCTTGTTGGTTACAACAACAGACCCGACGGTAAAAACCATGCTATTATGACATACCGTAACCTCGTAGCTCACGGTAACGTTATTATTTCAAACTCTACCGATGGTGATACTGTTGACAATGCCGGCATATTGTTTGGTAAGAGCTCTGTTGGCGACGGTACCGAAATGAGGCTTTCTGACAGCTTGGTATATGACAACATTGCTAAGCACGAAACCCGTCAGGTTACATACGGTCTTGTTGGTAACTTGCACAGATTAAAGTCTGCTCAAATTAACAACTGTATTGTTATGGACTCTGTTCCACATACACTTTACTATGGTTCTAATGCGTTCCACAACTCTACCTACAATAACGTTTACACCAATATGTGTGACGGCGTAAAGTGGTACAACTACGACGGTGATATCAAGAAGGATGCTTCCGGTAATCCTGTATTAGATACTAAAAACGGTGGTTATACTATGGCTACCGGTAAGAAATATATCTATCAATACAAAGCTAATGGTAGCATTTCCGCTTGGTTTGACGGTGTTAACAATGCGGGCGTTGCTTTTGTAAATAATGGCACACCATACAATAAGGAACTTGTAGGTCCTATGTTTAACGTAGACCCTGCAACTGTAAAGGTTGCTGCCGATGCCGCTCTTGACGGTATTGACGTTGAAAGATGGAATTATACCGCAGGTGAATATCCTACACCAAAGGTATATTGCACAAATTCTACCGGTACAGGCACTGTAGCTAACGAGTTCTTTGAGGGTGACGGTTCTCTTACCACACCTTACGTTATAACAACTGCTGAAGAGCTTGCTCTTATGCTTACTTCTGACAGTTTGAATATGAACTTTAAGCTTGCTAAAGACATTGCAATCAATGACACTACCGCTGCTGATTGGACCAAGAATGCAAAGAAATGGTTTACTTCAAACGACATTCCCGAATTCAAGGGCTCACTTGACGGTAACTTTAAAACCATAAGCGGTATCTATTATGACGGCAATCAGTCTGGTGACTATGCTGGTCTTATTCCGGTAGTTGGTTCTCCGGCTGTTATTAACAAACTTAATATTGTTGATTCTTCTATTACTGCAAATAAGGGTGCTGCCGGTGCCGTTGCAGGTGCAGTAGGCGAAAAGGCACTTATGATAATCAAATTTGACGCTATCACCGTTAAGGACAGCGTTAAACTTGCTGGTAGCGCAGTAAACGGTGGCATTGTTGGCCACGTCGGCTATTCTGTAGCACAGTTTAGTAACTGTTTATCTGAAACAGCAGGTATCTTTGGTGATTGCACAGGTTTTGCAAAGCTTAACGCTTGCGTAGCTATAGGTGCAAGACCATACGTTTCTGCTGCTAATATTGAAAACGTTAATGTTTATACAACCGTTGATGGTGATGCTGTAGAGGGCATCATAGTTGCTGACGGCGAACACGTAAAGGGTGACGATGCTAAAATCAGCATGCCACAACTCGGCTTCGATGGCACAAGTCCTGCGTGGAAGGTTGTAGCAAATGACTATCCTGCTCCAACAGGTGTGGTTGCATCTTCTGAGGGTGAGGTTGGCAAGCCTTGGACAGGTGCAAGAGCTACCAAGTTTGCCGGTGGTACCGGTACTGCTGCTGACCCATGGCAGATCGAAACTGCCGAGCAGTTGGCACTTGCAGTTTGGCAAAACAACAACGGTAAGCACTTTATCTTGACTGCCGACATTTATCTTAACGACGTTAACAGTCCGCTTTGGGCTGATAAGGTTGGTTGTAACCAATGGTATACACAGCGTACCACACAAAGTTACTCTAACTTCAAGAGCTCTGTTCTTGACGGTGACGGTCACGTAGTTTACGGTTTGTTCTTTGACCATACAGGTCCTCAGCCAGAGTATGTTCGTGTAGGTCTTATTCCACAGCTTGCACAGGGCAGTACAATTAAAAACATTGCTATGTCACAGGCATATCTCAATATGAACCGTGATATTACATCTGACCACGCAGGTGTTCTTGTAGGTACTGTTGACGATTGGAACTCAAGCAGATGGTACATGGAAGCAAAGAATGCTTCTGCTAACGCAATCAAGAGACAGGATCCTGAATTCCAGGCATTACAGCCAAAGGTTATCAACTGTATGGCTGATTCTTCCTGCTATGTATCTGCTGAACAGGCAGGTGGTCTTGTAGGTGGCGCAAATGGCTGTATCCTTATGGAAAACTGCGCATACTACGGCTCAATTGATAAGATCTCTGACAACTATTGGGGCGGTACACTTATTGGTAACGAATGGGCAAACGGTTGTACAATCGTTGACTGCGTATCATTGCCACAATGCTGTAACCAGGCAATGGGCGGTAACGCAGGTCAAACCTGGAGAACCGGCAACCCAGAATATATTACAATTACATGGGATGACGTTTATTATTTTGCAAAATCAATTCAGCGTCATGCCGATGATGGTATTAAGAGAATCCTAACCCCAGATGATCGTATCGGCGAAGCTGCAGTTCTTGCAATGCCGGGTCTTGATTGGACCGATTATTACGAAGAAGATGCAGAAGACCAGACAACATGGATTGCTGTTGACGGTGGTACACCACTACCTTCAATCTTTGCAAAGCACCGTGAAGATGAGGATTTCTTTAAACTTTCTGACAGAAACTTTACTCCTCCATCAACCACCGTATCATTTATGACCGACACCGATGAGGTTGTTGTTCCTGATATGGTAGGTCCTATGTATTCAAAAATTACATTACCAACAGTTACACGTGACGGTTATAAGTTTACCGGTTGGTATGTATTTGACGACCTTTCTCTTGAATATCCAAAGGATTACTTCCCACCAAACAACCTGCAGCTTTATGCCGGTTGGGAGCCAAATGGTATAGCACAAAACTTTGAAAACTATACCGACACTATTTGGGATTACGATAGTGACGCATGGCGTCTTAACAAGCCGGGTGCAAAGGGCGGTTATAAGAACAAGTACGTTCGTAACGGTGCTAAATCAATGCACTTGCTTGACACAAACACAGAAGCAGTAGATTGCCTACTTAACTACGAGGATATGCTCGAACCCGGTCAGGCATATACAATTAAGTTCTGGGTAACAACCGATAAGGAAAACAACCCAGCAACCTTGCTTACATTGGTTCATAACGAAAAACCTGTTTACCTTGATACTGCAATTGGTGCCGAAAATATGGCTGTTGCAACCGGTCTTAAGGTTGGCGAATGGGTACAGTATTCTTACTCATTTACTGCACGCACCAAGTGGATATCACTTCGTGCAACAGGTGGTTCAAGCCTTTACTTTGATGATATAGTTGTTGCTAAGCTTGACGGTACACTTAACGGTGGTAACTATGTTGGTGTTGGCACTCCCGGTTCAACATCACCTAACACTAGCGACGCTATAACAGTTGCAGTTCTTGTTTCTGCAATTATGGCTTGTGCAATTATTGCTGTAGTTTCCAAGAAAAATCTTGTTGAAGTTATAGACTAATTAAGAAAGGATGGGTTATATGAATTTTAGCAGTTCATTGAAAAAAATTGCCTGCTTAATGCTTGCTCTTTTGATGATACTTACAGCCTTTGGTTGTACTGAGACGAAAAAGAAAAAGAAAAAGGTAATTGTAGAAGAAGTTGTTATTGTTAAGCCGAGTCCAGACGATGATGAGCATAATGACGAAACCCCTTCAGATACTGATGATACTGATGAACCTCAGGATGAACCTGAAGAGGAAGAAAAGGGCCTTCCCGAGCGTCCACTTCCGGAAGCAGCTGAGGTTGAGGGCGGCTACGTTGAATGGAAAGAGCCTATTATTCCTGAGTTTGAGTACGAATATGCAGAACTTAGCATTACAGATGACTACGTTATCGTATACGCATTTGAAGAATGGGAAAATCGTAAAGAAAGTGCCACCTTGTTAGGCACAAACGCTGACGGCACTCCAATATTAGGAGAACGCTACATTTCACAAACCGGTATTGCGCGTTTGTCAGCTTATGACCTTCAGACATACTTTAAAGATAAGCTTAACCTAAAGCTTCAGGTTAAAAAGGACACCGAGGTTGCTGCTGATGCAAAGAAGATTTTGATAGGCGATACTGCCTTCTATAAATCTACACTTGGTGAAAAGGATTTTGCTGTTAAGGTAAAGGGTAATGATCTTATTTTTGAAGCAGGTCACGTAGCTCTTATTACAAAATCTGTTAAATGGTATGAAACCGTAAAAACCGAGCCCGGTAAGGTTGCTACACTTAAGGGTACAACCGAAGACTTTAAGTCATACGTAACACTTAACGGTGTTAGATATGACTGGGTATGGGGTGACGAGTTTGACGGTTCAGAGCTTAACAATAGCGATAACTGGAAACAGACACCATTCGGTGACGAGCGTTCAGACGACTTTGTAAGTGTACACAACGATCCTCACTTCCAGTACATCGAAAACGGTAGAATTCGTCTTTCTGCTGACCGTTATTACAACGAAGCTGACCCAACCAAGGGTTATGCATCATCTGGTGATATCGCTTCTGATGGTCTTATGCAGTACAGAAACGGTTACGTAGAAATGCGTGCACGTTTGCCTTACAGGCGTGGTGCGTTCCCTGCACTTTGGACAATGTCTAATCCGGACAACAAGCAGTTACCAAACTACTACTTTAACGATGGTTACGGCCAGTATAACAAGCTTTTCTGGACAATCGAGTTTGACTTGTTTGAAAGCTTTGCCGATGCTGACCACATGACCACTACACTTCATAAGTGGTATAGTGATAACGGTATTGGTTCAATCAGCGTTCCTGATACACCTGTTGAGCTTACTGACGATCAGGTTAAAGAGCTTGCTCAGCGTGCTTATGACAACGGTTATTATGCATGGACTAACGAAACACACAAAACCAACTTTATGTTCGATGACGAATATATTGCAAGTCATTTTGTTAAGGTTAACGACAGATACGCATTTGATTCTGGTATGTTGACTCAAGATAAGACTGATGAAAACGGTAATGTAATTGGTAAAAAGTATGTTTATCATCCAATTTATCTTAACTTTGACGATGGCACAAGTATTGACATCTTCAACTACCGTTTAAGACCATTTACTAATATGAACCAAAATGGTAACACCTATGCTTACTCGTTTACATATCCTGCTACAGGTTCTAGTAATAATATTGGTAACGTTAAGGATGGTACTTACGAGTGGACATATTACTTTGATCCTGAGACCATCAACAACGAATACCACACCTATGCATTCCACATTACATCTGATCACTGCTCAGTATCACTTGATGGTGATAAGTTCCTTGACTTTGACTGGGATCCTGCTTATGACTATCGTGATGTAAACGGTGACGGTGTTGTTGAAGACATTGGTAAAAACAACAACGGTGTAGGTTACAACCTCTGGCACTACCTTATGGTTGATATGATGATCTACACACCTGGTAACTTCAAGATTGATGAAGCTCGTAAGCTTCAGGCGGGCGACCTTCCATTCAACCTTTACATTGACTGGATTCGTTGCTACCAAGACCTTGATGATCCTTCACAGGCTCTTTGGTTCCCTAACGGCGAGGCAGACTAATCTGTATAATTTAGACAGACCCCTAGGGGTCTGTCTTTTTTTATATTTTTATTCGAATTTCAGTAATGCTTTTTGCTAATAATATTTTGGGTGATTATCATGTCAAAAGCATCATATTCAAAAGCATTTGCAACAAGATCGGTAATATGTTTTTTTATTATATTGTCTTTGCTTTTATTTTCGGTTGCACGTGTAGCGGTAATTTCGCTAGAAAACTATTCTGCAGTGGCGGTCGAGCAGTCAAAATTTCGTATAAATATTTCACGCGTTCGCGGCACTATTTATGATTGCAATATGGTACCGCTTACCAATAATTTTACAAAGCGTGTTGCGGCGGTGTTGCCAAACCCACGTGGCATTTTAGCACTTAACTTTTGTGCCGAAAAAGAAAATTTTGAAAAGTCGCTAAACACTTTAAAATTAAATAAGCCAACTGTTTGCGATGTTAATAACGAAATTAATAGCGATGGAATTGCTTTTACTACCGTTTATGAACAAGACAAAAACAGTAAATTATTGGCTTGTCATCTTATTGGTTATACCGATAGCAGCGGGCATGGCGTAAGTGGTCTGCAAAAGGCATATGATGATTTTTTATACAGTGATAAATATGTCTCGGCCGTGTTTACTACAGGTGGTACGGGTAAGTTTTTAGACGGAATAAATCCATATTTTGAAAACGATATTGCAGATGTCAAAAACGGGGTAGTAACCACTATAGACATCAATATTCAAAATGCTGTTGAAACCATTATAGAACAAATAAATAGCGGTTGTGTTATCGTGTCGGAGGTAGGAAATGCAAAAATTAGGGCTATGGCAAGCGTGCCAACGTTTGATATAAATAATCTGGAAGAAAGCTTAAAAAAAGAAGATTCTCCAATGATTAATCGTGCAATTTTACCTTATAATGTTGGCTCTGTTTTTAAGCCCTGTGTAGCTGCGGCTTCAATAGAAAACCAAAAAGATAACTTGACCTTTGTTTGTGAAGGAAGGCTTGAAATTGCAAGAAGAATGTTTCGTTGTCATAATTTATCGGGCCATGGTAATATGAATTTGTGTGATGCGATAGCTCAGTCGTGTAACTGTTATTTTTATAATTTATCGGCCCAAATTGGCGGTGAAGGTATATACAAAATGGCATCAAGTTTAAGCATTGGTGCAAAGATTAAAATAGCAGAAAATTTGTATACCTCGAGTGGGATTATTCCGAGTACAAATGATTTAAAAAACGAGGGTGAGCTTGCAAACATAAGCATAGGGCAGGGTACTATACTTGCAAGTCCGGTTTCTATGGTTAATTTATATCAGGCTATTGCTACAGACGGATGTTACTATATGCCAAGCGTTGTGGAAAAAACAATTAAAGATGGCACAGAAAATCATTATGCTTGTGGTGAAAAAACTCGCGCAATGAGCGAAAAAACATCTAAAAAGTTAAAAGAATATTTAAAAACCGTTATTACCGATGGTACAGGCAACGAGGCGCAACCAACGCTTGTTAATGCGGCGGGCAAAACTGCAACAGCGCAAACAGGCAGATATTATGAAGATAAAACCGAAATTACTAACAGCTGGTTTTGTGGTTTTTTTCCGGCAGATAATCCAAGGTATGTTATTGTTGTTATGAGTGACAGTAGGGCAGACACTTCCACCGCATCAATTTTTGCTCAAATTGCCGATAAAATATGTGAATTAAAGCAGATAAATGTTCAAAATAATGATTGACAGTGCACAAGTATATGTGTATAATTGTATACAATAACACAATAGGAGTAAATATTATGCTTGAACTTTCAAATAAAACCAATTTACTTGAAGAGAATGATTATAAATACTCATTGCAGGATGTGGCAGATCCTAATCTTTACCGCGAGTTTTACAGCTATGACGACGTACCGCGCGTAGCCTTTAACCACCGTAGAGTTCCTATGAATATGCCGCAGGATATATGGATTACCGATACCTCACTTCGCGACGGTCAGCAATCGGTAGAACCGTATAGCATAGAGCAGATTGTAAACCTATACAAGCTTATGTCAAAGCTTGGTGGTCCTTATGGAATTATTCGTCAAACCGAGATGTTTGTTTATAGCAAAAAGGACCGTGAGGCACTGCTTAAGTGTCAAGAATTAGGTCTTAAATTCCCCGAAATTACTACGTGGATTCGTGCTAATAAAGAGGACTTTAAGCTTGTTAAAGACCTTGGTATTCGCGAAACGGGTATTCTTGTTTCTTGCAGTGACTATCATATTTTCAAAAAGCTTAAAATGACACGTAAGCAGGCTATGGATACATATCTTGCCGCCGTAGCTCAGGCTTTTGAAGCGGGTGTTATGCCACGATGCCATTTGGAAGATATTACACGCGCCGACTTTTACGGCTTTGTAGTACCTTTTGTAAATGAGCTTATGAAAATGTCAAAGGATGCAGGTATTCCTGTACGTATTCGCGCGTGCGATACTATGGGTTATGGTGTACCATACCCTGAAGTTGCGTTACCACGAAGCGTTCCTGGTATTATTTATGGTTTACAGCACTTTTCAGACGTTCCCAGTGAAATGCTTGAGTGGCACGGCCACAACGACTTTTACAAGGCGGTTACAAATGCATCTACTGCTTGGCTTTATGGTGCATCTGCAGTAAACTGCTCACTTCTGGGTATTGGTGAGCGCACAGGCAATATTCCGCTTGAAGCTATGATTATGGAATATGCTTCACTTCGTGGCTCGTTTGATGGTATGGAGCCGAGCGTTATTACCGAAATTGCCGAATATTTTAAAAATGAGATGGGTTATGATATTCCCGTTATGACACCATTTGTTGGTAGAAACTTTAACGTAACCAGAGCCGGAATTCACGCTGACGGACTACTTAAAGACGAGGAAATTTATAACATATTTAATACCGAAAAAATTCTAAATCGTCCGGTATCTGTATTACTTGGTAAAACCTCAGGTCTTGCAGGTATTGCTTATTGGATTAACCAAAACTATAACCTAAAGGGTGACGATGCGGTTGATAAACGTAGTGATTTAGTAATAAAAATGAAGGAATGGATTGACAAAGAGTATGAAGACGGACGTCAAACCAGCCTTTGTAACGAGGAAATAGAAGAGAAGGTATCTCTGTTTTCAGGAGGTAAATTATGATAGAACATAAGAGTATATCGCTTGCGGACCAAGTATTTGAGCACCTTGAAACCGATATCTTAAGCGGTAAATATCAAAAGGGTGAAATCCTTACCGAAAGCAAGTTAAGTCTTGAGCTTGGTGTCAGCCGCACCCCAATTCGTGAGGCGCTTCGCCGACTAGAGCAAGAGCATCTGATTGAAGAGGCTCCAAAGGGTGTAATTGTGGTAGGTATTAGCGACAAAGACTTGGCAGATATTTTTGAAATTCGTGCAGCGCTTGAGGGCAAAGCCGCCTATTTAGCAGCGCAAAATTATACCGAAGAGCAAATGAACGTTGTGCGTGAGGCACTTGAATTCCAGGAATTTTATCTTGGAAAACAGGATCCCGACCGTATTAAAAGTATGGACAGTCGTTTTCACGAAACAATATACAAAATGAGTGGTAGCACAATTTTTTATGATGTTTTGATGCCTTTGCACAAAAAAATACTAAAATATCGTAAAGCATCGGTTAGCGATAGTAGTCGTGCAGCAGCATCTGTTGCCGAGCATAGAGCGATTTATGAGGCATTACTTGCTCGTGATGCACAGCTTGCTGAACGCCTAATAAGTGAACATCTTGATAATGCATATAAGCACATTTGCAAAAAGGAGAATTAACAATGGGTTTAACAATAGCGCAAAAAATAATTAAAGAGCACCTCGTATCAGGAGATATGACGGTTGGTAGTGAAATATCACTTAAAATTGACCAAACGCTAACACAGGATGCTACCGGTACAATGGCATACTTAGAGTTTGAAACAATGGGACTCAAGCGCGTAAAAACCGAAAAAAGCGTTGCTTACATAGATCATAACACATTGCAGTCCGGCTTTGAAAATGCTGACGACCACAGATATATTCAGTCGGTAACCTCAAAGCACGGTATATATTTTTCACGTCCCGGTAACGGTATTTGTCATCAGGTTCATCTTGAGCGTTTTGGCAAGCCGGGTAAAACCCTTATAGGCTCTGACAGTCATACCCCAACAGGCGGCGGTATCGGTATGCTTGCAATGGGTGCGGGCGGCCTTGATGTTGCAGTAGCTATGGGTGGCGGCGCGTATTTTATTACAATGCCAAAAATGTATAAGGTTAACCTTACCGGTAAGTTAAAGCCTTACGTTACCGCTAAAGACATAAGCCTTGAAATATTGCGTATTTTGTCTGTTAAAGGCGGCGTTGGAGCAATAATAGAGTGGGGCGGAGAGGGTATTAAAAACCTTACAGTGCCCGAACGTGCTACTATTACTAATATGGGTACCGAGCTTGGTGCTACAACCTCTATTTTCCCATCGGACGAGGTTACACGTGAGTTCTTAAAAGCCGAGGGTAGAGAGCAGGATTATATTCCGCTTTCAAGCGATCCCGATGCCGTTTATGACAAGGTTATTGATATAAACCTTGATGAGTTAAAGCCTCTTATTGCTTGTCCGCATAGCCCCGATAACGTAGTGACAGTTGAGTCTTTAAAGGGTACAAAGGTTGACCAAGTTTGTATTGGCTCTTGCACTAACTCTTCACTTATGGATATGCTTAAAGTAGCGGCAATGCTAAAAGGAAAGGTTATATCTCCATCGGTTAGTCTTTCAATTTCTCCCGGTTCAAAGCAGGTGCTCGGTATGCTTGCTGACTGTGGCGCACTTAGTGATATTATTGCAAGCGGCGCGCGTATTCTTGAATCAGCTTGCGGACCTTGCATTGGTATGGGATTTTCACCAAACAGTGCGGGTGTATCGCTTCGTACCTTTAACCGCAACTTTGAGGGTAGAAGCGGCACTGCTGATGCGGGTGTTTATCTTGTATCTCCCGAAACTGCAGTTGCGGCGGCTCTTACAGGCGAAATTACCGATCCTACAACCTTTGGTGGCAATCTTAAGATAAAAATGCCAAAGAAATTCAAAATTGATGATAGCGCAGTTATTGCACCGGCTCCGGAAAGCTGTGCCGATAGCGTTGAGGTTCTTCGTGGTCCTAACATTAAGCCTTTCCCTGAATCAAAGCCACAGGTAGATAACTTTACAGCCGAGGTTGCACTTAAGGTGGGCGATAATATTACCACCGACCATATTATGCCGGCAGGTGCTAAAATTTTGCCATATCGTTCTAATATTCCACACCTTTCACAGTTCTGCTTTGGTGTGTGTGATAAGTCTTTCCCCGAGCGTGCAAAGGCTTTGGGTGAGAGCATTATTATTGGTGGTAGTAACTACGGTCAAGGCTCATCACGTGAGCACGCAGCGCTTGTGCCAATGTATTTGGGTGTGCGTGTTGTTATTACCAAGAGCTTTGCGCGTATTCACGTGGCAAACCTTATAAACTCTGGTATTATGCCTCTTACCTTTAAAAATGCCGATGATTACGATAAAATAAATCAGGGCGATAAGCTATCACTTGCTAACGTCTTTGAGGGTATGGATAAGGGCGTTATGATACTCAAAAATGAAACAAGCGGCGAAGAAATTGAGCTTGTTTGTGACTTTACCGATCGTCAAAAACAAATTTTAAAGGCCGGTGGCTTGCTTGCTTACACAAAGGAGAACTAAATATGGAACAGTATATAAGCAGTGCAGTATCACAGTTCGAAAAGCTGCTTCGTGAGCAGATTGCACGTCAGCAAAAAATGGAAAAAGATAGCGGTGCTATTGATTATAGTGCGCTTGATAAAATTATCATAGGTGTATGTGGTGGCGACGGTATAGGCCCGATAATTTCAGCCGAGTCCGAAAAATTGCTTCGCTTTTTGCTGAAAGACGAGGTTGAAAGCGGTAAGGTAGAAATTAAAACTATCGAAGGTCTTACCATTAAAAATCGTATTGAAAAGAATCAGGCAATCCCCGATGACGTTTTGGCAGAAATCAAATCTTGCCACGTAATTCTCAAAGGACCTACAACAACACTAAAAGGTGGCACGCTTGAAAGTGCAAACGTTGCAATGCGCCGCGAATTAGACCTTTATGCAAATGTGCGCCCCGTATGTGTACCGGAAGAAAACATTGATTGGACCTTCTTCCGTGAGAATACCGAGGGTGAATATGTGTTAGGCTCTAAAGGCGTTGAAATTCCTGACACGTTGGCTTTTGATTTTAAGGTAACAACCAATGCGGGTACACGCCGTATAGCGCGCGCAGCGTTCGAATATGCGCGCAACAACGGCAAAAAGAATGTTGCTATTGTAACCAAGGCAAATATTATGAAAAAGACCGACGGTAAGTTTTCGGAAATTTGTCATGAAATTGCCAAAGAATACCCCGAAATCAATGCTGACGAGTGGTACATTGATATAATGACCGCCAACCTTGTTAATGAAAAAATCCGCAGTGGATTTGAGGTCTTTTTAATGCCTAACCTTTACGGTGATATTATTACCGATGAAGCGGCTCAAATTCAGGGTGGTGTAGGCACTGCCGGCAGTATGAACCTTGGCGACCGTTACGCTATGTTTGAAGCAATTCACGGCTCGGCACCACGTATGATAGAGCAGGGTATTGGCGGTTATGCTAACCCAACAAGTATATTTAAAGCAACCGAAATGCTACTAAATCATATCGGCTTTAAAGCTCAGGCCGCAAAGCTTAAAAAAGCGTTGAGTATATGCACCGAAACCGAGAAAAAAGTTGTGGTTACGGGCGATACTGACGGCGCTACCTGTGCAGAGTTTAGCAAATATGTAATGGATACAATATATTCGCTTAAAGATTAATAGCAAAATAAAAAACCATCCTGTACGGATGGTTTTTATTTTATGTGTGTTATTTAATATCGTCTGAACTTGAGTAAACCTTTACGTAGTCGACTATCATATCGGTATATTCACCGGCACCTATTGGCAGCGTTCCCGCATTGGTATTAAAGTGGGAGCTTATAAGCAGATATCCCGGCTGATCACAAATATCTACTTTATTGGTTTTTCCGGTTACTACACCATCTATTAAAAACGCGTATTCTGTAGGGCTCCAACGGAATGCAAAGGTATGATAATTGCCGTCGAAAATATCATCACGTCCTGAATTGTTAAAATGATGAGATTTTGTATGGGTATAACCATCCCAGTGTATTGTATGAGAAGGATCTTTTCTGTGGTAGAAGGTTTCTATAATATCAACTTCACAACCATTTTTTGCAGTGCCATCATCAGCAGCGTCTTTGTCGCCCATATCGCCGCACATAAGCCAAAATGCGCCCATAAGACCTTCGGCACGATGTGGTATCATACGAACTTCAAAATATCCATACGTGGTTTCAAACTTACCCTGAGTAGTCATAGCGCCTGAAATTTGAGTTTCACCCGTAACAGCGTCAGGCTTTTTAAGTACCGACATTCTGTTTATAAGATTGCCATTACCGTCAAGAATCATATTGTCTTTAGAGTATGAATAGCGCCAGTCACGCTTTTCGTCCCAAATATTCCATACGTCGGTATTTACTGTTGGGCCGTCAAAATTATCCTCAAAAATCAAGTTCCAACTGCCAACAGGCTTTATGGTAAAATCATATTTTGTTCCAACACCCGTGTGTTCAACAGTACACTTAACGGATTTTTTGTTTTTAGTATAAGAAGCGGGAACGGTAATTACTGTGCCGTCAACCTTAACATTTTTATCTGCACATGAAATTAATACGCTTGTGTCGGTTACAATATCGGTGTCTTTATTGGTTATAATTGCAGATACCGAATAAATAGTGTCGCTACCTTCTAAATTCTTTACGCAATTGTAGTCAACCCTTTTTATGCTTTTAAAACCGTAAAGCATTTCCATTAAATCATCGCTAGACAATTCGCTTTCCGAAGAAGAGTTTGTATTACTGCTTGTGTTTGAAGATGTTTGTTGGTTACTTGATGAACTATTGGTATTTGAATCTTCGCTACCCACAATTTCAACGTCGCTATAATCCTCGTCGGAACTAGTGCTATCAGTTGATGTTGCGGTAGAGTTTGAGGGGATAGAGGAATTCGAAGACAGAGGGTCTTCTGCATTACTACAAGCGGTTATACTTAATAAAATAGATAAACAAAGGAATAAACAAAATATTTTTTTGCTTTTCAATTTCTTTGCCTCCTTGGCATTTAAAAATTTAATAATACTAAAAAATTTAAAGTGTAAAATTGGTAGTATTATCACTTGTATTAAGGATTAGTAATTTCGGTAGGGTTATCGGGAGAAGAATAAATCCTTACGTAGTCAACCAACATATCGGAATACTCACCTGGTTTAAGAGTTATATCTCCGCCCCATGTTCCAACGTGTGAGCTTATAAGCATATAGGCAGGCACTTGACATCCGCCTGCGGCTTTGCTTCTAATGGTTACCTCGCCGTCAATTGTAAACACAAACTCCTCGGGTGTCCAGGAAACGGCAAAGGTGTGGTAGTTGCCGTCAAAGACTTGTGGTGTGCTTATTTCACCATAAACTTCAGATTTAAGTTGGCCATTGTAGTAACCGTCCCAATGTAGTGCACATCCTGAAAAATTGAGGTTAGACATTGTTTCGATAATATCTACTTCGCAACCGTTTTTGCTCGAGCCGTCATTAACTGCATCAAGGTCACCCATATCTCCGGCCATTAACCAAAATGCGCCCTTAATACTGTTGGCAAGATGCGGTTTCATACGTATTTCATAGTAACCGTAGGTTGATTCAAAACAATCTTTTGTAGTAATTGCAGACGATTTATAAAGCGGTCTGCCGTCATCGGAAAATTCGCCTGTAGAATACACACGATTTACAAGATTTCCGTTGCCGTCAAGAAAGGCCATATCTTTTTTATAACCAAAGCAGAAAGGATCTCTTTGTTCGGTTGTAAGGGAAGTATCCCAAATCTCGCCCCAAACTTCGGTATTAAGCTCGTTGCCATCAAAATCATCCTCGAAAACCAAATTCCAACTGTCTGTAGGTTTTATGGTAAAATCGTATTTCGTACCTACGCCTGAATGAGAGACGGTAAACTTAACGGATTTTTTGTTTTTAGTATATGAAGCGGGGATGGTAATTAAAGTGCCGTCGATTTTAACGTTTTTATCGGAACACGAAATCGACATACTGGTATCGGTTGAAATATCGGTGTCATTGTTTGTAATAATGGCACATACCGAATAAATGGTATCGCTACCTTCTAGGTTTTTTACGCAATTGTAATCAACCCTTTTTATGCTGCTAAAGCCGTAAAGCATTTCCATTAAATCATCACTTGATAGTTCGCTTTCAGAGGAAGTGTCTTCAGGTTTTGTTTCTGTGGACTGTACATCACTGTTGATGTCAGTATCAGACGATGTAGAGGTTGTAGATGATGTAGAGGTTGTTGTGCTTGATGGCAAACTGGAAGAGTTTGTATCATCTACTGATTTACAGGCGGTTGCACAAAGCATTATTGCCGAACAAAGTGCTAAACATAATATTCTAATTTTCAATTTTCTCACCCTTACTTTCTTTGTAATCTTTTATTTTCAACCTGATTATACCGATAACCATAATAATTGCTATCACGCTGAAAACAACTATACCGATAATAATAACAATAGAGAAAACATTGTTGTCTGCGGAGTCAGATTGTTGTTGATTTAATGTAAATGTTTTAAATACAGAAGTTATTTCTTTCGAAATATCTTTTCCGTCATTATAGCCTATAAAATAGAATGTTTTGCCATCGCAAATGGTTATATATTGCGTAACCGTATATATACCGCCACTATCTTTATGCGTGTCATTTACCAAAACAAATTTTCTATCATTGTTTGTGACTATACTGCTGTCGCTACTTAATGATTTTGCAAAATTATTAAGGGCATTATCATCAAGTAGTGATATATCATTTACCTTTTTTGAAAATTCATCTTCGGTCACTGAAATTTTTATTTGTGATTTAACATCATCGGACACCGCAAGATAAATAAGCTTATTGTCACTGAAATATTTGTTTAAATCATCAGTAGTCATATTAAGTTTTTTTGCAATTTGTGTTAAATCGTCACCCTGTTTTGCAAAAGTAAAGTTATCGCTTGGAGTGATTGAATATTCATAACCAAGCGCACTCACTGTCATATTTAAAATTGTTAAGAGTACAATAATTACAGTTAAAATTCGGTATTTCAAAAAATCACCTATATAACATTATTTTGGCGCTTTGCAGCGGTAAGCGTGTTTTGCATTAGTGTTGCTATAGTCATAGGACCAACACCGCCGGGAACAGGGGTAATATATGATGCTTTTTCACTTACTGCATCAAAATCTACATCTCCGCACAGCTTGCCGTCAGCGCGGTTCATACCAACGTCAATAACCACTGCGCCATCCTTTACCATATCGGCAGTTACAAATTTAGCTTTGCCTACAGCCGCTACAAGTATATCGGCGCGGCGTGTAACCTCTGATAGATTTTTAGTGCGCGAATGTGCCATTATGACGGTTCCGTTTTTGTGAAGCAGTAACATTCCCATTGGCTTACCCACAATGTTTGAGCGACCAATTACCACACACTCTTTACCACAAACATCAATATTGTAGTATGCAAGCATTTCCATAACGCCGGCAGGTGTGCAGGATAGGAAATCATAGTCGCCAATCATTATTCTGCCAACATTTACAGGGTGAAAAGCGTCAACGTCTTTATTAGGGTCTATAGCTTCAATTACAACCTTTTCATCAAGACCTTTTGGTAGCGGCAACTGACAAAGTATGCCGTTTACGGTTTTGTCAGCATTTAATTCTTTAACAAGCGATAAGAGCTCGTCTTGTGTGGTGGTTTCGGGAAGTAGGTATTCTTTTGATATGATTCCCAACTGCTCGCAAGCCTTTTTCTTATTGGCAACATATATTTGTGAAGCAGGGTCACTACCTACAAGTATAACCGCAAGACACACGCTGATGCCTTTTTGATTGAGGGCTTTAACCTCTGCCGTTACGCGTTCTTTTACTGCGGCAGACACTAACTTACCATCTATAATATTAGCCATTGTCTTCTACCTCGTCAGCAGTTTCTATTTCGGGTGTTTCATCGTTTGTTATATCATCGAGTCCGTCGTCAAACATTGCTTCGTAATCCATATCGGTGACGGCGGTTTTTTGCTTTTTGCGAATAACTATAAGTGCAATAAGCGCACCTACAAAAAGTATAACAGAGACAAAAACAGAAACACGAATTGGTCCCCAAAGCATCAAACTATCTGTGCGGAAGTTTTCAATTATTGCACGTTCAAAGCCATACCATATACAGTATAACAATGTAATTTCACCGCTGAAATGACGCTTTTTAGAAAGATGATGCAGCAAAAAGAAGCCTGCAATACACCAAATTGATTCATACAGGAAGCAAGGGTGTGCAAGTGCTGTAGGATCATAGCCCTTTTGGGTAAAATCTGCTACAACGTTTTCGCTGGTCATACCAAACCAGTTACTACCCGTTGGTGATCCAAAGGCTTCTTGATTCATAAAGTTGCCCCAACGACCAATACCTTGTCCAATAAGGAATGCAATTGCCGCCAAGTCAAACATATCAAAAACCTTGATTTTTTTGATTTTACACATAATAGCGCCACAGGCAAACGCACCGATAACAGCGCCGTAAATACCAATACCGGATAAACCATCCTTGCCAAAGAACTCGACGTCTTCAGGTCTGTTAGGGTCAAAAAGGATGTAATAAAGTCGTGCACATACTATAGCTACAGGGGTTGTTACAATAACAACGTCAAGCATTTTATCGGTGTTTACACCTAAACGTTCTGCGTTTTTAATACCGTAAATAATGGCAAGTAAAAAGCCCAATGCAATAAGTATGCCGTACCAGGTAATCGGCCAACCATCACCTATAGGAATCGTAAATGCAACCGAGTCAAAGGTAAGGTCTATACCAAATATAGTAACATGATTCATAGTTTAATCCTCCAGTGGTTTGATTACCGACAACACAGCATTTTCGTCATCAAATATATCAAAACGCTTCATAACATCGTCATAGCTTACCGATTTTACCATTTTTATTTCGTCAAAAAGGCTATAATCGTTAATTGCACATTCGGTAAGGCTCATTGTAAGGTTTTCTACACTGTTAAAGCGACGTACCATATCGCCGTACATAGCGCACTTAACGGCAGAGAACAGCTTTTTGCTGACACCTTCTTCACGAAGACGGTTAATTTCTGCCTTAATTTCATTTGCTACGCGCTCAGGATCACACGATTCGCCCTCAAATATAACAGCGGCATAGCCGTTTCCGTTAAAGTATTCACTGTCAAAGTCATCGTTTATAAGACCTTCGTTCATAAGACGTGCATACAGTGGAGATGCATCACCACAAATAAGCTGAAGTAATAAATCAACACATACCTTACTTTTAAGTCGGCGATATGGTGAGTTAATCTTTTGCTTAAAGCCCAAACAAAACATAGGTGTATTAACGGCAAGACGCTGCTCGACATAGGGCTTAACTATTGTTTGAGGCTCGTCGAATTCGCCACGTGTAATTTCTACGGGCTCGCGGTCAATTATTGAACTTTCAATTTGTTTTAAGGTTTTATCGGTATCAATATTGCCAACAAGACAAATAAACATATTTGCAGGGTTATAAAACGTTTCATAGCATTTATAAAGCAAATCAGCGTCTATTTGTGCAATGGATTCCACGGTGCCTGCAATATCAATGCGAACAGGGTGGTTATGGTACATACCTTTTAGTAGGTTAAACATAACGCGCCAACCGGGATTATCGTCATACATACGAATTTCCTGACCGATAATGCCTTGCTCTTTTTCTACGTTTTCTTTTGTGAAATATGGAGACTGAACAAAGCTGAGCAATATATCAAGATTTTCGTAAAAATTATCACTGCAAGAAAAAAGATAACACGTGCGGTCAAAAGAGGTGAATGCGTTGGCGCTGGCGCCTGTTTTTGCATATTTTGAAAAAGCGTCACCGTCCTCGCCCTCAAACAGCTTGTGTTCAAGGTAGTGCGCAATACCCTCTGGTACGGTTATCATTTCGCTACCGTTTTTTGAAAATTTGGTATCAATAGAGCCGTAATGTGTGCCGTAAATAGCATAGCTTGAAGAATACTGCGGCTTTTCCATAATGTATATTTCAAGTCCGTTATCAAGCACAGCCTTTACGTAGCTTTCTTCACCAAAGCCTTCAAAAATCTGCTTTTTCATTAGTTTTCACCCTCCTTATCGTTTGGTAACAGTTTATATACTGTGTGCAGCTTAACGCCTCTTGCGGCATAAACCACGTCATTGCGGGTTACCTTTAATATATCTTCGGCAGCCTCTTCGGGAAAAAGCAGCCTGTCTTTTACAATTTTAAGCGAATACCAAGCATCCAAGAGTCCTTGTGAATCGTTGTAGGACTTGAACGAATCGGTGATGCTCTTAATAGAGGACTCAAATTCCTCGTCGGTAAATAGGTTTTGCTTTATCATATCAAGCTGGTTTAAAATTTCTTTTTCAGCCTTGGTGGCATTTTCTTTTTCTATACCGCTATCTACCGTTATAAGACCCTTCGCCTTAACCGAACTTGATGCACAGTAGTAGCAAAGACTGTATTTTTCGCGAACATTGGTAAACAGTCTTGAATATGGACCACCGCCAAAAATATCACACATAACGGTAAGGGCAGCGGTCTTGCTGTCGTCGCCGTAAAGCTCGCTCGAAAAGCCCATACAAAGCTTGCCCTGCGCAACGTCCATTTTTTCTATTACGGTGTTGGGAGTTTTAACTGCAGGGGTAGGGGTGCTGCTTGTGCAGTCGGGAATATTATCGCGAGTAAGGGCATCAAACTTTTGAGATATTTTATCAAAAAGTCCTTGCGGCATTGAACGTGATATAACATTTATGCGTAAAAATGCACTGGAAAGCAATTGTTGCCAAGCGGCATATAATGATTTTCCGGTAATTTTCTCTACCTGTTCTTCGGTACCGCATTTTGGTAAGCCGTAAGCTTCACCCTTGTACATTTCTTCTATAAGGCGCTTTTTAGCGTAAACACGCTTTTGTGCCAAATCACCGCGTATATGCTCAATAGCCTTGCGCTTTTCACGCTGTACATCATCTTCACAAAATGCGCCGTTTTCTGCCTTTGGTTCGAATATAAGCTGGGTTAGCATCTCTACTGCGCTGTCACAAAGCGATTCGTCATCCAAAGCAAAACGGTCGTCTATTGTAGAAATCGCAATTTTAAGAAGCTGATAATCTCCAACCTTTTCAGCACTTGCCGAAAGATTAGCGCCGTAAAGCTTTGCAAGCTTGAAATTAAGAGCCGAAAAATCGGGATAGCCTGCGCTGCAGGTTGTCATTACAAACGGTAATAACGCATACTCGGCAACCGTATCGCTTGATAGCGGCACGTAAAAGTTAAATGAGATTGAGGTTGTATTAAAACGGTCGTTTTTAATGAATACGCCCTCTACTCCGTTTGAAAGCTGTGTGATTTTAGCAGACATTTTGTTTCCTCCTAATTTATGTCAAACTCTTTTAGCATAAGTGATAGTGTGCAAACGGGAAGCCCTACAACGTTAAAGTAGTCGCCCTCAATTCCGCTTACAAATTTTGATGCACGACCTTGAATGCCGTAAGCACCTGCTTTGTCCATAGGCTCACCAGTATTGATATAGTCGCTTATTTCCTTGTCGGTAAGCTTGCGAAAATGCACCTTGGTTGTAACGGTTTTGCTAATACTTTTTTCTTTTGTCAGCACAGTGACCGCGGTGTGAACATTGTGGTTTCTGCCCGATAGACTTTTTAACATACGGGCCGCATCGGTTTTGTCTTTTGGCTTGCCCATAAGTATGCCGTCAAGCTCGACAATTGTATCTGCCGAAATTATCACGGCATCGTCGGAAAGTCCGCTTGCCACAGCGGCGGCCTTTTGATAGCTTATACGCGCTACCTCGTCGGTAACGGGTAGGGCAGAGTCCATAGTTTCGTCTATATCGGCAGTGATAATCTGAAATTCTAAATCCAACAGTCCCAGCAGTTCTTTACGGCGAGGGGACTTGGACGCTAAAACAATCTTCATACAAACATTTTCCCACTTTAAATTATATTTAATATATAATAACATAAATAAAGCGCTTTTGCAATGGGGAAAAGTATTTGATTTTAGTTTTATTGATAAGGTATAAATTGTTAAGTGAAAAACACGTAAACTCAACCTATGGTTGCGTTGTAGTAAACTGATATGTTATACTAACCATAGATAACATCAGTTATAATGTTTTTAAGGGAGTTGAAATATCATGACATTAAAAATAGGCGAGAAAATTAAAGTTTTGAGAAAACAGCACGACGTAACGCAGGAAAAATTGGCAGCGTATCTCAATATATCCTATCAAGCGGTTAGCAAGTGGGAGAACGGAACGGCACTGCCCGACATTTCACTTATACCCGCCATATCAAATTTCTTTGGCGTATCGGCGGATTACTTACTTGGTATTCAAATCGATAAAACAAATGAGGACATAGAAAATACACTGATTAAAGTAAACGAATTAAATCACGCCGGAAAACGCTTGGATTCAATTACTCTCCTTGAAGATAAATTAAAACTGTATCCCAATAATCACACTTTGCTTGCCGAGTGGATAGAATCAAAGTGTCTTACATTCAGTCCCGATGATGAGCAAGAGAAATGGTTGAATGAAATAATAGAAAAATGCAATTTAATACTTTCTGATTGTTCGATTGACGAAATCAGATATAAAACAAAAACCAATATGGTATTTGCATATTCATTTTGCGGTAAAAAAGATATTGCCGAAAAGCTTTGTTATGAATTCCCCGAAAATCCTTATTCAAAGGTTGAAATGATGTCAATGATTGCTCATCCAAAAGAGAGAGCAAATTACAAGAAGAAGTGCATTTGTAGGGATTTTGAGTCATTGTTTATCGATATTTCCAGCATAGCCAAGCATCACTACTGCTTTGCTAATCCTCAAGAGGCAATTCCGGTTTGCCAAATTGCATTAAATATTTTGGAGTCGGTAGGATGCGAAGGATTTTTGATAATGTATAAAGCCGAAATATATTCCGATTTAGCCAACGCTTATTCTAAACTCAATGATAAGGAACAAACCTTAAAATACGTGGCGTTGGCATTTGATACATACCTGGAACTTGATAAACTTATAGAGGGTGAAACTTACCATTATAGATCTCCACTGCTTAAAGGAGAGTTTTTTAATAAAACGAAAGTAACTTTTGGAGGGGAAATGAGTGCTACAGAGGGGTTTTTGTGGACCTTGCAACACAGAAAATCTTATGATTGGTTAAAAAAAGATGATGACTATGCAAAGCTACTAGAGGAAATGAAAAATAATACTATTAAATTCTTGAACTAATGAAATTTCAAGCATTCAAAATCAAAGCAGTTTGTTCGTTGACAAGCGAAGATGGAAAATGGTATAATAAAATCAACAAAAAATGATGGGAGTTGTGAATTGTGAAATTTCGTTATTTGGTTTTAGTGATAGCGTTTGTCTTATTCTTATCTTCCTGTAAGGGAAATGAGCCGATAAAAGATAATCAGTCAACCAAAAAATCTGAACCCAAGGTTGTTGATTTGGGTATAAGTTCCGAAGAAAACACAACATTACCGTCAAACGCGAGAAATCCATGGGATATGATATTGATTGATGATTGTCTTTATGTGGCGACAGGAGATTATGCAAATGATTCCGGTACAACATCTATTTGGAAATATGATAAATCCAAATCTAAATGGGTAAATTCAGGCGATGTCGAACAGGAAGCTATTGCTCGTTTTGCTAACTTGAATGGTCAAAATATTGCTATTGGTGCAGATCCAATAGGTCGCCCACAATATGCCGAAAACTACATTTTAAGTAATGGTAATTGGGAGGTTTTTTCAAAAATTAAAGGCGCATTACATACCTTTGATGCTGAATATTTTAATGGTGCCTTTTATTTTGGTGTGGGTTATGAAAAAAATGAATATCCGGTTGTAAAATTTGTACCCGAAACGGGCGAATATACAAATATTCCTTTATATAAAAACGGGGCTGATGTTATTTCATCGCTTCAAAGCATACCAAATATTGAATATAAACGTGTTTACGATTTATTCAATGTAAACGGAAAGCTGTATTGTGCTTTTTCAGTATCATATACGGGTGGAAAAACTACTATTGAATTTTTTGAATTAAATGACAGTAAATTTGAATTTTGCCTTGCGTTCAAGGTAAGCGGTATGCAGATGAACAAGACGGTAAAAAACCAGATATTATTTAATTCTGATGCCGTTCTAGATGAAAATTGCTACTTGTCTTTGGGTAATCTTTATAAGACTAATGATTTTAAAAAATTCAGTAAAATAAGTCTACCAAACGACGCTTGCGTTACTGATTTGTTAGTAGATAAAAGCACCAATATTCTATATATTTTAGCGGTAACCAAGGAAAAAGAACAATTTAAGAATACAATTTATACTTTTGTCGGTGACAACCTAAACGAAATTTATTCACTTACTGATAATTGTAGTGCTTTAAGTTTTGTTAAAGGTGATAATTGTTTTTACATTGGTTTTGGTGGCGATGGAATAACAACCGACAATATTGGAAAAGTTTTAAAGATAGAAAATCTTACTTAAATGAGTTGAACTAAAAAATGAAAAAAGATATCTCGCCTAAAATAAGAGCGTTTAGAAAATTATATGTATATAGCTTGATTTTGCTTTTGATATCGTTTGTTATTGGATTGTTTGTAAGTGTGCTTTTAAATATACCGATTGGGTTTATTTTGGGCGAAACTTCAAATTTGGCGGACGGTATTACGGGAACTCTTGCAACTGTGATAACGCTCTTTTTACTAAATTTTAAGTATGGATATTATGAAAATAGGGCAACGCTTGCCCAATTGTTGTTAGTAGTATTATCAATTTCTGCGCTACAAATATTTATAACTATTATGCTCGGTCACAGCGTTTGGTTTACAGGACCGACGATGTCTTTTGCGCGATATGTATTTGAATTAAGACATCCCGATATGATTGGTGTAATAGGAGCAAAAAAGATTGTAGCAGAATACAATTGGATTTTCATGATAATTGCCTTTTGGGTTCTTTATGCGCCATCAATGATTTTAGGCAAGTATTTAGGAAGTAAAAAGGGTAGAAAAGATTCCCTAAAAGCAAAAGAAGAAAAGTCAAAAGAAAAAACTTTAAATGAACACCCATTTGATTAATGAATTTTCGCGGTCGGTTATACCGGCCGCTTTTTTATTGTCTCCCTCTGACGAGGGAGGGGGACCGCTTGCGGTGGAGGGAGAGAATAAAATAAAGTTAATAACCATTTTCTCTCCCTCAGTCACTGCGTGACAGCTCCCTCGTCAGAGGGAGCCAAGTTGGGTATGATAAAATCAATATTTTTCTTGAAATCTACAATATGTTGTGATATAATAAACTGTAATTTTATATATAGGTGGTATTGTTATGAAATGTCCTTTTTGCGGTTATGAAGAAAGCAAGGTAATCGACTCTCGTCCAACCGACGAAGGCGAGCGTATTCGTCGCCGTCGTGAGTGCCTTGAATGTGGAAAGCGTTTTACAACCTACGAGATGATTGAAAGCCTTCCAATAGTTGTTATTAAAAAAGACGGCTCACGCGAGACCTTTGACCGTCAAAAGCTTCTTACGGGTATGCTTCGCGCTTGCGAAAAACGCCCCGTATCAATCGAGATGCTTGACCGCGCTATCAGCGATATTGAAACCGTTATTCAAAATTCACTCGACCGCGAGGTTAGCAGTGACAAAATCGGCGAGCTCGTTATGGAAAAACTAAAGGAAATTGACGAGGTTGCTTACGTGCGTTTTGCATCGGTTTACCGTCAATTTAAGGACATTAATACCTTTATGGACGAACTTAACAAACTACTCAGCAAATAGGAGAATCTTTTTAAAATGGACAATCGCGAACTCTTGGCAGAGCTTTTACTGCCAAATATTGATAAAACACCTGACTATTATGAAAATATGTACCCCGAGCGCAATCTGCCCGAGGGTGCGCGTGTTACCCGTGTAGCACCGTCACCTACAGGTTATTTGCATTTGGGTACGCTTTTTACATCCCTTGTAAACCGCATTACTGCTACTTCTTCGGGGGGTGTGTTTTATACCCGTATAGAAGACACCGACAAAAAGCGTGAGGTAGAAGGCGGTATAGAGGATATTATAGACGGCCTTTGGCGCTTTGGTATTACCATTGACGAGGGCTTTATAAGCGGCAGTGAGCAAAAGGGTATATACGGCCCTTACCAGCAAAGCCACCGCGCCGAAATTTACCAAACCTATGTAAAAGACCTTATAAAAAAAGGTCTTGCATATCCTTGCTTTTGCACTGCCGAGGATTTAGAGGCAGTACGCAAAGTACAAGAAGAAAACAAAATTCGTACAGGCTATCACGGCGAGTATGCGCGTCATCGCGATATTAGCTACGAAGAGGCTAAGGCACTAATAGACGAGGGTAAGACCTTTGTTGTGCGTTTGCGTTCACCGGGTAGCGAAGAAAACCGTATCACCTTTGACGATACCATTAAGGGCAAGATTGAAATGCCCGAAAATGATGAGGACTTTGTACTTCTTAAATCTGACGGAATACCAACCTACCACTTTGCACACGCTATTGACGACCACCTAATGCACACAACACACGTGCTTCGCGGCGACGAGTGGATTTCATCGGTGCCAAAGCATATACAACTCTTTAAATTGTTAGGCTTCAAGGTGCCAAAGTACGGTCACGTGTCACCTATAATGAAGCTTGATAACGGCGCTAAACGTAAAATTAGTAAACGTAAAGACCCAGAGGCTGCAGTTCATTTCTTTGCAGAGCAGGGTTATGAGTCAATTTGTGTTATAGAGTATCTTATGACCATAGCGGCATCCGATTTTGAGGATTGGCGCCGCGCTAACCCCGATGCCGATTACCGCACCTTTAAATTTAATCTTAAAAAGATGAGCGTGTCGGGTGCGCTTTTTGACGAAAACAAGCTTAACGACGTAAGTAAAACCAAGATTGCTGCTATGAAGAGTGACGAGGTTTACGAACATCTTACCGCTTGGGCAAAAGAGTTTGACGGTGAGTTTTATGAAATGCTCACAGCAAATTCTGACTTTACAAAGGCAATGCTTGCCATTGACCGTGACGACGCTAAAAAGCCGCGTAAGGACCTTGCTAAATGGAGCGAAGCAAAGCAGTATTTTGCTTACTTCTTTGATGCACTCTATACACCAAATCATACATTACCTGAAAATATTGATGCTGCTGATGCAAAGGCGTTTTTGGCAGAATATAAAAAGGTTTATGACGTGGCAGATGATAGACAGGCTTGGTTTGATAAAATTAAGTTGGTAGCGCCAAAGTTTCAGTTTGCCGCCGAAACTAAAGAGTATAAGGCAAACCCCGACGCTTACAAGGGTAGTGCGGGTGACCTTAGCACAATACTTCGTATTGCGATTACGGGACGTACCAACACACCCGACCTTTGCAGTATTATGCAGGTATTGGGTTATGACGAATGCATTAAGCGTATAGACGCTATGATAGAGGTTTTATAAAATGGAAGAAAACAAGGTTTTAAACGAAGAAGTTGAGGAAGTAAAGCCCTCTAACTTTATTTATGATTTTATTGACGAGGATTTGGCTGAGGGCGTATATAGTCGTGTGCAAACACGTTTCCCGCCCGAGCCAAACGGCTATTTGCATATAGGTCACGCAAAGGCTATTTGCATTGACTTTGGCACAGCTGAAAAATATAAGGGCAAGTGTAACCTTCGTCTTGACGATACCAACCCCACAAAAGAAGACGTTGAGTATGTTGACGCTATTATGGAAGACATTAAGTGGTTAGGTTTTGACTGGGACAATGTGTACTATGCATCCGACTATTTTGATTTTATCTACGAGTGTGCTCTAAAGCTTATTGATAAAGGTCTTGCATACATTGACGAGTCAACTGCTGACGAAATTCGTGAAATGCGCGGCACTCTTACCGAGCCCGGCAAAAACAGCCCATATCGCGACAGACCTATTGCTGAAACAAAAGAATTATTTGCAAAAATGACAGCAGGCGAAATAGAAGAGGGTAAAATGGTGCTTCGTGCTAAAATTGATATGGCATCATCCAACCTTAATATGCGCGACCCTGTTATCTACCGTGTGCTTAAGGCTCATCACCACCGCACAGGTGACAAGTGGTGTGTTTACCCAATGTATGACTTTGCTCATCCACTTAGCGACGCGCGTGAGGGCGTTACACACTCACTTTGTTCATTAGAGTTTGAAAACCATCGCCCACTTTATAATTGGGTATTAGAGGCGGCTGACATTACGCACGAGCCACCACGTCAGATTGAGTTTGCTCGTATGAATGTAAACTACACTTTGACCAGTAAGCGTAAGTGCTTAAAGCTTGTAAACGACGGACTTGTTAGCGGTTGGGACGATCCACGTATGGCTACCATTTGCGGTATGCGCCGCCGCGGTTATCCCTCACAGGCAGTACGCGCTTTTGTTGACAAAATCGGTGTTTCAAAGGCTTACAGCGTAATTGACTATGCGTTGCTTGAGTCTTGTGTTCGTGATTATCTTAACGAAAACGCAGACAGAGCCATGGCGGTATTGCGCCCACTAAAAGTAGTTATTGATAACTATCCGGAGGGAAAACAAGAGCAAATTGAGGTTGATATTAACCCCAATAAGCCCGAGCTTGGCAAGACAAGTGTTACTTTCTCTCGTGAGATATTTATTGAAGACGATGACTTTATGTTAGACCCACCCGGCAAATATTTCAGACTTTGCCCTGCGAAAGAGGTTAGACTTAAAGGTGCATATTTTGTAAAATATGCTTCACACGAAGAGGACGCAGACGGAAATATTACCGTTGTTCACTGCACCTATGATCCCGAAAGCCGTGGTGGCGAAGCACCCGACGGCCGCAAGGTTAAGGGCACACTGCACTGGGTAAGCGCAGAAAACTGCGTAAAAGCCGAGGTTCGTCTTTATGACCGACTCTTTAACGTAGAAAACCCAAGTGACGAAGAGGGTGTATCATCCTTTGCTGATAACCTCAACCCCGAGTCACTTACCGTTTTAAGTGATGCTGTTATTGATGCTTCTCTTAAGGACGTTAAGGTAGGGGATACCTTCCAGTTTATGCGTCAGGGTTACTTCTGCGTAGATAAGGATTCAACTGCTGATAAAATAGTCTTTAACCGCACCGTTGCGCTCAAAGACTCATTTGCAAAGAAAAAATGATGACAGTAAATAACGTTTTAGAATATTTAAAAGAAAAATACCCGCTTGATACCGCGTGTGACTTTGACAACGTCGGACTTTTGGTAGGTGACGGCAATGTCACGGTAAACAAAGCGGTGGTATGCCTTGACTGTGATATAAATGCAGTAAACTACGCTAAAAGTATTGGTGCCGAGCTTATTATAACGCACCATCCTGTAATTTTTTCGGGGCTTAAAAGCATACTTGCAGGCGGCGTTGTTTACGAGCTTGTAAAGAGCGATATTTCGGTAATATCAATGCATACAAATCTTGATATTGCCTGTTGCGGCGTTACCGAGCGACTTTGTGAGGCGATTGGTCTTACAAATGTTAAAGAATTTATTGCCCATGACGGCTTTTTAATTCGTGAAGCCGAAAGCAGTATTACTAGTGCCGATAAATTGGCACAGCATATAAAAGCCAGCCTTGGCGGTGCGGTAAAATATGCCGATTCCGGTCGCAAGATACACCGTGTTCTTGTGTGCTCGGGCTCGGGCGGAAATTACCTTGGTGACGTTATAGCTGGTGGCTATGACGCGCTAATCTCTGCCGATATTAAGCATAACGTGTTTATTGATGCTGTAAACAGTGGCGTCACCGTATTTGACGCAGGGCATTATACAAGCGAAAACATTATTGTAAAACCGCTTTGCAACGAACTAAAAGTTGCATTTAGTGGCATAGAATTTAGCGAATTTAATAATGACAAAATAAAATCCATATAAACAAAAATGCTAACCAAAATTTTGGTTAGCATTTTTTCATATTATACAAGCCCATTATCATAACATTTATAGGGATGAAAGGGTTGAAATTTTATGAGATATTTTATTATTACAAAAAAGCAAATTATGTGGTGCGTTAGTGCACTGTTGGCGGTTGTGATTGCGGCTGTGGGCTCGGTTGCCACCTTTGCAAACAACGAGCGAAAACTACCGATTTACTGTGTGGAAACCGACAAAAAACAGGTGGCTATCAGCTTTGACGCGGCTTGGGGAAACGATGATACCGAGCAGCTTATTAAAATTTTAAAAGAGTATGACGTGCCGGCCACCTTTTTTGTTGTAGGCGCTTGGGTAGATAAATATCCCGAATCGGTAAAGCAGCTCTCTGACGCAGGTCATCAGGTGCAAAACCACTCTAACACGCACCCGTATATGACGGGACTTTCAACCGAGCAAATGATTGACGAACTTGAGTCTTGTAATAAAAAGATAGAAAATGTAACGGGCAAAAAACCAACGCTTTTCCGCCCACCGTACGGCGACTACGATAACCGCGTTGTAGAAACTGTAGAAAGCGTCGATATGTACACAATTCAGTGGGATTGTGACTCTCTTGACTGGAAAGATAATGCCACACCCGACAGTATTTTCAAACGAGTTACAAGCAAGGTAAAAAACGGTAGTATTGTGCTATTCCACAACGACGCCGACCATACACCCGCCGCATTACCGAACATTCTAAAATGCCTTAAAGACGAAGGGTACGAGTTTGTGTTTATAAGTGATTTGATTTATAAAAAAGATTATGAAATCAAGCACGATGGAACACAGTGCAAAATATCGTAGGGGCAATTCACGAATTGCCCGAAAAACGTGGTTGATTTGTAAACAAACCCTAACAAAACGAAAGACGGCGATTACTCGCCGTCTTTTTCTTATTTTAATCCAAATTGTGCCTTAGAAATGACCTTGCCGCCTTGGAATGTTATGCTAGCATTTGCTCCAATTGTACCGTCACCAGTCCAAGAATACATTTCGGTTTTATATTCATCTCCCATTTCTAAATCTACACTTGTGTTAAGCGTTCCTTCGCCACCAACAATATTACATACTTCTTCATAAGTCATGCCAATCTCTATTTTATAAAATTCTTGCAAAGAAATGGAACCTTCTGAAGATATTATATCTGCTGGTGTGTCCTTAATATATTCATTAGGGTTATTGTTAAATGTAATATTGACCATGACCATTATAAAAACAAATACAAAAATAGCTAGAAAAATGCCTACAACTACATTAATAGATAACTGCTTATTTTTGGCAAAACATTCAGGACAATTTGAAAGATTAATAGGATAAACTTTGCCGCAATTTTTACATTTTATCATTTTTACCATTTTATCACCTCAAAAAATCATATGCTCATAATACAACATTTTGATCTTTTTTGCAAGTTGAAAGTCTAAAGTGTAAAATTGAAAAATTCGGTGTAACTTCGGCAATAATATAAAACTACATTGTAGACGTAGTCTACATGAAATTTTTAATAGCTTTATATTTGCAATCACGTTATTTTGTGCTATAATTAACATAATTCATTTTACTTAATAACGGAGAATAGGTATGATAAGACTTGCAGTAGAAAAAGATATACCCAAAATGCTAGATTTATTGTCACAGGTTTGTTTGGTGCATCACCGTGGCAGACCCGATATTTTTAAAATAGGTACAAAATATTCGTCAAAGGATTTAAAGGTGCTACTAGCTGACAAAGAGCGCCCTATACTCGTAGCGGTTGATGAAAACGACAGCGTTATGGGCTATTGTTTTTGTGTTTTTCAACAGCACGAGGACAATTCGGTTTTAACCGATATAAAAACGCTTTATATAGATGATTTGTGTGTTGACGAAAATCTACGAGGAAAGCACATTGGCAAACAGCTTTACCAAGCGGCAGTAAAGCTTGCAAAAGAAAATGGTTGTTACAACCTAACACTAAATGTCTGGAGCTGCAACCCGTCGGCACTGCGCTTTTACGAGTCAATGGGGCTTAAACCTCAAAAAATCGGTATGGAAATGATACTTTAATATAAATAAATTTATATCTCTATTTTTTATTGAAACAAGACAGTAATACATGATATACTATAAACACTCAAAACGAGGGGGACGTCCTATGATATTTGAAAACCAAAAATACACAGTTCAACTTGATGACAAGGGAGCTATTGTATCACTTATTAGTGGTGGTAAGCAGTTTTTAAAAACAAGATTACCGCTTTTAAATTTACAGCTTCGCAGCGGTGAAAAAACCGAAATTTTAAATTCGGACGATGCGAAAAGCATAGATATTTGCAAAGCTGATGACACCATTACAATCAAATACGATTTTGATGATTTGGTTGTTAGTGCATCGTTAGTTTTTGGTAATAGGATTGAGGCAAATTTCTCTTTCGAAAATCATACCGGTATGTATGTCGAATGGGTTGATTTTTGCCAGTACGCAATACCAAACGACCTTGTAGCCCGTGGTGGCAGTGGTAAGATTGTTGTAGATGTAAACGAGGGTTTGCTACTTGAAGATATATCTTTAAAAGAGCAGTTTTATCCTTATAAATACCGACCAATGAACTACCCCAGCGAGGGACTTTACAGTATGTTTCCGGCTGTTATTCAAAGTCAGTTTTTGTCTTATTATGACGATGCCGCAGGCATCTATATGGCGGCCGAGGACAGCGAGCGCAGTATAAAGGGTATTGATATTGGTCCTCTTGACGATGCAATTAAAATGCAGTTTAGACTATACCCCGGAATAAATGCCGATGTGGCAGATTACAATTTGCCATTTAATTTGGTAATAGATTTCTTTAAGGGCGACTGGCATGACGCTGCCGAGCTTTACAGAACTTGGTTTGAGGCAAATTTGCCGGAAAATTTAACTGCTATAGAAGAAAATAAAACCCTACCCGAGTGGTACAGCGATTCGCCGCTTGTTGTAACATACCCCGTACAGGGCATTCACGATACCGACCCATCGGGACCTAATAGACTTTTTCCATACAACAATGCTCTGCCTTATCTTGAAGAAATAGGCGAGGCAACCGGCAGCCGCATTATGTCGGTGCTTATGCACTGGGAGGGAACAGCTCCTTGGGCGCCACCTTACGTATGGCCGCCTGTTGGTGGGGCCGAAATGCTTGCCGATTTTGGTAAAGAGCTACATAAAAGAGATTATATATTGGGCGTTTATTGTAGCGGTATTAGCTATACTTTGCAAAGCAATATAAACGACTTTAATATGCAAAAAGAGTTTGATGAAAACAACCTATCGCAGTATATGTGTGCGTCACCTACGGGCGAACTTATTTCTAAGACCTGCCAAGCACAACGCAAGAGCTACGATATGTGTATATCACAAGATTTTACCAAAAACGTGCTTTTGGAAGAGGCGCGCAAAATGGCATCTTGCGGTCTTGATTACATTCAAATTCTTGACCAAAATCATGGTGGTACACCATATTTTTGCTTTAGTGATAAACACGGTCATCCCGCCGTACCGGGCAAGTGGATGGTAGATCATATGACCGACTTTTTAAAGAAGTTAAAGGGCATTGTTGGCGAAAAGGTATTACTAGGCTGCGAATCTGCTGCGGCTGAAAGCTATTTACCATATATGAACCTTAGCGATAATCGTTTTAACCTAAATGGTTACGTGGGTAAATTTATACCGCTTTATGGCTACATTTATCATAAGTATTTGCAAAACTTTTCGGGCAACTCGGTATGTTCGCTTGACATCTTTGATATTAAGCGTTCACCCGATAGCTATTTGCTACGCGCAGCGCACTCGTTCCTAGCGGGCGATTTTATGACTCTTGTTATAAATCAGGATGGTCAAATTGCGTGGGCTTGGGGCGAGCGAGATTTCTCGTATTTGCCTGATAGAAAAGCTGTATTAAACTTTATAAAATTGGCTACGGCCTATAAACGCGGTGTTGGTAAAAAATATCTTACGTTTGGCAGTATGATAAAGCCATGTAAGGTTGTAAGCGATACCGTGCTTATGTATAAAACAAATCAAGAGCGTTATACCGAATATCAAAAGGTGCTTACTACCGCTTGGGAATCAAGCGACGGCACACGCGCACAGTTTATGGCAAACTATTGCAACACGGCTGAAAAAGTCACCATTGACCTCACAAACACCAATGGTGCCGATTTAATAGACGAAAATGGTAATATAATCGGTATGCTTGACGCGGCAGTTTGCCAGCTTGAAATTAAGAGCAACAGCGTACAAATGATAAAATTCAAATAATAAATTATAACCGCAACCTTTTTATCACTTTAAAAGTATTATAAGTGAAAGGACGTGTATGTAATGAAAAGAATATTTATTACGTTTATTTCCATTTTGCTAATACTTTTACTTTGCGCGTGTGAATCAATCGATAGTGGTTTGCAGTCATCAACAAGTGAGCATACGCACCAAATTGCTGCAAAAGAGCAAACAGTTTCAGAACCTATTTCCGGTTATTGTGGTAACACCATAACAACTATATATTTTGATGAAAATAATAGCTATGAGTTTTGGGGTGGCGAGTCGGTTACAATGACCGATATTCTTGTAAATCTTGATTATGATAAAAACAAGCTTTGCAAATGCCTACCTGAATATACGGTAGATACCGAGTTTGGTACGGGCTACGGCATAAATCTTACCGAAGGATATGCCCGTTGTGATAAAGGTCAGGCAGACCTTACCGAAGAGCAAATCGATAAGCTAAAAGAGATAATCATATGGGCAAAAGATAAGGTTTGATAGGAGATAGTTTATGAAAAGGAAACTATACACACTTGTTATAGCGCTATTGGCTTTGGCTATTCTTTTTGTATTGGCGTGTTCCGAGAATACCAACAAGCTTTATGATATCGAGCGTGAAATTACCTCTGTGCCGGATTTAGAATGTGTTACCGAAAAGCAGGAATATTCTGCCGACGATATGGTAATACGATACACTATAACGAACATTGGCGAGCAAGACGGTTGGATCAACTCTTCTGACGAATGTTTTGCACTGCATAAATTAGTAGATGGTAAATGGAAATTTGTTGGCGAAAAGGTTGATCATTTTTGGACGGAGATGGCGCAGCAGCTACCACCCAAAGACTCTGAAACGAGGGAAATCAATCTTGATAAATACTTTTACTTACCTTTAGAAAAAGGCGAATATCGTATTGTAATTGAAAACGTTGTTTCAAACACCTTTAAAATCTCTTAATCTAAAACAGCCTATGATTTTTCATGGGCTGTTTTATTATTTTTAAAAAACGCTGTGAGGTTTTGTAGATTAATTTCGTGTAATAAGTGAAAGGGCAAAGCAAGCACCTTTCGGAAAGGAGAAGCGAATGGACAACGGTGCAAGTAGCTACCGCCGTTTCCGCGAAGATGGTGATGAAGGCGGCCTAGTAGAAATCATAAGGGATTACAAAGACGGTCTTATTCTTTATCTTAACAGCTTCGTAGGCAATATACATACCGCCGAAGAACTTGCCGAAGATACCTTTGTGCTTCTCGGTTTAAAGAAACCAAAGGATAAGGGAAAAGGCTCTTTTAAAACCTGGCTTTACACAATCGGACGGAATGTGGCAATTGATTATTTAAGGCGAAATTCTAAACGCAGTAATATCTCAATAGATGATTGTCCTGAGCTTTTTAGCGATGAACAAAATCTTGAAAAAGCCTACATTAAAGAAGAAAGAAAAATTACTCTGCATCGTGCACTCGCAAAACTAAAATCAGAATATAGGCAGGTATTGTGGCTTGTTTATTTTGAAGATTTTAGCACAAAGCAGGCAGCAGTTGTAATGAAAAAAAGCGTGCATAATGTAGAAACACTTGTGTATCGCGCTCGAAAAGCACTTAAATCACAACTTGAATTGGAGGGCTTCGTTTATGAAGAACTATAACGAAATGGCAAATGACGTTCTCCGTAGAATTGGGGAACACGAAAATAACCAAAGAAGCAGGAGAAAAAATATGAAAAAAGTAATATTACCAATTTGTTGTTTTTGCCTTATGGCAATTTTAGGAATAGGCTTGTGGCAGGGTGATTTTTTTGACAAAACACCATCAGTAAAGTCGGAAAACTCAACCGTAATTGACGAAAATAATTACGCACAACCTCAAACAAACAACCAATCAAGCGAAGATCGTGAATTTATTGGAATGATTAAGTACGGTGGTGCTAATTACGTGCAATGCAGCACAAGCACCAAAGCCTACACACCCGATAAACACTTAGGTGAAGCATACGATTTTGAGGGCACGTTCCATTTAAAAGATGGTGTAGGCGGATTGTATAATGTCAAAGAAGACCCAAATGTTTTGATGGTTGAGCTAAAAGACGGTGAATATACTGAGTATGTAATTTTAATTAAAGAACAAGACTAAAAAAGAAGGCGGTAGGCGTAAAAACCTATCGCTTTTTTGCATTTATTAAGTAAACAATGCTAAAATAATAATATATAAAATTTTAGGAGTAATTGTATGTGCACAGCAATCAGCTATAAAACAAAAGATCATTATTTTGGCAGAAATTTGGACTTGGAATATTCTTATAATGAAACAGTCACCATTACACCACGAAATTTTATTTTTGAGTTTCGCAAAGTGGGTAAGATGAAAAGCCATTTTGCAATGATTGGTATGGCATATATTACCGAGAGTTATCCGTTATATTACGATGCGACCAACGAACATGGGCTTAGTATTGCCGCACTTAATTTTCCACAAAATGCTCACTACAAGCCTTTTTGTGAGGGCAAAGATAACACAACCCCATTTGAGTTAATACCTTGGGTTTTAGGGCAATGTGCGACTGTGAGTGAAGCAGAAAGGTTACTTGAGCAAATAAATATTTTAAACGAGAATTTTAGCGATGAATTGCCACTGTCACCACTGCATTGGATTATATCTGACAAAGAGCGATCTATTACACTTGAATCGGTAAATGAAGGTATAAAGGTATACGACAATCCCGCGGGTGTGCTTACAAATAACCCAACCTTTGATTACCAGTTATTTAATCTTAACAACTATATGTCGCTTACAAATGATGCGCCGCAAAACACCTTTGCATTAGATAATAATTTGCAACTAAAGACTTATTCTCGCGGTATGGGTGCTATGGGCTTACCTGGTGATTTTTCGTCTGTGTCGAGGTTTGTAAGGGCAACGTTTGTAAAAATGAATTCGGTATCGCGTGACACAGAAAACGAGAGTGTTAGTCAATTCTTTCATATACTGCAGTCAGTGGCAATGCCACGGGGCTGCGTTAAAGCAGGGGAAAATGATTATGCAGTTACAATATACAGCTCTTGCTGTAACACCGACCGTGGAATTTATTATTACACCACCTATAACAATAACCAAATTAACGCAGTAGATATGCACAAAGAAAACCTAAACTGCAATACACTTATAGCATATCCCTTAAAAACACAACAAGCAATAGAATATCACAACTAAACAGCCTGTTTAAACAGGCTGTTTTGATGTTATGTTGAAAAACATATAGCTGTGTGATATAATTGTTTTGCAAATTAGAAAAAGGCAGGAATGAGAAAAGTAATGATTCTTTTAATTACAGGTGCATCGCACACCGGCAAGACAGCACTTGCACAAAAGTTGCTCGAAAAGTATAAATACCCATATCTTTCAATCGACCATTTAAAAATGGGTTTAATACGTAGCGGCAACACAAAACTTACCCCTATGAGTGACGACACCAAACTTACGGCATATTTATGGCCGATTGTTCGCGAAATGATTAAAACTGCCATAGAAAACAAGCAAAATCTTATTGTCGAGGGGTGCTATATTCCTTTTGATTGGGCAAAGGATTTTGATAATGAATACCTTAAAAACATAGAATACTACTGCATTGTAATGAGTGAAAATTACATAAGAAATCATTTTGCGGACATAAAGAAATATGCAAATGTTATTGAAAATCGCTTGGACGATACATATTGTACTATGGAAAGCGTGTTAGAAGATAATGCGTATGTGTTATTACAAGCAAAAAAGCATAAGGTAAATTATTTGCTTATTGACGATAAGTATAAGATGGATATTGATTTATAATATTGTGAAAAGGAGTTAACTGATATGTGGTTTTGGTGGTTTATATTTGCTTGTGATTTACTAATACCCATTATGATGATAGGGTTTGGCAGGATAATGTACAAGCATACACCGAAAAACATAAACTATATATTCGGCTACAGAACAACTCGTTCTATGAAAAACGAGGACACTTGGCGATTTGCTCACGAATACTGTGGTCGCCTTTGGTGGAAGATAGGTCTTATAATGTTTGTTCCAACAGTACTAGTACATATTCCGTTTTATAATGGCAATGAAGATACTATTGGAATTGTTGCAACTATTGTTATGACTGTTCAACTTATAGTTTTAATCGCATCAATTTTTCCAACGGAAATTGCGCTTAAAAAGACTTTTAATGATGATGGAACGAGAAAATAAAATTTTACGGAGGAAATATTATGCCGGCGTTTATTGTAATGTTAATTGTAGGTGTTATATGCATCGTTCTTGGCGCTCTAAATATGCGTGGTAACATATCATCAATCCATTCATATCATAGACAACGAGTAAAAGAAGAGGATAAAATTCCTTTTGGAAAAGGTGTAGGACTTGGAACCATAATTATTGGCGTTGCAATTATTATTTTCGGTATTTTATCTGCCATAACGCTTTATACCGACAATCAATCTTTTGTTTTGGCAGGTGTTGTTATTCTCGTCGTAGGTATTATTATTGGACTTGTATTAAGTTTTCGTGCAATGATAAAATATAACAAGGGTATATTTTAATTTAATATTTTTATACTTAAGTATTTAATTTTCAGGTGATGATGTGAAACTTAAATTAATAGAGTTAACTAACAAAGATGATATTTTAAAAACGTATGATATTTACAAATATTGTATGTTTTTGTCCACCGAAGAAAAGTTTAGTAAAAAGATAGATAATTTTTTGGCCGACAAGTCTATAAAGTATTTTGCCTGTGTTCAGCAAGACGAAATAAAGGGCGTTATATCGGTTTTGTTCGATGGTAAAGATAAGGCAGAAATTGTTGGGATTGCGGTTGATATATCCGCTCGTAGCAATGGCATTGGCTCTTATATGATAAATCAACTTGTAAACGATTATGGACTTACCTTTGTGCTTGCATTAACCGACAACGATGCGGTTGAGTTTTACCGTAAATGCGGTTTCAACGCAACAAAATTTACAAAAACCCATCACGATGGGGAAAAGGTTGTACATTATAGGTGCGAATTAAATAATAATTAAAACAAAAGCTCCCGAATGTCATATAGACAATCGAGAGCTTTATTAATCTGCAGTTAGTCCGATACTTGATGATGTGCCTGCTCGCTTCTAAAAAGCAATGAAATACACCACACACCAGCTAAAGCTATTACGGTATAAACAATACGGCTTATCAAGGTGCCGGTGCCACCGAAAGCCCAAGCAACAAGGTCAAAGCTAAAAAGTCCTACAAGACCCCAGTTAAGACAACCGATAATGGCAAGGACCAAACAAATTTTATCAAACATATTTTCACCTCTTTAAATTGTTTGTTATTAGTTTGAGTGTGTTTTAATTAAAATATACTCGTGTTTTAAAAAACGCCGACAGTCTTAACTGCCGGCGCCCCTTGGTTAGTTGCAGTTGCCTACAACTTATTTCATGCTGTTTTCGTAAGATTCGATCATCTTTTTAAAAGTGTGTCCCGTACTGCCAACGAGATGGCACCCTAACTTTTCAAAGACTTTACCAAAGGTATCGCCTGTGAAAATTTTTACCGAAATCTCGATAACACCGTCGTCTACGGGTGTTATATATATCTTATCAATATATTTATTTACGAAAGCGGAGTCTATCATTTCACGTGAGGCTTCGCTTTCTGCTTTTTGAAGTATTGTTTTAATTTCCTCAATTTTTTCCTTGAATCCCACTCTTGAATTTATCTCATTTTCCATTTCTTCAATAGCTGAATATATTTCAGCAGATTCTTCTGAGATTTGCTTGTTCATCTCAACAAAATCACGATCACTGATTTCTCCTGCAATATTGTATTCAAGCAATTTGGACTTTTTCTTTGACAGCAATTCAAGTCGTTCTTTTAGCTTTTGCAAATCGTTGGAAGAACTATCGTTTTTAATCATTTCAGCATACAGGTTTGTATATTCCTCAATAATTAACCTTGCATCCTCTGCGGTGTCTTTGAAAACCTCATAAAGAATTTCCTTTATTTCTTCCTCATAAATTGTAAAGGAGGGGCAGGAGTCGGTACCGTTGTTTATTTTACCGCTACATATCCAACGAGATAGAACATTACCTTTGCGGTCTTTGCTGTCCTTACGGTAGTAGAGCTTTCCACAATGTGTGCAATACATTTTACCGGTTAATAGATTTGGGTGGTTGCATTGGTTTTGTCTGTTCTTAACATCACGGCTTCGTCTTTTAAGAACAACGTTGGCTTGTTCCCAAAGTTCCTCACTAACAATAGCAGGAACAATTTCACCCGATTCGTCTTTAAACATAACCCATTCCTCAGGTGGTAAAAACTTCTGCTTTTTGGTAAACATATCAATAATCTTCACCTTGTTGCCCACATAGTAACCCTTGTATTTGGGGTTAGAAATAGTGTTGGACATTGTACTGTGGCAGATTCGTTTACCATTATTGTTGCGGTATCCCTTGTTCCAGAAAATATCCTCGATTTGTTTCATACTGTACTTGTCTGTGGCGTAAAGCATGAATAATTCACGTACCATTTCGGCTTCTTTTTCATCAATGATAAGCCGTCCATTGTTCTTGCGGTAGCCGAAGATTCTGCTGTTACCAAGGACTACATTTTTATTAATGGCCTCTTGATGCCCAAATTTGATACGGCTTGATAGTTTTCTAAGTTCGTCCTGAGCAATGCCGGACATAATAGTTAGTCGAAGCTCGCTATCTTCGTCAAGCGTATTGATGTTATCGTTTTGAAAGAATACGCCTACACCGTAGGAGAGTAGGTCACGAGTGTATTGAATACTATCAAGGGTATTACGGGCAAAACGGGTAATCTCTTTTGTGATAACAAGGTCAAAAATTCCCGCCTTAGCATCATTCACCATATTATGAAAATTCTCACGCTTTTTAGTGCTCATTCCCGAGAGGCCTTCGTCAATATATCCCTCAACAAATTCCCAATTAGCGTTTTTCTTTATAAAATTACGATAATAGGATATCTGGTTATCAAGAGAGTTAAGTTGTTCGTCTTTCTCAGAAGATACACGAGCATAAAAGGTGACACGCATCGGTATTTCATATATACTTTTCGTCCTCATTAACTGACGAACAGAATGTATATCCATAATTATTCTCCTTGTTGTTCATTGTCAAATTACAGTATTATAATAACACAAACATCAGTGCAAATCAATAAAATTTTTTTGACATTTTCTTCTTCTGTCTTCCGGAAAATAGGTATCCTTTGGAAACACCCAGTCACGTCCAATCTGTATTCCGCCTTTAATACGATTTTCTTCTCGTAGATATTGTTTAATTTGTTCTGGACTGCACCCGTGTATTTTGGCATATTCTATGGTTGTAGCAAGGTTAGTTTTCGAAAGCGTTCGATCGTTTTGTAGTTCAACAGCAATATCACCAGAAAACAACTGCTCCAAAATAGTCTGAAGCAGATCGCTGCAATTACAGCCTTTTTCTTTAGCTTTTGATGCTAATACTGCAAATATGGCGGGATTTAGTGAAAAACCAAATAATCCGGTTTGTTCGTATCGTTTTAAAAGTTGAAGATGGTGGTTTATAATAGCCTTAGTTTTAGGTTCGTCATAATCAATATTAAGTATATTACGATACCGCATTACAATGGGATTATTATTGCGGTTGTATAAAGGCTTCATATCGTTGGTGATTATGGCTTCGCTACTGTTTAATTCATCTAATTTACACTCAAATAGATAAATATGGTCGAATGCATATTTTTTTATGTGAGCTGAAAAACGTGAGTACTGGGATTTTGATTGACCTACGTAAATACACTGCTCACTTTTTTCAAAATCAACTGTCAATATGTATATAAAAGAACGATCTTCATATCCAAGCATACAAGATTTTATTCCAGTTGTTTCAGAATCATAACGAGCAATAAAACGCATATTTGGAGCTAGATTTATAACACGAGAAATAAGGTTAGCCTGAAAACTTATTTTTGACATAATATTCTCCTTTAAAATAAAATCAGTCGACTGACCGAATATATTATAAATCAGTCGACTGATTTTGTCAAGAGAAAAACGCAAAAAAATAAAAATTGATTGACCGAGGCAGGGAAGTGGTATATAATAAAATTAAGAGGTGGTTAGCATGTCAATTGATTCGCATAGAAAAGCTGTTGCAAAATTTCAAGCAAAAAAAGACAGAGTAAATATTTGGATGTCTCCGGACGGAAAAAAGAAGTTAATTGAATATGTCCAAAGCACACCTGAAAAATCGTTACAAAAATATTTGATTCGTTTGATTAAAGAAAACACAGGAATAGAATGCGACCCTAAAGAATAAATTTGAATTTTAACTCCACCGCATACCAAATTTAAGGATATTAAAGTAAATTCGTTTAACTAAAAAATACCCCCGATTACAGTGAGTATTCGGGGGTATTTTTTAGTTTGTAGATTTTGATATAATGTGTTTAATTTAAACACATATTTTCAATTAAAGGTAAAGTTTTATCAAAATTAAATGTAGTTATCGCCTTGTTTATATTTTTTATTGTACCGCTTTCCTGTAAACTTTAACTTCGTTATTCAAAAGATTTTCAGACACTATTTTCGGCAGCGGTACAACGCACTGTGACACGGCTACCGCCACCTAAGGTGCAAGTATACAACGAAAGATCAAATCCGCTTGTAATCATTTCTTTTGTTGCGTTTTTTGGCAGTGTTTCCAAAATCACCACTTCGTAGTAGTGCGCTGTTCCACTTACATCGGTAAACACAACGACATCACTCGCTTGTAATTCCGATAATCTGCCAAAATGCGACTTATAATTATGTGCGGCAATTACAAAATCCTTTTCGTAATATGTTTCGTAATAATGACCCGGTGCTTTCTTTAACTTTGCGTAGCTCCAGTCTGTCAAAACGGGCAATGGCGGATTTGCCGTCACCGCCCGTTTGTGCGTTCCGTCTTTATATTAATACCCTTTTGGGCGTGTATCTTTTTATTGAATTTCTTTCCGGCGAATGATGCCTAAAATGACAAGAGCGGAAAGACTGAGGACTGCTAAGAGAACCCACACAACAATATAGGAATTGTCGCCTGTTTGCGGAGAGGAAGGTTCTTTGTCCTCTTGTTCATTATTTTCGTTATTGTCGGGAGTCTCTGTAATCACACCATCAGTAAAGGAGATGTTGGGCTTAACTTCAGCGTATTCTTCACCGATAACGCCGCCCAGGTGCTCGACAATGTAGTTTTCAAGCAGTTCCACATCCAGTGTTCCTTCGGCATCCAGAATCTTGGCATCCTTGAACATGGTCATACCGCCGCCAAAATCGAGGATGAAATAGTTAAAACCTGCAAGAATATACTTGCCGTTAGGATCCAGTGCTTTATATTCGCCACTTGTCTTATCAAGAACCTTGACGTTATACACACGGTACGCACCGTCAACCTTTTCAAAAAATCCATTCTCATCCACCTTGACGGATGTAGGAATTGATTTATTGACCGAGAAAGTTACGCCCGACATATGCGGGAACGAGCCGTCTTCTTCAGGATAGTTCATCACAGCCATTTCAAGAAAATCAATGAGTATCTGTCCCGAAATTTCTGCAGTTACGATCTGATTATTAAACGGAAATACAGAGAAAATATCATTAAAGGTAATATCTCCCGATTCCATTGGTGCACGGAGACCTCCTCCATTGACAAAGGACATATCTGCACCGGTCATCACGCGCAGAGCATCAGAACAAAAATTGCCCAGATTTGTTTCTGCGTTTCTTACCAAGCGGTTACCGTCTTTGTCGTGTGTGATAAACTCGACCTTGCTTTCACCGATCTTGCGGTTACCAAGCTGCGCGTAGTTTTCATTGATTTCCGTTATGTATGCATCGACAACCGGATCCGTTTTGGTATAGCTTTCCACCTCTACAAGTTCGGTATCAAAGGCACCGTTCTTGATCGTGAGCTTTCCGATGTATTCAAACTTTGTTCCGGTAGAGGTTAGTAAAACATCGTCGCCACTCTTGTCTTTGATCACCTTTTCTTCAATGACTGAGTGAGAGTGTGCATCCAATACCACGTCAAAGCCATCGGTGTTTTCAATCACATCGGTAATGTCAGCCAAGTTGCCCGATTCATCGTAGCCGATGTGGGAAAGCGCAATCACGTAATCAGCGCCTGCGGTTTCGGCTGCATTGATATTTGTCTGTACAATATCGTAAAGCTTTGACTCGTTGAAGGTATAAATCAACTCGCCTTTATCATTTTTGAACTGTGCAGGAGAAGACGAATTGATGGTTTCGGGCGTGGTAATGGCGATATAGGCAACGTCCACG
>JAFXGM010000021.1 GCA_017513195.1 Clostridia bacterium | reverse complement strand
TTCGTGCTCTTCGCTTTTTTCGTCCTCATCCTCTGGCTCAACCTTGGCAAACAAAGTAAGACAATATTCATTCAGGCGCTTTTCCGCCGCCTGCCATCTGCTGACCTTGATATTCAAGCAGATCTTCGCTTTCGTTAAATCCGGCAATGATAACCGCCGCTTTGATGTCGGGGTGCATATTCAGCACGTTGCCGACAGAGTAACCTCCCCAACTGTGTCCGAACAGAGTTACAGGAAGGTCTTGATATTCCTCGATTGCTACCACGTGGTGGAGGGCATTGTCAAGGCAGATAATACCTTGCGGAAGCCCATCAACGGCATCACCGCCGCTATTATCGTTTCCTCTCGCATCATAAGCGAACACATAGTAGCCGTTAGAAGTAAAGTAATCAATAAAAGGCATATATGTATTGTGTCCACCGCCACCAAGTCCGTGTGCTATGATTACAACGCCTTTAATCTCTTGATTTGCCTTTGAGTATTTATAGCCTGCAAGTGTCACATCCTCGGATTGGAAGTCGCTTCGCTCCATTTGCAACCCCTCGTAATCTTCAACCGAGAACTCTAACCAAGAAGCCGTTTCATAACGCTCACCGAAAATCGACTCATAGACGATAACCGTTGTAACGGGCAATATAATTAACGGTATTGCAAGCAGAACGCTTATAATTGAGATAATAATTATTTTCTTTTGCTTTTTTGGTTTTTTTTCCACTTGTTCAAACCTCTTTTCTTAACCGAGCATACATTTTCATATCCAACAACTCACCGTTCTTTACTGCATTACTGCGAAGCGTACCCTCATGCTGAAAACCTGCTTTTTCAAGCACACGGCAAGAGCCGATATTGTGAGCAAACGGCTCTGCATAGATACGGTTAATGTCAGTATGGGAGAATACATACTCGCAAAGTTGCTTTACTGCTTCGGTCATAATTCCTTTGCCCCAATATTCCTCGGCTATATAGTAGCCAAGCTCGGCGGTCTTATTATGGATGTTTGTTTGACGGAAAGCACCGATACTGCCGACTACTTTTTCGTCCGCAGTGATTGCAAAAGCGAACGTGTCATTTTCATCAGCATCAAGCATAGCGGAAATAAACTCCTTTCCGTCTTGCTCGGTATAAGGGTACGGTAATCCGTCACGCAAATTATCTTGAACTTTTTTATTTGAGATTGCTGTCGCTAAATCCTTTGCATCTGCAAGCTCCCATTTTCTAATGTTTACTTTCATTGCTTTTCCTCTTTTTCGGTTCGGGCAGTTCAACATACATTGCCTCAAATAATTGTCTTAAAAAATCTCCGTTTTCAACATCCTCAACGAGCAGCATTTCTTTTGCTCCCTCGTAGGGTAATTGATACTCTGCATTTGGCATAAGTGCTTTTGCAGATGGCATAGGCTTTAAAAGCAGACGGTTATCATATACGCCACCGACAACCTTGCCACCGTAATATAACACGTATTCGCCCATCATAGCACGGGCAGAAAGACCGTTACATTGGTCTAAAACAAATTCTATGTATTCCTTGCTGCTTGCCATATCTTATCTCCGTAAAATATTTATTCAGTCTCATCTGAAATTTCTCCTTGTGTGTTTTTGAACTTATGTAGCTCAACAAACAAAGCAATGACAAATATAATTTCTATTATTAAGAGAGTAACGGCAACTAAAAAAGCCGAGAACATACATCCTATAACTAATGCAACTATCGGAATAATAATTGAAAAAGCTCGATAACTAATTGACTTATACAGCCACGAATATGGAAGCAAATGTGCCCCAAATACCATCGCATATACCATTACCATTTTATCAGGAACAGCATTAAATACCCACATAACAATCAATAAATATAAAAACTGATTGCAGGTGAATAAAAACCCGACATTGCCAAGTGGATTGCTTTTTTCAAAGATATCTGTTTTTAATATTTTGCCAATGATCCAAGAAATAGGCAATAAAGGACACGAGCAACAAAATACAAATAAATTCTCTTTTTCTTGCGACAAATCTAACAATACCACTATTAAAATCAATAGCCATATAACAACCGAAGCACAAATGAAAGGTAGTCCTTTTTTCTGTTTTAATGTTATATCGTTTCTTAGTTCTTCCAAGTTCATTTTATATTCCTCTATCTTGTCAAATTTTTGTTAATATAATGCAAGCCTTATTTTATCACACTATATCAGCGTAAACAAATATCCAACCGTGGGGCCTGCGAATATCGCAAGATATATGAGCGTGATCCAAGGTTGGTAGTCCACGTAGAACTCCTTGAAAGACAAGCTCCACGGGTGTTTGATAAGCACCCAACCGAACACATCAAATACGATACAAATACCTGCCCATATCGCTCCTGTTATCAGAGCTTCGGATATTGTCGGCTCTGCAAGACCGTTCATATATGCAAAGCCAAATATTGAAAACGATAAGATGTTATAAAGCGGATGCCACGGCTTTGTTGCCTCGTAACCCTCGCCCATACCGTTCTCATCCATCGGTTTCATTTTAAGTACGTAAATATTGAATATGGTGTGGAGTATGCCTACGCACGTAACAAT
>JAFXGM010000020.1 GCA_017513195.1 Clostridia bacterium | reverse complement strand
CTCCAAGATTTCGTTCTCGGTGTATTCCACCATGTCGGGATGGGTGGTAAAGTCACCGAACAGAAAACAGGAGGACAGCGTGAACGTGGTTAAAACAATGAGCAGTAAGGCTAATATTTTCTTCATATCGGTATCCTCCTTTTGTTGTTTTGCTTTACTTTACAAAATGTTGGTTGTCATAATTTCTGTGAAAATTTTGATTTATAGATATTTGGAAAGTCTGGTTTTCGTCCAATTCAACATCGCCGAGATGGATATTGACTTTAAGAGCCTGACATTCTTCGTCGGTAAATTCTCTGTCTTTAATAGATATGTATATGGAATGACGGAACATACCTTGTCCACCGAGCGAGCGTACTGTATATGCTTTTCCGCTTTCAGTAACTATTACTTCTTGAGGGATATAAATGTTTACTTCATCACCGTCGAAATATTCAAGCTCGTAATCAATGTAGGAAATACAGCAAACATCTTCTTTATTATGTAATCGCACCCTAATTCGAGTGACATTCAATTCTTCTGAATTGCAATGTGCTTCTAAGATACTGCCGTAGTAACCGTTACAACCAGATAACGCGAAAACGGTTAAAACAACGAGCAGTAAGGCAATTATTTTCTTCATATCGGTATCCTCCTTCGTTTCAATTTAACCTATTTTCTTGATGATATAGAACTTATCCATTTGGCTATCGTATAAGCCGACAACCTTTTTATTGTTGTAATCTTCAAGAGTAAACTTTGCGAACATACTGCTCGAAAAGTAAGCGTTGGTGCTGACTTGTCTTGCTACGCCCTCGTCATTGATTGTAACCGTGTAATAGACTGCGCCACGGTACGCATACGAGGTAGAAACATTATCAAGCATTACCTCATACGAATTAAACTCTGCGTAATGCTTCAAGATGTAAAGCATTTTGTAGCCGTAATACGCTACAAATGGCAGGTATATCACGCTATATATTGACATTACTATCAGCCAAACTTGCAAACTCATACCGGGTTTTATATCATCAAAACCAATTACAAGTACGCCGAGAAGCATTACCACGGCTATAACAGCCCAAATTCCGAGAAGCCAATAGAAAGAGGTTTTTCTCCATTGGTATTCAACGCTGTTTTTAATATCTTCTTTTGTAAAATTGTTTTTCATAGTTAGTCCTTTTTTTCTATTGGTGTTGTGCTTGCGCTTTTCCAAAGAGCTGCCAACGAATAATTTAGTGCCTTAATCTCGTCAAGGCTGATTTTATATCGGTCATCGTATTCCTTCTTGTATCGGAAAGCCGACCACTCAAATGCCTTTTCTGTGTAGCCCATAACTTTTAGGCGATTGACGGCATTTGCAAAATCTCTTTCGCCTTCGGTAACGTAGCGCACATCCACAAGCTCGTCATCTACGAGCTTTGCAACAAACCACGTATTTGCCATTTTTGTTTCGGGGCTATATAAAATTCCTAACACATAGTAGCAATCGGTGTTTTCGTCATACTCGATAACCGATAGCCGAAAACGCTCCCTATCAGAAAACAACTGACATACGAGAGAAAAATCGTCGGTTTTGTATTTTGCCAAAAGAGTTTTTGATGTATTTGTGTGACTTTCAATGCTATAAAAATACTTTCCGTCTGGTGAGAATAGCATATTTTCATCCTGACCGCCGTCAATCTTGGAAAAACGGAACTTTTTGACGAGCTTTAACGGCTCAAAAGAGTAGATTGCCATTCTTCCATCGGTAGTTTTAACTACAAAAATATCACCGAGCGGAGAGATAACCGCATTATATGCGTATGTAAGATCCTTGAAGGTAGCAAGCTCTGTGCCGTTTTTATCGTAAACGTACACGGTGCTGCCTGTAAGACCTATATCGTATTTATCGTTGCCGATAAAAGTCCAAAATTTCTTTGCCATAATTAGTCCTTTTCATCATCCGACGGGGGATTTTCACGGGTTTGGTATTTTGCCACGAGAGCATCATATCTGCTTTGATATTTCTCGGCTTTTGCCGCATCGTGAAGCGACTTAGGTGTTCTTCTGCCTATGATGGAATAAAAAGCACCATCGCAAGCACTACCAGTAAAAACGCAATCAAGCCCTTTTTCCACGTTAGGCAGTTTTGCTTTCAGCCACGCAAATTGCTGAAAAGTGAAGAAGCTGTCGGGAGTGTAGAATATCTTTAAGCCCTGCAATTTTGAAAGGATATCAAGATAGTATTCGCTTGGTTCATCCTTGACAATATCAAAGCGCAGTTCCGTGAGCTTCGGCATATCCAACACAAAGCTGAAATCTGCAACGTGCATCTTTGATACAAACGAAGAGCAACTGTTGCAACCAAAGAAACGGAGCATTTCAACCGAGCTACCACGAAAAACGGACATATCCGAAATGCTATAATAATCGGTCATTTCAAAACTACGGAGCTTGGTGTTTTTCTTAACATCCCAAAGTGTTGCTTGCTTTGTATTCCAATACATCATTATCGCATCAAGCTCGGTGCATTTTTCCAAGGGCGAAAAATCGAACACCTTATT
>JAFXGM010000019.1 GCA_017513195.1 Clostridia bacterium | reverse complement strand
GTTGGATATGCCGAAGCTCACGGAACTGCGCTTTGATATTGTCAAGGATGAACCAAGCGAATACTATCTTGATATCCTTTCAAAATTGCAGGGCTTAAAGATATTCTACACTCCCGACAGCTTCTTCACTTTTCAGCAGTTTGCGTGGCTGAAAGCAAAGCTTCCAAACGTGGAAAAAGGACTTGATTGCGTTTTTACTGGTAGTGCTTGCGATGGTGCTTTTTATTCCATCATAGGCAGAAGAACACCCAAGTCGCTTCACGATGCTGCAAAAGTCGAAAAATACCAAAAGAGATATGATGCTCTCGTGGTAAAATACCAAACCCGTGAAAATCCCCCTTCGGATGATGAAAAGGACTAACTATGGCAAAGAAATTTTGGACTTTTATCGGCAACGATAAATACGATATAGGTCTTACAGGCAGCACCGTGTACGTTTACGACAAAAACGGCACAGAGCTTGCCACCTTCAAGGATCTTACATACGCATATAATGCGGTTATCTCTCCGCTCGGTGATATTTTTGTAGTTAAAACCACCGATGGAAGAATGGCAATCTATTCTTTTGAGCCGTTAAAGCTCGTCAAAAAGTTCCGTTTTTCCAAGATTGACGGCGGTCAGGATGAAAATATGATATTCTCGCCGGACGGAAAATACTTTTACAGCATTGAAAGTCACACAAGTACATTAAAAACGCTTTTGGCAAAATACAAAACCGACGATTTTTCTCTCGTCTGTCAGTTGTTTTCTGATAGAGAGCGTTTTCGCCTATCGGCTATCGAGTATGACGAAAATACCGATTGCTACTATGTATCAGGAATTTTATATAGTCCCGAAACGAAAATTGCAAATACGTGGTTTGTCGCAAAGCTCGTGGATGACGAGCTTGTGGATATGCGTTATATTACCGAAGGCGAAAGAGATTTTGCAAATGCTGTCAATAGACTAAAAGTTATGGGCTACACCGAAAAGGCGTTTCAGTGGTCGGCTTTCCGATACAAGAAGGAATACGATGACCGATATAAAATCAGCCTTGACGAGATTAAGGCACTAAATTATTCGTTGGCAACTCTTTGGAAAAACGCAAGCACAACACCAATAGAAAAAAAGGACTAACTATGCACTTAATTGAACTTACAGAAGCCGAAAGACTTGAATATCTCGGCAAGCTGATTGATAAAACAAACGCATTCGCACAGAGTATCCCGTGGATTGACACGAGAGATCAGGCAACCAAGGTAGAATATGCAAAGAATCTTTGCGACCTGCACACAGGTCTTGACATTGGTATGTTCCATAGAGCAAAGGAGCTTGCGCGTGGAGTTAAGCGTACCGAAAAGCTCGGTGCGAAGAAATCATATCTTAAATACTACTACGAGGGTGAAACGCTCACTTACATAGAAAGCTACGTGAAAACGCTCGACGTGGTTTTCCGAGTTGTTTACGAGGGTGATATGCGATACCTCGTTCCGTTCTTCAAAAACGGTATGCCTTATCCCACCTATATTCACGCCTGTAAAACCGAAAACGAAAAGGTCGTTGAGGAATGGACGGTAGAAGGTAACCAAATCGTTTATGACGGGTATACTCATTTTGATGATGGCTCGGCGGCATATTATTTTATCAACTATGTCAGAGGTGGCAAGACTCCCATTTTGATGCAGAAGCAAGGCGAAATCTCCGCAGCACTTGAATGGGAAGAACATCTTGTAACCACCTATTCCTACACCTCGGATACAAGATATGAGTATAGCGAGATTGACGGCTCAATGACTGTCTTTGAATGGGATGGAAAAGAAAAAGTCGGCGCAAAGAAAATCAGCTTTTACACCGAAAAGAAAAATGAAGCCCTTATTGCAGATGCGGTGATAAAGTCGCACGAGGTTGCGTTTTTCAAATATAAATCTGTGGATATTTCGGGGCTTATTTTGCCCGAAAGTATAGGCGTGTTCTTCTATGGCGTAAGCCGTGTTGACGGTCTTGCACAGTTTATGAAAAATAACCATCATATCAATCATTTTGCATTTAACGATGCAAGCGTTTCCTATCTCGACGAGAGCCTTTTCTCGGCACTTCCCGAAGATACAACGCTTGTGTTTGACGGCTGCCGTGGTCTGAAATCCGTCAAAGGATTGAAAGGCATTTTGCATTGTAACCTCTATCGCACGAAGATTGAGGACGAGGACACCGAGCCGCTTACGCTCTGCAAGCATTCTGTATATAAGCAGAAGGACTATGGATTAGAGGATTAACTATGAAAAACAATTTTACTAAAGTAGATATTAAAAACAGCGTTGAGTACCAATGGAGAAAAACCTCTTTCTGTTGGCTACTTGGAATTTGGGCTGTTATAGCCGTGGTGATGCTTTTCGGCGTACTTATAATTGGCTTTGATGATATAAAACCCGGTATGGGTTTGCAGGTTTGGCTGATAGTAATGTCAATTTATAGCGTGATTTACTTGCCCTTCGTGGCGTATTACGGCTACAAAATGCTTTATATCTTGAAGCATTATGCAGAGTTTAATTCGTATGAGGTAATGCTCGACAACGTTTCTACCTCGTATGCATACCGTGGCGCAGTTTATTACACGGTTACAATCAATGACGAGGGCGTAGCAAGACAAGTCAGCACCAATGCTTACTTTTCAAGCAGTATGTTCGCAAAGTTCACCCTTGAAGATTACAATAACAAAAAGGTTGTCGGCTTATACGACAGCCAAATGGATAAGTTCTAT